>CAVVWH010000027.1:0-252500 GCA_963751845.1 uncultured Bacillaceae bacterium
TGACTTGCTCATTTGTACTTTTTTATAGTGTGTACTCACTTAAAACTTTACGTTGGCGTTTCTGTTTTGTTTAGTTTTCAAAGAACTAAGTATGTCTTAGCGACATATAATAATATAACACTTTATTACTTTGTTAGTCAATAACTTTTTTAAAATATTTTTTCGTGCTTTTTTAAATTTTGAAGTCGCTAGAATATTATGTAATGAATACTAGCGGGACTTACTATATTACTATTTTGTAATATAAGTGTCAATACATTTCTTTAAAAAGCATCTAATTCAGACCACCTAATTCCTAAAGTACGTCATTACCTTCTATATGGTGCTTAAATTTTATAAAAAAATTTCTACTTAACTCAAAAAATCGCAATCCTCCATGCTGAAGGATCGCGATTTTACGTAATACTTTTTAATATTTAAATTTAGAAATTAACTCCCTTAAATCTTCCGCCATGACGGCTAGTGATTTGGCAGATGCTGAAATTTCCTCCATTGAAGCCGCCTGTTCCTGCGTAGAAGCAGCTACTTCTTCTGAAGCTGCTGCATTTTCTTGTGCGATTGTGCTTATTTCATTCGAGTTAGCCGTAACCTCTTGAACTCCCGCCGACATCTGTTGAGCGATTGCGGAAACCTCCTCCATATGCGGAGTGATTTCTTCCATTTTCTGAACAATTTGTTCAAACGTTGCAATTGCTTCATTAGATATCCTTACGCCATTCTGAACATCATCCGTCACACAAGCCATCGTTTCAACGGAGCTTTTAGTCTCCTGTTGAATCCGTTGGACGATTTCATAGATTTCTTTAGCTGACGTTTGAGATTGTTCAGCAAGTTTACGTACTTCATCGGCAACAACAGCAAATCCTTTACCGTGCTCACCGGCTCTTGCTGCTTCAATTGCTGCATTTAAAGCAAGAAGATTGGTTTGGTCCGCTATTCCAGTAATCACATCCAAAATGGAGCTTACATCTTTAGAACGCTCATATAAGGATTTTATCATTTCATTAGATTCCATCACAGAATCATGGATGGACTTCATTTGATTAACTGTTTTAGTAACAGCCTCTTCACCTACTTCTGCTTGCTTCGTTGTATGATAGGCAAGCTCTGAAACTTTCATCGAACTTTCTGCTATACGACCGACACCTTTAGAGACTTCAAACAATGATTGATTGTTTTTATCTATAGCAACCGTTTGCGACTCGGCATTATTTGCCACTTCCTGAACAGATACGGCTACCTGTTCTGTAGCTGCACTTGTTTGTTCAGCACTTGCTAATAATTGTTCCGCAGAAGATGCTGTATGTTCAGCATTATTATCTATCTGTTGAACTAATAGTTTAAGACTCTCCTGCATTTCATTAAATGCAACACCTAATTGACCAATTTCATCATTGGTTTGAACATGTATTTGTTCAGTCAAGTCTCCTTTACTAACGGTAACGGCCTTTTCTTTTAATATTTTTAGAGGTTTAATAATCGTTTTTATGATAAAGAAAACAGCAACGGCTCCTATTATAAAAGACAGAACGATAATGAGCATCGTTTTTTGAAAAATCGGTGCTACGTCTTTGCTAATCTCTGAAGAGTACATAGCTCCCCCTATTTTCCATCCTGTCTGTTTATTGGTCGCAAAGCTCATTATTTTATCTTCACCGTCAAACTTATAACTAAACTGTCCTTTTTCTTTTTCATACAATTTATTGATAAATCCTGCGTTTTCCTTAGTACCCATTTTATTAGGATGAGCAATATATGTTTTATCTTCATCTAAAAGAAAGGCATAGCCTTTTTTCCCTATCTTCACTGAATTTGTTATGTCTTGTAGATAATTTATAATAATATCAGCAGCTACAACTCCTGATCCATCTTTCGTTGTTTGAGCTATCGTTAAAACTGTTTCTCCTGTGTCGGCTGAAGTATACGGCTTTGATATAACTACTTCACCCTTTTTATCCATTGCAGCTTTATACCAATCTCTACTTCTTGGATCAAAACCAGGCGGAAGCGCCGCCTTTGGTTCTTGGACTAATAAGCCTGTTTCAGTCCCAACATATACACTTTGTACTTCTGGACGTAATTTTACGTATTGATCAAATAAGCTTCGTAATTCCGGACTTTTATCTCCTTTATAAAATTGTGATGTCACACTTTGAGAAAAAACCTCTATATCATGTGTTTTAGGCTGCATTGTAGAGTCAATAATTGAATTTAATAAATTTACATTTTCAGTCGCGCCAGCTAAAATTTGCTTCTCCATTGTGTTTTTGGCAGTTAGATAGGCTTCTGTTCCAATAACTATTCCAGGAATAATTAATATAAGGGCAAAAGCTATAGCCAATTTCGTTTTGATACTACTTAATTTACTAAGGATTTTTTTCATACAAAATACCTCTCTACTCTTTTTTGTTCATATAAAAAGGCTACTCTACATATAAAATAGAATAGCCAAATGATTATAATAAACATAATTTGGTAACCAGGCGATCATAGTTTAGAGAATATTTAACTCTTCAAACCTTAGACCCTAGGCTTTGCGCCCTACCCTTTCGGATAGTTTGCCTTTGTCTGCATAATATAGGACTTTTTATTCATCCCCGTCTTATATTAAACTACGTTTATTTAAAGTTCAATATTTTTTATACTAAAATAATATTTCTTCACCTAATTAAAATGTATTAAAAAAAGGACTGCCTAAGCAGTCACTCCAAAAGAGGGGAATCAATGTGACATTGATTCATTAGAAGAATATGCGGGGCTTCCGTGCGTGGCAAACCGTCGAATGGACGATTCGTAGTGGAGGTAAGGTTAGGGGTAACCGTTCATTTCCACGCAGTTCATGTTTTAAGAGTATGTTCTAGATGGGTTATTTTATGGAGTAATTCTTGCTGGGTTGTTTCGAGTAAGTTACAGCGAGTGGTTAGTTGCTTCATTTTATCCATGGATTTAGCTAAAGCCGCTTCGGTCGCCAATGTTTTCACTTGGGTATTGGCGACACATCGGATGAGGTTTTCGATGAGGTATTCGATTCTTTCCGCTTCTTCAATCGAGTGAAATGATGATACGCGAAAAGTTGCTTCCTTTCCTTTCACAAATCCTTCAGCTCCTTTTAGAAGTGTGGAGATACCCGTTTTCCTATAAACCAATATGCTCAAATTCCTGACTTTGAGGTGGAACTGGCACTTCGACCTTCTTCGGGCTAATAAATTGGACCATCTCGGCTACAACTTCAGTTACGAATACCTTTTTTCCTTCCTGATTATCATAATGTCGGGTTTGAATTCTTCCTGTAATGCCAATAACGGTCCCCCGTCGACAATATTGGGCTGTGTTTTCAGCCGTTTTTTTCCAAAGTGTACAATGAACGAAGTCAGCCTCGTACTCCCCTTCTTTATTTCGAAAAGGACGATTCACAGCAATTGTCACATTTGAAACAGCTTTTCCGTCAGCAGTATAGCGTAATTCCGGATCTTTTGTTAAACGGCCCACCAGTGTCACTTGGTTGATCATAGTTTTTCACTCCTTTCTGTTAAAGATGCTTTTATCATACTTGAGGCCTTCCTGATTCCCAAATGGCCAAAATGTACATATGTTCGTATTTTTTTACAATAAAAATTTAAATTTTCATTGTAAAAAATCACTTTTTATCGTGAATTATGTTTTAAAAATCAACGGATAGGTAAATTTATAAACATCTCAAATTCTTTTTATATTTGTTCAAAATTTAGACAAATGTTTAAAGTTCTTTTAATTCTTCGTCAATTATTGAGTATGCTATAATATAGGTTGTAAAGGAAATTACAGGTATTTATTTGTATTTTTTACTAGAATAGGGGGAGTTGGAGGGATTAGATGAAATCATTTAAACTTATATCGCTACAAATTCTAACTGAGAAAAAGCAGCTTGTTGATATTGAGCTAGTTGATGGGCTCATCATTAATAAAGAAAATGGCTCCAATACATGGATAGTAGAGGCACTTGTCAAGGAAAGCCATTATAATGATTTAAAGAGAGATCTTCCAAATGATAATGAAGATGTTCATATTCAAGCTGTTATTACAAAGCAAGAAAATGATCCAGCTGTATTTAAAACGATTTTAAAAACAAAAAAACTTGTCGATGGTCATGTTAGTCTTCTTTTTGTCGGCACTCTTCAAAACACACGCAGTAAATATGCAGAGTTACTTCTAGAGGATTTAGTCAAAAAAGGGTTTACTGGAGACCTATTAATTAAAGAGTTCAAAGAAAAAATCCGCTCCAAACGAAAACTTGCCACCAATACATAATTTCATCAGAAAAGCTCATGCTGTACCCGACAATTCGGTTCAATCCATTGTCTAGGGATTATTTATAGTTATAGCAATCGTTTGCACTTATTTCGTTTTGCTTATTAGCAGTCTCCATATCCAATGGAAGGCTGTTTTTTTATTGCCGTTTTGGCAATTGGCCCGATTTTTATTGAAATTCGCTCGATTATAGGAATAGCAAGCATAAGATACATTCCCGGGAAAGAATTAGTCAATGCCTTTTGGAGTTAAAGCTGGTTGAAAAGGGAAGTGAAAGAGCTCATCAAAGCCCGTAAGAAATAAAAGCCAGGTGAAAAGGGTAGTGAGAGTACTCATCAATGCCCTTTTAGAGTTAAAGTACAGAAGAAAAAGGAAGAGAAAGAGCTCGTCAAAGCCCATAAGGAATAAAAGCCGCAAGAAAAGGGCAGTGAACACTAACAAAAACAGACTGTTCCTTAAGAAGGCTCTTTACACTTCTTAAGAAACAGTCTCTTATTACTTATTTATTCTTATCATTATTATCGATCATATCTTATTTTATTGTTATTGTTATTGTTATTATCTAATGTATCATTCACATCATCTTTAACATTGTCATTCACATTAGGATTTGGTACGTTATCATTTACATCGTTATCGTTGGGAACATTATTATTGTCAGGGACGTTATTATTTGTTGGCGGTGCAGGATTAATATTGTCATCATCATTATTATTTACCCCACAACCTACCATGAACATCGCTGATAGTAATGATCCTCCAAGTAGTGCTAGAAGTCGTTTTTGCATTATAAGTAACCTCCCTTCTTTCATCGTCAGTAGATAGGTTACCCGAATGATTAAAAATTACTTGCGCTGTTTTCAACCATTTTTTAGTCCAACATGGTCTTCTTCCAACAAAAAAAGAAGCCCGCCATGGACTTCCTCATTATTTATCACTGAATGCAAACATAATTTCTGTTTCACACGCTACTTCACCATCGACAGTTGCCACGGCTTTTCCTTTACCAACAGATCCTCTTAGGCGTACAATTTCAACTTCTAGACGAAGTTGGTCACCTGGCTTGACTTGGCGTTTAAAACGGCAATTATCAATGCCTGCAAAAAAAGCTAGCTTCCCTTTGTTTGCCTCTTGCATCAATACAGCTACCGCTCCCACTTGAGCAAGAGCCTCAACAATTAATACACCTGGCATAACAGGGTATTCTGGAAAATGCCCATTAAAAAACTCTTCATTTGCTGATACATTTTTTATTCCCACCGCTCTTTTTCCTTCTTCTACTTCAAGAATTCGGTCCACAAGTAAGAATGGGTAACGATGTGGAATAATCTCTTTAATTTGCGTTATATCTAACATATCCTAGTCTCCTTACTCATTTCGTACCCTTATTGACGATATCTACAATATGAGTCCACGTTGATATTTTAAACACATCGATCGGATGACCGCCACCAATTGCACTATAGCCTATTAATGCTCCAATTATAAGCATAAGGACGATTAACCCAGCAACAATAATCAATCGGAGCCAGATTGGGATCAGCCGAACTTTTATTCTCTTTTTTTGCTGCACTTTTTGCTCTTCTTCTTTATATTCTTGTCTAGTTAAAATTTTTTGCTCCATTTAGATTGTGAGCTCCTTTTCACATATTCATTCTTTTTATGAACGAATAGAATTCACAAGCCCTAGCATTTGGTCGGCCATTGTGACTGAACGTGATTGGAATTGATACATTCTTTGGGCTGTTATTAAATCGGTCATTTCCTTCGATAAATCGACATTAGAGGTTTCTAGCGTTCCTTGTTTCATTGAAATTTCTCCGCGAAGATTTCCTGTTAATGAAGTAAGGATATCATTTTCAGTTACCCCTAATCCAGTGAAATTAGTAGGAAGACCATATAGGTTTCCGCCTAATTTTTCGAGGAATTGAGGTTTTTTAACCGATACTACACCTAGATTAAAATTTTGCTCGCCGCCATCTGTGGTTGTTACAACCATCTCACCCTCATTGGAAATGGTAAGGTCTTTAACTTGACCATTTATCATAATGGAATCACCAGATTCGTCAAGAACAGCATTTCCATCTGCTGTTACAAGCTGAAGTTGATCTCCATTTACTGGTGAAAGAAAAAAGGCACCATCTCTAGTGAAACGTGTACTTGAGCCATTCTCATCTTGAACGTTTACGGTAAAGAACAAATCTTCTTTGGTTAAGGCTACGTCTAAATTACGATCTGTTGTTTTGAGTGCACCCTGAGTAAGCACTAACTGCGCTTGACTAAGCTTGGCCCCGTTGCCATGACGAATGCCTAGCGGTGTTAAACGGCCGATTTCTGCCGCTTGTTTAGGCTGATTATTCATTTGTTGAACAAGTAGATCGTTAAAGCTTGCTTCACTTCGTTTATAGCCATTTGTATCAGCATTGGCCATATTATTTCCAATTAGATCGATTTGGTGTTGAAGTTGAGAAAGTGTATTACTTGCTGTAATCATTGTTCGATTCATTGCTATTCACCTTCTTTGTTCTAAAGTTTGAAGTTAGCCGAGTTTACCAACTTCATTCACTGCCTTACCCATACTTTGATCATAAGCCTGTAAAACTTTTTGATTGGCTTCAAAAGACCGATACGTGGCCAGCATTTCTGTCATCGTTTGTCCCTCGTCTACATTAGAGCTTTCGGTATAGCCTTGCTTTAATGCAAAGCCTACATTGTTTACATTATATGCATTTGCAAGAGTAGCATTTGCTTTAAAAAGACCATCGCCCTCTTTTACCAACTGCCCTGATGGATCGGTAGAATAAGCCACACCTAGGCGAGCAACTTCTACATTATTTTGTAGCACGGCTCCATTTTCAGACACTACAAACTGATCACTTTCCAGTTGAATTGGCTGATTATTGTCATCAAGCACATAATAGCCACTAGGCGTTGTCAAAAAGCCTTGACCATCTACTGTAAAATTCCCATTGCGTGTGTAACGTATGTCTTCATCACCATTTTGAACGGTAAAAAACACAGAACCGGGTAGTCCTGTTTCTTGATTAATAGGAAGATTTCCGTTGATTAAAGCAAGATCCGTTTTTAAATTGGTTTGTTTCAAATCACCTTGCGAGAAAAGTGGATTTGTTTCTTGTACATAGACACCTGTTGGTAAACCACCAATTGGTGAAAGAGAATTCCAATTTAATTTTTTTTCCTCAACTGGGATTGTTTTATAATCTAGGCGACTAAGCAGCATTTCTGGAAAAGACCGTACACTAGATTGATCTGCTTTATACCCTGGTGTATTTGCATTTGCCATATTATTCGTTAACATTTCCGTTCTTCTTTGTTGAGCAAGCATCCCGGAGGCCGCTGTGTAAAAACCCTTAAACATGTATGTCACCCCTATCGTACGTTTTTAATCGTTCGATTTGTCCTGCTATGTAAAATATCGGTATTTCCATTAAATTGTTTACTCATTCTTTTAATAAAGAATCGTTGGAAGAAGGCGTTGGGCTTCAAACCCTTGTCCTATACAAAAGGACCTATTGCTCAGTAGACTGCTAAATGCCTTCTCTTTTGTGAACGATAGATCCTCGCTTGGTTTTAATTAAATTTATGTCTTGGCAGTTTATCCATATTATCGAGCATAATGCCTGTTCCAATAGCCACACAGTCCATTGGGTTCTCAGCCACTAATACAGGTACTTTTAGTTCTTCAGCTAGCAGTAAGTCGATGCCATGTAGCAACGCTCCGCCACCTGTTAAAATAACACCACGGTCAATAATATCCGCTGAAAGCTCAGGTGGTGTACGTTCAAGCACACTCTTTGCCGCTTGGACAATAACAGCTACTTGTTCGCGAAGTGCCTCTCCGATTTCCTCTGAATTAACCGTAATCGTTCTTGGTAAACCGGAAACCATGTCACGGCCACGAATTTCAATTTCTTCCTTGCGTGAGCCTGGGAACACAGTCGCTACTTGAATCTTAATGTTCTCTGAAGTACGCTCGCCAATTAATAATTTATATTTGCGTTTCACATAATTTAAAATTTCACTGTCAAACTTATCGCCGGCCATTTTAATTGAAGAAGATGTTACGATATCCCCCATAGAAAGAACAGCAATATCCGTCGTTCCCCCACCGATATCAACAACCATATTACCGCTTGGTTGGAAAATATCCATTCCAGCACCAATAGCAGCAACCTTTGGTTCTTCTTCTAGGTATATTTTCTTTCCACCGCTTTTTTCTGCAGCTTCTTTAATGGCTTTTTGCTCTACACTTGTAATGTTTGTAGGACAGCAAATTAGAATTCTTGGCTTTGACAAAAAGCCTTTTACATTCAACTTATTAATAAAATGTTTGAGCATCGCTTCTGTTACATCAAAATCAGCAATCACACCGTCTTTTAGCGGACGAATCGCCACGATGTTACCAGGTGTCCGCCCCACCATTTTTCGAGCCTCTTCACCAACAGCAAGCACACGATTTGTATTCCTATCAATGGCAACAACAGATGGTTCATTTAAGACAATTCCTTTTCCTTTAACATGAATTAGAACATTTGCTGTTCCAAGATCAATCCCAATATCCCTAGCAAACATTTTTCTACTTCCTCCTTGTATACCCGTACTATCCCTAATTGTATATTTTAGCATATAGCCCTAACATAAGTAAGGTCTAAAGATGAGATTTTGTCGATTTTTGACACTTAATATCTAAAATATCATACCTTAGTCAAAATTTCCTTAAACATGAATCAGAAAATCACAAGTTTGCCGCTCAGTGGCGTATGGACTGAACTTTTTATTGGAAGCAGTATCTGAATGCATAGCTTGTCCTGTTGAGTCTAAGCTAGACACTAGTGTCCATTATAATAAAAAATGAATCGCTACACTTCATTTTCGACAAAAACAAACCCACTTTAAACCTTAGTAAGTGGGCTGCTTCTATAGACTATTGGACAATTTCCTCTTCTTGCTCTGACCGTTTATATTTTAGCTTTGTTGCTTCGCCACCCCTTAGATGACGAATAGATTTATGATAATCTAATATATCCTTCACTTCATTAGCCAAATCTGGATTAATTTCTGGGAGCCTTTCCGTTAAATCTTTATGAACAGTACTTTTGGAGACACCAAACTCCTTCGCAATCACACGAACGGTTTTTCTTGTTTCCACGATATACTTTCCAATCTTGATAGTTCTTTCTTTGATGTAATCGTGCACACCACTCGACCTCCCTAAGCTTGGATGTGAGGAGTGTGAAATGAGATTCGTTTGTCGAATCAAATATACTGATGCTTCAGGGTTTCCTCAATTATAATAGACGATTCCTCACCTCAAACACTCTCTTTGTACGGTTTATAATAGTGTATTAGCTTGGTTCAAAATATATGACACAAGACAAGTAATATTTCTTTATTTTTCTATATTTCGTTAGTCGAATGTGGGATTTGCAAGATTCTTTCATGAATTTGCAAGAATATCTTATGTATTCTCAAGATTATCTTGTGCATTCGCAAGATTATTACTTACATTTGCAGGATTCCTTCATTTCCAGTGCGAATGACGTCCGGAGCTTCACTAAAAATGGAGAAAAACAAAAGAAACCCGCCCACTGGACGAGTTTCTTGCACCAAATTTTTCAGTTGCTACAAAACATGAGTAACTTTTGACGAATCATATTATTGTGTTGGTGAATCTGTTTTAGGTGTTGATGTAGGAGCATCCGTTGAATTAGAACCGCTATTTTCTTCTTTAGCTGGCTCTTCTTTACTTGGTTCTTCTTTTACATTGCTACTTGGATTTTCTTTTACTTCCGTACTTGGTTCTTCTTTTGCATCAGAACTCGGCGCTTCTTTTCCATCAGTACTTGGATCTTCTGCTACTTCCTCACCAGAAGGGGCTTCTTTTGTTTGAATCGCTGAGATTTGTTTATCAAAAAATTCAATTGGATTAAATGCTACATTGTCTTTGCGAATTTCAAAGTGAACGTGAGTGCCTGCTTCTTCGTTAATTTGACTTTTTGAAGCAGTTGCGATTGTTTCACCTTGTTTTACTTCATCTCCAACCGCAACTTGAATATCAGTAACAGATTGGTAACGAGTTACGACTCCATCTTCATGCTCTACTTCAATTAGATTACCTAGTAAAGCATCTTCTTGCACTTTCGTTACGTTACCGCTTAAGGATGCTACTACTTCAAATGGTTTACCATCCTTTATTGCAATATCAATGCCTTTGTTTGGTTCATATCGATTATTATAAAAAACCAACGCTTCTTCTTGTTCTTTTTCATCAGCATTGACATCATAAAATTGCTTCTTAATCACCGAACTCGCAACATCCGTAACTGGCATTTGAATTTTTTCCAGATTACTATTTACTTCGACTGCAGGTTGGTCAATATTTTGTCCTGTTTCTGCAGATTCCTCAGGTTTATCATTATTAGCTGTGTTTGTAAAACTACTTTGAACGATAAACACCAAGACTAAAATAAGAGCCGCACTTGAAATGTAGATTGCTGGTAACGCCCAACGTTTTTTTAGAATACGTTGAATTTTGGAAGTTGGTTTCTTTTCTTCCTCTCTCATAATTATCACCTCTGCAATCATTGTGAACAGATTACTGGAATAATATACCTCCGCACAAAAAAATTTTAGATTTATTTTGCGCAAAGATTTGTTTTTTATACATTGGACTGATTACGAAGGGAATTGGACTGATTATTGGATCAATCGGACAGATTGCCTTAAAACTCGAATGAAGGACAAAATCGATTCGGAATGCCACGGGGAAGTCCTTATAACGCGGATAAAGGACAAAACTGAATCAGAATGCCGGGGGAAAGGGGAATATAGATTATTTTGTGTAAATGAAAGTTTTCTGTTAAAAAGTTAATACTGATATTGGCTCTTATCTGGCAGGGGATAGGGCGCTACTGGAGAGTAACTCAAGCAACCTACCAGGGTTCTGCTTTTTGGGCATTGAGAGCTCTCTTCTCTCACTTTTTTCTGTACCAATTCTGCTTTTTGGGCATTGAGAGCCCTCTTCTCTCACTTTTTTCTGCACCGATTCTGCTTTTTGGGCATTGAGAGCCCTCTTCTCTCACTTTTTTCTGCACCAATTCTGCTTTTTGGGCATTGAGAGCCCTCTTCTCTCACTTTTTTCTGCACCAATTCTGCTTTTTGGGCATTGAGAGCTCTCTTCTCTCACTTTTTTCTGCACCAATTCTGCTTTTTGGGCATTGAGAGCTCTCTTCTCTCACTTTTTTCTGTGCCAATTCTGCTTTTTGGGCATTGAGAGCCCTCTTCTCTCACTTTTTTCTGCACCGATTCTGCTTTTTGGGCATTGAGAGCCTCTCTTCTCTCACTTTTTTCTGCACCGATTCTGCTTTTTGGGCATTGAGAGCTCTCTTCTCTCACTTTTTTCTCAGGAAAAGTCCTTATAGCGCAGTTGAGGGACAAATGCCGCGGAAAAGTCCTTAAAACCGCTCTTGAAATGGTACCGCAAATTGAGTTTTACTGATAAAATGACTATATTATATAGATGAAAAAGGATGTTTTGGGAGATGAAGAGAGTTTTTCGCGTCCTATTGACGCTGTTACCGCTACTTTATATGATTGCGATTTGGGTAATGTCGAGTTTGCCGGATGATGTCATTCTTGATTTACCGTCCTCAACGGTTGATCACTTTATAAAAGAAGCGTTGCATTTAGTTGAATTTGCAATTTTGTATATGTTACTAGTTGCTGCATTTGCTGCAAATCACAAGCTAACAAAGCGTTCAAGCCTAGTTGCTGCGATTGGAGCTTGCTTATATGGACTTATCGATGAACTTCACCAATCATTCATGCCCTATCGCTCCATGACACTCATTGATGCGATAAAAGATATTATCGGTGTTCTCGCTGCATATTTCCATGTTAAGTATCATTATTTCAATCGCAAACATGGTTTCTTAACGATTATTGAAAAAATAACCGCAAAAAAATAAGAGCTGGATCAGCTCTTATTTTTTTGCGGTTAAGGTATTCAGCCATTTATTTGATGACTGAATCGCTATCCCTTTATAATAATACTTCACGATCTCTTCGTAATTTTTACCCTCCTGTGCCATACCATTTGCTCCATATTGACTCATACCGACGCCGTGCCCATACCCTTTGGTTGTAATGGTGATTTGATTACCTTGGCGCTCCCAGGCAAAATCAGATGACATTAAATTCAGTTTTTCGCGAATTTGTTTACCGGTTAATTTTTTTCCTCCAATTTCAACTACGCCGACCCTTTTTCCAGAGGTTCGCGCAATAATCGTACCAATTTGTGAGCTATTCGAAACGTTCACTCCTAATTTTTGCTCAAATTCGGCAACAGACATAGCCACTTTGCTGTAAAACTTAGGAGAATTCGTATCCCATGGACTGGATACACTCTTTAAATACGGGTAGGACGTTTTCCAATAGTCCTCTGAATTTTCTGTGTACCCATTGCTTGTTGAGAAAAAAGTAGCGGTAATCGGATTGCCTTCATATGTTAAGATTTGGCCTGAGGTTTCTTGTACTGCCTCGGTAATCTTTTTAATTTTCCATGAATAATCTGAACCCCATAACTCTTTAAGCTCTTTATTATCTTTATAGACTTGATGCATCTCGCTATCACTAACATCCGCATCGTCTGGTAGTCCCGTTCGATTATTTTGAATAAGTTGATTTACAATATAGGTTCTTGCTGTCAATGCTTGTGCCTTCAATGCCTCTTTTTCAAAGTCCGCTGGCATTTCAGCCGCTACCACACCAATTAAATAAGATTCAAGTGGTTCCTTTTGAATTTCTTTAGAAGCTGTACGATACACGGCTACTTCCACAGCTACTTCTTCCGAATTCTTCTTACTGCCTTGATTCGTTCCCTTCTGTTCGATATTTTCCGCTAATTTTCCTGACGTTTCTTCGTCAGAAAACGGAAGCACAAGCATCGCTGGAACGAATATTATGACAATAACTACGACAGATATGAGTATAATCATCGGTTTGAGTGTTTTCAAAATTCCTTGGCCTCCTTACACATGTACTCTGCTTCTTGCAGGTCCTCTCTACACCATTCTATGGTGTAGGACAAGCAATTAGAACAAAGAAAAGGGGAGATGGCTTGTTTAGATTTGGCGGGTTTTCAAGTGGTTTTGGCGGGTTTATCCTGAGAATCCGTGGGATTTTGGCGTAATTTGGCGGGATTTTATTGCGCGGGGGAAAATTAGCGCTATTTTTGCATAGGCATATTCCTGTCGAAAAAGAGCTTAAATAAAAAAACCCACTCTAATTTATGAGCAGGTTCTGAATTTAAATTTTATAAGGCATTTACATCTAAGCTGATTGTTTCGCTTGGGGACAATTCTGTGATACGTTCGATATCCGCTCCAAGTGCGGCTAATTTGCCATGGAAATTTACATAGCCTCGATCTAGATGTTTTAATTCTGTCACTCGAGTTGGCCCTTCTGCTGCAAGACCTGCCAAAATAAGAGCCGCTGCTGCGCGTAAATCTGTTGCAGCTACTTCAGCACCTTGTAAATTGGATGGACCATTTGTAATAACAGAACGTCCTTCAATCTTGATGTTGGCATTCATTCGACGGAATTCTTCAACATGCATAAAGCGGTTTTCAAAAACTGTTTCGGTAATCATACCGATTCCTTCTGCACGAAGAAGCAAAGCCATCATTTGTGATTGCATGTCAGTTGGGAAGCCTGGATGAGGCATCGTCTTAATATCAACTGCCTTTAATTTTTCTGGTCCAATAACTCGTAGGCCTTCTGTTTCCTCAATAATTTCAACACCCATTTCCTCCATCTTAGCAATTAGAGAAGTAAGATGTTCAGGAATGGCTCCTTGAACAAGTACATTTCCACCTGTAATCGCAGCTGCTACCATAAATGTACCCGCTTCGATACGATCAGGAATAATGGAGTGTTCAGCACCATATAATTTATCGACACCTTCAATTTTCATTGTTGCAGTGCCGGCTCCCTTGACATTTGCACCCATTTTATTTAAAAGGTTCGCCAAATCCACGATTTCTGGTTCTTTTGCCACGTTTTCAAGGATTGTTGTACCTTCAGCAAGCGTTGCGGCCATCATAATATTCTCCGTAGCGCCTACACTCGGAAAATCTAAATAAACTCTTGCACCCTTTAATCTGCCTTCAACCACGGCATCGATAAAACCATTACCCACTTTGACCTTTGCACCCATTGCTTCAAAGCCTTTTAAATGCTGATCAATTGGGCGTGAGCCAATAGCACAGCCACCAGGCAATGCTACACGTGCCCGACCGTTTCTTGCGAGTAACGAACCCATTACTAACACAGAAGCGCGCATTTTACGAACATATTCAAATGGCGCTTCCTCCAAAAGCTCTTTAGATGCATCTACAGTTACTTGACCATTATGAAAGGCAACCTCAGCATTCAGGTTGCGCAAAACTTCATTAATTGTATATACATCGGAGAGCGTCGGAACATCATGAATGATACATTTCCCATCACTTGCTAATAGTGTTGCGGCAATAACCGGCAAAACAGCGTTCTTAGCACCTTCTACTTTAACTGTTCCGCTAAGCCGTTTTCCGCCGCGGACAATGATTTTTTCCAAAAGTATTCCCCTCCGCGTCCATTATCTCTATATTAATATTCAAAGGTTATGATGGGTGTGCCAATTACAAAATTTGTCCTTGAGCCCAAACCATCCCTTCGCAAACCAACTTGTACATTAATTTCTTCGTTGGCTATAGTCTGCGTAAATAATGTAGAATGTGCTGATATTGAAGAAAAATTCTCCTCACGCATGCCTTCTACTTCACTTGCTTTAAACATGTTTAATAGTCTGTCTGTTTCATTTGCAAAAACCGAATCCATATTATCATTTATAGACCCCTTCACACAAGTGAAAACAGAAGGATTTTCTATAAAAATATGATTCAATTTTTGTTGAAAGATTTTTTCTAATAAAATGGCTTGCTTATCTTCCCATTTTTGACCCTTAACTTCATATATTATATAAGTCACATTGTTATTGTGTTCCACTGTTGTGACCATTCTGATCCATTCTGTCAAATTGTCTTGAACATGCGGTAGTGATGCCTCCGCTTTCCAAACAACTTCATCTGAGGCTTGGTTCCAATGAAATTCAGGGTACTCTTTCTTTAAAGCATTCACCTTTTTCTCAAATTCTTCTTTTGTAGTAATCTCGTTGTTTATTTCTCTCGCAAATACTGACCATTCTTCTATGTTTAAATTATCTTTTTTCCCTAGAATATCAGCTATGGTAACTAAATCCATCTTATCGCTAGCTTGCATCGAATGACTCCCAGCAACAGCAATAATCCCCATAAGAATAGCCAAAGCTATGTATGCTAACATTCTATTTTTCCATTTCGTCATATGACATCCCCTCCACCTACCATTCTTTCCAGTAAGAGAGAGTTCATACAATCATTCTTATCGTCAAAAAGCGACAAAATCTTTAGGTTATAGACAAAATTTGCGCAAAAAATCAAAATATTTGCTGTTCAGTATGATAGCTATTTCACAAATAGCCTCTCAAATAAACATATTTTAACTTATTCACCGAACATATAAGGTAGCCTATTTGCAAATCCTATGTAATCAAGGAAGAAGTTGCTTACAGCTGATCCGATTGCAATCGTTAATAAAACGTATAAAATCCTTGCTTGTAAAATCTTATTCGATCGCAAAAACTTGTCAAAGTTTAACGCTTGCAATGCCCACCATGTGATTGCAATAAAGCATAAATGTACAATCATGCTTAGTAAAGCTTGCTGACCAAAAACTGTATACATCAAAAAACCTCCTAACACATACATACTGCATTTCATTTTAACACAAAATTACCTTCATATTGGGATTAATCTGTAAGGTTTTGCGAAAAATTCGAAAATACATAAAAAAACTTGCACAATGATAAAGCAAGTCCCTTTCCTATATCATTCGTTTGGTTCCATACTTAAATGTCCGTCCTTGCTAATAATTATTAATAAAGTAGGAATCTTGCAAATGTAAGTCATAATTTTGCAAGTTCATCAAATAATCTTGCAAATTTCCGAATTAATCTTGCGAATTCACAAGAAAATCTTGCAAATCCAACATCCACAGCAAAAAGTTGCTAATGCGATTAAACAACATCCCGAGTAATGTGTTTACTCATACGAACACAAGTCGAAAAATATATTATAACCTATACAAAAAAATACCTAGCCCTCCTTTTCGGAAAGCTAGGTACTTTGGTGATTATCTCATTTGAGCAACGTTAATTCGATTCATGGCACGTTTTAGAGCAAGTTCAGCTCTTTGTGCGTCTATATTTGCTTGATGCTCTGCTAATCTTTGTTCAGCTCTTGCTTTAGCAGCTTGTGCGCGGGCAAGATCGATAGTTTCAGCTTTTTCAGCAGATTGAGCTAAAATGGTTACGACATCTGGACGAACTTCTAAGAAGCCACCATTAACCGCTACAAATTCTGTTTCGTTGCCATTTTTTAAGCGTACAGCAGCTATGTCGAGAGGTGCAACCAATGGAACGTGGCCTGCCAGTATTCCAAGTTCACCACTTTTAGCCTTTGTGCTTACCATTTCAACTTCTGCATCAACTACTGGGCCATCGGGAGTAACTACATTGACTTTAATGGTCTTCATTTCAATTCCTCCTTGGTCCCTTTAATTAAGCCATTTGTTTTGCTTTTTCAACAACTTCTTCAATTCTTCCAACTAAACGGAAAGCATCTTCTGGAAGTTCATCATACTTGCCTTCAAGGATTTCTTTGAATCCTTTAACTGTTTCTTTAACAGGTACGTATGATCCTTTTTGTCCAGTGAACTGTTCTGCCACGTGGAAGTTTTGAGATAAGAAGAATTGAATTCTACGTGCACGAGCAACAGTCAATTTATCATCATCACTTAATTCATCCATACCTAAGATGGCGATGATATCTTGAAGTTCTCTATATTTTTGTAGAGTTGATTGAACTTGACGAGCTACATCATAATGTTCTTGACCTACAATTGCAGGGCTAAGAGCGCGAGAAGAAGATGCCAATGGATCAACCGCTGGGTAAATACCCATCTCAGAAAGTTTACGTTCAAGGTTAGTTGTTGCATCCAAGTGAGCGAAAGTTGTCGCTGGAGCTGGATCTGTATAGTCATCGGCTGGTACATAAATCGCTTGGATTGATGTAACAGAACCTTTGTTAGTAGATGTAATACGTTCTTGTAATTGACCCATTTCAGTAGCAAGAGTTGGTTGGTAACCAACGGCAGAAGGCATACGACCTAAAAGGGCAGAAACCTCTGAACCTGCTTGTGTGAAACGGAAAATGTTATCGATGAATAAAAGAACGTCTTGTCCCATTTCATCACGGAAATATTCAGCCATTGTTAAACCAGTTAAGGCAACACGCATACGTGCACCAGGTGGCTCGTTCATTTGTCCGAATACCATGGCTGTTTTCTTGATAACACCAGAATCGCTCATTTCGTAGTAAAGGTCATTCCCTTCACGAGTACGTTCTCCAACACCAGCGAATACTGAGATACCGCCGTGCTCTTGAGCGATGTTATTGATTAATTCTTGAATAAGTACAGTTTTACCTACACCGGCACCACCGAATAGACCGATTTTACCACCTTTGATATAAGGAGCAAGAAGGTCAACTACTTTAATACCTGTTTCAAGAATTTCTACTTCTGTTGTTAAGTCTTCAAATGCTGGTGCTTGTCTGTGAATTGGATCACGGCGAGCTTCAACAGGAAGTTCCTCTCCAAGGTCAATTTTTTCTCCTAATACGTTAAATACACGTCCTAGAGTCACTTCACCTACAGGAACGGAAATTGGAGCTCCTGTATCTTTAACTTCTGCTCCACGAGTTAAACCATCAGTTGAAGACATGGCAACTGTACGAACAGTGTTATCCCCTAATTGAAGGGCTACTTCAAGGGTTAAGCCTGCTCCAGACGCTGTGTTTTCGATTCTTAAAGCGTTATAGACCTTAGGAAGTTGACCATCTTCAAATTTAACGTCAACAACCGGACCCATAACTTGGGTAACGCGTCCTACATTCATCGTTTTCCCTCCTAATATTACTATAACGACTATTCAAGTTATGGAACGGGTAGCAAATCGTCGATGCTACTCGTCCCTTCATAAACATTTTCTATTCTAATGCAGCGGCACCGCCGACAATTTCTGTGATTTCTTGAGTAATAGCAGCTTGACGTGCTCGGTTATATTGCAAGGAAAGTGAATCAATCAAATCCTTCGCATTGTCCGTTGCATTTTTCATTGCTGTCATACGAGCTGAATGCTCACTAGCTTTACCATCTAGCAAGGCTCCGTAAATTAAACTTTCCGCGTATTGAGGTAGTAATACCTTCAAAATTTCATCCGCATCAGGTTCAAATTCATAAGAAGTCAATTTGCTGCCAGAAGTTTGAAGATCGGATAACGGAAGAATTTTCTTTTCCGTTACATCCTGCTGAATTGGGCTAACATAATGGTTGTAGTACATATATAACTCATCACAATGTTCATTTATGAATAAATTCACTGTAGACTTTGTGAACTTATTAATATTCACAAAGCTTGGTTGATCGGGTATGCCAATCGCTTCAAGCTCTACATTCATTCCACGGTTGACGAAAAAATCGCGGCCGATTCTTCCGATAGCGATAATCATAAACTCGTCATTGGATTTATGGCGTTCTTGAATTGTATTATAAACATATCGTAGCACACTACTGTTGTATGCCCCTGCTAAACCACGGTCCGATGTAATAACAAGGTAACCCGTTTTTTTAACAGGACGAGATACTAGCATTGGATGCGACGCATCAGTTACTCCACCAGCAATATTAGAAACTACATCTTGAATTTTTTCCATATACGGAACAAATGCTTTTGCATTTAATTCAGCACGGCTCATTTTCGAAGCAGATACCATTTGCATAGCTTTTGTAATTTGACTAGTTTTTTTAGTCGAAGTAATTCGACCTTTTATATCGCGCAAAGAGGCCATTGATTCTCACCACCCTTAAAATTATTTAGATTGAATTATTCAGAGATAACAAAGTTCTTTTTGAACTCAGTTATAGCAGCTACGATTCCAGCATCTTCAGGAAGCTTGCCAGTCGTACGAATAGCATCCAATAATTCAGGATGAGAACGGTCTAAGAATGCATAATATTCTTGTTCAAAACGAAGAATGTCTGAAACTGGAATATCATCTAGATGACCTTTCGTTAATGCATAAAGAATCATTACTTGTTTCTCTACTTTAATTGGTTTGTTCAAGTCTTGTTTAAGAACTTCAACTGTACGAGCTCCACGCTCTAATTTAGCTTTTGTTGCTGAATCAAGGTCAGAACCGAATTGAGCGAATGCTTCCAACTCACGGTAAGCAGCTAAGTCAAGACGTAATGTACCGGCAACACTCTTCATCGCTTTAATTTGAGCAGATCCACCAACACGTGATACAGAAAGACCAGCGTTGATCGCAGGACGTACACCAGAGAAGAACAAGTCAGATTGTAAGAAGATTTGTCCGTCAGTGATAGAAATTACGTTTGTTGGAATATAAGCAGAGATATCTCCAGCTTGTGTTTCAACAAATGGAAGTGCAGTGATTGAACCAGCACCTAAAGTGTCATTTAATTTAGCCGCACGTTCTAATAAACGTGAGTGCAAGTAGAATACATCCCCTGGGAATGCTTCACGACCTGGAGGACGACGAAGTAATAATGAAAGTTCACGGTAAGCTGATGCTTGTTTAGAAAGATCATCATACACGATTAAAACGTGCTTACCATCGAACATAAAGTTTTCAGCCATTGCTACACCAGCATAAGGAGCTAGGTATAATAGTGGAGCTGGTGAAGCTGCACCTGCTGATACAACGATTGTGTAATCTAATGCACCATTTTTACGTAAAGTTTCAACGGTTCCACGAACGGTTGATTCTTTTTGGCCAATAGCAACATAGATACAAATCATGTTTTGATCAGCTTGGTTTAAGATTGTATCGATTGCGACAGATGTTTTACCTGTTTGACGGTCACCGATGATTAACTCACGTTGTCCACGTCCGATTGGCACAAGAGCATCGATCGCTTTAATTCCTGTTTGTAGTGGTTCATGAACAGATTTACGGTCCATAACACCTGTTGCTGGACTTTCAATTGGACGAGTTTTTGTTGTATTGATTGGACCTTGGCCATCTAATGGTTGTCCAAGTGGGTTCACAACACGTCCAATTAATTCTTCTCCAACTGGTACTTGCATGATTTTTCCTGTACGGCGTACTTCACTGCCCTCTTGAATATCTCTGAATGGTCCAAGAATAACGATACCTACGTTGTTTTCTTCTAGGTTTTGCGCTAGACCCATTACTCCATTTGAAAATTCTAAGAGCTCTCCCGCCATTGCATTATCTAAACCGTGAACACGTGCGATACCATCACCAACAGAGATAACTGTACCTACATCGCTCACTTTAATATCAGATTGGTAATTTTCAATCTGCTTTTTAATCAGCGCACTGATTTCTTCAGCTTTGATGCTCATGAATTTCACCCCTAACTGTGAATATTTAGCCTAATAGTTGTTTACTTAAACGTTCTAATTTACCACTTAAGGAACCATCATAAATCGTATTACCAATACGAAGTTTGATTCCACCTAAGAGATTACTGTCTGTAATGTTTGTAATACGTAATTTTGTTTTTCCGACTTTCTTTGCAAATGCAGTAGAAACAGCTGCTGTTTCAGCCTCAGTTAATGGACGAACACTGTACACTTTTGCATCTGCTACTGATTTTTCATCATTTGCTAGTTCAATAAACTCATCAGCCATAGCTGCGATTACATCCGTACGATGGCGATCAATCATTAATTGTAAAGTGTTTTGAACAAATGGAGAAAGACCAGAAAATGCTTTTACGATAATTGCTCTCTTCGCATCACTTGTTACTTTTGGATGCTCTAAGAAACCTAATAAGTCATTATCATTTGTGAATACTTCTTTAACGGTGCGAAGCTCTTCTTCAATTTGATCAAGAAGATTTTGCTCTTTCGCAATTTGGAAAAGAGCTACAGCATAACGTTTTGCTACTGCTAAATCGCTCATCGCTCTTCTCCTGCCTCTTGAATGTACTCATTGATTAATTTTTCTTGATCTGCGACTGTTAGTTCTTTTTCAATCACTTTAGATGCAATCAAAACTGATAAGGATGCCACTTGCTCGCGTAATGCTGCAACTGCTTTTTCCTTCTCTTGAACGATTTCTCGTTTTGCTGATTCTTTCACACGTTCTGCTTCAGCACGAGCTTGGTTAATGATATCCTCGCGTTGTGCTTCACCTTGTTTCTTAGCATTTTCTATAAGTTGTCCCGCTTCGACACGAGATTGTTTAACGATTTCACGTTGTTCTTCCAAATAGCCCAATGCTTCTTTTCTGCTAGCTTCTGCTGCTTCAATTTCACCAGCTACATGTTCTTCACGTTTTTTCATGATACCGATTAACGGACCAAAAGCAAACTTCTTAAGTAATGCTAACAAAATAATAAACGCAACTAGTTGGTAAACAATATCTCCACCATTAAAAGCTGCTTCTGCTGATCCAAGTACAAAGCTACTTGTTAACATGCTTGGCTCACTCCCTTCATGAGATTCAATGGTTAAAGCCTTTATTTTTATATCAGATGATTAAAGACAAATCTTTGAATAGATTTAGGTAACACAAAGCATGGCGAAGAAGGTTCTTTTGGAATGTTCTTCGCCATTTCTGAACTTCTTACTATTTCCTATTGACCCATAACGATAAATGCGATAACTACCGCGATAATTGGAAGGGCTTCGACTAATGCAACCCCGATAAACATTGTAGTTTGAAGTCTACCTTGAAGTTCTGGTTGACGAGCACTTCCTTCAATTGTACGACCTACGATAAGACCATTACCAATACCAGCACCTAATGCACCTAAACCAACTGCGATTGCCGCAGCAATAAGACCTACTGAACCTGTCATGATTAATTTCCTCCTTGAAATTGTTTTCAATTTTTTATCCTTAAGAATGTTTTATACATTCCTAGGAATTTTTATAATTTTTTTATAATTAATGGTCAGCACTTACTTTGTGAGAAAGATAAACCATCGTTAACATTGTAAAAATAAATGCTTGGATAGAACCAATAAACACACTAAAGCCTTGCCATGCTAGCATTGGTATAATTGCACCAAGCGCACCGCCTACCCCACTTGACCCTAGCCCAGCAAGTAATCCTAACAGTAACTCACCTGCAAAGATATTACCGTAAAGCCGTAGTCCAAGAGTTAATGTATTTGCGAACTCTTCAATAATTTTCAATGGAAATAAGAATCCCATTGGTGATACAAATGTTTTTGCGTAATGCTTGCCACCCCTCATCTTGATACCATAATAATGAGATAATCCCATTACCATGACTGCCAAGGTTAAGGTGATCGCTGGATCGGCTGTTGGTGATTTCCACCAAAGCTCGCCTCCTACCGCAACTGAGAATGGTAATCCTAACATGTTTGAAACAAAAATATACATGAGTAGGGTCACTCCCAATATTAGAAAACGTCCGCCAGTATTCCAATCCATGTTGTTTCTGATAATGCCTTTAACGAAATCCAAAACCCATTCCATAAAGTTCTGGAGTCCTGTTGGCTTCATCGCCATTCGACGGGTTGATGCTACGGCAAGTATGAAAACTATAAGACTTGCAATAGTAATCATCATGACGTTTGCCATATTAAAATTTAACCCCAAAAATTCCCTAATAGGAGCTTCATGATTCAACAGTATTCACCTCTCTTCTTTAACTATCGACGTAAATGTTGTATAAAATAATCTATCATAATGACAAAATAAACTGTCATTAATCCCAAAACCATGCTTACTACTGAGAATTCCTTAGGATATCTCACTGCGATAACCGTAGCTAAAGCTGCGGCTGCCATTCTTGTAACGCTTCCAAGAGATCGTGCTTTTTTACCTGCTGCGACCGCCTCAGAAAACTTTTTGTTTTTTTGTACCATGGACCAGAAAATAAATAAACTAAAAATGGTACCAAGTATTAATCCTTGAAAGATTTTATCATATGTGGTTAATATTACTCCTAATACATAGATACCCAATAAATATACCATGTATTTCCGTTGTCTATGGAACATTTTGTCTAATTCTTGCATTATGGCATTTAATCTCCTTCATAAAATTGTCGAACTGTGCGCAGCATGGCAAATATGCCAACAGCCAGTCCTAAAAGAAGACCAATTACTAAAAACAACGGCTCGGTATCAGCAAGTCTGTCTAGCCACCTTCCTGCAAAGATGCCTATCAAGACTGATCCGACTAATTGGGAGGAAATCGCTGTCATTATGGCCATAGCCCTTAATGGGTGGCGATTATTTTGACGCATAGATACATTCCTCGTGGTTTAAATTGGTGTGGATCAAACAGAATAATAACGATGGTACTTCACACAGAGTTTCCGTAAAAATCCCCATCATTCTACATCCTTAGTTAGCATACAATAGCCTCGTATCAATGTCAATTAGAGTAAGTGAAATTTGTCACACTATCGCAATATTTCACGAAATCTTCATAATTTTCTTTTATATTTCTCTTGAATACCTTTTCATTTTATGTTATTCGACAATTTCTACGGTCGCTTCAATTTGATCTTCTCTCCCCGCTCTTTTTGCGAAAATAATCGCCTTATACAATCCAGCTGGCGGAAGTTCTTCTGAAGTTAATTCTCGTTTTATTAATCCTCGTGGGGCAGGCTTTCCCCAATCCATAAATCCCGCAAACGCTAAGCTATCTGCATGATAAAGCGCAATGCCAAACTCATCGGCTCCTCTTGGTAAATACATTTCGTATCGGTAGGTTCCTTCACGGTCCCCCTGTTCAAATTCAAATCCCATGACCCGAGGATAATTTGGCTCATCTTTTACATAGAGGAATGGTAAGTTAATTTTCCTTGTCCCTTCCAATAATGTGAGATAACCATCATAAACGCCCTTTTTCAATTCGTTTGGATTAACCTGGAGTGCAATCGAAAGCTTTTTCTTTTGGCCAGGCTGGACAGTAAAAAGAGTCGGGAGCTTCCAATTCATCCCCTTTTCTTTTAGAGGAACTTGAAATGCATAATGTTGCACGTTTTTACTCGTGTTTTCCACTACTAATGTTTCCTCATGTTCATCAATACCTCTTCTTTTTGTATACATTCCAAATGCCAAGGAACTTGGATACATGAGTGTATCCGCTTTAAGAGCCTCAGCAATTTGCAAACGGCCCGCCCCTTGTTCATAGGTATGATACAACTGCTTCTTACTATTTTTCAGAGGCTTTGCTGTTGTCATCAGGGCAGATTTAATTTGTTTCGGCGTCCAATTGGGATGCTCCTGTAATAAAAGCGCACATGCACCTGCTACATGAGGGGCAGACATACTCGTCCCAGCAAGGTTCATATAGCCAAACGGAACCGTACTATTAATATCCACACCTGGTGCCAAAAGATCTGGTTTAATATCCCAAGTAACCGTGACAGGACCCCTCGAGCTAAATTCCGCTAACTGATCTTGTTCGTTTCGGTATACAAATGTAACATATTGCCTGTCATTGGATGAAAGCATCTTACGCATTCGTTCACCATCCTTTTTAGGAATGGTTACAGCAGGAAGATTAATTTTCTCTTCGACCCCTGCAGTAAAAGAGCCCTTTGTATTGTTAAAAATAATGACGGCTTTAGCTCCAGCTGTTTTTGCATTCTTAATTTTGTCATAAAAGGTCAATTTTCCTCGTTCAATCAGAACAATTTTACCACTTGCATGTTTCAGGTCTTTTTTTTCACCAAGTTTGCCGTCAACCATTTCTTCTGAAGAAGCCAGCAACCAGTCTTTCGTACCTTGAATCGGTGTAAGACTAACTTCCCTCTTTTCAGCACCTAGCCCAAACACGAGGTATAGAACTTTCATCGGTGGAGTAGATGCCCCAACAGATATAGCTTTTTCCGTTGTTCCAGGAGAGCCAACTGACCATACATCCGGACCCGAGTTCCCACTTGAAGTCACGGCGACGATACCTAAATCAACCGCTTTATTTAGGGCTAAAGAAATAGGCAGATCTGGTCCATTCACATTGTTTCCGAGTGAGAGATTCAGTACATCGACCCCATCTTCAATGGCTGCATCGATGGCTAATAAAACTTGCTCAGTATCACCAGCCCCTCCAGGCCCTAAGGCACGATAAGCGTAGATTTCCGCTTCCGGTGCAACACCTTGTAAATTCCCATTTGCTGCAATAATGCCTGCTACATGGGTACCATGAAAAGTGGTTTGATCTACTGTACCTTTCGTTTCCATTGGGTCATTGTCACCGTCTACTAAATCTTTACCTCCTTTATAGGCCTGCCTTAAATCGTGATGAGTATAATCGATACCTGTATCAATGACACCTACTTTTACACCTTTTCCGGTAATTCGTTGTTTTTTAGAATCAAAAAAACGTCTTGCTTGATTTCCACCAATAAAAGGTACACTGTCGTCTAAATCTACCCGATACACAGCTACTTCTGAAATATGTTGAACGAACGGCTCTTCCTGTAATTTAGCAAGTTCTTCTTTGTTCCCTTCTACCGAAAAGCCCGTAATCGCATGTTTGTACACATTCCTAAGCTTAAGAGAAGGATACTTTTTTAATGTCCGTTCAATTCGTTCTCTCTTAGGTGTTTGTTCTACCATCACAACTGCTATTGTAGGCTTCTGCATAGAGAGTTCTGGTAACGGCGGGATGGTTACTGCTGCATTTACGGTATTAATTACGCAAAATATAATTGTGATAAGCAAAAAAATAGTTCTCATGAGCATCCTCCAGCCTTTTTTGTTATCGTTTCACAATTTAGTAGGAGTATACCCCGCAACGGGTGGTATGGTGAGCTATTTTGGGT
The DNA here is from genome assembly GCA_963751845.1 of uncultured Bacillaceae bacterium. GTDB lineage: Bacteria > Bacillota > Bacilli > Bacillales > DSM-1321 > Peribacillus. The sequence continues at coordinate 26,316 of CAVVWH010000027.1, forward strand.
TTATTGTGAGTTTGGCGGGATTATTGGCGGTTTTGGCGGGAATCTTTATAAAATCGACGGAATTATCACATGATTTGGCGGGATTTTCAAAGAAATTGGCGGGATTCCTATGAGCAGTGGCTCATCCGGTAGCTGCACTTTTGGTGGGATTTTAGATTGGCTTGATTTTTTGTTGAATTGGCATGATTAGCTGGAAAATTGGCTCGATTTTGATCCGAATTGGACTGATTTTCGGGTGAATTGGCTTGATTATTAAAAAGTTTAAGACTTTCTTATACCCTGGTGCACATCTAGAACTGCAAACTTAGCTACCACTTATCAACTTGCAAGATTTCATGGCGAATTCTGCAAGATTATGTTCATGATTCACAAGATTACTGAGATAATCCGCAAGATTCTGCAACTGAATGCAGCAAAATAAAGAGAAGCCGACGTTGCAACTTCTCTTTTTTACTATTAAGGTTCAAATCTTGCTGGTGGAGTATCTATTTGTTTAAAATAGTAGCGAATTGCTTCGGAAATACGGTGAGATGCATTTCCATCTCCGTACGGATTGGAAGCTTTCGACATTTTTTCGTGTTCAACTGAATTGACAAGTAACTCTTTAGTCAATTCGTAAACGGTCTCTTCATTCGTTCCAGCTAAACGTAAAGTACCTGCTTTAATTCCTTCTGGACGTTCTGTTGTATCACGTAACACGAGAACAGGAACTCCAAGAGAAGGTGCTTCTTCTTGGATGCCGCCAGAATCGGTCAGAATCAAATAAGCCCGAGAAGCAAAGTTATGGAAATCTAGCACATCTAATGGTTCTATTAAATGAATGCGTGGATCATTGCCTAGAATCTCATTTGCAAGTTCACGAACAACTGGGTTAAGATGGACCGGATAAACAACTTGTACATCATCATGTTCAGAAACAATTCTTTTAACTGCACGGAAAATATTACGCATTGGCTCACCAAGGTTTTCGCGACGGTGTGCTGTTAATAGAACAAGACGGTCATCCCCTAGTTTCTCTAAAACGGGGTGAGAATAGGTCGTTTGAACGGTCGTCTTCAACGCATCCGTTGCTGTATTTCCCGTTACGAATATATGATTCTTTTTATTTTCTTGTAATAAATTTTGTTCTGCTTGTAACGTCGGTGCAAAGTGTAAATCTGCCATAGTACCTGTCAATTGGCGATTCATCTCTTCAGGATATGGCGAATATTTATTCCATGTTCGTAACCCTGCTTCGACATGACCAATAATGATTTGATTATAAAAGGCAGCTAGACTAGCCGCAAATGTTGTCGTTGTATCACCGTGAACGAGAACAATATCTGGTTCAGCTTCCTTCATGACCTCATCTAATCCAGTAAGAGCTTTCGTTGTAATACCAGCGAGTGTTTGTCGCTCCTTCATGATGTTTAAATCATAATCAGGCTTAATAGAAAATAGTTCAAGTACTTGATCTAGCATCTGTCTATGTTGGGCTGTAACAGCAACAATTGGTGTAAAATACTCTGGATACTTTTGAAACTCGAGTACAAGCGGTGCCATTTTAATCGCTTCCGGTCTTGTACCAAAAATAGTCATAACCTTGATTGGCTTTATCATGTAACACACCTCAGTTTTTAAGATTAGAGAAAAATAATAAGTTCAGAAACGCTATTATATCTAGCTCCTACGCCAATAAAGACGTAGGAGCGTAATTTTTATAGTCTATTACTTCGTTCCAAATAAACGATCGCCTGCGTCTCCCAGGCCTGGCACGATATAGCCATGGTCATTTAATTTTTCATCAAGTCCTGCAATATAAATATCTACATCAGGATGTGCTTCTTTTAAAGCCTCTACACCTTCTGGGGAAGCAATTAAGCACATAAATCTAATGTGTTTTCCACCGCGTTTTTTAACAGAGTGAATCGCTTCAATAGCTGAACCACCAGTTGCTAGCATTGGATCTACTACTATGCATTCTCTCTCTTCTAAATCGCTTGGCATTTTTACATAATATTCAACAGGCTTTAGCGTTTCAGGGTCGCGGTATAAACCGACATGGCCTACCTTCGCAGCGGGAATTAATTTAAGAATTCCGTCTACCATCCCAATTCCTGCACGTAAGATTGGGATTACGCCTAGTTTTTTACCTGACAGCATTTTTACCTTTGCCTTACTTACTGGGGTTTGAATTTCCACTTCTTCAAGTGGCAAGTCTCGCGTAATTTCAAAGGCCATTAATGTAGCTACCTCATCGACAAGCTCACGAAATTCCTTTGTTCCTGTATTTATATCACGTATGTATGCTAATTTATGTTGAATTAAAGGGTGATCAAATACATAAACCTTGCCCATTCGACATCTCTCCTTTTTGTTTTTCATTGTAACCTTATTCTATTTACATAAGCAAAATGTTGGGTATTCTTTAATTGCACATTAACTTATTGTACAGAAAAAAACGACAATCTTCAACAAAGGTATCAATGATTCGATATGATTTGCTTTTTTCAAAAAACTTATCTCGTGGAATGGCGAAGGTCGATGTACCCAAAGACCCTATTTGATATAACCTTTGAACCTATAAAAAACCGCCCTCCATGCAAGAGAGCGGCCTCCATAAACTATTTATTATAATGATGGATATAATTCGAATTTGCTAGTTAAATCAATTACACGTTGTTTTGCTTCATCAAGTTTTGCTTGATCTTCATGATTTTTCAACACAAGACCGATAATTGCTGCAATTTCATCCATATCTTCTAAGCCGAAGCCACGCGATGTAACAGCTGCTGTACCGATACGAATTCCACTTGTAACAAATGGTTTTTCTGGATCGAATGGAATACCATTTTTGTTTACAGTAATTCCGATTTCATCTAAAACGTGTTCAGCCACTTTACCAGTTAAACCAACTGAGCGAACATCTACTAAAATTAAATGATTATCTGTTCCATCAGAAACAAGCGTAAATCCTTCTTTTTTCAAGCCATCTGCTAAACGGTGGGCATTATCGATAATTTGCTGAGCATATTCTTTAAAGCTATCTTGAAGTGCTTCTCCAAATGCAACAGCTTTCGCAGAAATGACATGCATTAATGGGCCACCTTGGATTCCAGGGAAGATTGATTTATCAATTTTTTTACCGAATTCCTCTTTACAAAGAATCATTCCACCACGTGGTCCACGAAGTGTTTTATGAGTCGTTGTTGTAACAAAATGTGCATATGGTACTGGGTTTGGATGAAGACCAGCTGCAACAAGACCTGCGATATGTGCCATATCAACCATTAAGTATGCTCCCACTTCATCAGCAATTTCACGGAAACGTTTGAAGTCGATTTGGCGTGGATATGCACTTGCTCCTGCTACGATTAATTTTGGTTTATGTGTACGCGCTTTTTCTAATACATCATTATAATCAATGCGGTGGTCTTTTTCATCTACACCGTATTCAACGAAATTATATTGTATACCACTAAAGTTTACTGGGCTACCATGTGTTAAATGTCCACCGTGAGAAAGGTTCATCCCAAGCACTGTATCTCCTGGTTCAAGAACTGTGAAGTATACAGCCATATTAGCTTGTGCTCCAGAGTGAGGTTGAACATTAACATATTCTGCACCAAAGATTTGTTTTGCACGATCACGAGCTAAATCTTCAACGATATCCACGTATTCACAGCCACCATAGTAACGTTTACCTGGGTATCCTTCTGCATATTTGTTCGTTAATACAGATCCTTGTGCTTCCATAACCGCTTCACTTACAAAGTTTTCAGAAGCGATTAACTCGATTTTGCTTCTTTGACGACCTAATTCAAGTTGAATGGCTTTAAACACTTGTTCATCTTGGTTAGCTAAAATACTCATTTAGATAAATCCCCCTATATTTTCAATTCTTTTTATTATGTGCAACATGCCATCGAATAGCATGAAATAGCCTAAAAATTTCGTCTTTTAAAAATTCTATTCCATTTTAACATGTCTCTATTATAAACGATAGTCTCTTTTTGTCGAACATTTAAAATTAATCATAAATTATCGTTCGTATTTTTATTGATTTTCTATGAATAATTCCTTTTTTCTGGTTATTTGCAAGTGATTTTTACATATATTTGAAAATTCAAATATATCTGAAGCTAAAAAAGTGAAAAGTGGCCGTGCAGCGACAAATGGACTCAGACTAACAGTACAAGAAAAGCTTTGACAGACCATCCATATAAAAAAACTAACACAAAACCTCCTAAAGTAGGACGTTTTGTATTAGTCTTCTTAACAGCTTATATTCTCCGGAGTATTCGTATAGACAGCTCTTTCTCCACCAATAAGTTTCGGCCTTGTTTTAGCAAATGTTACGTGGGCATAGCCGATTTCCTTGATTGATGTTCGTACAGGAACCGCTACATGCTTTAAGTGCATACCGATAAAAGTATCACCAATGTCGATACCCGCTTCTGCTTGAATATGTTCAACTACGACAGGGTCCTTTATTTGTTGATAGGCATATGTCGCCATTGATCCGCCCGCTTTACGAACAGGAACGACCGATACTTCATCATATCCACGCCTTTCGGCAATTTCTCTAGGTAAAACGAGCGCACGATTTAAATGCTCACAGCATTGAAAAGCAAGCCCAATACCTGTTTTTTCTTGAAAAGCAGACAACTCATTAAAAATCATCTCTGCCACTTCGAGTGTGCCTTCTGTACCAATTCGCTTACCAATTACTTCGCTTGTACTACAACCAATTACAAATAAATGTTTTTTATTTAATGGAGCGATTTCTTGAAATTCAGTCAAAGCCGTTTGTAATTGTTTTTTCCAATTGTCCAATTCTGATGAAAAAGAAGCCTCATTAGTCATTAGAAATGCGCATCCTTTCAAGTATGCTAAACGATCTTACTTATTTTCATAAACGGTAATTTTGTTAATTCGATTCTCATGACGGCCGCCTTCAAACTCTGAGGTTAACCAAGTTTGAGCGATTTCTCGTGCAAGTCCTGGCCCAATTACACGCTCTCCCATTGCTAACACATTGGTGTCATTATGCTGACGTGTTAATTTAGCACTATACACGTCATGGCAAAGAGCACAACGAACACCCTTTACTTTATTAGCTGCAATGCTCATGCCAATGCCTGTCCCACAAATTAAAATACCTCGATCAAATTCACCCTTTGCGACCTTTTCTGCAACTGGAAGTGCATAATCAGGATAATCAACAGATGTTGAACATTCACAACCAAAATCCTCATAAGGAATCTGTAATTCGTCCATTAAATTCTTAATTTCTTCACGGATATGTATTCCGCCGTGGTCTGATGCGATTGCTACTTTCATCATAATCCCCCTCTGGATATTCTATAAATATTGTGCCACAAAAAATGCAAAAAGCGCAAGGTACCTTGCTGGCCTAGTTCACCACTTCTTTAGTCTTCGCCAGCACCGCACACGTTCTACAAAAAATATAATATTTCCTTATCTAAAAAGCTATGTTAAATGCTATTGTTGATACTTTTTAGAAAATAGCGCCAAGACCTTCGCTTTCTGTTAAAAAATCAATAATAATGTGTAACATAGACATCCATCTAAAAAAAGCGAGAAATCCAGCACGGATTCTCGCTAATAGAAAAGGCAAGGCGCCCGTATCTAGACAACTATACTCTTAGAGAGTGATATCTATTCTAATATTATTTAAATTTGAAAACGAGTAATGGTTTGTTTTAATTTATCTGCTTGTTCTTTAAGATCTAATGCCAAATTATTTATATTATCGATAATTAATGCTTGGTCTCGAGTTGTTGCTGTTACTTCTACTGCACCAGCTGAAGTTTGTTCAGCAATAGCAGCAACTTCCTCAGATTGATGGGATGTTTCTTCAATACTTTCCATCTGACGATCAACCAACATCGTAATATCTTTAACCGCATCCACCACATTATTTACTGTTTTCGTCATACCTTCAATGGCTACATCTGTTTCGTTACCTTTTTTTGCTTCATTATTAGCCACGTTTACTTGTTCGGAAATTTGTTGAACAACAGTTTGCACCTCTTGTTGTATATTCTGAATTAATTCATTAATCCCTTGAGCAGCTTTAGCGCTTTCATCAGCCAGTTTACGAACTTCCTCTGCAACAACGGCAAAGCCTTTTCCATGCTCTCCAGCGCGTGCCGCTTCAATAGATGCGTTTAACGCAAGTAAATTGGTTTGTCCAGCAATGTCCCCTACAAGCTGAACGATTTGACCTACTTTTTTTGCATTTTCTTCTAATCGAATCACTGACTTGAGAGATTCTCTATTTTCTTTAGCTAGACTCTCAATCCCTGTCACAAGTGAAGTAATTACTTCTTTACTCTTCATCAGCTCGTGAACCATTTCACTAGAAGACGCTACAGACTCTTTCGCCTTACTTTGTACTTGCCCCGCAATCATTGTTACATCTTCCATCGCTTGGGCTGTATTCATGATGGAGACAGCTGAATTATCAGCACCTCTTGAGATATCATCAATTGTTGAGACAATCACTTCCGCATGTTTGCATGCATTTGTCGTTTCTTGAGATATATGAATGACCTTTTGATTTGTTTCTTGAAAATTCTCCTCAATACTCTGAACCATTTCTCTTAAATTAAATAGCATATGGTTAAAAGCAATTCCAAGTGAGCGAATTTCATCATCTCGCTTCGGTACAACTACCTCTTCTGAAATATTGCCATGAGCCGCGCCTAGAGCAACTTTTTCTAATCTCCGCAGTGGTTTAATAATCACACTTGCCATAAAATAAGCGAGGATCCCCGACCATATAATTCCTAATGACAAAGTAGAAATAATAAACACTACTTGATTCCATTCAGAAAAAAACAATGGATATAATACAAAGATAAAGACCCCCGATGTTGAGTAAGTAATTAATGCCACTACAGTTATGAACAACGCTAGTTGTTTTCGTAGTCCAAATTTGAAACGATCCCTTTTATCCATTTCCATCCCCCATTGTGCCGCTTCTATATGTCTAATTTATTAATAAGATCATCCATTAAAGATTGTAACTCCTCATATGTTTCTCTATAAATTTCTTGTGACCCACCAAACGGGTCCATCACATCCCTATTTACTATATCGTCATTTACAAATTCTTTTAAAGTAAAAGTTTTGTCTAACGTTTTAGGAAAAGAGTGAGTAATAATTGATTTATGCCCTTCTGTCATTGTAAACACATAGGTAGCCCAATCCAATTCTTTTTCTGACAAAGGAGTAGTAGAATGTTGAAGATTAATTTGATTTTCACGTAATATCTCGGTTGCATATATTGAAGCCTCTTGGCCTTTAGATGCATAAACCCCTGCTGATTTCACTTCGATTCCAGGAATATTCTTACTTTTTAAAATTGCTTCCGCCATCGGACTCCTGCATGTATTGCCTGTACAAACAAATAGAACTTTAATCATTTCACCAGGCCCCCTTTATAAATTCTATTATAAAGTGAAACTTCCATCAGTAGAAGCTTCTATGGATGGATACACTACATTTATTTATTTTTCATACTGTTGAAGCATTTCATCAATAAGCACAACAACCGTATTTGAGGCTTGATTTAATTGTTTTAAAGACTCTTCTATTAAATATCATACTTTTTTCCCCCGCACGATTACAATATATAGGAATATTTACTTATCTATTAATCGTACAGAATATTATGTAAATAAACAATTACATAATTTTAAATTTTTTTAAATTTTTTAATAAGTTTATGTATTGTTAATAAAAAAGTAATAATTTTAAACCAAATATAAAGAGAATACATCCTCCAAAGACTTCACTGTACATACCAAGAAGGCCCTGAATTTTCTTGCCAATTAATAGACCGCTCCAAGTTAAGATCATCGCAACTAAACCAAAGCTTAATATGGTCACCATTGTTTTGGCTCCATAAATACCTAAAGTTAGTCCTACCGAAAAACTATCTAAGCTCACACTCAGTGCAAACAGCCATAATCCTTTACCGACAGGAGCAAGCATAGTCTCCTCCTCACCTTTAAATCCTGAAATGAACATTTGAATGCCCAGCAACACAAGGAGGATTCCACCTGCATAAGTCGCAAAAGTGCCAAATCTATCAGAAAGAAAACGACCAAATATCATGCCCAACAATGGCATCCATATATGAAAGATGCCTACAGTCATCCCAATGGTAAATATTTGCCTAAGACGCATCCTAAACATTCCCATACCTAATCCTATAGAAAAGGCGTCCATTCCTAATGCAATCGCCATAATCATCAGGGTTATGATTTCGCCAGTAAAAGCGTGCATTCAATCTCCTCCTCGGACGTGCTTATCCTTCTACAAACTATGCATGTCCACAGCAGATTAGAATTAAAAAGTACAAGAGACAATTCATATAGCATGAATTGTCTCCTTCATCTCTAATAACCTTTATGACTCTTCTATGAGTTTTTGACCTGCTGCTTTAAATAAACGATTCATGATCGCTTTCCCAATTCCTTCAGTAGGGAATACCTCACTATAAATCAAATCGACTGGGCATTGATCAAATTGTCGTAACGCATCATACAATCCAGTCGCTACAGTCGCTAAATTCGCTAATGAACCTGGTGTAACGACATAATCAGCCCGATAGGATAATCGGTTCTCTTCTGCTGCTAAAACGCCTACTTTTAATCCTTCTGCCCGTTTTCTGTCAACCAATTGTTGAATAAATCCTGGTGTTCCGTTCACTAACGTAAGCGGTGCTTTGGGAGCGTAGTGCGTGTATTTCATCCCAGGTGCCTTCGGTGTTTCATCTTTTTTTGATAAGGCTGCTTCTTCCTTCACCGGTCCGATCATGAGCTCTAATTGTTCCCTCGTAACACCACCTGGACGAAGAATCACAGGAATCTCCACTGTACAATCTAACACAGTGGATTCAACACCTACTCCTGTTGCGCCGCCATCTACTATTCCAGCGATTCGACCGTCTAAATCATCCTTCACATGCTTGGCTGTTGTAGGGCTTGGTTTGCCAGATGTATTCGCACTTGGTGCAGCTATAGGCAGACCGCTAGCTTTAATGAGAGCAAGTGCAACCGGATGACTTGGCATTCGTACGGCAACCGTTTCTAATCCCGCTGTAACAGCCTTTGCTAGTTGTCCTGGTTTTCGTTTCAAAATTAAAGTCAAGGGACCAGGCCAAAATTCCTTCATCAATCGTTTAGCTACCGGTGGTATATCGGTCACAAACTCTTCCAGCTGTGACTCAGAAGCAATATGGACAATCAACGGATTATCACTTGGACGTCCTTTCGCTTCATATACTTTCTTTACGGCTTCCTCACTTTTTGCATTTGCCCCCAACCCGTACACTGTCTCAGTTGGAAAAGCAATCACTTCATTACGAGCCAAATAATCGGCTGCTTCTATAATAAGTGGATAACCCTGTGGATGATCCACCTGATTCACTACCCAATACTTTGTTTCCACCAAAAACACCTTCACTTTTTTTATCCAGTATAACATAAAGTACCTGTTACTTTTTCAATTGTGGATAAGTCTGTGGATAAGTTAGCTTTTTTAGAATAGTTTGGTGAAGATTTCTGCAAATAGGGATTTTTTGACGATTTGGGGTTCTTCTGTTCCATTATAGATTGGTTCACTTGCTATAACCTTTTCTTCGTCTACCGTATCTGCTGCTTCATTTGGTATTTCTTCAGCTATCTTTTCGGAGTTTACTTGTTCTTCCCGATCTTTTGAATCTGACTTAGAATCTACCTCACTTATAGCTTCTTCATTTGTTTGGTTATCCGCTTGTTCTTCCACTTGAGCGTCTTCAGCCTCAAGCTGTGAGTTTTCTTTTACCTCTTCTTTCGCTTCCACTGCCGTCTTTCTAGTCGTTTCTTCTACTTGGCCTTCTGTCTTTACTTCTTCTTCAGGTTTATCTGCAACCACTTCATTTTGATTTGCTACTGCTACTTTTTCCGCATCCCCCTCAGTCTCATTGACCGCCGCTGCAGCACTTTCCTCTTCCTCATCAAATGGACTTTGACTAACAGCCGTTCCATTCGAAAAGTCTAAAAAGCAAAGCGGTGGAAACAAGACACACCACCAATTAGCCCCTTCCCCTTCACCTAATGTAATGATGACCGCTTCATAATCGCCTGCTGGGTACAAGAATTGTCCATATAGCTTCGTTGGGAACGCCGCTTGACCGAAATCAACTTTTACTGATTGATTTAACCCTTGTTCTTCTATAACGCTTTCTGCCGTTGCCTGGATTTCATTCATATGTGATATGATGACCTTTCTCGCCTCTTCTAATGAAGTAAGTTGAGCCACCCAGCTTGTTATATCCTGATTCACTTGATCGCGAATCAATCGCTTGACGGCCTGATCTGCTTCTCGATCACTATTAGCTAGGATTCGCAACCGAATAGCTTCATCTGGAATAACAGACATAGCTGCATTAGCTGTCACCACTTCCTGCTTTGGTATATATAAACTCAAAATAGTTCCAATTGTTAAGATTAATAGATATATAATGGCTAAATTTCTACGTTTCATTCGTTTCATTCTCCTCGCCCCTCTCATACACACAGTCTCTCCAGCTTTTTGATATCTTAAACTAGTAAAATGAAAATTTGCTGGAAGTGTGAATTGATTGAGTTGGCGGGATTATCACTAGTTTTGGTGGGATTTTTGTATAAATCCGCGGGATTATTTCAGAAATTGGCGAGATTCGTATGTCCGAGGATAGGCAGACTACTAATTGAGAGAGCCACTTCTCGGCACCATTTTTGAATTGGACCGATTTGGAGGTGGATTGGCTCGATTTTCTTAAAAATTGGCATGATTTTTTCATGAATTGGCTCGATTATCAATGAATTGGGCTCGATTCCGTTCATGCTATTTTTGAATTTGCAAGAATTTCTGGTGAATTCGCAAGATTAGCTTCAGAACTTGCAAGATTATGGAGCCATTCCGCAGGATTTTCAAGGGAATTTGCAAGATTACTGCTATTTGCGCAACCTATAGGAGCTAGAACTCCAGCAAAAAAACAAAAACGCCTCTTAAAAAAGAGACGTTCTCACTTCAACACAGCAAAAACCATGCGGTCCTTCCCATTTATATCATCTTCAACATGAACTTCTGCATTGGCAAAAGTACTTCTAAGCAATTCAGCCACTTTTTCCCCTTGGCCTGCACCTACCTCGAAGCCGATGAACCCTGGAGTGCGCATCACTTGTGGCAGTTCTTCCATAAATCGGCGGTAAAAATCTAGTCCATCTACCCCCGCAAAGAGCGCTCGATGTGGTTCATGTTCGGTCACTACATTAGACATCTCCACTATATCATCGTCCGGAATGTAGGGCGGGTTAGAGAGCAGCACGTCAAAACGTTGATGGGCTGTTATAAATGGCTGCAGCAAATCCCCTTGAACGAAGGTTACATCTGCACCTAATGCCGTTGCATTCCTCCTTGCTACTTCTAGTGATTCTGAAGCAATATCTGTTGCCGTTACCTGCAAGCTCGGCTCCTCGCACTTCATCGTAATGGCAATCGCGCCGCTACCTGTCCCGACATCAACCAAATCCAACGGCTTCTCAGTAGGAAAAATCGTCTTCATCAAACGAAGCGTATGATAGATTAATTCTTCTGTTTCTGGTCTTGGAATAAGTACTTCTTCATTAACGATAAAAGTTCGACCATAGAATTCTTCGCTTCCGATCATATACTGAACCGGCACGCCTTCCACATGCTGCTTCACAGACTGCTCAAATGCGGCAAAGATTTCTTCAGATAAGTCATCCTGTAGACTAGCCAAAAGCTGTGAACGACTCATTTTTAAATAGAACTTTAATAAAATTTCACCTGCATTCGCATCACGATTGTTATCTTTTAAAAAAGAAGAAGCCCAGTTGAGGGCTTCATATACTTTTTTGACTGAATTACTCATTTGCATGCTCCAACCTAGAAGATTGGTCTTCTAAAATTAAGGCATCAAGGATTTCATCCAGTTTACCTTCTATAATTTGATCCAATTTCTGAAGTGTTAAACCAATTCGGTGATCCGTTACACGATTTTGCGGAAAGTTATATGTACGGATCCGTTCCGAACGATCACCCGTTCCAACTGCCGACTTCCGATTCTGATCATATTCTGCTTGAGCTTCTTGTTGAAACTTATCATACACACGAGCGCGTAACACTTTCATCGCTTTATCTTTGTTTTTATGCTGAGATTTTTCATCTTGACAAGTAACAACGATACCTGTAGGAATGTGGGTTAACCGCACAGCTGACATCGTCGTGTTAACACTTTGGCCACCTGCGCCCGAAGAAGCATACGCATCAAAGCGGATATCTTTGTCATGAATTTCAACTTCAACCTCTTCTGTCTCAGGTAAAACAACCACCGTTGCCGTCGAAGTATGGATGCGTCCACCTGATTCCGTTTCAGGAACACGTTGAACACGATGGGCACCATTTTCAAACTTCAGCTTAGAGTACGCCCCTTTACCATTAATCATGAAGATGATTTCCTTGAAGCCGCCTAAACCCGTTGCACTCATATCAATGACTTCCGTTTTCCAGCCCTGCATTTCGGCATATCGGCTATACATACGGTATAGATTCCCAGCAAATAGGGCAGCCTCATCGCCACCAGCAGCTCCACGGATTTCCATAATAACGTTTTTATCATCGTTAGGATCTTTAGGAATTAGCAAAACTTTCATTTTTGCTTCTAATTCTTCCGAGGTTGCTTCTAATTCACTTAGCTCTTCTTTTACCATATCACGCATATCAGCGTCTAGCTTTTCTTCAAGCATGGCTTTCGCGTCTTGAATCTGCTCTTTCACTGATTTATATTCTTTGTACGTCATGACCGTTTCTTGAATATCGGATTGCTCCTTAGAATACTCGCGAAGCTTTTTTGTATCGTTAATAATTTCCGGGTCGCTAAGTAGTTCATTCAACCGTTCATATCTATCTTCAACTGCTTGTAATCGATCAAACAAATTTTCCACCTCATCATCTTCTCGGTTAACCGTCTATCAAACATATTACACTTTTTAATCACAATACTTCTATTATAGTATAACCAAAATATCATCGTCTAGGATTCATAATGAATGAGACTCATTTATTTCCTGTAAATTTATCTATCCCATCAGCCATGCTTGTAGCCAAGCTCGTAACATACTTCTTATCTGCAAGTTTTTTATCTTCTGTTCTATTTGTCATATACCCAAGTTCAATTAATGTGACTGGAACTTTTGACCAATTGGTACCTGACAAATCATCTCGGTAAGCGATTCCTTTAACCGCTACGTTTTTTCTATTCTTCACTTCTTTTAAAATAGACTGGGAAGCCTGTAAGCTATTTTTATATACTTGTTTAGATATGTATCGATTTTTAGAGGACGGTGTTAAAATCGAAAGTCCTGTTTGCTTAGGATTTGTAGAGCCGTCTGCATGAATTCGTATGTATAAGTCCGCTTTATTTTTGTTTGCTAGTTTTGCCCGTTCTACATTACTAATATTCACATTGTTTTTTGTGCGTGTATAAACAACTTTGTAGCCTCTACTTTTAAGAATTTCCCCAAGTATGAGAGACGCTTCTAACGTTAATTTATATTCAGGCTTCCCTGTAAATCGACTGCTTGTCCCACCTGCGACTTTGATTTTTTTTATTTTCGAACCGGGTCCGACTGGTTCCTTCGATAAGTTTGCTTTTTGCTGATGCCCGGGATCAATCACAATTACTTTCTTCTTTACATTAGAAGCAGCTTCCTTTTGATCAACTGATGGTAATCCAATTAATAATACAATTGCGATAATAATCATCCAAAATTTTTTCATGTCTCTAACTCCTCTCTGCTTCATTTTACCCTATTTTTCTTTTGTAAAAAACCAACAAAAAGCTGCTCAAGATTGATTGGAATCTTAAGCAGCTAAACTGTTACATTTGAACTTTTAAGTCCGTGCTCGTCCTTCCAGGTACTTCGTGATGGTGACGACAACGCGGTTCGTAGGCTTCGGAAGCCCCCACAAGAATAATCGGTTCATTGTAGGCAGCCGGTTGACCATCAATCAGTCTTTGCGTTCTGCTTGCCGGTGAGCCACAAACAGCACAGACCGCTTGCAGCTTCGTTACAGACTCAGCTAATGCTAGTAAAGCGGGCATTGGACCAAATGGTTCACCACGAAAATCCTGATCCAATCCAGCTAAAATAACACGATACCCACTATTCGCAAGCTGCTGGGTTACTGTAATAATTTCTTCATCAAAAAACTGCACTTCATCAATGGCAACGATATCAATGGAATGATCTATATAATTGAATATCTCCGCTGAACGTTCAATCGGTCTGGCCACTACAGAACGACCATTATGCGACACAACAGCTTCCGTTGCATAACGATTATCCAGGCTTGGCTTAAAAATAGAAATATTTTGTTTCGCAAATTGAGCTCGATTTACTCTTTTAATTAATTCCTCAGATTTACCTGAAAACATGCTTCCGCATATTAATTCAATCCAGCCTGATTGCTTCATTTCATACATGGAATCAAAATCTCCTTTCCAGGTAAAGTCTATTTGGCTTCTTGTGCTAGACATCTATGCTCGTCGATTTGATGATATAAAAAAACAGGCAAGAAGTGTACCTGCCTGTTTTTCTTAAAAACATCGCCTTATTTAAGGTTGTATTTTTTGTTGAAACGGTCAACACGTCCGCCAGCTTCAGCGAATTTTTGACGTCCAGTGTAGAATGGATGACATTCAGAACAAGTTTCAACTTTGATTTCTTCTTTGATTGAACCAGTTTCGAATGTGTTACCACAAGAGCAAATAACTTTTGCAGCTTTATAATTTGGATGAATTCCTGCTTTCATTCTTTTCAGCTCCTTCTGCCCTGAATCTCGCGAAACAGAGTTATATTAACTATATGAGACGAATACTCTCACATTTATTGTAAAAACACATGAATTTATTATAACAACTTCATCTAACTTGTGCAACTCTTATTTATATAAAGTACGGAGTTGTTACAATGTTCCAAGTGTTCACTTCACTCATTTTCTTATCCCCGTTTAGCACTCGCAACGCCTTTTTTCATTTCTTCATCTAGCTTAGCAAAAAATTCTTCATTACTCTGCGTTTGTTTTAGGCGACGTAAAAATTTCTCGGCAAAATCAGGAGAATCTGACATGGTTTTGCGAATCGCCCATAGCTTGTCTAGATGCGCTTTTGGAATTAGAAGTTCTTCTTTACGTGTTCCGGAACGGCGGATATCTATCGCTGGGAAGATTCGTCGTTCAGCAAGAGCACGATCTAAATGGAGCTCCATATTTCCTGTACCTTTGAATTCTTCGTAAATGACATCATCCATACGAGAACCCGTTTCAACTAATGCTGTAGCCAAAATCGTTAAGCTACCGCCTTCTTCAATATTACGGGCTGCACCAAAGAATCGTTTTGGTCTATGAAATGCAGCTGGATCAATCCCACCTGAAAGCGTACGTCCACTTGGTGGAATGACTAAATTATAAGCACGAGCCAAACGCGTAATACTATCCATTAGGATAATTACGTCGCGTTTATGCTCCACTAAACGCATCGCACGTTCTAAAACAAGCTCCGCAACCTTAATATGATTTTCAGGTACTTCGTCAAACGTTGAACTTACTACATCACCTGCAACCGAACGTTCAATATCCGTTACCTCTTCAGGACGTTCATCAATAAGCAAGACAATTAGTTCTGCCTCTGGATGATTAGTTGTCACTGCATTGGCAATTTCTTTAATAAGCATCGTTTTACCAGCTTTAGGCGGGGCAACGATTAAACCACGTTGTCCAAACCCTACTGGTGCAAGTAAGTCCATAATTCTAGTCGATATGTTCTTTGGTGTTGTTTCCAATTTAATTTGACGTTCTGGATACAACGGTGTTAACCCTGGGAAATGCACACGTTCTTTAGCTGATTCTGGATTGTCGCCATTTACGGCTTCCACATGAAGCAATCCATAATAACGTTCATTTTCTTTCGGTGGACGAACCTTTCCAGATACTTTATCCCCATTACGCAAATCAAATCTACGTATTTGTGAAGCGGAAATATAAATATCCTCCGAACTAGGAGAATAATTAATTGGGCGTAAGAAACCAAAGCCCTCTGAAGGAATAATTTCAAGCACACCCTCCATGAACAGTAATCCATCTTGTTCAGCTTGAGCCTTCAAAATGGCAAAAATCAGTTCTTTTTTGGATAGCTTGCTGTAATAGGATACTTTATATTCGCGTGCGTGCTCATATAGATCCTTTAGTTTCATGTTTTCTAAATTCGAAATAGTTAAACTCATTATGACACCACACTTTAGTTAATTAGACATATTTCACCCATACTGAAAAAAGTAATGACTGATGGATAGAAGGAAAAATCACAGTCCATTTAGTTTTTTTAAACGGCTTTTCTCTTTTAAAGGATGAGACGTTCGTATTTATGAAGAAATAATTGGAAGGCTTCTTGAAGTTAGGAGTAAAAAGGTAGAATCTTTCTTTATACTATCAGAATTTATATCAAATGAAGATAGTATAAGGGCAACTACGCCTCTGTCTTCGCCTTTACAGGCTCGCTAATCGACGAGTTTTCTTTAAAACACATAACCTTAAAACAAGATTTATTGTACTTCCTTTGTATGAAATATTCAACCTAAATTTTTATATATAGAAAGCGAGCGGTGTTGACCGCCCGCATTTATAGTCTGACTAGTTAACCAATAAGACCATTTGGTTTTTTGATAATACTATGACGTCCTTCAATAAAACGAACTGTTCCAGATTTAGCACGCATAACGATAGAATGCGTTGTACCATATTGGCCTTTAAATTGAACACCACGTAATAATTCTCCATCTGTTACACCTGATGCTGCAAAAATTGCATCATCGCCACGTACTAGATCTTCCATACGAAGAACTTTGTTTACTTCAATTCCCATTTTTCCACAACGAATAATTTCTTCTTCATTTTGTGGAATTAATCTTCCTTGAATTTCACCACCAAGACATTTTAAAGCAACTGCTGAGATAACGCCCTCAGGTGCTCCACCTAAACCGAAAAGAATATCGACACCTGTTTTATCAAATGCTGTATTAATTGCTCCAGCAACGTCGCCGTCATTAATTAACTTAATACGAGCTCCTGCCTCACGAAGTTCATGAATAATTTTAGAATGACGTTCACGGTTTAATACCGTAGCAACTACATCTTGAATGTCTTTATTTTTTGCTTTTGCAACAGCTTTAAGATTATCCAAAACTGAAGCATTTATATCAACTTGTCCAACCGCTTCTGGTCCGACAGCAATTTTTTCCATATACATATCAGGGGCATGAAGAAGATTTCCACGATCAGCGATTGCAAGAACTGCTAGTGCATTCCAACCACCTGATGCAACAATATTTGTTCCTTCTAAAGGATCTACCGCTATATCAACTAAAGGACCTACTCCTGTTCCTAATTTCTCACCGATATATAGCATTGGAGCTTCGTCCATTTCGCCTTCTCCAATTACAACTGTCGCCTGCATAGGAATTGTATTAAACACATCGCGCATAGCAGTAGTAGCTGCATCATCGGCTTCCATTTTCAATCCTCTACCCATCCAGCGTGCAGAAGATAGAGCTGCTGCTTCCGTAACACGAACAAGCTCCATCGATAAACTTCTTTCCATTTCCCGGTTCCTCCTCAGCGTGAACAAACATGTTTTTAGAAAAACACGACTTATTACCCCTTATGGTTGAAGTCGCTGTACCTAAAGGTATCATTTAAAGGCTATTTTTCTTACGCTTTAATCCTTTTAAATATTTTATATATTTAATTTGTATAACACATTATATCATACCATACTAACACAAAAAAGAAGTGTCAGTTTTTTAACTGTTCAACTTCCTCTTTTGTCATTTTTTCACGCCAAATCGTTGCTCCTAGACCTGAAAGCTTTTCAACTAGATTACTGTAGCCACGATCAATATGTTCTACGCCTGTCACTTCAGTTACTCCTTCTGCCAATAAACCTGCAATAACGAGTGCAGCTCCTGCCCGTAAATCGCTGGCTTTTACCTTAGCACCCTGTAGCTGAACTGGACCGGTAATTATCGCTGCTCGTCCCTCTACTTTAATTTGCGCGTTCATCCGTCGCAACTCATCTATATGCTTAAAGCGGGCACCATAAATCGTATCGGTAACGACACTTGTGCCAGTCGCACTAGTCAATAATGAGGTAAAGGGCTGCTGTAAATCAGTTGGGAATCCCGGATACACTAATGTTTTAATATCTACGGCCTTCAAACCAATACCTGGGGACACAAAAATCTGATCGTCACCTGCTTCTACTTGAACGCCTGCTTCACGCAGCTTAGCCGTTACTGATTCAAGATGCTGTGGAATGACATTATCAACCAAAATCCCTTGACCAACAGCAGCAGCTAAAATCATAAATGTACCTGCTTCTATTCGATCAGGAATAATCGTATGCCGACAGCCATGGAGATTCTCGACTCCATCAATACGAATAATATCCGTTCCCGCACCTTTAATTTTTGCACCCATATTTGTCAATAGTGTTGCAACATCAATAATTTCCGGCTCTTTCGCTGCATTTTCAATTACGGTTCTACCCTTTGCTAAAACAGCTGCCAACATAATATTAATGGTTGCCCCGACACTGACTACATCAAGATAAATTCGCGCACCTATTAGCTCTTCAGCACGTAAATAAATCGCACCTTGTTCATTAGTCACTCGAGCACCTAATGCTTCAAAGCCTTTTATATGTTGATCAATAGGACGAGGTCCAAGATGACAACCACCAGGAAGACCAATCACTGCTTTTTTGAATTTCCCAAGCATCGCACCCATTAAATAATAGGATGCACGAAGCTTTTTAACATGACCATTAGGCAGAGGCATAGAGACCATTTGACGAGGGTCTACGGTCATTTCTCCATCCTCAAAGTGGACTTGTCCACCTATTTCCTCCATTAATGCTTTTAATGTTTGTACATCTGAAATATCAGGTAAACCTTCGATCGTTACAGGGGAATCTGCTAGGATGGTTGCAGGAATAAGCGCAACTGCACTATTCTTTGCACCACTTACACGTATACTTCCTTTTAGAGGGTAACCGCCCGCAATTTTTATTTTTTCCATAATAAACTCCCTTCCACGCTAAGCACTGTAGAAGCTTTCCATATAATTTTTTCCAAAAAACTGTGCAAAATTCGATTAGAAAAACACGACTTATCGCCCCAATAGCGAAAGTTGATTTTTCTTATACTATCATCCTCATGATTTAAATTCTAATAGTGTAAAATACATGATTTATTTTATTAGTGTGTACAGAAACAGCAAAGTCATGTAAAAAAATTGAGAAATTTTTCTAAAGTTAATGGCTTAGCGAGAAAGTTTATTATTGTTCTGTACGCGTACTCCAGTCTTTAAGAAATGCTTCAATGCCTTTATCTGTTAATGGATGGTTAAATAATTGAAGAATGACTTTATAGGGAACTGTAGCAATATGTGCGCCTTTCAAGGCTGCTTCGGTAATATGCATTGGGTGACGAATAGACGCCGCGATAATTTCCGTCTGAATGTCATGAATAGCGAAAATATCTGCTATATCTGAAACGACTTGTAAACCATCATGACCGATGTCATCTAAACGACCAAGGAATGGCGATACATAAGAAGCACCCGCTCTAGCAGCTAACAAAGCCTGATTCGCACTAAAAATAAGAGTTACATTCGTTTTAATCCCTTTTTTAGAAAGGGCAGCTACCGTTTTTAGACCGTCCGGAGTCATTGGAACTTTTATGGTGATATTAGGGGCAATCGTAGCTAATTCTTCTGCTTCTTTCATCATGCCTTCATGATCTAGGGAAATCACTTCTGCTGATACAGATTCTTTAACTAATTCGGTAATTTCTTTTAAACGATCATGAAAAGAAACACCTTTTTCCTTAGCTACTAGTGATGGATTAGTTGTCACTCCTGCTAAAATTCCAAGTGCATATGCCTCACGAATTTCATCTAATATTCGCCGTATCAATAAAGAATTTCATATACTAGACCTCCGTATGATTGTTTTAGTGGTAACAAATCCCGTCTATACGTTGATATAGACGGGTATTGCTATGTATTTATTACACTTTACCGTTTGAACCAAATTCACGAATCTTACCGATTACTGTTTCTTTAATTGCTTCACGTCCTGGTCCGATAATTTTACGTGGATCATATACTTTTGCGTTTGTGTTTAAAAGATCGCGTACTACTTTTGTGAAAACAATTTGGTTTTCTGTATTTACGTTAATTTTTGACGTACCAAGAGATATTGCTTTTTGGATATCCTTTGTAGGAATCCCCGTTCCCCCATGCAATACTAAAGGCACTTTCGTTAAATCACGCACTTCTTCCATTTCCTTATATCCAAGCTTTGGTTCTCCCTTGTACAAACCGTGAACAGAGCCTAATGCAGGAGCAAAACAATCTACACCTGTTTCTTTTACTAATCGGTCACATTCTTGTGGATCTGCATAAATGACGCCATCAGCCACCACATCATCCTCTTGTCCACCAACTGTTCCTACTTCAGCTTCAACTGAAATATTACGAGCGTGAGCGTATTCTACTACTTGTTTCGTCATGTCAATATTTACATCAATCGGATGATGAGAAGCATCGATCATAACAGAAGTAAAACCAGCATCGATGGCTGCTTTACAGTTTTCAAAGCTAGAGCCATGATCTAAATGAATGGCAACTGGTACTGTAATTTTCATATCTTCTAGTAAACCTTTTACAAGCATAACAACGGTTTTATACCCACCCATGTAGCGGGCAGCACCTTCAGACACCCCTAAAATAACAGGTGATTTTTCTTCTTCAGACGCAGCTAAAATAGCTTGTGTCCATTCTAAATTGTTAATGTTAAATTGTCCAACCGCGTACTTTTCTGCAAGTGCTTTGTCCAACATTTCCTTCATTGAAACTAAAGGCATTGAAACTTCCCCCTATTACTAAATTCATTTTCCGTAATTCACCATTTTCCCCAAAGCATTTAATCAAATGGCATAGAAGTAGTGATTATTACATTCTCTTTAAGAATATCAATTCATGAAAAAAACGGCAACCACTACCCACTGTTAATTTATTATTGTGGACTAGTTAAGGGGAAGCAAATCCACTCTTCCAAAAAAATACGACTACTCTTTTGCAAATAAAGACAGCCGTATGAAGGTAATAAAATTAGATCTTCGTTATGTAGTTAGTCTATACCAAAATGAATAAAAAATAGACTCATTTAGCTTTAATAACTTTGATATTTTTCCGACATTTTGATAGCTAAACTATAGTCCATGATGAGCATGTCGAATCAACTAGATTGAATAGGCAAATAATCCCGAACTGCTTTTCTTATATCATCAATATCAAATGGTTTAGCAAAATGAGTAATAGCCCCTAATTCTTTTGCTTCTTGAATCATATCGAGCTCACCATAAGCAGTCATAATAATAACACGAATGTCAGGATCAATTTTCTTCACTCTTTTTAAAATTTCTATTCCATCCATTCCTGGTATTTTCATGTCTAATAGAATAAGATCTGGTGCATTATTTTGAACGATATCAAGTGCTTGTACACCATTTGCAGCTTGATACGTTTCATATCCTTCTCTCATCATTACTTCGTTTAATAGGATTCTAATCCCAAATTGATCATCCACTATTAAAATTTTCCCCACCATATAATCACCCTTTCTGATTCTACTCCCTATATAAGAATAAATCCTACAAGAAAAATTCGCCAATTACTCTTTAATCCCTGCATAAATTGATATTGGAAACATCTATATATCCCTATTTTATCTTTTTTTTCCATAATGTACAGTTGTTTAAACTTTTCTTTTTGCAAAGCAATGGATTCTGATAGTATGGAAATAAGGATAAGATTCTAAAATGCAGACAATATACAGCAAAAAGGAGTTTAACTTAGAAGATGTTAAAAATGTTCTCAACCCAATTGACCGGCCTATTTAAAAGTATTATGGAAAAAGAAGAGTCTAACTTAGAAGATGCTGCCCGCTTATTAACTCAAGCAGCAGTTGGCGATGGTACCATCTATATTCACGGTTTTGGTGAGATGGAGGGCGTGACCAATGAAGCATTGCAAGGAATTGAGCCTATGCTAAAAACAAAAGCTTACAACTCGGATATTACCCTAACACAGGAAGATCGCTTTTTATTATTCAGTCGCTATTCAAATGACCCAGAAGCGGTCCAATTAGCTCAAAAATTGAAGATGGAGGGTGTCCCATTCGCAGCTGTATCTACGATTGTTCAATCTGATACAGACTCTCTCCAAACATTAGCAGATGTTTCTATTGATTTAAAGGTAGAACGAGGATTAATTCCTAAAGAGGATGGCAAAAGAACAGGTTACCCGACTTTACTTGCTGCCTTATTTGCTTATTTTGGCATTAAATTTACGATGGAAGAAATCTTGCAAGAATATCTTGAAGAATATTAAATGATATTGCATTAGGATAACGGGTACCGTTTAAAGGTGTAAGTAAACAAATGATCATAGCAAAGGGGCTTTCAGAAAAGTCAGTGAAGGCTGACTTTTTGAACAACCTTTTCTAAGGAATATAAACAGTGTACGGTTCTTGAATTCTGCTCTCTCCCCTTTTTCACGATATTCAACCGGATAAAGTCACTGAGACTCGCTCTCTCTCCCCTTTTTCACGATATTCAACCGGATAAAGTCATTGAGACTCGCTCTCTCTCCCCTTTTTCATGATATTCAACCGAATAAAGTCATTGAGACCCGCTCTCTCTCTCCTTTTTCACGATATTCAACCGGATAAAGTCATTGAGACATCGCTCTCTCTCCCCTTTTTCACGATATTCAACCGGATAAAGTCATTGAGACATGCTCTCTCTCACCTTTTTCACGATATTCAACCGGATAAAGTCATTGAGACTCGCTCTCTCTCACCTTTTTCACGATATTCAACCGGATAAAGTCATTGAGACATGCTCTCTCTCTCCTTTTGTACAATCGCGATTGTCAATTCTTAAGTAACAAAACCGATAAAGGGGAATCCACGTCAATTATTCGACTTGTGGATTCCCCTTCTTAATCTTGTACTTGAATTTGAATCAATGAAGTTGCCCTTTTCGGACAACTCCTTTTTATCAAAGTATTTTTCCGCTTATCTTATTTTTCACTTTGTTTTAATGCTGTGCCCACAAATTCTCTGAATAGTGGTTGAGGGCGATTTGGACGAGATTTAAACTCTGGATGGAATTGAGACGCTACAAACCAAGGATGATCCTTCAACTCGACAATCTCTACTAAACGACCATCTGGGCTCGTACCAGAGAAAACAAATCCTGCTTCTTCCATCGCTTGACGGTATTGGTTATTAAATTCATAGCGATGACGATGACGTTCGTAAATCACTTCATCATTATAAGCTTCAAAAGCTTTTGTTCCTTCTGTTAGCTTACATGGATAAAGTCCAAGGCGAAGCGTGCCACCTAAATCTTCAATATCCTTTTGCTCTGGAAGCAAGTCAATAATTGGATTTTTTGTTTCAGGCTTAATCTCTGCTGAATGAGCATCGGCTATGTTTAATACATTACGAGCATATTCAATCGATGCTAGTTGCATTCCTAAACAAATACCTAAGAATGGTACTTTATTTACACGTGCATATTCAATAGCCTCAATCTTCCCTTCAATCCCACGATCGCCAAAGCCACCTGGAACAAGGATTCCATCTGCATTTCCAAGTAATTCTGCCACATTTGATTTTGTTACTTCTTCAGCGTGAATCCAATCAATTTCAACATCAGCATCAAATGCATATCCTGCATGTTTCAATGCCTCTACGACAGAAAGATAAGCATCTTGCAATTCTACATATTTACCAACAAGAGCAATTTTTGTTTTCTTTGTTAAAGAAGTGACTTTCTCAACAAGTGCTTTCCAATCTTCCATATCAGCTGGGCCAACATTTAATTTTAAATGATCACAAACAATTTGATCCATATTTTGTTCTTGTAAAGCAAGTGGAATTGAATATAGTGTGTCAGCATCTAGACATTCAATCACAGCGTTTTTATCAATATCACAGAATAATGCTAATTTATCTTTCATATCTTCTGAAATTGATTTTTCAGTACGAGCGACAATGATATTTGGTTGAATTCCAAGACCACGAAGCTCTTTTACACTATGTTGAGTTGGTTTAGTTTTCAACTCACCAGATGCTCTAAGATAAGGAATTAACGTACAGTGAATGTACATAACATTATCAATACCGATATCACTCTTAATTTGGCGAATGGCTTCAAGGAATGGGAGTGACTCGATATCCCCAACAGTTCCACCAATTTCTGTGATTACGACATCTGCATTTGTTTCTTTTCCAGCACGGAAAACACGGTCTTTAATTTCATTCGTAATATGAGGAATGACTTGAACTGTACCGCCTAAATAATCCCCACGACGCTCTTTTTTCAATACCGTTGAATAAATTTTACCTGTCGTAACATTACTATGTTTGCCTAGGTTAATATCAATGAAACGCTCATAGTGACCTAAATCTAAGTCTGTTTCAGCACCGTCATCCGTAACGAATACTTCACCATGTTGATATGGGCTCATTGTACCTGGGTCTAAGTTAATATACGGGTCGAATTTTTGAATCGTTACACTTAATCCTCTATTTTTTAAAAGTCTTCCTAAAGATGAAGCGGTAATCCCTTTTCCTAGGGAAGAAACTACCCCACCTGTTACAAAAATATACTTTGTCATTATATGTTATCCCCCTCTTAAAATGTCTTTACATGTTGCTTATTCGTGATCAATGGATGCTACAGCATCACATTATTAAGAAAAATTAAATCATTAATCTAATTCTGTTAATCAGCCTTCTACTAGTTTCTACTTTTTTAAACATTTCATTTGGAAAAAATAAAAAAATGATGTCATTTTCCATTCCATCATCTGTAGAGGTTTACAAATAAGAAAGCGAAACCGGCTTGTTCAGCTCGTGAAAAATTAAGTTATTCTTATTTTTTCTTAAGTAAGCTAGTCGGTGGAGCTAGTAGCCAAATTGGCTCATACTTGAAGTTACACACTGATATATAGTGAAACTTCCATCAATGGGGGTTTTTCCTCAATCCCGGCTCTTAGAACGGGTAAAAATAAAAAAGCCCCGCCTACTAATTGTAAGGGAGCAATATAATCAATCATAGTGTCCTTTAAAAGGAGCCCAAAAATGATTCTACAAATTTCGCACTGAAAAGTCAAGAGCGATTATTTTTCCAATAAGGTTCATAAATTGATTGGAATGCCTTTGCTCATTTGTATAAATGGGGTCATACACACGAGCAAAGACTTTAGACTTTTATTTTTTCTCTTTATCGTCTTCGACTTCCAAATCTTCTTCTTCCTCATCAATTTCAAATTCTTCATCTACTATTAAATCTTTATCGAGTCTCATCATCATCATCATCGAGAAGATCGTCATCATCAACAACATCAATATCCGCATCGATTTCATCGATTTCATCAATATCATCATCATCATCATCGTCGTCTAATAAGTCATCATCACTGTCATCGAAATCTTCTTCGTCTAAATCGTCTAAGTCTTCCAAATCTTCGTCTAAGTCTTCTTCTAAATCTAAATCTTCATCCACAACAGCTGCTTTTTTAGATTTTGCTTTAGCTTTCTTTTTCTTTTTCGCTTTGACAGTATGTACCACTTCTTCTTCTACTTGGTCAACTGGGTACCATGTTTTTAATCCCCAACGATTATCTCCAAGTGAAGTAAAACGACCATCTATATTTAGATCAGTATAGAATTGTGCAACTTTAGAAGCGACTTCTGCTTTTTTTGCTCCTTTTAACGTTGCAATTTCATCTACTAAATCATTGAAAAAGAATGGTTCATTTTTTTCTACTAATAATTCGTATGCTAGTTCGATTAATGACATCTCTACAATATCTTCTTTTGAGAATTGTTTTAAACTCAACTTGCGCACTTCCCTTCTCTATTCGACAGTTTCCTTGAAACCTTCAAAAAAACTGATTCTGCTTATTAAACATATAAACCATTATAAACAAATTAGAGAGGTTTATGCTAGTTCATTCTACGACTTTTGCATATTTCTTCTATTTTTAATCACTAACTTTCACTTCCAAACTAGTGATTTATACAAAATTCCGTTTTAATATCCTTTTATTTTGTAAGCATCCTCGAAATCACAAGTTTTTGAATTTCTTGTGTACCCTCGTAAATTTGTGTAATTTTTGCATCACGCATAAAGCGTTCTACTGGATATTCTTTCGTGTAACCATATCCGCCAAATACTTGAACAGCCTCGGTTGTCACTTTCATAGCTGTGTCTCCTGCAAACAACTTAGACATCGCTGATTCTTTTCCATATGGGAGTCCTTCAGATTCTAACCAAGCTGCTTGATATGTAAGAAGTCTTGCCGCTTCCACATTTGTTGCCATTTCCGCAAGTTTAAAACCAATTCCTTGTTGTGCAGCAATAGGCTTACCAAATTGAACTCGTTGTTTTGCATAATCCACTGCAGCATCTAGAGCACCTTGGGCGATACCAACCGCTTGAGCAGCGATTCCGTTACGACCACCATCTAATGTCATCATGGCTATTTTGAAGCCATCCCCTATCTCACCAAGCAGATTCTCTTTAGGAACACGACAATCTTCGAAAATAATTTCAGTAGTAGGTGATGAACGAATGCCCATTTTTTTCTCTTTTTTCCCTATGCTAAAACCTGAAAAGTCTTTTTCTATAATAAACGCACTTGTTCCTTTTTGTTTAGACTGTGGATCTGTTAATGCAAATACAACATAAATATCCGCTTCTCCACCATTTGTAATGAAAATTTTAGAACCATTTAAAATATATTCATCGCCCACTAGTTTTGCAGTTGTTCTCATACCACCTGCATCTGATCCTGAACCAGGTTCTGTTAAACCGTAAGCTCCCATTTTCTCACCTTGAGCCATCGGACGTAAATATTTCTGTTTTTGTTCCTCTGATCCAAACTTATAAAGCGGCCAGCCTGCTAAAGAAGTATGTGCTGATAAAGTAACCCCTATAGAAGCATCTACTCTTGATAATTCTTCAACAGCGATACAATACGCTAAATAATCACTACCGATACCACCGTATTGTTCCGGCCACGGAATACCTGTAAGACCTAGTTCAGCCATTTTATTAAAAATTTCACGATCAAAATGCTCTTCTTCATCGCGTTCAACTGCCGTTGGCGCTACTTCATTTAATGCAAAATCGCGGACCATTTTTCGAATCATTTCATGTTCTTCCGTTAATTTAAATCGCATATTCTATTCCCCCTGATTTGTGTGAATAAGCTATTATCATTGCTATTAATTCAGCTTGGACTAAACTCACCAAGCTCTCCAATAAAGTGAAACTTCCATCAATAGGGATTTTTTCATTTCCCCATTGATGGTTGTTGAGGTTCACACAGACGTTGCAACAAGATGTTACGTTCTTAGTCTGTGATCATTGATTCGGACACAATACGTGCTGTTGTCCTCACCTAACTTCTTTGCCTCTCAAAATCTTGAAGTATAGGGATCTTACCGCCTGCTAAAAGTGGGATAAAGTCCCTTTTATTTCTGCTTAGGCACTTCAATCAAAATGGCATCCCCTTGACCGCCTCCACTACAAATGGCTGCTATACCGAGTCCGCCTCCACGACGTTTTAATTCATGCATTAGCGTGATGATAATCCTTGCACCACTTGCACCAATGGGGTGACCTAAGGCAACTGCCCCTCCATTTACGTTGATCTTTTCTAAACCAATATGGGCAATTTTTTCACTAGCTAGTGCAACAGCTGCAAAGGCCTCATTGATTTCAAATAAGTCAATTTCCTGTACAGACTTCCCTGTCTTTTTCAATAATTCATTGATTGCATAACCCGGAGCTTTTGGGAAATCCTTAGCTTCAACCGCCACTTCCGCATGACCGACAATATAGGCCAAAGGCTCTTTTCCTTCTTTTTCTGCTCGTGTCTCACTCATTAACACAAGTGCACCCGCGCCATCATTAATACCAGGTGCATTTCCTGCCGTTATCGTACCTTCCTTACCAAATGCAGGTGCTAATCTGGCTAATTTTTCAATCGATGTATCTTTCCTAGGAGCTTCATCGTGATCAATCACAATGGGGTTCCCTTTACGAACAGGAACTTGTACTGAAACGATTTCTTCAGCAAATATCCCGTTTTCGATGGCCTGGTTAGCCTTTTGATGGCTACGAAGAGACCATTCGTCCTGAGATTGTCGAGATAAATCCAAATCCTCCGCTGTTTGATTACCGTACGTTCCCATATGGACTCCAGTAAAGCTACAGCTTAGCCCATCATTGATCACAGAATCGATTAACTTAGCTTCTCCCATTCGTAATCCCCATCTTGCTTTTGGCAGTAAGTATGGTGCATTACTCATTGATTCCATGCCGCCTGCAACAATGATTTCCTCATCACCTGAGCGGATTATTTGATCAGCTAGTGTTACACTTCTAAACCCTGAAGCACACACTTTATTAATCGTTTCTGTTTTTACATCCCAGGGTAGACCTGCCTGACGAGCGGCTTGACGTGAAGGAATTTGGCCTTGCCCTGCTTGAAGAACATTCCCCATAATGACTTCGTCCACTTGGTCAAAGGATACCCCTGATCGTTCCAATGCTTCTTTTATCGCAATGCCTCCAAGCTCCGAGGCTGTTAAACTACCTAACTCTCCACCAAATTTCCCAAACGGTGTTCTCACTCCACTTACAATGACAGTTTTAGTCATATCTTTTTCCCCCCTAGTCATTATTTTTGAAACACTAGAAAAAAAGTAGCCTGCTTCAACTATTTGTATCTCGTTTTAAAATGACGGTTTAAGAAAGTACCGTAGCAGGTTCTCCTATGACAGCTTTTTCAAGTAATTCAGCTACATCATAAGTTTTCACATCTTCTTCTACTTCTTTCGCTTTTGTTCCATCCGTTAACATGGTCAAACAGAATGGACAACCTGAACTAATGACAGTTGGATTTACAGCAAGAGCTTGTTCCGTACGAGCCACATTGATTCGATGCCCCGTTTCTTCTTCCATCCACATTAATCCGCCACCCGCTCCACAGCACATACCTCTTTCATGATTTCGTTCCATCTCAACAAGAGTTACGCCAGGAATAGATTTTAAAATTTCACGCGGTGGATCATACACATCGTTGTACCGTCCTAAATAACAAGAATCATGGAAAGTAATCTTTTCATTTACCTCGTATTTTGGTACAAGCTTTCCTTCTTTAACAAGCTGAGCTAATAGTTCAGTATGATGATAGACTTCAGCTTCTAAGCCAAAATCTGGATACTCATTTTTAAAAATGTTAAAAGCATGCGGGTCAATCGTAACAATTTTTTTCACTTCATTTTTCTCAAATTCCTCTATGTTTTTCGCTGCTAGATCTTGGAATAGGAATTCATTACCTAGACGACGCGGCGTATCACCAGAGTTTTTCTCTTTACTTCCTAAAATAGCAAACTTTATGCCCGCTTCGTTTAATAGTTTTGCAAATGAAAGAGCAATTTTTTGACTGCGATTATCGTATGATCCCATTGATCCTACCCAGAATAAATATTCAAATTCCTCGCCCGCTTTTTGCACTTCCTTCACCGTTGGTACATGAACATCCTCGCGAAGTCCTCTCCAGTCTTCCTTTTCCTTACGGTTCAAGCCCCATGGATTCCCTTGACGTTCGATATTTGTCATCGCACGCTGAGCATCTGGATTTAATCTTCCTTCCGTTAGCACAAGGTAACGACGCATATCGATAATTTTATCCACATGTTCGTTCATGACCGGACATTGATCTTCACAATTTCGGCAAGTCGTACATGCCCAAAGCTCTTCTTCCGTAATGACTTCACCAATTAAACTCTTTGTATATACTTCAGCAGTGGCAGCAGATTCCTTAGCACCAATTGAATTAGCTTCTGCAGCCAGTTGATTTCCTTCTATATTTCCAAAAACAAAGCTAGGAACCCATGGTTGCTTACCTGTCACAACCGCTCCCGTATTTGTTAAATGGTCACGCATTTTCACGATAATATCCATCGGTGAAAGCATTTTACCAGTGCCTGTTGCTGGACACATATTCGTACAACGTCCACATTCCACACAAGCATATAAATCCACAAGCTGAAGCTGTGTAAAATCTTCAATGCGCTTTGCACCATAATATATTTCTGCATTTTCATCTTCTGGTTCTTCCTCAAAATTAATCGCCTTCAATTTGCCAGGACGGTCTAAACGATTTAGATATACGTTTAATGGGCCTGCAATTAAATGGAAGTGCTTAGATTGAGGGATATACACTAAAAAGGTGAGAATAATAAGTAGATGTAACCACCAAGCTACATAAAATACACTAATCGCAGCTGTTTCACCAATCCAACCAAGTATAAAGCTTATACTTGAAGCGACTGGTTCTGCCCAAGAGGCTTCATGTCCATGCCAAATCATGGCCATTCCATTTCCTAATAAAACCGTAATCATAATGCCAGTAATGAAAATAATAACTAATCCACTTTTCCAACCACGTTTTAATCGAACTAGTTTTTCAATATAGCGACGATAAAAGGCATATAAAATGGCAACAAGTACAGTTAGTGTGACAATTTCCTCAAAAAAGGTGAAAACGGGATATACAGGTCCAAATGGTAAATGTGCTCCTGGGTAGATTCCTTTAATAATGAAATCAATAGCTCCAAATTGAACAAGAATAAAACCGTAAAAAAGCAAAAGATGCATAATTCCACTCTTTTTATCCTTAAATAGCTTTTTTTGCCCAAAAACATTTACCCACACTTTTTCAAGTCGTTCTTTTACTCGATTGTCAAACTCTACCTTTTTACCAAGCTTTACATAGGCTGTTCTAGTTTTTAGCAAGTAGGTAAATAAACTTGCTGCGTAAGCGATTACAAGCAGTGTTGCAATTAAGTTAATCCAAAGTAAGCCATTCATTTGTTTCTTCCCCCTCTTGCAGATTTATAGAGTGTTATCGAAACTACCAGCGCGTCTCTTTTTGTAGGAAAAGGAAAGAAATGACACCTTCATATTTTTCATATTTAGCATAAGCTATCAATCTCACTGCGTAATAGATTACTAGTACAAAGGCCATACAACACCATTGATTCATATCTATTGTCCACGAGAGTTGTTTGTGATACCTACATTTTCCTTACAAAACTGGTATTTTTCTGAAAATTGTATTAATTCTATTATAATATGAGTGCAGATGCAGTCAATCACTTTTTTGAAATTTTTACATTTTTTTCTTGTATACAAACTAATTGCCCTCCAAAAATTAAATGGATAAGGGGCAAAATTTCACAAATATTTAATGTGGATCTTGAGTTTTGGACAAACTATATTTGGGTTTAGAACGATTATTGGTGTGGTCTTCGTTTTACGCTATCTTTATAGGTTTCAAAATCACCTATAAGGTGTTTGAACGATTTAGAGAAGGGGTGGATACCGTTGAACATGATTGAAGCAATAGCCTTTATTTTACTCATTATTTTCATTATTTTTATTTTATTATGGATTGATTTTAAATGGGGACAAAAGTGGAATGCACAAAACTACAAACAAAGGATGTTTCCCCGTCGTCAAAGCAATCTTGTCCTATTCTCCTCTGGACCTGAGCTATTTCAAGACTTATTTGCTGAAATTGAACAAGCTAAAAAGCATGTTCACATTTTATTCTATATCATAAAAAATGATCAGTTTAGTCAAAAATTTCTTAAGCTATTAGCTCAAAAGGCAGAAAGTGGAGTGGAAGTACGTTTGCTTGCTGACTGGGCAGGCGCTCATAAACTTTCTAAGCAGGCAATTGAAAAATTAAAGCGGAGCGGTGTCCATTTTTCTTATAGTTTAAAACCCCGATTTCCCTTTTTCTTTTATCGTGTACAAAAAAGGAATCATCGGAAGATTACCGTTATTGATGGACAAATTGGGTATTTTGGTGGCCTAAATATTGGAAAAGAATATATTAACCAAGACCCTAAATTGAGCCCCTGGCGCGATTATCATCTAAAAATGACAGGTGAAGGGGTTCAGGATTTACAAACGATCTATTTAACAGACTGGCTCGCCGCTACAAACGAAAATTTACTGAGCCATCCTGAATATTTCCCATCCCTCTCTCCTGGTAAACACGAGCATCAACTATTTACAGTAGACGGGGGCGGCCTCGAACAACGATTTGTTCAACTTATACGGGATGCAAAAAAACAAATCATTATTGGAACGCCTTATTTTATTCCAAGTAAAACATTGCTAGCTGAATTAAAACAAGCTATTGGCAGAGGTGTGCAATTAACGATCATCGTTCCAAAAATATCGGATCACATTCTAGTGAAAGAAGCAGCCTACCCTTATTTCCGGATCCTATTTAAGGATGGAGCTCATATTTTGCAATTCCATAGAGGGTTCTATCATGCTAAAACAATCCTTATTGACGAAAAAATATGTGACATGGGCACAGCCAACTTTGATAAACGCAGTCTATTTTTAAATTGTGAAGTGAATTGTTTAATATTCGATTTTTTCACTATTGAACAAGCAAAAAAGTACCTAACCAACGATATGACCGACTCAGTACCAATTAGCGAAAAAGCGCTCTGGGAGCCTAATTTTTTTCAAAAGATAAAAGAAGTTGTTGCTTCTCTATTTTCGCCATTTTTATAACCCTTTAGGAGAGATTGTCAAATGAAAATCCGCTTTGGTTATGTAGCTAATGCCACCTGCCTGTGGGAGGCATCCCCCGCAAAAACCATGACCTATAAACGTTTCTCATCTCTTAGTGAGGAGCAAAGAATGGAGAAGCTTCTTGAAGTGACAAAGCAAAATATTGAAAATACACGTCGTATTTTATATTACAATACCGCTCATCAGATCGACGTGTACCGCCTATCGAGCTCCATTGTTCCACTAGCCACTCATCCAGATGTGGAGTGGGATTTTGTGACACCTTTTAAAAAGGAATGGCATGAACTTGGAAACTGGATTGAGCAACATCAGTTACGAGTTAGCTTTCACCCTAATCAATTTACCTTGTTTACCAGTCCAAAAGATGAAATCACAAAAAATGCAGTAAAGGACATGGGCTTTCATTACAAAATGCTTGAAGCGATGGGAGTAGAAGATCATTCATACATTAATATTCATGTAGGTGGGGCATATGGTGATAAGGAATCTGCAACGGCACAATTTCACGAAAACCTGAAACAACTACCATTGAAAATCAAAGCGCAAATGACGTTAGAAAATGATGATAAGACGTATACAGCCCTTGAAACATTACATATTTGCCAGAAAGAAAGGATTCCCCTTGTATTCGACTTTCACCACCATTTAGCCAATCTATGCGAAGTACCACTTGTTAACTTACTGGATGACATTTTTGCCACCTGGAGGGATCTAGATATCGTTCCAAAAATTCATGTTTCCTCACCAAAGTCCGAAACTGAATTTCGCTCCCATTCTGATTTTGTCAATTTAGACTTTCTTATGCCTTTATTCAAGGGGTTACGTGAAGTTGGACAAGACGTCGATTTAATGGTGGAAGCAAAAATGAAAGATCAAGCGATGTTAAAACTGATAGAGGATGTCGCTAAAATTCGCGGAGTCAAAAGAATAAGTGGCGGAGCGATTTATTGGAAATAGCAAAAAAGAAGACATTCCAATAGTAACAGGTGCCTTTTTAAAGTGTACGCAGACTGATTATCATATTAAAACGTATATAATTTCTTAGATGAAATCCCACTAAAAGTCACATATGGAAACGCCGTTAAAAATCGGAGTCAATCAGGGATATTTGCTACCATACTTAACCTGAAAGAATATTGGGCTTATGACAGGCAGTTCATAGCTTTCTGATTCGGGTTGAACTTCATCCGCGTTATAAAGGACCTTACGGCGACTTTCTGTTTCAGTTTTAGCCTTCATCCGCGTTATAAAGGACCTTACGGCGGCTTTCTGTTTCGGTTTTAGCCTTCATCCGCGTTATAAAGGACCTTACGGCGACTTTCTGTTTCGGTTTTGGCCTTTATCCGCGTTATAAAGGACCTTACGGCGGCTTTCTGTTTCGGTTTTGGCCTTTATCCGCGTTATAAAGGACCTTACGGCGACTTTCTGTTTCGGTTTTGGCCTTTATCCGCGTTATAAAGGACCTTACGGCGACTTTCTGTTTCGGTTTTGGCCTTCATCATAGGCTTTATGAAGGACAAACCCTCGGCACTCTTATTCTATTTTGTCCTTCATCAAAAATGAGTTACCAATCAGGGACATTTGCTACTCGATTTTGTTTCATATATTCATCTTGAACAATAAGTATTGTTTCTTTAAACGAATTGTATGTGAATTTAAATGGGAAATCAGAACAAAAGTAGAAAAACTGTTGATTTTATAACAAAAATAAAGGCGTGAATTCCTATGTGAATTCACGCCTGAAGCATCATGTGATCTATCTTTTAGCCCCCGTATCGGAACCCGTTAATCCAATAGACGCCCTCTTTTTGCATTACATTTTTTCTGGTGCAGATACCCCAATTAATGTTAACGCATTTTTTAATGTAATTTGAACTGCTTTTATAAGCGCTAAACGTGCTTTACTTCTGTCCATATGTTCAGCGTCTAATACTTTGTCTGCATTGTAGAAGCTGTGGAAAGCAGATGCTAGGTCGAAAATATAATTTGTGATGCGGTGTGGCATCCGTTTTTCAGCTGCTTCCGCAATAGCATGTGGGAATTCTCCTAATTTTTTCAATAATTCTACTTCTTTTTCAGAAGAAAGAATAGTGAAGTCATTCACACCGTCAAAGCTCATTCCTTGTTCAGCACCTGAGCGTAAAATACTAGAGATACGAGCATGTGCATATTGCGAGTAATACACTGGATTGTCATTAGATTGTGAAACGGCAAGGTCCAGGTCAAAATCCATATGCGTATCAGCGCTTCTCATCGCGAAGAAATAACGTGTTGCATCTAAGCCTACTTCATCCACTAAGTCGCGCATAGTTACGGCTTTCCCTGTACGCTTACTCATTTTCATTTTCTCGCCATTTTTATACAAGTGTACAAGCTGAATAATTTCAACTTCAAGCTGATCACGATTATAGCCTAAAGCTTCAATTGCTGCTTTCATACGAGGAATATATCCGTGATGGTCTGCTCCCCAAATATTAATCAACTTTTCAAAACCACGCTCTAATTTATTGCGGTGGTAGGCAATATCTGGTGTTAAATACGTATAAGACCCATCCTGCTTAATTAACACGCGGTCCTTATCGTCACCAAGTTCAGTGGAGCGGAACCAAGTTGCTCCATCTTGTTCATAAATATGACCATTTTCTTTAAGTACAGCAAGGGCTGCATCAATTTTTCCATCTTGGTATAGTGATGTTTCGGAATACCATACATCAAAAGGAACACGGAAGTTTTCAAGGTCCTGCTTCAATTTGGCCATTTCAACTTTCAAACTGTATTCACGGAAAAAGTCATAGCGTTCTTTTTCATCTACCTGTACATATTTATCGCCAAATTCTTCTGCAAGCTTTTTACCGATACCGATAATGTCTTCACCATGATAACCATCTGTTGGCATTTCTTTTTCCAAACCTAAAGCTTGAAAATAACGTGCTTCTACAGAAATTGCCAAGTTATGGATTTGGTTTCCAGCATCATTGATGTAATATTCCCGTGTGACATCATATCCAGCTTTAGCTAACACATTACATAATGAATCACCGACAGCAGCTCCACGCGCATGACCTAAATGAAGATCCCCTGTAGGGTTGGCAGATACGAATTCAACCTGAACTTTTTCCCCTTTACCAAAATCACTCTCACCGTATTGATCGCCTGCTTCTAAAATTGTAGGAATTAATTCTGTCAAATAAGCATTATTCATATAAAAATTGATAAATCCAGGACCGGCAATTTCAATTTTTTCAATCGATGCTTTTGTTTGATCAAAGTTTTCAATTAGTGCTTCAGCAATTAACTTTGGTGCTTTTTTTGCAATTTTCGTTAGTTTCATCGCCATATTTGTAGAGTAATCACCGTTAGCTTTATCTTTAGGTAACTCCAAAATTACATCTGGAATTTGTGCTTCAGTTGCTAACCCTGCCTTTATTACCGCAGCTTTGATTTCTTCTTTTAATCTTACTTGAACCTGTTCTACTATGTTCATCTATTTTGTTCCTCCTTATTAAAGAACATCACGTTCTGTTTACATCGGTGCTAACATTCCATTTTATTCTTTTATATTTTTATACATAATCGTCATTTCATATTGGCCTGGCTCGCTGCCTTGCATATGTAATTGGTAGTGCAAAGTTAACTTGCCCTCCTGCTCAATCTCGTTCCAATGATGAGAAATATGATTCGTGGTTGTCAGCAAACCGAATGTACCGTATATATTTTCATAATGTCCATTTGTCGTTTCCTGCAGACGAAAGAGTTGACGCATTTTAAAAGCACCATTTCTTAACAAGAGTGTTTCATTCGACTTATGCTTAATGGTTGTATTCGTTGTACCTGACCCGCTTTCCTCCGTATATTGCAAGTATAAATCAGACCCTTTATACTGGCTTGTCCCGAAAGTAATTAGCTCATACGATTCTGAATCAGGACCATATGTAATTTTCGTTTTCAACGTCACTTTAATCTTTTGATTATCTATTTGATGAAGAGACAATGCTACACATCCTCCATTATGCCATCTTTAACTTTATAAGTATAAATATTCTTGGGCGAACTTTCAACTTGCTTTGAGAAATAAGTTATTATCCTGTTTAGCGGGAATATCAGAAAACTCAGCGGAATTATCTTAAAAATTGGCGGGATTTTCACATGATTCGGCGGGATTAATAAGGAAATTGGCGGGATTTCCATACAGGTTGCTAGTAATTAATGCTTAATAGGCTACTATTAAAAAACTGCCCCTGCATTTACAGGAACAGCTTATACCATTATTTTTTTTGCACCCAGCCTAAAATCATTTCACGAATGAGCTTGCTTGCTGTATTCGCGGTTTGTTCAGATGGATCATAAATGGGTGCTACTTCGACTAAATCACAGCCGACTACGTTAATCTCAGAACCAGCAATCGCATGAATCGATGCTAAAAGTTCTTTCGATGTAATACCACCAGCATCTACCGTACCAGTTCCTGGTGCATGCGCAGGATCAAGCACGTCGATATCGATTGTTACATAGACTGGTCGACCTGCTAATTGCGGTAATGCTTGCTTAAGTGGTTCTAGCACTTCAAATTTCGTAAGGTGCATGCCCATTTCTTTTGCCCATTGAAACTCTTCTTTCAAGCCGGAACGAATACCAAATGAGTATACATTGGGTGGACCAATTAAATCCGCTGCTTTACGGATAACCGCTGCGTGCGAAAGTGGCTCGCCTTCGTAATCTTCACGTAAATCTGTGTGCGCATCCATATGGATAATCGCCATGTCCGGGTATTTTTTATACATCGCTTTAATAACGGGCCAAGTTACTAAATGTTCCCCGCCAATCCCTAAAGGGAATTTACCATCTGCAAGTAAACCGTCCACATATTCTTCAATCATATCAATACTTCTTTGCGGGTTGCCAAATGGTAATGGAATGTCCCCCGCATCAAAGAACCTGACTTCTTCAAGCTCGCGGTCCAAATATGGACTATATTCCTCTAAACCAACAGACACTTCGCGAATACGCGCAGGGCCGAAACGAGACCCCGGTCTAAAACTAACCGTCCAGTCCATTGGCATTCCATAGATTACCGCTTCTGCTTCATCATAGTTCGGATGACTTTTAATAAAAACATTTCCTGAATAACTTTCGTCAAAACGCATCTTTATACCTCCATAAAAAAGGGGCGGAGTTCTCAATGTAAGCCAAGATTAGCCTTGGGCCATCCGGCCACCTTTATTAATATCATTATTTTAGCAAATCTTGAACAAATTTAGGCAACACAAATGCTGCTTTATGAAGTTCTTTTGTATAATATTTTGTTTCAATTTCATGAAACCGTTTCTCTGGGACATCAAGTGGGTTATATTTTTTTGAACCGATCGTAAATGCCCACAAACCGCTTGGATATGTTGGAATGTTTGCTAAGTAAAGGTTCGTAATCGGAAAAAATTTTCTTACATCACGTTGGATATTTTGAATTAACTCCGCTTTAAACCATGGGTTATCTGATTGGGCAACGAAAATCCCATCATCTTTTAACGCCTTAGAAATACCTGCGTAAAATCCTTTTGTAAATAGGTTCACTGCTGGCCCTACAGGCTCAGTAGAATCAACCATGATGACATCGTATTCATTTTCACTTTGAGCGATACGCATGAAACCATCACCTACTTGAACATCCACACGAGGGTCATCTAACATCCCGGCAATTTCCGGCAAAAATTTCTTGGAACATTCAATAACTTTTCCATCGATATCAACAAGGGTCACTTTTTTTACACTTGAATGTTTTAATACTTCACGAATTACACCACCGTCGCCGCCCCCAACAACTAATATGTTTTCAGGATTAGGATGAGTAAATAATGGCACATGAGCAACCATTTCATGATATACGAACTCGTCACGTTGAGAAGTCATAACCATATCATCGAGTAAAAGCATATTTCCCCATTCTTCCGTTTCAATCATGTCTAGCTTTTGAAATTCTGTTTGCTCTACATGTAAAGTACGGTTCACTTTCATCGTGATTCCAAAATTCTCTGTTTGGTTCTCAGTAAACCAAATGCTCATTTGTTCCCTTCCTTTCTACATTTCAGAAAAAGTATAGATGAATCCAACAAAAATGCAAGTCAAATATTTGAAAATTACTTTTACACCGTTTAAAAAATACTTTTTCTTCCATACTAAATAATATAAGGAAAATATTTAGAATTATAGAAACTATTAATAAAAGGAGGCATAGTAATGGAGGCACTTCCTCTTCAACGCTTTAAACGTGCAGGCAAGTATATGCGGGCATTCGTCGTTCTTGCAACAATTGGACTTATTCTTTTATTTATCATGCTTCTGTCCCTATGGATGTATGCAAAAATTCTCGGTCCGCCTCCTATAGCTGTATCTGAATCTACTCTCTATTATAGCGATGATGGTCGGGTTATAGGTGAAACAAACAGTGGACAAAAGCGGTATTGGGTTCCAATTGAATCCATTTCCCCATATTTAGTTCAGGCGACAGTCGCTGTTGAGGATCGTCAATTTTATAGCCACAAAGGTTTTGATATGAAGCGTATCGGTGGTGCCCTCCTTGCTGATATTAAAGCGGGAGCAAAGGTACAAGGAGCAAGTACGATTACTCAGCAATACGCTCGAAATCTTTTTCTCGACCATGATAAAACGTGGAAGCGGAAATGGAATGAGGCGCTATATACAATTAGGCTTGAAATGAATTATTCTAAAAAGGATATTCTCGAAGGCTATTTAAATACCATTTATTTCGGACATGGTGCTTATGGTGTTGAAGCAGCTAGTCATTATTATTTTGGAAAAAACGCGAAGGATTTAACGCTTGCAGAAGCTAGCATGCTTGCTGGGATTCCGAAAGGTCCAAGTAGTTACTCACCTATTGTTAACTTAGAAAAAGCAAAAGCACGTCAGAAAATAGTTTTAACATCCATGGTTAATCAGAACAATATTACTAAAGCTGAACTTGAAAAGGCCATCCGAACACCTTTGTCTTTCAATGGTGAACATCCTATTACAAACAACCAAATCGCTCCCTATTTTCAGGATGCTGTTAAGCAAGTGTTAACAACACAGCTTCAAATGGATGAACGGACGATTGAAATGGGCGGATTGCGGATCTATACTACCTTAAACGAAAAACAACAGGCACTTGCTGAAGACGCCTTTGCCAAGATTATAGAAAAATCATCTGACATTCAAGCAGCTCTAGTAGCGATGAAACCAGGTACGGGTGAAGTAGCTGCACTTGTTGGAGGGCGAAACTATCAAGAATCACCATTTAATCGAGCAACACAGGCCATTCGCCAGCCTGGTTCAACCATTAAACCTTTGCTTTATTATGCGGCTTTAGAGAATGGCTTTACACCTTCTACCACTTTAACAAGTGAGGTGACAACATTTCCATTTGATGATGGCAAGTCATCGTATTCACCGAAAAATTTCAATCATCAATATGCAAATGCAGACATTACACTTGCCCAGGCTATTGCCCTTTCCGATAACATTTATGCCGTTAAAACGCATTTATTTCTCGGCCAAAAAGTATTAATTGAAACGGCCAAACGATTTGGCTTGACAACCAAAATGGATGAAGTTCCATCACTCGCTCTTGGAACATCCGGAGCACGCATAATCGAAATGGTTAATGCCTATAGCATCCTTGCTAATGGAGGCAAAAAGGTTCAGCCTGTTTTCATTACAAAAGTAGAAAATCACAAAGGTGAGGTTCTTTATCAACGAAAAAAAGAAAACGAACAGATTCTAGATCCTGATCAAGCGTTTGTTATGACACAAATGCTTACTGGCGTATTTGACGAAAAGCTAAATGGTTACACAAAGGTAACCGGTAGTACGATTGCCAAACAGCTCACTCGTCCTTACGCAGGAAAATCAGGATCGACATCAACGGATAGCTGGATTATTGGCTACACGCCTCAGCTTGTTTCGGGGGTATGGACAGGCTATGATCAGGCTAAAAAAATTGAAAGACCCCTTGAAAAAACGTATGCCAAGAAAATCTGGGCTACCTTTATGGAAGCGAGCTTAAAAGACGAGCCTATCAAAAATTTCAAAGAGACAGATAACGTCATTGGGGTTTACATCAATCCAGCGAGTGGTAAGCTTGCCACAGACCGCTGTCCTGTTTCTCGCTTAACCTACTTTGTGAAGGGAACAGAGCCACAAGAATACTGTCCAGAACATTTTCAAGGTGATGACCCATCACAGGACGAAACTGATCCATCGAAGAAAATACCTTGGTATAAACGACTGTTGAAGCCTTGGGGGTAAGAGAATCTTCCTTACAATTTGCCAAGATTTTTGTATAAATTGAATGATTTTCTTTAAAATTGGCATGATTTTTACACGAATTGGCATGATTATCTTCAAAATTGGCATGATTCATTCGTCAACAGGCTGCTTGTGTAAACAAAATTTCAAATGAAAAAACCTCGAGATTCTAAACTGATCTCGAGGTTTTTTGTTTTAATTTCTATTTTCTCAATCCACAGCTAAATCCTGCTTCAATTGGTCAGCAGAACATTCCCACATGCCTGCATCATGATTTTTTAAAAAATCAGCTAATACTTGTTTGGATTTATCGTCCATATGCTCAACGATAATATGTCGTTTCAGCGACTTATCCATCTTATTTACATGCTCTGGCAATGATTTATAGCCACGACGAATCGAGCGGTCTACTGTCATTTCACAAGCAGTCACTCCTGCATAAAGAGGTCCATTAGCACCTGTCTCAATGGTCACCCATACAAGCCAATATGGTTTAGCATTAGGCACTTCTTCTTTTGTTTTTAAAAATTTAATGCCTTTCTCAACGGCACTACGAGCATGCATCGCACCTATATCAACCTCTGCTTCCCCTGCTTCCACATCAATGATAACGGGAGAAATATTATCCAGTGTGAGCACACCTGCTCCAAATCCACCATGACCCTTTGTTGGATTATTTTTAATAATATTAAAACCGACCTTTTTCTTTTCTTGTTCTTCCATAAAGAGCTCCTCCTTCTATAACAAGCTAAAAAAACAAACTAGCAAAAAATTCACTTAACAAACTAGAAATAAACGGTAACACCGTAGAGAATAGCGGTTGAATCGTAAAGGTACTAAGCGGAGTAAGAACAATAATTAAAAAGATTAACATGCCATATTGTTCATATTGTGTTAATTTCGCCCGTAAATTAGTCGACACTAAATCCTCAATAATCCGATAGCCATCCAATGGAGGAAACGGCAAAAGATTAAATACAAACAAGACAAGATTCAAATGGATCAGCATTTTAAAGAAAGGGTCCAAATAACTCGAAACCTCTACACCTGAAGCAATCAATCCATACCAAATGAAGTACCCTAGACTTGCCACTACTAAATTACTAAAAGGTCCCGCAAAGGAAACTAGCACTCCTGCCAAACGAGGCTTTTTGAAATAGAAGCGATTAACAGGAACCGGACGTGCCCAACCAAACCCAAATAGTAAAATAAAAATGGTTCCTATTGGATCCAAATGTTGCACAGGATTTAAGGTAACTCTGCCTTGTTCCTTTGCTGTCGGGTCGCCAAACTTATAAGCGACATAGGCATGGGAAAATTCATGTACGGTAAAAGCAATTAACAGCACAATAATGACATACGGCAACTCCTGTAAATTAAAAGCTAAAAAATCCATTCACGGCTTCTCCCCTATTCTTTATTACCGTTAGTATACAGGAAATAACGTAAAAGGGAAAAAACTCTGTTTTAAGATTGTTGCAATTTTTTCGACAATATGAAACACTACAATCATTAACAACCTAAGGAGGAATAACCATGCCATACGTAACTGTAAAAATGCTTGAAGGCCGTACTGAAGACCAAAAGAAAGCGCTTGTAGAAAAAGTAACAGCTGCTGTTTCAGAAACAAGCGGAGCACCTGCTGAAGCGATTCATGTTTTTATCGAAGAAATGACAAAAAATCACCTAGCAGTAGGCGGAGTTCGCAAAAGCGATTTGTAAGAATAGCATAAAATGTGTCAAAAATTTTATACATTTCCAACTTGTTAAAAAGACCAATTTTGGTCTTTTTTATTTCCATTGAGACTGATTACGGAAAATTTACATAATATTCAAAATCCAATG
Source organism: uncultured Bacillaceae bacterium (assembly GCA_963751845.1). Lineage (GTDB taxonomy): Bacteria > Bacillota > Bacilli > Bacillales > DSM-1321 > Peribacillus. Next base: position 69,356 of record CAVVWH010000027.1, read on the forward strand.
ATAGTTAAGCAACTTATTCTCTGCTATCCTATTAACAAAGAAGGAGGGAATATTTATGGCTAAATTAGATGGCAGAGTAGCAATCGTAACAGGTGGTGCTTCTGGGATTGGGTTGGCAACAGTAGAAGCCTTCATTGAAAAGGGGGCAAAGGTTGTCTTTGCTGACTACAATGAAGAAGCAGGAAAAGCTGTCGAAAAGGAACTAAAAGAAAAAGGTGCAGATGTTTTATTTGTAGCTGTCAATGTTGCAGATGAAAAATCAGTGGAAAACCTCGTATTAGAAACGGTTAATACGTATGGCAAAGTAGATATCATGGTTAATAACGCAGGCGTTGGCATCCTTGCTCCGACACATGAACTTACTTTTGAAGACTATAATAAGGTCATTTCCATTAATCAAAATGGCGTGTTCTTTGGTTCAAAATATGCGATTCGCGAAATGCTTAAAACCGGCGGAGGTTCAATTGTAAACACAGCCTCCATTCTAGGTCACGTTGGGCAAGCAGGAGCTTTTGCTTATAATGCTAGTAAAGGAGCCGTAAATATCTTAACTAAATCTCTTGCGCTTGAATATGCGGATAAGAATATTAGGGTAAACAGCGTTAGTCCAGGCTATGTTGAATCTGGAATGGTCAATAAAAAAGCTCTTGGCGATTATTATGATGGACTTGTTGCCAAACATCCAATCGGCAGAATTGGCAGACCAGATGAAATTGCACATGCCATCGTATTCTTATGTGAAAATGAATTTGTAACAGGTACTAACTTACTGATTGATGGTGGCTACACAGCTCAATAAAGGTTTAATATACATCAAAAGCTAAGCTGTTAATTCAGCCTAGCTTTTTCCTTTAATTGCTCAATATACGTATAGGCTTGATCAATTTCTTCTAGCGTATATTTTTGTTTGCTCTTTAATGTGAAAATCTTTTCTATGACTTCACTTTTTTCTAACGTATCAAAAAATAACACGGTTGAAACTAACTCCAAAAAACGTGCATTTTGTCCGTTCATATCTAGTAAGCAATCTGGTAATGCCGGCATGTCCACCTCTTGCATGGATAAAAAGTCTCGACCTGCGTCCGTAACGGAATAGCAATATTGATAATAGCCTGCTCGCTTTTCCCTCACTTCATTGAGATACCCCATATTACATAATTCTTCAATTCGTAAGGTTAGTTCCTCAGAATAAGGCCCATAAAAATGAAACTGGTATTTTTCCTTAAATGGAAAGTCTAGCTTCTTCGCAATGTAGACAATCTTTTGAAGTTTTTTTCGACCAGATATTTCCCCTGCAGTTGATATAGCATGAATAATTTTCGCGTGATCCTTAAACAACGCCTGTCACTCCTTACCCTGTCCCTCTATTATGTCAAATCCAAAAGTCTGCGAATTTGTCGTTTTACATTTTTCTTCGTTGATTCGTCTCGTAATAAATCATCTGGGAAATATAGCTTATGATCTGTTCTCCGTTTACCTGAAATCGCATCAACAATCTCCGACTCACGCGAAAGTTCACGGATTTCTCCATTATTTTTTAATAGATGAATTGGCAATCTTTCCTCTTCCTCACCAGGACGATAAAAATCATATGGCAAGTCTGACGATGAGTCCACAACGAGATAATACTCTGGATCGATGCCTGCCTTTTTGAATAGCGTATTTAATTCCAGCAGCTTGTTCATTTGCTCATTCGATGGATGAAATTCAACATATTTAAACAGTCTGCGATTGACAAACCGACTACATAAATCGCGCAATATAGCATCCTCTTCATTTTCCCAGCATTGAAAATAATAGAGCATCACAGCTTCGTCCATTTTTAAATAGTCTGCTAACGTAACATGCCCGCTAAACATCGAGTAAAAATGAACAGGTTCCTGAGCAAACTTGTAGCCTGTCTGTGATAAGTATTTTGCTCTATGTAATATCTTCGTTAATATTACTTCGGCACTGCGTGTGACTGGATGGAAATACACTTGCCAATACATTTGGTAGCGACTCATGATGTAGTCTTCAACAGCATGCATGCCGCTTTGCTTAATTACCACCTGATCTTCACGTGGTCGCATCACTCGCAAAATCCGTTCCATATCAAAATGTCCATAGCTAACACCTGTAAAATAGGCATCACGCTGCAGATAATCCATCCGGTCTGCATCTATTTGGCTTGAAATTAAGCTAATCACTAGCTTATTTTCATAGGTTTTCGCAATTACTTCTGCTACTTTCTTAGGGAAATCGGAACCAACCTTTCGTAGAATCGCATTCACTTCCGTATCACCAAGAATGATTTGTCTCGTAAATTGCTCATGATCCAGGCCGAACACTTTTTCAAAAGAATGAGAGAATGGACCATGGCCTAAATCATGCAATAGGGCTGCGCATAAAGAAAGCAACCGCTCCTCCTGCTTCCATTCGGGTCTATTGACAAACACATCGTCCACAATACGGCGAATAATTTCATACACGCCAAGCGAATGATGAAAGCGACTATGCTCTGCACCATGAAACGTCAAATAGGTCGTTCCTAGCTGCTTAATCCGACGTAGGCGCTGAAATTCCTTGGTTCCTACTAAATCCCAAATCACCCGATCACGAACATGAATATAGCGATGCACCGGGTCCTTGAACACTTTCTCTTCTATTAGTTTTTCTTGAGAATAATTCATAACGACCCTCTTTTATTTTAAAAATATTTACCTTCTTTTAAGGATTAAAGTAAAGATGTGCCATCGACTTTCAACATTGGGGCGATAAGTCACATTTTTTTAAATCATTTCTTTAATTATATCTTTTTTCAATTGGAAATCCTATCTCCATTTGTCTGAAGTTGTGGATAAACTGTAAAAAATCACCTCGCAAATAACGTGGTGATTTTTTCGTCATACATTTTCTGTAAGTATAAGTGTTAGCAACGGCAGATCGGGCCAGCTCCGCTTTTCGTTTTGTCTAGCTCCGCCGGCTCCGCTTTTCTACTTGTCTAGCTACAGCGCCTAGCCCCTCGAGTCGCTTCCGCTTTTCGGTTCACTTCAGTTTTTTTTCTACCTTTTCTATCAGTTCGTCCTCTGTTAGTGCAGCAACTGGGCGATTATTGACAAAGGCAAAGGATTTTTTTCTACCTGGTCCACAATAGGATTGGCAACCCACTTCTATTTTCGCATCTGGATCTAGTTTTTGTAAGCGAGGCACTAAAGTATGGATATTAACACCCTTGCAGTCATCACACACTCTGAATTCATTCGACATCCTTCAGTTACCGTCCTTTCTATATCAAACGATTGACTCGTTAAATTTAAACAACTAAATGGTATTGTACCGCTTCTATATGTTTATTTCAAGGGAAGCCATTTTTCAGACTAATCACATATTTTTATGATTTACAGTATGTCAGAAGTATACTAATTTCCAAAAAACTACTATCCTTTTAACTATTTTGAATAAAATATCAGATAACTGTCCAAAATAATTAGTAGAACATTATTTTTATACATCTATTTGACATTTTTAGATAGTAAAAGAAAGGGAGTATGTTGAAATGAAAGTTCGTCAAGATGCTTGGACCGAGGAAGACGATTTATTACTAGCAGAAACGGTTCTGCGGCACGTTCGTGAAGGAAGTACACAATTGAATGCATTTGAAGAAGTTGGAGATAAGTTAAATCGAACTTCTGCTGCATGTGGTTTTCGCTGGAATGCAGTTGTTCGTCATACCTATGACAAAGCTCTATCTCTTGCAAAAAAGCAACGTAAACAACGCCAACGAATTTTAGGAAAAGACCAAGGTGGCAAGAAAAAATTATTATACACACCACCTACACCAACGTTTGAGGATATTATTGTACCACCAACTCAATCTCATGATTCTGAACTAGAATTTGAAACTAGCAATTATGAGACAGAAATGGCTGAAATGATTTCCATCGAAAAGCCAGTGAGTCCTGTTAATTATATGCCAGCAGACATGCCGAGTAATCTAGAAACAGTGATTTCTTATCTTGAATCAATGAACGGTCGGATGTTACATGCAGAGGTATTAAAAACAGAAAATGAAAGATTAAAACTAGAAATAAAAGAACTGAAAAAACGCAATGAAGAATTAGAAGGAATGGTCAATCATTTAGAGCAAAATAGCGGCTTAATTCAAGAAGATTATGAAACTCTAATGAAGATCATGAACCGAGCACGCAAACTTGTGTTATTAGAGGAAGATGAACGACCAGCCACTAAATTCAAAATGGACCGCAATGGCAACTTAGAAAAAATGGCCGAATGAATAGAAAAGCGAAACCAAGTTGGCAACCTATCTATTTTTACAAGCTTCATTAGTACCTGCAGCTTATGATATAAGAAAAACCTATTCATTTCATGTAGTTCAGGAAATGAATAGGTTTTTTATATATCTAAAAATGACGTCTATACATTAACAGGCTATAAACCAAATTGAAGAAAGATTCACTTTATTGAGGAAGAGATTTTTCATTTCGTTCTTTGATTCTTGTTAAATATGAATCATACAAGGGCAGCTCTTCTGAAGTTAAATCTTTCAAATAGACTTGTTCGCTGTGTTCTTGTAATACTCCTAAAAATCGCTGCATCACGTCTGATACTGATAACGGTGTATGAAGCAGCTCTGATAGAGAAGCCATCACTTCAGGGTGAATATCGGGATAAACAAATTTTGTTTCTTGCCCTGCAATTGCTGCCTGATAAAAATCTTTAACTAGCTGGGCTCTCTCTTGCCCACTGCCATTCACGCAAAGATAAATTTGTACGGCTACACCATTACGAATACGTCGCTGTGAAATGCCTGCAAACTTTTTACCAGCAATACTTAAATCATAGCTGCCTGGACAATAGGAACCAACAATTTCTCGTGCTTCAATTTTTACTTCAAAATCCGCAAACATGAGCTGTATTAAGTCCCACATCGTATCATATCCACGATTAATTTCAATTTTACGATCCGCTTCCGGAAAAACGAGCGATACATTAAGCACACCTTCATCTAACACAACAGCCAGTCCACCAGAATTACGAACAATCGCATGAAAATTGTTTTGTTTCAAAACATCTATGCCTTGTTTAAGAAAGGGTAGCTTTGTATCTTGAATTCCAAGAACGACGGTTTGATGATGGACCCATGCTCTAGCTACAGCTGACGACTTTCCCGCTCCAACTAAAGCACAAAGTGTGTCATCCATCGCAAAAGACTCCAACGCATGAAACTGCGGACCGATGGCCGATTGGTCAATCACCCGCCACTCCCGCTGTATTAACAAAGAATCTGTTTCACGCATATATATCTCTCCCCTTCACTTTATCCACATTCAAAAAAATCAGTGGGGACTATGCTCCCCACCGATGATATTTATCCACAGGTTATCCCCAAATCAAAAAGTACCTGTTACTTTACGCTAGTGCTTGGCTTGCTGTGATGATTCCAAGTTTATAGACGTCTTCTTCGCTGCAGCCACGAGATAAATCGTTCACTGGACGGTTTAGGCCTTGTAAGACTGGGCCTACTGCTTCGAAGCCGCCAAGTCGTTGTACCATTTTGTAGCCGATGTTCCCTGCTTCTAGACTCGGGAAAATGAATACAGTTGCTTTTCCTTCAAGTGGTGAATTGGGTGCTTTGCTTTTTGCAACGGATGGAACGAAAGCTGCATCAAATTGAAGTTCACCATCTACTACAAGTTGAGGATCTAATTGTTTTGCAATTTCAAGCGCTGCAATGACTTTTTCCGTTTCTGGTGATACAGCAGATCCTTTCGTTGAAAAGCTTAATAAAGCTACACGAGGGTCAATATCAAACATTTGAGCTGTTTTAGCACTTTCCACTGCAATTTCAGCTAAATCCTGGCTTTCCGGCGCAATATTAATGGCACAATCTGCAAATACGTATTTTTCATCTTCACGTGCCATGATAAATGCTCCTGAAGTTTTCTTCACACCAGGTTTAGTTTTAATAATTTGTAGTGCTGGACGAACTGTATCTGCTGTAGAATGTGCTGCTCCACTTACCATTCCGTTTGCAAGATTCATTTGAACAAGCATTGTACCGAAATAATTTTCGTCTAATAAAATTTGGCGTGCTTGTTCTTCTGTTGCTTTTCCTTTACGAATTTCTACAAAAGTTGCAACCATTTCATCCATTTTGTCATATGTTTTTGGATCATAGATTTCAATTCCATCTAAAGAAACATTTAATTCGTTTGCTTTTGCTTGAACATCTTGAGTATTTCCAATTACTACTGGTACTACTAATTGATCTTTAGCAAGTCTTCCAGCAGCTGCAAGCACACGATTATCTAATCCTTCTGGGAAAACGATTTTTAAATTCTTTCCTAAAATCTTTTTTTCTAAAACTTCAAATAAATTACTCATATGTATCCCCCTCTTTTATAGGTTCTCTTTTATGATAGGCAATTATGTAAATGGTAAACCAAATTTCTAATACAACACATTTAGAATACTCTAGCCAAAATAGAAATTCCAGCCTTATTAAACCGATTGCATATAAATTTTCAATTTTCTTGTTTAAAATCCCGGTTATATTAGGCGTAGCAACGATTTGTGACACTTTTTTGAACAAAAAAAGGTTTTCTTCTAATTACTATTATTTCATTATATTTTAAGAGGTATTAAACTTAAACCTTCATCCAAAACTATGTTATATTGGAAGTATATATTAACACTATGGGAGTGATAGTAATGAGTGAAGCAGCACAAACGCTTGATGGATGGTATTGTTTGCACGATTTTCGTATTATAGATTGGACATCTTGGAAAACGCTTTCGAGCGATGAACGTCAATTAGCTATCTCTGAATTCCAAGGTCTACTAGATAAATGGAATACAACTCAAAATAACAATGAAGGTAGCCACGCTCTTTATACAATTGTTGGGCAAAAGGCAGACTTCATGATTATGCTAGCTCGACCAACAATGGAAGAATTAAACGAAATTGAAAATGCCTTTAATAAAACAAGACTAGCTGAATATACGATTCCAGCTTATTCTTATGTTTCTGTTGTTGAATTAAGCAGCTACTTAGGTGGAGAAGATGGAGACCCTTATCAAAATCCACATGTTCGCTCTCGCTTATACCCTATTCTTCCAAAGGCTAAGCATGTCTGCTTCTATCCTATGGACAAGCGTCGCTCTGGCGAAGATAACTGGTATATGCTAAGTATGGATGAACGCAAAAGCTTGATGCGCTCTCACGGTTTAATCGGACGTGGTTATGCAGGAAAGGTAAAACAAATCATTACTGGTTCTGTCGGTTTTGATGACTATGAATGGGGCGTAACTTTATTCGCCGATGATGTTCTTCAATTTAAAAAACTGGTATATGAAATGCGTTTTGATGAAGTAAGTGCCCGTTACGGAGAATTTGGTTCATTCTTCGTTGGAAATATTCTTACAGAAGAAGGCATTGCCTCTTTCTTATATGTCTAAGTAGAAAAGTCGCTGGGCTCCTGGTCCTATGCGTTGGAGCTAAACAACGAAAGGCGTAAGGCCCCCATTCAGTGCATCTAATATGAATTCTTATATTTATTAATAGTGTCCAAACCTACAAGGTTCGGGCACTTTTTGCTTTTATGAGAGCTGCTCCATCATGAATGAGCTATTTCTTCATATATGTATGATGTTCTTGCTACAAGAACCTATGTAGAAAACGCTCTTTACAATATTTTTATTTTGGAACATTGACATAATCCATCCACTCCCTCCATAAATTTCAAATAGTGATAATTTTAACATCAAATAATGCGTTCCATATTGGAGCGATATTTAAATAGGAGGATTATAATGTCTCAAAATAACAACTTAAATCCTTATGATGCTTATCCAAACGGTGGCCCTTACTCTCCATTCGACAATCCAGATTTAGCCTATAGACAGCAAGGTTATCAACAGCCTTTTCCACCAGCATATCAGCCTATGCCTTATCAACAACAGCCACAGCCACAGCAACCACAGCCGCAACAGCCTGGGCAACAGGTGCCCTTTCCGACTACTAGTCAACCATCACCAGGAACCCCATCACCAGGAGGCCCACAAGTACCTGGTATGTTGCCTGTTGAACAATCGTATATTGAAAATATCTTGCGTCTAAACAAAGGCAAGATCGTATCCGTCTATTCCACCTTCGAAAATAATAAGGAATGGAATGCGAAGATCTTTAAAGGCGTTATCGAAGCTGCGGGGCGCGATCATCTGATTCTGAGTCAAATGGAGACTGGAAAACGCGTTCTACTTCCAATGGTATACGTTGACTACATCATCTTTGACGAAGAGATTGAATATGAATACCCATTTGGTGGTGCTGCACCTGGTCTAGCTTCTTTTCCTCCTCGGTAATGGGAATTAGCAAGATGCCTATAAAGTTATGGATTCAATAAAAAAACTGGCAGAATGAAGGGGAATCCCCTTCTCTGCCAGTTTTTTATAGATATTTATAGGCGGCAATGATCATTAAAACCCATGCTGCTAAAAATGACACACCACCCAATGGTGTAATGGCTCCTAATACCTTAATTTGTGTTACAGCTAAAATATATAAGCTACCTGAAAAAGAATAATCCCGATAAACATTAACCACCCGGTCCAGTTAATCAGTGAACCTGAGATTTTTAGTCCTAGCAAGCCTACTGCTATTAGACCCCCAGCATGGAACATTTGATATTGCACAGCCTTTTGCCATACGTTTAAATAGTGATCAGAAATCTTCCCCTCTAATCCATGTGCTCCAAAAGCGCCTAAGGCTACAGCAAGAAACCCATTAATTGCCCCTAAAATAATAAATAACTTCATTTCCCCATTCCCCCTTATGTATTAAAAATCAAAAATAGAATCACCATTTGCATTATCCATAGGTACCGGTTTTGAGACTGCTACATTTGTTAGTGTCTGAACGGTAGTCACTGGTTTTACACTATGATTTACGCTTAACAAAGGCGTAGATGTAGATGATTCATCATTCGTCATCAATTCACATAATGCCTGAATAGCAAATATATATCCTTTCAGTTTTTCCTCTGAATTGGCTTGTTTTGCCTTTCCTACAAGGTCCTCAATTTTATTCAACACTTGTTTAGATGATACTTCCATATCGTTCACCTCACCTGCTCCTAGCATATCAAAATTGAAACGAAACAACCAGAATCTATCCTTTGTCATTCGTCCGCTTATCTTCAAATTTCAAACAGGCTTCCCCAGAGGAACGGAAGACCTCCAAAGAAGGAAGATTGGATGTTTTAAATTGAAAAGCTCGACATCCTTTTGGAAACTTTGGATCCCAGGTTACGTAATAATACTTACAAGCCCCACAATTCACTCTTTTCATCAAAAATTCTCCTTAATAGAAAAGGGGCGGACCTCCACAGAAACTTTGTTATCATCCTCGATTTTGAAGAAAATACTTTTTTGTTTCTGTTATGTCTGCTTGTTGCGTTCACGCCACCCTTGTTCTTTAGCTACAGCTACCTTGATTAATATATGTTGACTTTGAAATGTACTTTTACAGATTAGATATTTGCCAATTCATTTCTGTCATCCCCCATTTTTTCAAGTAATCATTTGTTTTCGAAAACGGCTTACTTCCAAAAAATCCTCGATTAGCTGATAGTGGACTTGGATGAACGGAGGTAAGAATCGCATGTCGCTCCGTATTAATATAAGGAATTTTCGTTTGCGCTGGCTTTCCCCATAAAATAAACACAATCGGCTCTTCTCGTTCATTCAATAAATGAATGACATGGTCCGTAAAGATCTCCCACCCTTTCCCGCGATGTGAGTGTGCTTCGCCTTCGCGTACGGTTAAAACGGTATTCAACAACAGAACACCTTGTTTAGCCCACTCCACAAGAGAGCCATGATTTGGAATGAAACAACCAAGATCTTCCTGCAATTCTTTGTATATATTTTTTAAAGAAGGGGGAATTTTTACCCCGGGTTGTACAGAAAAACTTAATCCATGCGCTTGATTTGGTCCATGATAAGGATCTTGTCCCAAAATAACCACCTTTACCTCTTCAAAGGAAGTATAGTGAAACGCATTATATATATTCTTAGCAGCTGGATAGACGTGATACTGCTGATATTCTTGATTTAAAAACTGTTCAAGTTCAGTGAAATATGGCTTTTTACATTCCTCTTCTAGTAAAGGTCCCCAGTCATTTCTTAATTCTGGCTTCATGATCATGTAAGCCCCCTTTTCGCTAAATTTCTATCCTATATTATATCTCAAAGCCCAAGCGAGTATATGACCATTTATTTTTCACCAGCACTAAACTGCTATTAATTTCTATACTTATTGTTAATTTCCATTTTAATTAAAACGGTTTATAATGATATAGAATAAGCATTCTCATCGTTTTACAACACATGAATAATGGTATATTCTAATATGTATATTAGATAATATATCCTATGATTTTTGACTCCTGAGGAGGTTGTTACATAATGTCAATGAAAAGAGCAATGACTGTAGCAGGATCAGATTCAAGCGGTGGAGCTGGTCTACAAGCTGATTTAAAAACATTAGAAGAGTTTGGGGTTTACGGAATGTCTGCCCTTACATCCATTGTTACAATGGACCCTAAAAACGGTTGGTCTCACAATGTCGTTACAACACCGGTTGATATCGTAGAGGCACAAATGGAAACCATTCTTTCCATCGGAATTGATGCAATGAAAACAGGTATGCTCGGTACGGTAGAAGTTATTGAACTCGTTGCTAGAAAAATAGACGAGTTGAAGCTAGATAATGTCGTTATTGACCCTGTTATGGTGTGTAAAGGCGAGGATGAAGTACTAAATCCAGAAACAGCTGAAGCGCTTCGTGATGTGCTTGTTCCACGTGCAACAATCGTGACACCAAATCTATTTGAAGCAGCACAATTAGCTGGGGTTGCTCCAATTAAAACGATTGATGATATGAAAAATGCGGCGGAAAAAATTTATGCACTAGGTGCTAAAAACGTACTAATTAAAGGCGGAAGTAAACTTAATCATGAAAAAGCGATTGACCTTTTTTATGATGGCACAGAGTTCGAAATTTTAGAATCTGAAAAGATTGCTACAACAAATAATCACGGTGCTGGATGTTCATCTTCTGCTGCCATTACGGCTCAGCTAGCAGAAGGTAAATCAGTTCGTGAAGCTGTACATGTGGCTAAGGACTTCATTACAGAGGCCGTACGCTATTCTTGGAAAATGAATGATTATGTAGGTCCAGTAAATCATGGTGCATACCATAGATACGGGGCAGGCAAAAAAGTTACCCAATAAAGGAAAAACAACATGTAATGATTGTAAAAGGCTGGCTCGAATGAGGAGCGGCCTTTTCGATTTAAGCATGCAAATTACGGAAAGCGGAACCGGCTCGTTCAGCCCCGACTAGTATTGGATGGCCAGAAGGTGAAGTCGTTCTTTGACTTCATCAGCTGGACCAAAGCATCTCGAGGGGCTAGCCGGTGGAGCTAGACAATAAGAAAAAAGAAAGACACCCACTTACAGTCGTCTGGACCGCTTCACTCGGACACTTTTTTTGACTTTTCTAATAAAGGAGATGATTTTTTAATGATACCAATTAGTGTTAAAGAGGTACAAAACGCCATTGACTCCTTTGCCAAACAAGATGTATATCTCCACCTTGAAACAACAAATGGTGCTTATGCTAGCCATTTTGATGAGAATTTCTTCTCAGCGGGTGCTTATATTCGCAATGCATTTGTTCAGTACGAGCACGGAAAAATCGTCGGTGATGGCCCCTATCGGGTTGGCTTAAAGCTTATGATTGGTTGGGTGTACACTGAAGGTCTCACCCATTTTGAAATAGATGAATCCGGCAGACTATTGCTAGCGGGACTGGACCATTCAGGAAAACTAGCTGTTGCTTTAGAAATTAGTCACACTCCATTTGAATGACCTACCCACCACTTAAATTTTTCACTTTGACATCTTTTAAAACATGGAAGGAGGAAATACTTTGGAAAAGGAAAACCATATTTTAGTTGTATTCCCACATCCCGATGACGAGGCCTTTTCTGTCGCAGGCACACTAGCTTTATACATTAATGCGGGTATACCTGTGACCTATATGTGTTTAACTCTAGGTCAAATGGGACGGAATTTAGGGAATCCCCCCTTCACAACGAGAGAAGCCCTTCCTTCTATTCGGAAGCAAGAGCTTTTAGATGCTGTTCAAGCGATTGGCATTCAAGATTTACGAATGATGGGACTACGTGATAAAACGATTGAATTTGAAGATGATGAGATGCTTACCAACATGATTTCCGAGGCAATTGATGAACTCCACCCTTCTTTAGTCATCTCATTTTATCCTGGCTACAGCGTTCATCCTGACCATGATGCAACAGGCCGAGCAGTTGTCCGAGCAGTAGGACGAATACCAGAAAAAGATCGACCAAAGCTTCAATGTGTTGCCTTTTCAAACAATTGTCAGGATGAAATAGGCGAACCAGATATCCTTCATGATATCCGTACCGTTATAGGGCAAAAATTTGGCGCAATAAAAGCACATCGTTCCCAAACTGAATACATGACAATCGGTTGGGAAGAAAAACTCGCTAACGGAGAATATGACGACATTCCGCGTCTCCAGTATGAACAGTTATGGACCTATAAATTTTAACTAAAACCCGCCATATGGCGGGTTTTTAGCATCATTTTTAAATTGGCACGATTTTCTTATGAATTGGACTGATTATGAAGGAAATTAGCATGATTATTCGATGAATTGGACCGATTCCAAAGAAAGTTGGCATGATTCCGATTGTTAACTCGGGACTTTCACATTTCCAATACAAAAAGACGCCTGCAAATCCATTGCAGGCGTAAAAAACAAGATTAACAATATATTATGCATGTTGTCCCTGATCACTTGTAAATTTTGACACGCTTCTACCATGAACAAAATAATAGATAACAATACATATAAAGGCTAGTACCGCCATAGCGAAGTATAATCCACGGAAGCCCAAAAGTGGAATCACAAAGCCTAATACGAATGGCCCAACTCCAATTCCCAAATCATAGAATGTGAAATAAGTAGATGTTGCCAGCCCCATACGATGATGTGGAACTTTTTTGACAACAATGGCTTGAGTACTTGATTGGAAGGTACCAAAACCTACTCCAAAAAGAGCACCTGCAATTAAAAGCATAATTCCTATATGGGCTTGGCTGATTAAAAGCAGACCACAAGCAAATAACAAAATAGATGGATAAATTATTTTATTTGCCCCATATTGATCAAACCAGCGACCGGTAAATGGACGAGAGGCTAATAAGAAAACAGCATACATGACAAAGAAAAAGCTCGCTGCACTAACTAAATCAATCTCCTGTGCATAGCTAGTCAAAAAGGATAAAACACTTGAGTAAGTAAAGCCCGCCACCCCGACCAACAAGGAAAGTGGAATAGCTGTTTTTTCAAAGAAATCACTTAATTTCATGCCTGACTTAGCTTCTGACCGCGGCAGCTTAACTTCTCTTTTCGGAACATGTACTAACAGCGATGCCAGTAAGGCAATAATGGAAAAGACCGTGGCGACAACAAAAATAAGGGAAGAATCAAAATGCTGTGTAATAAATAGCCCAATGAAGGGACCGATGGCCATGGCTAAGTTCATACTCATCGCAAAATAACCTGTTCCTTCTCCGCGACGTTCATTTGGAATAATTCCAGCTGATATGGTCCCAGTAGCCGTAGAAGCTACACCAAAGGCCACACCATGAATGAAACGATTCAGAAATAGCATAGGCAAACTATTTACTTGAAAATATAAAATACTAGCTATAAAAAATAACAGCAACGAAATGAATAACATTTTTTTCTGACCGATGCTATTAATCGTTTTACCAGCAACCGGACGAATCAAAACGGCACCAAGGACAAAGATACTCGAAGCTAGCCCCGCTAAGCTTTGCGAAGCGTGAAATTGATCCATTGTATAAGCCGTTAATGTAACCATTAATGTATAAAAAGTTAAAAAGATAAAAAAGTTTGCAGATGAGATGGTAATAAAATCCTTTGTCCACAACTTTGGCATGTTACTCTTCATAAAAACCTTCAATCTCCTTTCATATATTTCTTGACCATTGTTTGCTGAAAAATAATCATGTATTACGCATCTATTTCCTGTTCAAGTTTTACACGACTCTTTTGATGTATAGATGCATATTTACCGTGAATAAAGTAATATACCGCCATACATACAATCGCTAGTATTGTCATTGCTACATACAACCCACGATAACCTAAAAGCGGAATAGTAAAACCTAATACAAACGGACCAACTCCAATTCCTAAATCAAGGAATGTAAAGTAAGTGGATGTAGCTAAAGACATGCGGTGATGTGGAGATTGTTTGACCGCAATGGCTTGCGTGCTTGATTGAAATGTACCAAAGCCAATCCCAATAAGCGCCCCTGCAATTAACAATATAATTCCAAAATAAGCTTGACTAAGCAACAGCATTCCACCAGCAAACAGTACAAGTGATGGATAAATGATCATATTGTCGCCATATTTATCAAACCAACGACCTGTAAATGGGCGTGATGCTAGTAAGAAAACTGCATACGCAACAAAGAAAAAGCTTGCAGCACTTACTAAATTAATTTCCTGAGCGTAGCTTGTTAGAAAGGATAAAACACTTGAATAGGTGAATCCCATGATTCCAATTAAGATGGACGCAGGGAGTGCTTTTTTTTCAAAGAAATCGCTTAGCTTCATGCCTGTTTTAGTCGCTTTAGGTTGTTGTATTTTTGGAACATGTATAAACACCGTAGCCACTAATGCAGCGATTGAAAAAATAGTAGCTGTAGCGAAAATATAGTCAAAACTAAAATGTTGAGTAATCAATAACCCAATGAATGGACCAATCGCCATCGCTAAATTCATACTCATCGCAAAATAACCTGTTCCTTCACCACGTCGTTCATTTGGAATAATCGCCGCAGCTATGGACCCAGTAGCTGTTGAAGCCAATCCAAAAGCTATACCATGTATGAGACGATTAACAAATAACATAGGTAAGCTATTTACTTGAAAATAAAGAACACTTGCTATTAAAAATAAAATTAACGAAATCAATAGCATTTTTTTCATCCCGATGCTATCGATGGTTCTGCCTGCAATCGGCCGAATTAAAACCGCACCGAGAACAAAAATACTTGAAGCCAGCCCAGCTAAGCTTTGTGACGTATGAAATTGTTCCATTGTATAAACCGTTAATGTAACCATTAGTAGATAAAATGTTAAAAAGATAAAAAAGTTCGCAGACGAAATGGTAATAAAATCCTTTGTCCACAGTTTTGGCAAGTTGCTCTTCATAAAAACTATCAATCTCCCTTAATATTTTTTTGTAATTGTAATAATGTTTGTCGAGTCTTTTCACGATCTGACTTCGGGAATATCATTCATAATTTTATATTCAAATTCATCGACGATTTTTTGACCCTCGATATACTTTTGAACGCCAGCGTCTGTTAATTGAATCCTCCGCTCACGCTTATTTTTCCCGGGGATTTGTTCAATCAATCCCAGTTCTTCCAAACGATTCACTGTCCGTGTAATCGTTGGTTTCTCTACATCGAAATAATTACTAATCTCAACAAGGGTTGCCGTCTCAGTCATGTTTAAATAGTAAATGACTGACCACTGTGAGTGATACAAATTTATGTTGGAAAGCTGCTCATTCAATTTTTTCGTAAATATTCTTGATACCTGCAAAAATTGATGAAAAAAATCATTATATAATGGCATCTCAAACCTCCGAAAAATAGTTACCTAGGTAACTAAATATATACCCTTTTTTTTATAATGTCTAGCACTTAGAAAAGCAGAAAGCATTTTTTTAACTTATATAGGCCTTATCCAAGGCATTTCGGCGTTAAAAGTTGATATGAATTTTACAATAAATGAGGCTATGTTAAATGCTACTGTTGATGTTGTGAGAAAATAGCTCCAAGCCCTTCACTTTCTGTTAAAAAATCAACGATAATGTTTAACATAGCCATAGATTTTAAAAAACACCACGTTACTCCCTAATGGCAACAGTCAGTGTACCCAAAAAAAAAGCCTTGCAAACTAGTTGCAGGCTCAAAAAGGGGGAATACTTTTGGAAAAATTTAATTACTAGTAAAAGTATGTCCACTTCATCCCCTTTTATACATTCTCTCTACATTTTCATTGGATTTTTTTTACATTGGCATTGTTATGTAGCTTCTCACAGTGAATGAGTATGTACATTGAGTTTTGTTGCGTTGAAATTCTGATACAGAATCTTCTTTTTCCCTCCAAAACGAAATTATTCTATGGCAAATCATAATAATTCACGAAAGTTCACAGTTCATTTAAGAAAAGACATAATTTATTCAAGAAACTGCACTTAGCATGAAAAATACCGTACTCTTTTGTTAAGAATACGGTACTTACCACTTAGTGTATAATTGGTTTCACGGTTGTTCCTTTACACCAATCGACGATGGTTGCATCTATCTCATTTTGAATATCTTGAATAATCTTAAAGTCAATTGCTTCTCGATAAATCACTTCGAGTTCATCGTGAAGCTTTTTCGCTAAAGCAAGGTGAGCTGTTCCATCATCCATTTTATTTCGGTAGCGAGTGGAAATATCTTTTATTTGCTCACTATAAATTTCATCGGTCCCTGGCGAAATGGCTGCAGTATATAAATCGACAATTTCATCGCCTTCACGTGTTGGGGAATATTCATGAGGCGCTGTACTATCAAAAATTGCTATGCCTAATTCACGGACAATGACCATGTCTAAGCTATTGGGGTCAAATCCACAATGATAGATTTCAACATCAAAGCCTCTATTCTCCGCTGCAGATGCTAATTTTTTCAAAAGTGTGGATTTTCCAGAACCAGGTCTTCCTTTTAGAAAATAGCGCTTTCGAATACCCTCTGTTAAACTCGGAACGTAATCCACTGCTCCAATTGGTGTAGCTGCTCCTAAAAATCGATGACGTACATCGGCCTTTTTATTAAGAAAAATTTCTCCGTAAAATATTGATTTTAATTTTTCAGTTAGTCCATTTAACTTTTCAAAGTCCATATTCGCGATATAGATTTCTTCCCATTCATCATGAACAGTCAGCGCGTCCGCATATGCCTTGTATGCTTGATTATATGCTTCTTTTCTTTCATCCATTAAGCGGATGATTTTTACTTTTTCCGTGCTTAACCTTTGAGAATCCCAGGCATCTCCTAAATTCACATATTCCTCTATCGCCCCAGGAGCCTTAGGTTCTACTACATGCGGCTCTGTCCCATCGACAATTCCAATTTTTAATGCTGGAAATATGATACCATCTACGGAACCAGGGTCGGATGAACAGTGAATAAACTCCACATCGTAGTCTTTCTCCAGCCAATTCGCTGCGATTTTTCTCATTAAAGTCGATTTTCCTGTACCTGGTCCACCTTTTAAAATAAACACCTTTTCTAATCCTGCAAAATTGGAATCATATAAGCTAATATATCCTCGTGCTGTATTACCGCCGGCAAAGTAATGAAGGGCTTTTCCTGTCACCTTGAACACACGCTCCTTTTTAACCAGATGTGCTTTTCAAGGTAAGGTATGCAAAGAAAGTTGGATAGGTGAATGCCTATTTTTAAGAACGTAGATTTAAGCTACTGTAAACGTGTCGTCCTTCATTTTTATTTTCTTTTCAGGTCTAGCAAAGATAGCGAAACCGATTCCAAAAGCAAGTAACAAAGTAGCCGTTAATAAGAGAGAATAACTAAAGCCAAGCGTTGCGTTTGTTCCTGCTGATTGAACAAGTATCCCCGTAATAACGGGTCCTACCATACCTGCTATATTCATAAAAGATGTACTAAGACTAGTCATTAATCCTGATCGTTCCGGAAGCAACTGCATTAAAACCTGTGGACTAATTGCCATAATCGTAAACGAGAAACCTTTAGCCATGAGAATAGCCACCGCTACCCATACAGGGGAATGAAAAATCGTTGTAGAAGCTAAAAACAATCCTGCAATCACTAATGCTGTACCAGCAAAATATACACGGGAGATACGGAAATTTTGATTTTTTTGAAATAATCGGTCAGAATAAGTTGAAAGTGAAACGGATACGATAACAGCACCAATACCAACTGCAGAAGCAGTAAATCCCATTTGCATAGGTGTCATCTCTACAACTTTAGTCAGGTAACTAGGCATCCAAAGCGTAATCCACATCGTTACCCAAGAAGCTGAAAACGCCGCTAATAAGGTGAATAAACAAGTAGGGGATTTAAAAATAACTAAAAATTCTGACCATTTAAATTTTTGTGGAGCCGGTTTTACAGTTTTTTCGTTCTTTTTCACTTTTAGACTATTCGTTTCCGGCAACATCATCCAGATTACGAGAAAAATAAGACTAAGTAGTCCTAGCGAGACAAACCCAATACGCCAACCAAAATTTTCAATAACGGCTACTAAAATAGGCGCTGCTGCTAAAGCACCCAGCATACCACCTGCATTTAAAATGGAAATTGCCATCCCACGGGATTCCGGCTTAAACCATTTACTTATATGACTGATAGAAGTTGGAGCAAAAGGCCCTTCTCCTATCCCAAGCAATATACGATATAACACTAACGTGGCGATCCCTGTGATTGCAAATGCGCCAAATTGTAAGACTGTCCAACTTATTAGCATTACAGCGATGATCTTTTTGGTCCCAATTTTATCAGACCATGCTGCTCCAAAAAGACCGGATATAGAAAACAACCAGAAAAAACTACTTCCTATTAATCCCCATTGAGTATAGGTAAGATCAAACTCTTTCATAATCGAAGTTGCGGCATATCCTATGATTGCTTTATCTGCAAAGTTGATGGCCATTGTAAAAAATAAAAATAATAGTATAGTCCAACGCATCTCTTCATCACCCTCTCTTTTATTTACAAAAAATCAAAGTAATATGTCATTTACAAAAAAGCTCCTTGTTATTACAAATTAAAGCGCTTCCAAGCCGATGATTACCAAATATCTATAGTATGAGTCTTAGCTGAAGTTCATCACTTTTCAATAAAAAGTGTAAATAGCAGACCCATACTATATTGACAAATAGTTTATTCCCAGTCTAATAGGTAATGAAAAGCAATTATACAATAACTCACTAGACAAGATAGAGACGTAAGATTTTCTTTTTTACTATACTTACTTAACGGAAGTTTTTACTGGAAGCTGTATCACATCTAAATCATTCGGAACATAAATTTTACCACTGAACACTTCAGCAGCTTCTGCCAATGCTTTTTCAGGATTCATTTTAGGTAAAAAGTGTGTTAAAACTAACTGCTTTACGTTCGCCCTTTTTGCTGTTTCTGCGGATTGGGCTGGTGTACAATGTTCCTTTTGAAGGTTTTCCCATATTTTCGCCGCATTCGGCATCTGATCACCATCTATAGGTGTAAGAGCTGTATCATGAATTAATAAATCTGCACCTGCAGCAAGTTTTACAAGTTTATCCGTTGGTGGTGCTGTATCACCAGAAAAAACAACGGAATATCCATCCTTTTCGAATCTGTATGCAAAAGTAGGAACGCTGTGATTCATCTCAGCACAATGAATATCAATTGGTAGGTCTATATCAACTTGTCCCTCCATTTCTATTTCAATGACTTTTACATCACGTACGCCGGCTTCTGGTCTACCTAATGACATACGATAGTCAATATCATCTGTAAGCATCTCTACTAACAAATCATGCATTTTTTTCGTTCCAACAGGGCCAATAACCGTCAGTTCACGTCTTCCTTCTAGCCAACCACTGATTAAAAAGTTCGCATAGCCTAACATATGATCTGCATGAAGATGAGTAAAAAACACGTGTTTTATGTCTTGCGGTGCAATATCCAACTTTACCAATTGCATTGTTGTTCCCTCTGCGCAATCTACTAATATCGGTACATTGCCTATTGTTAATAAATGAGCTGATGCGATTCTTTCCTTCGTTAATCGTGGACTTCCTGTCCCAAGCATAATCACTGAATTATTCATTATTACTTCCCCCTTACATTTTGCCCAAAATGGACTAAATTAGTGAAATAAAAAACTTATATTAACTATTTTGTTAATTACCGCTAGTTGTTAAACTTGTACTATTACAGTATATTAAGCTCTCAGAAAAATCAACAATTTTGTGAACTTTTTTTACCTTTATGCTGTATACTGAACAATTTTATACATAAAAAGCTCACCAAAATCACTAATTCTAAGTATATTTCGACCAAAATGGAATAAATTGGTTAAATAAAAGTATAGATAACGCTTACATTTTTATTTTTGTTTATTTTTGGAATTAATTATACTGTGTTATTACAGTATACGATGTTTTTTGGGAAAATCAACAATTTTGTGAATTTTTTTATTTAGTCATTAAAATATGAGTTAAAGAGCAAAATAGCTGCGCCTACTGAGGCAGCATTTTCTTTGAATACTCCCTGAGTAAATGTTACATATCTATCTTTCTGTATATTTTTTTTCGTATGCTCAATGACTCCAGTATAATAATCTTGGAACTCATAAATAAATGGACCATTTAAAATGACTACTTCTGGATTAAACATATTCACTAAATTAGAAAGACCAATTCCTAAATAGCGAGAAGATTGCAAAATAGTATCCGCTGTATGTTTGTCTCCCTGCATAAAATATTCCATCATCTCGTTAAGCGATGCTTTTTGAAAAAGCTCATTATTTATACTTCCTAGTAACGAGTTTTCTTTTTTTAATTCATCAAGAATCCCTTTAAATGATGTATAAGCAACAATACAACCACGCTTACCACAAGAACAGATATTTCCATCGACTTCAATAATCATATGTCCATAACTGTTTTCACTTGTATAGTGATTCTGCAGAATGACCCCATCCATGATGACACCGCAGTCTATGCCCCAACCACCACTGATGCAATAAAGAATATTCTTATACATGAAATCCGTAGCATGATACTCTGCAATCACTGCCGCATTTGGGCTTTTTTCCAACAGTATTTTCACCGGAAATTTTTCCTGGATCATGTCAACAATACGAATATTCTCCCAGTTGGCCATAAGAAGCGACTCAGTCTTCAAAATCAGTCCATCTTCCTTATTTAGAGGGCTATTTGTAGCAAGTCCAATTCCTAAAAGCATGTTCTCATCAAAACGGTGTATTTCCATGAATGTCCTAATTGTACTTTCGATTTTCATCATGACAAATTCAGGCGTATGAATAGAAGTCATCACAAACGACATTTGATCTAGCTGATTAAAGCGTAAATCTAACAGTACAATCTTTGTCTTCATTCGAGAAATATGAATGCCGATGATATAATTGCAATTCGGCTCGACATCGTACAATATAGGCGGACGTCCTACTGATGATTCACCAAATCCATTTTCCCTAATAAATTTATGTCTTAAAAGCTCATCAATCATTCGGACTAACGTTGTTTTTTTAATTTTCGTCTTCTCAATTAAATCTGTTTTTTTAATAGGTCCGTATTGATGAATCAATAAATATAGTTTTTTTAACTCCTGATTTTTCAGAGTAGTATTCTCAAGAAATTGTTTAAACATAAACATCACCTACCCAAAAATATGTCCTTCAACTCTAACATAAAATAAAATAGAATGGTCTACATTATTGGATAAATTGTAAAAAATTGTCCACCTCTAGCTTATTAAATCTTGTTTTTTTTCTGACCATCCATAGATTTCTCGTTATATGTACTCCAGAAATGTCCACCTCTCGTAAGAGCCCTTGCTCCAACTCCCTGGCCACAGTCAGCCTCGGTAAGATTGTAATTCCTAGTCCTGCCTCTATCGCGCTTTTTATGGCTTGTGTACTGCCAATCTCCATATAGCTTTCTATTTTTTCTAAGATTCCGTGCTCTCTTAACGTATTTTCTACCGTAAGTCTTGTTCCTGATGTAGATTCACGCCAAATCATTCTTTCATTTACCAATTCTTCAATATGGATTTCTTTTCTGTCCTTCCATGGGTGATCAGACGGACAAACAAGGATTAATTCATCCTCCGCAAACTTCTCTACGGTAAAATCCGTTTTTCCGACCTCTCCTTCAACTAAGGCCAAATCAATAACACCTTTTGATAAATCCTCTAAAACAAGAGGCGTATTTTTAATCGTTAACGTTACTTTTACTTCAGGTCTTTGTTTTTTAAATCTCCCTAATAAGCTCGGCAATAAATATTCGCCAATCGTCAACGATGCACCCACTCTGAGGTTTGCATTATAATCATCTGTTAACTGTCCAATCACCTCTTTAGAATGGTTGAAGTCACTCACAATGGCCTTTGCAAAGGGATATAACGTCCTACCTATTTCTGTTACTACCATCTTCCCTTCAGAGCGGTCAAATAACAGGGCACCATAAAAGTTTTCTAGCTGGTGAATTTGTCTTGTTACCGCAGGCTGAGATACAAAGCTTAGCCTCGCTGCCTGGCTTATACTCCCTTCATCCACGACTAAACAAAACATTTTTAAATTTTCTATGTTCAAAAATAATCCTCTCCTAACGTATTCAAAATCTTTAATATACATCATATTAACATATTACGGGTTTAGGAAAAATTTGGATTTATACTCTTTTTGGAAGCTGATCTCATTTATTTGTTCCTATTACTATATATCAAATCAACTTTCTTGATTATAAAGATTTGTTATACCCGATGACTTTATTGCAATTTCATTCTTCTGATTCATTTGATAAGGTTATAGATAAGGGAAATGCATACCTTAGTAAACATGAAAGAAGATGGAACAATGAACAGACAATGGAAAATTCTATTTCAATTATTTTGGACCTTTTTTAAAATCAGTCCTGTCACGTTCGGAGGCGGCTTTGCGATGATTCCTTTAATTGAAAAGGAAGTAGTCGGGAAGAAGAAATGGTTAAATAGGGAAGAAGTTACTGATATGTTTGCGTTATCTCAATCCGTACCAGGAGCCATTGCGATTAACTCCGCCACCTTTATTGGCCATCGAATAGGTGGGATAAAGGGTTCCATTGCAGCAATGATGGGTATTTCAATACCTACTTTTTTAATTGTTATCACCCTAGGCATTTTATATTTTTTTATTCAAGATAATCCAAAGATCGCAGCAGCCTTTCTAGCGATTAGAGCCTCTATCGTGGCTATCATTGCTTATGCAGCAATCAAAACGGCAAAAACAGCTATTATTGATAAGACAACGTTCGCGATAATGATTGTAGGAGTTCTCCTCCTCTTCTTCATCCATCCTATATTTGTAATCTTACTTGGCGCTATTGCAGGGATTATTTCCTGCCATATTAAGAGAAAATTAAGAGATGAAATGAAATTGGACAAAAAGCAGGAGGACTACAAAAATAATCCCGATTATTTCATGGGTGCAGGAATTTAAAGAAAGGAGATCATAATGATGATGATATTGTGGGAACTATTTAGAACATTCTTTGTCATCGGCTCTGTATCGTTTGGAGGAGGATACGCCATGATTCCAATCATTGAAGCCGAAGTCTTGCAACACGGATGGATGACAACACAACAATTTACTGATGCCATCGCTATTGCAGGGATGTCCCCTGGTCCAATTGCCGCCAATAGTGCTATTCTTGTTGGATATTCAACTGCTGGTGTAATAGGTGCCATTGTATCCATTCTCGGAGTCTTATTTCCCGCGATTATCCTTGTCATTGTTGTAGCTACCTTCTTTACTAGATTGCATCATTATCCAGTTGTACACTCCATATTTTATGGGTTAAGACCCATTGTCACTAGTTTAGTTATTTTTGCCGCTATTCGTTTTGCTCTTTCAAATAACATGATTAACCTGAATGATTTACAGATGACATTATCCTCTTTACTTGTCTTTGGGTTATCGTTAGTTGCCCTCATAAAATTCCGCTGGCATCCTGTTTATGTCATTGTATTATCCGGATTAGTCGGAATTGCCCTCTATACCTGATGAACTTTTGCGAAATCTTAGAAAAAGCCTTTATATGAAAAACGAGACCTACCCAAAACTAAGTGTTTAGTTGTTAGTTTTAGGTGTCTCATTTATTCCTATTATTTAGTCAATGATTCCACTTTAGCTTCCGTCGCCGCCACTAAATTTTCCAGTGTAAGCTCAATTTGAATCCCAATTTTCCCGCCGCTCACAATCATCGTATCCAGACTTTCAGCACTTGCATCAATAAAAGTCGGATATAATTTTTTCATGCCAATCGGTGAACAGCCTCCGCGGATATAACCTGTCCATTTTAATAGGTCTTTAACATGGAGCATTTCTATTTTCTTCTCTCCAGCCACTTTTGCTGCTTTTTTCAAGTCTAATTCTTCTCCGACCGGAATGACAAAAACATAGATATTCTGTTGAGCTACCCCATGCGCCACAAGTGTTTTGAAAACTGTCTCGGGTGCCCTGCCAATTTTTTCAGCAACGGCGGTACCATGAATTTTACCGTCTTCATTATCATAGCTCATCATTTTATATTCCAACTTCTTTGCATCTAATAGACGCATCGCATTTGTTTTACTAATAGCCATGCTGCAAAAAATCTCCTTTACTGCGAAAAATATCTGAATTGACGCTTCATGTTCGATATATGCTTGATTTTTTGATTTTATGCTCGATTATTGAAATATATGCTCGATAAGCGTCATTCCCTATACTAATTGTTCGCAACCATTATTCTGTGTCTCTTTCCTGCCTTTTCCCACCACGGAATACATTCGCACTGCGCTCATATTCGACATCCTTAACCCCTAAACGGAAATTAATGACACGTGCCACAGCAAATAAATAATCAGATAAGCGGTTTACATATTGAAGGGATAAAGGGGATACTGCTGCGCCTGATTTAATTAATGAAACGATTAAACGTTCAGCGCGACGAGTCACTGTTCGTGCTACATGAATCGTAGCGGCTGCCTTTGATCCTCCTGGTAAAATAAAGCGCTCAAGTTCTGGAGCCTCTATAATAAATGCATCAATCCGCTCCTCTAAATAAGTGATTGCTTCATCGGTTAGTTTTTTAGGAGCCTTTTCCGAAATTGTTGCTAAATCCCCACCGCAATCGAATAGCTCATGTTGAATTTTTTCAAGATCCGCTAATACATCTTGAAAAATAGCCGTATCTAATTCTGCAACCGCAAGTCCGATATAGCTATTCACTTCATCTATTGTTCCATAAGATTCTACTCGAATATCATCCTTGTCTAGACGGCCTCCAATTACGCTTGTTTGTCCCTTATCACCTGTTCGTGTATAAATTTTCATGTACAATTCCCCCTTTATTTTAAGACTATATTATATAAATCTGTTGATTTTTGGTTCATTCGTGTGAGACTGTGGTCTCATACGAATGAGCCAAAAACTGTTTACATCGTCTTATTTTAATTGCTGTGATACTCCATACCAAATCATATCCACACGACTTGAGACTGCAACAATATCTTGATACACCCACCCCGTAGCATCGCGCCAAATTCTATTTTCAACTTCAATCGGAACAATCCCCTTAGTAATATCTGCCCCAATGAGAATCAAACGGCGATCATCGTTCTCTTCTTCCCATATTCGCCATCCGTTAATAATTTCCTGCCACTTCAGTCGAATCACTGCAGCTTCTTGTGCAGAAGCTTCCCCTTTAATCCAAGCTTCGATTCCTTGCAGCACAACTGTGTCTTCATGAAAATGAAGTGGAAGCGGCTCGTCCCGATAAGCAGAAATCCACTGAACATGGTCCATATCTAGTGCAAAATGCTTTTTCACCCATTTGGCTTTTCCATTATAGGCACCACCTGTAACGAAGTGCATCGCTCACCCCTCCTCCATAAGTCCACATTGTCCCAATTCAGTTGATAGCCTCCTGCATGAGGAATACTCCAATTCCAAAACGGCTTTTCTCCAGGAGCATAGCGTACTAATAGCTCTCGAATCACCCCGCCATGCGTGACTATGGCTATATTATTGAACTCTTCACTAAGTAGTTGCCGCCAGCCTAACTCCACTCTTTCAGAAAAAACGGGATAACCTTCTCCATCTGGAACTGATGCCTTCATTGGATTGTCCAACCACTTTTGATAATCTGCCTCTTCTTTTAGCTGTTCATAGGTTTTACCTTCCCAATTGCCCCAATTCATTTCGCGAAAGGCAGGGTTTGCTTGAATAGAAACAGTTGGAAAAAGTAGCTTTGCTGTATCCATGCAGCGCTTTAAATCACTCGATAAGACCATCTCGTACTCTTGAAAAAAAACAGCTTTTAGCTGACTAATTTCCATCCGGCCACGCTCACTCAAAGGCGAATCTGTCCAGCCTAAATATTCTTTTCGCTCATTGGCTTCCGTTAGACCGTGACGAAGTAGTGTAATAGCCACAGAATGAACCATAACCACAATTCCACTCCTTCCACCGATGCCCCCAACACATCTCCGGTTATACCACCAAACCAGGAGACAATTTTTCTTTTTAAAAATAGCAAAAATAGAGCAGTGACAGCTAGTGTCAGCACCAATAGAGTCCCCAACTGAGTACCTAATACAAACGCAATAATAATACTAAGCAAAATATAAATCCAGTAAACATGTAAGCTATTCTTTCGGGCAGCACTTTGGAAAAAGGCACCTAGTCCCTCCTTTTTGGCAAGCGGCATTTTACACAACAAATAGCCCATAATACATTTACTTAGGAATGGCATAAGTATAATGAAAAAATAACTCCATCCATTTAAGCGACCGACAATTTCATATATAAATAAAAAACGCGTGGCCAGGAGTACAATCACGGAAATCACACCAAAGGCACCTGTACGCGAGTCTTTCATGATCTCTAAACGTCGCGCTTGATCTTGATAAGAAAAAAAGGCGTCACTCGCATCAATCCAACCGTCGAGATGCAAACCACCCGTTAACACAATGGTTAATAACCAAATGATAAAAGCAATGGCTAGTATGGAAAATGGCGTCCATTCAACAAGTGCATATAAAACACCACCCATAATCAGACCAAGCAAAATCCCGACTACCGGAAATGTTTGAATCGACCGATGAATATACTTTTTCTCCATTGGCAGTTCTTTTTTAAATGGAATAGCCGTAAAAAATTGTAGATTGATAAGAAAACCAATTAATGCACTCAGTTCCGATGACCTCCTTTCTAAAAACACTTCAGAATCTTGCAATTCCATGTCGAAATCTTGCAATTTCAGCTAATAATCTTGCAAATTGTAACCCTAATCTTGCAATTTCAACTAATAATCTTGCAAATCATTATTTCTTCACAACCGGCACGCCCCATTCCACCAAATACGCGGCATCTGCTCGTTCAACGATTTCTTGATGCAGTAAGCCAAGCATGCCTCCATATGCCTTAAGAAATTCATCGTGAAAAATGAGGTCTTGAATGACCTCATTGCTTACAATAATAAGACAGGCGGCCTGCTTACGAACCTCTTCTATCGCCCTCATAATTTTTGTGAATATGGCTTGTAAAAAATCTTGTTCAAACGGCTTCTCGGGAGAAAATGATTCGCTAGTAAATAACTCATTGTCAACAAGCGTCGTTAAACAGTCGAGTAGGACAACGGAGTCTTGATTAATTTCTTTCGTGATTCGATCAATATCGGTTGAAAACTCCCATGTCTGCCAAGGAATCAGGCTAGCCTCTCGATCTCGTTGATGACGCGAAACCCGCTTCTCCATTTCCTCATCAAACACACGGCTGCAAGCTAAATAGTGCAGGTTTCCACCATACGTCTCCACCCATTTCCGTGCCATTTGTTCAGCATAACGACTTTTACCACTTCTCACACCACCGGTTATAAAGTAGAGTGCTGATCTCTCCATTGCTGCAAAGCCTCCATTAATACCGTATTATCTGCTTCACTTTTGACAGCAAATCGGAGCCATCTTCCATCCAAACCAGGGAAATTATACGTATGGCGTGGAATAATCCCTTTTTTCAACAAATAGGTTAACAAGGCTGAGGCATCTCCTGCTCCCTGATCCTTCAATAAATAAAAATTAATCGAACTATTAGAAACCTCAAATCCATTTTCCGCAAAAAAGATAAATAATCTCTGCTTTTGTTCTCTAATATACGCTCTCGTTTGTTCAATATAAGCATCCTCGTCGATACAAAGCTGACCTGCCGCAAGCGCTATAGCATTCACGCTCCAGTGAGGTTTATACGTTTTCAACTGCTGAACAAGAGCCTCGTCAGCTAACAAATAGCCTAAACGCAAACCTGGGATCGCAAAAATTTTTGTCAATGAACGTAAAATGACCACATGATGATTTGTTGTCACAAGCGATGCATACGTAAAAGCATCATCTGTAAAATCATAAAATGCTTCGTCGATCACAAGGATGCAATTCTCTTTTTTACATTCCCTAACTAGTTCATATACAACTTCCTGAGGAAAAGAAATACCTGTTGGGTTATTTGGAGTACATAAAAAAACCGCATCATTTTGCTGAAGTAATGGTCGCAGCTTCTCGAGTTCAATCTCCCACTTTGGTGCTTGTAACTGATAAAAGCTTACTTCGCAGCCAGCAGCATGACAGGCCTCAGCATATTCGGCAAAAGCAGGTTGAATAATGAGAACCCTTTTACCCGTAAGCATACGGCCTACAAGAGTAATGATTTCAGCACCACCATTTCCAACTAAAATTGAATTCTCGTGTACACCCTCTTTTTCTGCTAATCGTTTTGTCAGCTGGGCCGCATGAGGGTCTGGATATTTAATGATATGACTATAAAAGCTAGACCAGTTTTCTGCTAAACTAACAGGTGGGCCAAGTGGATTAATATTGGCACTAAAGTCGATGACATATAAGGGCATTTCAATTCCAAGTGCTTCATATAAATAATGTGGATTAGCCCCATGAGTTGGTAATGACAAAATATAATCCCCCTAACCAAATGAGTATCAAAAATAAAAAGGAAGCAAGATGCATAATCTTAATCGACTTTCGAATATGTACCGCTTTAAGGGGTACGAGCTTTATACCCATTTCCGCACGGTGAGACACAACACCTTTATAAATATTTCGACCACCCAACTGCGCGCCTAATAAAGCAGCCACGGCAGCTTCAGTCCAGCCACTATTTGGGCTTGGGTGACGTTTGGCATCGGTAAATAGAATCGACCACCGCTTTTTCCAAGTATGATATCTAGATGGACAACCAAGTAGCATGAGAAAGCCAGTTAAGCGACTTGGAATCCAATTGACTACATCATCTAACTTAGCTGACGCCCAGCCAAATTTACTATATTTTTCATTTTTATAGCCAACCATTGAATCACAAGTGTTAATCGCACGATACATCATGGCTAGTGGGGCACCACCAATGAAAGCCCAAAATAGTGGAGCGGTTATGCCATCACTCGTATTTTCTGCTACTGTTTCAACGGTCCCGCGTACGATTTCACTTTCCTCAAGCTGTTCCGTATCACGACCTACTATATAGGAAAGCTTCAGTCGAGCCTCTGCCATATTTCCCTCAACTAGTGGACGATATACTTCCATTCCAGCCTGCCGCAGACTTTTTTGAGCAATAGTTGTTGAAATCAATACGGCTTCGACAACCATTCCGGCAATAGGATGAAGCCAATAAGCAAGATATGTAACTCCCGTCGTTATCCCTAATACAAGCAATAGTACAAGCAATAACATAAGGATTCCGTTTCCTTTTTTATGAGCACCCGTATTAAGTTTCTTTTCTAATCGACCGATTAGCATCCCGATCCATTTGACTGGATGAGGCCATTTTGGTGGATCGCCTATCAATAAATCCAGGAAAAATGCTAAAGTAATCGCATAAACGTGATATACCATCATCATACTTTCACCCGCTGACGATTTTTTTCTAACGCTTCTACTGTGCAGTCATACACACCCCGGCTAATCAGCTTTCCAAGTGGGGTAATCGTGCCAGCATATTGTAGCTTTGCGCCTCTTTGTGTGGCGGCAATCAACATGCTATCCGTTGACGTTCCTGATGCCAGTGTGTTGGTGATAGGATCTTTCACTTCTAGTTCATGTAACGCTTTTACCTTAGCTTCCGTTGCGGTGACAATCGCATGAATGAATGCCTCTTCCGCCATATGACCGTTAACAAATACCCAAGTATTAATGGTCCCTGGTCTTGGAGCACTTGAATGCTGATCAGCAAGCGATGCGTCAACAGCATTGCCAACTCCTGCTGTTACCACAACAAAAAGTGAGAAATCATCAGTCTGTAAGAAACGATACGATACCGCATCTAAGTAAACGGCCGTCATCATCCCTACGGTTTCACTAGGCTCAAACCCTTGCTTTCTTAAATAAGCTGTCATTTCCCCTATATGGTCTTCATGACTATAATTAAGAGACACATGACGATTCACAAAGATCCGATGCCAGCCCACTCCAGCACCCGTTACCCCAGACGACATCGTCCTTAGTGCAATCGGTGATTGTAAAGTAACCATCTCATCGGAAACAGTTACATACTGTTCATTGATGACGATGTACTCCTTTTCGTTATCTAGCTGGTCCGGTACAATAAACATTTGTGGCCGAGGAATGGACGGATGTGGATGCTTTTCAATCGTCGTGTGATACACCTGTTGAATTTGCTCCTGTCTCAACACTTCGTCAGGAATATCAGTGGCTTTAATGCGACCATTTTCTAACAACAGCAGACGGTCACAATAAAGACTTGCTAAATTTAAATCATGAAAAATAGAGATGACTGTAAGCTGCTGTTCAATCGCCATCTTTTTCATTAAATCTAAAAGACCTTTTTGATAAGAAAGATCGAGATGATTCGTCGGCTCATCTAAAAACAAAATTTCTGGTTCTTGAGCAAGGGCCTGCGCAAGCAGTACACGTTGTTGTTCCCCTCCAGAAAGCTCATCAAAATGATATTCGCTAAAATTAGTAACACCCGTCTGTTCCATCACTTTTTGCAAAATCACCTCATCCTCTTCGGACCAGGTGTGAAACCATCCCTTTTGATGAGCATAACGACCAAGCGATATTGCTTCTTTTACGGTATAGGAGAAAGCAAGTGAAGAGTGCTGCGGCAATACAGCAATCACTCTAGCAAGTTCCTTCGCTGTGTATTCGTTTACATCTTTCTCTTTAATTTGAATAGTCCCACTTTGATAAGGAAGGATCCCACTCAGCATACTTAACAGGGTTGTTTTTCCACTTCCGTTTGGACCTAGAATGCCAAAGAATTCACCTTTATTGACATGAAAAGAGACAGAGTCCAAGACAGCTTTATTAAAATATCCACCTGATAATTCTGACACTTCAAGCATCTTATCGTCTCCCCTTTTTTCTTGTTTGTAATAAAATAAAAGCAAAGGCCGGGGCACCAATTAACGCTGTAATGACACCAATCGGCAATTCAGAAGGTGCGATAATCGTTCGCGCCACCAAATCGGTCAAAATTAAAAAACCACTGCCAATGAATAAGGATAACGGCAATAAATGTTTATGATCCGGACCCCAAATTTGTCGAATAAAATGAGGCACAACTAATCCAACAAAGCCAATCGTTCCGGAAACAGCTACAGCTGCCCCTGTTAAAACAGAGCCCGCTATTAAAATAGTCAGCTTCCGTCGCTCTACATCCACGCCTAGATGCTTAGCACGGTCCTCGCCAAATGTCATCGCATTCAACTCGTCTGTATTCATCAGTAATAATACAGTACCTATTATAAAAAACGGAAGAATGATCCATATATAACTCCAACCTCGCATCGATACACTTCCCATAAGCCAACCGATTACTTCGCGCAATTCTTCTCCTGATAAGGCAATCATTAATGAAATAAAGGCACTTAAAAAGGCACTAAAAATAATCCCCGTTAGGATAATGGTTTCTACCTTCATCGAGCGGTCCATTTGATTTGCAAAAGTCAATACACAAAATATAGTCAGCACCGCAAACACAACACTAAAGATTGGTAGCGTAAATCCACCAAGGGCTGACAAGGAGATTCCAAAAAATATGGTCATCACCGCGCCAACAGATGCCCCGGATGAAACTCCTAATGTATAGGGGTCAGCAAGCGGATTACGTAACAAGCCCTGAAAAGCAGCTCCTGCAATCGCAAGAGAAGCACCTACTAGACCTGCTAATAATACCCGTGGCAACCGAATATTCATGACAATATTCGTAAACATTACATCTGATTGCGCTGAGATTGGCAGATGAAATAGCTCTTTACCGATAATCTGTAATAATACTGGCAACGGAACTGAAACCGAACCTAATGAAATACCTACAATCATCGCGATTAGTAAAAAACTAATCGCGATGATGTAGGCTAACTGTTTATTATTTGCCAAAGACGTCCGGATAGATTGCTTTGCCAAGTTCCTCTACTCCCTCTACTAATCGTGGACCAGGATGATCAACTAAATCCGAATTTACACTAAAAACTTGTTTGTTTTTAATCGCTGTAACTTCTTCCCAACCACTGCGCTTTAACACTTGACTGTTTGCGTCCTTTGTACGGTAACCATGAGTGGTTATAATCACGTCAGGATTAGCAGCAACAATCGATTCTTCATCCATTTTTGCCCATCCTTTTAGATCACCTGCAACATTATCTGCATTGATCAATTGAAGCATTTCATCCATGAATGTATTTTTACCTGGTGTATAAATCTCTGGAAGTGGAGACACTTCAATAAATACCTTTTTGCGTTCGTCAGCTTTAACAGCCTTCGCTTTTTCCTTCACAGCCTCAACCTTTGCTTTCATATCTGCAACGACTTTCGCTGCATTCTCGCTTTCACCTGTTGCCTTTCCAATCATTCCAATTGAATCATATACTTGGTTAAAGTTTGTAGCATCATTCACGACCAGAACAGTTAGACCCATTTTTTTTAACTGTTCAATCCCTCCATTACTAGCCATATTAGAGCTATGGGCTAAAACTAAGTCAGGCTTTAATGAAACTACTTTTTCCGTATTTATATTTAAATCACCGATTTTCTCAATATCCTTCGTTTCCTTTGGATATGTATCATAATCAGACACTCCGACAATTTTGTCACCTAGGCCTAGAGCAAAAGCAATTTCCGTATTACTTGGAATCACGGAGACAATTCTTTTTGGCTCTTCCTTAATCGTTACCTTTTCACCTGACCCATCTGTAATCGTAACAGGAAATGCCTGCGTTGTTGCTTGCTTCGTTTCTTTTGTATTTGAAGCACTTTCCTCTTTCGTTGTGTTGCTGCAGCCAATCATAACACCAACTGCAAGTAGCATAACGAATAATAAACTAACTATCTTTTTCATGGTTCTCCTCCATTTTGTATATTTTTGGCGTAAAAAAAACATCTCTACACGGTAAGAGATGTTTGTATGGCTCTATCAATACACAAATATGTATGCCACACACATACCCATCCGCGTAGGTTCTAAGTGTACGAATATAGGCAGGTCTCCTGGCTCTTGGTCATCATCTTCAGCGCCTTCCCGTATAAACTACAGTGGCTATTACGCTGGAAACTCACAATTACAGTGGCGGGACCGCGTTGGACTTTCACCAACTTCCCTATTAAGTCTTTTTTAAGACACCATATTCGATTAAATGTAATTTTCACTATAGTTGATTATACACCAAATGAGGGTAAGGGGACAGACTAATAGGTTCTCTTTTGAAGTGTAAACCGGAAAAAGTCACCACAAGTAACATAAATATTCGTAACCAAAAGAGCAAAGCAATTTAAACTCAAATTCGACTCTGCTCTTTTTGGTCATTGAGAGCTATCCTCTCTCACCTTTTTCTGGCCCGCTTCTACTTTTTGGTCACTGAGAGATATCCTCTCTCACCTTTTTCTAATCTACTTCTACTTTTTGGTCACTGAGAGATATCCTCTCTCACCTTTTTCTGACCCGCTTCTACTTTTTGGTCACTGAGAGATATCCTCTCTCACCTTTTTCTAATCTACTTCTACTTTTTGGTCACTGAGAGATATCCTCTCTCACCTTTTTCTGACCCGCTTCTACTTTTTGGTCATTGAGAGATATCCTCTCTCACCTTTTTCTGACCCGCTTCGACTTTTTGGTCATTGAGAGATATCCTCTCTCACCTTTTTCTGGCCCGCTTCTACTTTTTGGTCACTGAGAGCTATCCTCTCTCACCTTTTTCTAATCTACTTCTACTTTTTGGCCACTGAGAGATATCCTCTCTCACCTTTTTCTAATCTACTTCTACTTTTTGGTCACTGAGAGTTCTCTTCAGCTGATTTTCTGCTCTTACTATCTAAGTCAAAGCGTTTTTGCACCTTTTCTTCAAAAAAGAAACAAGAGAAACCTCTCACTTGATCAACTGATAAACCCGCTCCATATCTACATATTTCCTAACATGACTTGCGAGCAGATTATATGCTTCCTCACGTCGCTCAGCATCTGACTTTATGACTTCATTTACTTCGTTCATGCCTTTTCGTCTACGAATTTGATTCACTAGCTCTCTCGTAAACTCACGATTATGAAAAATACCGTGAAAATAGGTACCGATGACGGATTGATTATGTAATACAGCTCCATCTTCTCGGCCATCCTCCAACATTAAAAAAGGACTTGCTTCCGATGTATCTAGTTCTGTTCTTCCAAGATGAATTTCATAACCTGAAAGAGTCATTTCACTAAAGCCTACTTCTTTTGCAAGTTGGCCTTTCATCTGCACGGTTTTCTTTTCATTATGAAAAGTGGTCTTCACTGGCAGCAAGGAAAGCCCGGTTGCACTTTCACCATTGCCTTCTACTGCATCAGGATCAAGTAGCTCGTTGCCTAGCATTTGAAATCCGCCACACACGCCGATGATTCTTGTTCCTTTTTGATGCAGTTCTTGAATTTTTTTAGCCAATCCTACCTCTTTTAACCAAGTTAAATCATCCAATGTGCTTTTCGTACCAGGGATAATCAATAAATCAGGTTCACCCAATTCTGATACCGAACCAACCAGACGAACGCCCACATCTGGTTCATCAAAAAAAGGATCCACATCAGTAAAATTAGAAATGCGTGGTAAACGAATCATGACCACATCCATTGCAAACTCCTGCAGCTTCGGTTTTTTAAAGCGTAAGGAAGACAGTGCCAATGAATCTTCTGCTTCAATATTCACATCTATGTATGGAACAACACCTAGAACAGGAACTCCTGTCTCTTTTTCAATCCATTCAACGCCATCATCTAACAGCTCTCTTATGCCGCGAAATTTATTAATAATGATACCTTTCACTCGTTTTCGCTCATCTTCTTCAAGGAGCGCTAACGTTCCAACAATCGAGGCAAACACGCCTCCACGGTCAATATCGGTCACTAGAATCACAGCCGCATCAGCAAGATGGGCCATTCTCATATTGACAATATCACGATCTTTTAAATTAATTTCAACTGGACTCCCGGCACCCTCCAAAACCATCACATCGTATTCTTGTTGAAGCTTACGGACGGATTGCTCCACGAGTGGCATTGCTTTTTCAACAAATTGATTACGATAGCTGCTCCCATCCATATCCAAAAAATGCTTGCCATGCACGATTACTTCTGAGACCATATCCTGCTTCGGCTTTAACAAAATCGGATTCATATCTGTCGTTGCCACAATTCGAGCTGCTTCGGCTTGAACACCTTGTGCTCGTCCAATTTCGCCGCCGTCCACAGTTACGTATGAATTTAATGCCATATTTTGTGATTTAAATGGAACAACACGTAATCCATCATCAGCAAAAATACGGCACAGAGCTGTACAAATCACACTTTTTCCAACATCTGAGGACGTCCCTTGGATCATAATGGCTTTTGCAGTCATTCTTATACCTTCTTTCCCTAAAACTCCAACCCTTTTACCGCCGGAATTCCTCTTTCATAATAATGCTTCGTTGCTTCAATTGTTGATACTAAATCAGCAAGCTCGATTAATTCCTTCGCTGCGCTTCTACCCGTCACAACAAGATGCATAGTAGATGGACGGTTTCGAATGGCCTCAAGCACTTCTGATAATGGTAGCACGTCATCAATTGGAAAAGTTGAAATGGCTAATGCGTTATTTAGCTCATCTAATACAAGCAAATCTATTTCAGGATTGTTAAGTGCCTCCTTCGCTTTAACCCAAGCTTTTTTCAACGCTTCGCGATGCTCTTCAGGTGTTTTTGTCCACGTAAAACCGATGCCTAACTGTTCCATTTCGACGCCCAATTTTCGAAGGGCCAATGCTTCACCATATGTTCGTTCTGGTGACTTAATAAATTGCAAATATTTCACGTTCATTCCTCGGCCGATTGCCCGAAGAGTGACGCCAAGTGAGGCTGTTGTCTTTCCTTTTCCTTCACCTGTATAGATTAGAAATAAACCTTGACGTGCCATGGTATCCTCTCCTTTTTCGGGACAAAGGGACAGGTCCCAAGTCCCTTAACAAACTACTTTATTTGTAGGAAGTGACATGGGACTTGTCCCCTTGTTCCTTTTCATACCATTTTATTTTTTCTCGTAGCTGAACCACTTCCCCAACAAGTATCATCGCTGGGTTTTCGATGCTTTCTTGTGCAGCTAAATTGATAATCGTCTCCAGATTTCCGGTGATCGTTCTTTGCTTTTCCGTTGTCCCTCGTTCAATAATGGCAACCGGAGTTTCCGCCTTTCTTCCATGGGCAATCAACTGTTGACAAATATACGCTAAATTTCCCACACCCATATAAAAGGCAATCGTATCAATTCCTGTGGCAAGTGCTGGCCAATTGAGATGGTCTGCTCCTTTGTCAGCACGACCATGACCCGTTACAATCGCAAAACTTGTTCCATAATCACGATGCGTCACCGGAATCCCCGCATAAGCAGATGCCGCAATACCAGCAGTCACGCCTGGAACAATTTCATATGGAATTCCATGTTCTACGAGCACTTCTGCTTCTTCTCCTCCCCGTCCAAATACGAACGGGTCACCACCCTTTAAGCGAGTGACTGTTTTTCCTTCCATCGCTTTATTCACCAAAAGCGTATGAATTTCATCTTGAATCAAATGATGCTTCCCTGGCAATTTCCCACAAAAAATTAACTCTGCTGTATCTTTCGCATATTCTAAAAGCTTCGGATTCACTAGTCTGTCATAGGCAATCACATCCGACTTTTGAATGCATTCAAGTCCATAAACGGTTATAAGTTTTGGATCACCTGGTCCTGCACCAACTAAATATACTTTTCCTGGTTCCATCAATTAGTCTCCTTTATTCATTACTTCTCGGGACAAAGGGACAGGTCCCTTGTCCCTTTTTAATCTTCAAACAAACTACTTTATTTGTAGGAAGGGCCATGGGACCTGTTCCCTTGTCCCTTGCACGCCTCAATCCAGCGCTCAACAAGCTTTGGATTAGAAGCAAAATGAAAATGCGTGTAACCTGCGACCAGATTACCATGCAAGTATCCTTCCGATTTGTTACCAAAACGGCCTTTTGTTTCATAAGCATAAGGTAAGTCCTCTGCACCTTCAAATGTAGAGTAATGAAATTCATGCCCCTTTGCTTGTTGATCCACACCAATTAAAAAGTTCCCTCTTGTTCCGAATATTTCACGGTAACCTAAGGCTGCCAGTTTCTTTTGCATTTTCACTTTTCCAGGGATAAGACCTACCATTCCATATTCAACGCCGTCTGTATTTGTAATGGATTCCGTTAAATACATAAAGCCGCCACATTCCGCTAATGTTGGAGCTCCACTTGTAATTGCAGCCCGAATCGAAGCTTTTGAAGTCTCGTGACGTGCTAGCTCATCTGCAAACTCTTCTGGAAATCCACCGCCAAGGTATAAACCATCAGCCTCATCTGGAACTTCCTCCCCATCTAAAGGAGAAAAATAAGCTAGCTTTGCCCCGTAGGCTTCTAGTAACTCAAGATTTTCCTGATAATAAAAATTAAACGCTGCATCTTTAGCCACAGCAATCGTAACACCTTGATCCTCACGCTTGGCAAATAATCCTGATGCTTCATTTAAAATTTCCGTCGTTTCCGCCAATTGATATAGGCGGTCGATATCGATTGTTTCCGAAATAAGATTGGCTAATCTTTTGAAAAAGGGATTTAACTCGCCTCGTTCAATCGCAGGTATCAAGCCTAAATGACGACTCGGTATATCAATATCCTGCTCCTTTTTCATATAACCTACTACTGGAACATGACACTCTTGCTCAATCGCCGCTTTCACAATTTCAAAATGACCGACACTACCGACTTGGTTCGCAATCACTCCAACAATATTTGGGCCGCTTGCTAATGTTTGAAATCCTTTCACAATAGCAGCTGCACTGCGCGCCATACTAGCACAATTCACAATAAGCAGCACAGGACTTTCCGTAATCATACTAATTTCAGCAGTAGACCCCGTATTCTCTAACGGACTTTTTCCATCAAAAAAGCCCATAACCCCTTCAATTATCGAAATATCCGCACCTTCACTTGCCCGCGCTACCATTTCTCTTACCGTCTGATGATCAAACATCCAACTGTCCAAATTTCTCGAAACTCTGCCCGTAACCGCGGTATGATAGGAAGGATCAATGTAATCAGGACCACATTTAAACCCTTGTACGGTATACCCTTTTTGTTGTAGTGCTGCCATAATACCTATGGTGAAGGTTGTTTTGCCTACTCCACTACCGGTACCAGCAATGACTAATCTTCTTTTACTCATGCCAACCCCTCGATTCTTAGAATAGTGAAAGTTGCTGGTTTTCTTGCTGTAATTGTGAACTTTCGGGAGTTAATTTTGAACTTTCGTTAATTAGTTATGAATTTTATTGAATTATACCGTTTTTTCTATAATAAAGGCGGATTTTTATTAAATTCCTCACTTCATTACCTATCAATAAGGAATAACACCAACAGATATGGTGACATTTCCTGATTTTTTCTTAACGAGATCAAGCTTCTCGGCTCCTGTATATAGTCTAACGGCTGGTTCACTTACCCCGTAAGCACCCGTGTATTTAAATACTGTATCAGATGGAGCCTCAATCGTCGCTTTGTTTAATTTTTCCGGTGGATAATAAACAAACTCCCAGCCATATTTCGCAACGACATCAAGAAGACCTACTTCATCTTTTTTCAAATCAATTGTACAAAGTGCCCTTACACTTTTTAGCGAAATGTTGAGCTCAGCTAACGTTTCGAGGATCACTTGCTCAATTTCTGTCGCTGACGTTCCACGATTACAGCCCATACCAATTGCCACGGTCTTCGGACGGAACACAATACCGTTTTCCAAAATCGATTCCTCTTCTTTTGCTAACAAACGATGGGTCACAATTAAAGCTGCCTTCGGTTTTGCTACAAGAGCTTCTTGAATAGAAGGATAAATGATTAGATTCTCTGGAAGAGGAGTATCATAGAGCCACCAATCCAGCTCACCTGATTCTTGAACAATCGCTACATGCTCTTCATTGACAACTGAAGCGCTGACAGGTGTTAATTTTTCTGCCGAATCCCATACCCAACCAAAACGTGAACCAAATAAATCAACAGGAATTGTTTTTTGGACATCGGAAGCTGTTGTAATAATCGCCCGGGCATCCAATGCCGCTGCAACTTCCCTGGTCAGTTCATTTGCGCCACCAAGATGACCGGATAGTACACTAATCACGTTCTCACCTCGGTCATCAATGACGACTACACCGGGATCCGTTTTCTTATCTTTCAAAATAGGAGCAATCATACGAACAACTGCCCCAAGAGAGATAATGAGAATAATTCCTTTATATTGTTGAAAAAGTGCTGGCAGCAGCATCCGTACACTACCTGAAAAGAGCTGAATATTCTTTTCTCCTTCATCGCCCTTCTCAAACTTGCTCATATAATACAAATCGGTGTTAGCAAACACCTTATGTAAACGACGAGAAAGTTCCACACCGTGCTTTGTAATCGCAACAATCGCATACGAATTTTTTTGGACGATGGGCGCTTGAACACCTTCTTGTAATTCAATGATCATGATTGAATACCTTTACGAAAGCCATGAGTAAAGCTTGCATCATATAATTTAGAACGATATTCATCTTTTTCATGAATGTTTGGATCTAAGGCCCATCCTGCTAAAATCATCGCATGCTTACGAATCCCATTCTTTCGCATATCTTCATCTAAATTAACCAATGTCGTCCGAACAATTTTTTGATCTGGCCATGATGCTCGTTGAATAACAGCAATTGGTGTATCATCGTGCCAACCTGCCGCTTGCAATTCTTTCACGATTTTCTTCGTTAACGTAGCACTTAAGAAGAGTGCAATTGTACAATGGTGACTGGCCAAGTCTCGTAGCTTCTCGAATTCTGGAACAGGCGTCCGTCCTTCCGCTCTTGTTAAAATCAGTGTTTGTGTTAAATCAGGAATCGTCAGCTCAGCGCCAATCGCTGCTGCTGAAGCAAATACCGAGCTTACACCAGGAATCACTTCATAGCCAATATTTTCTT
The DNA here is from genome assembly GCA_963751845.1 of uncultured Bacillaceae bacterium. GTDB lineage: Bacteria > Bacillota > Bacilli > Bacillales > DSM-1321 > Peribacillus. The sequence continues at coordinate 109,900 of CAVVWH010000027.1, forward strand.
TTTTTAACAGCGCGATTTGTTCCATAATTGCCCCGTACATTGCAGGGTCCCCAGTATGAATTCGAGCTACCTTTTTCCCTGCTTTTACACGATCAACCATCACATCCACGATTTCCTCTAAATGCATGCCCGCTGTTTTCAACACCTCAGCTTCAGGCTTCGCCTTAGCAATCAATTCTTCATTTACTAATGAATCCGTATATAAAATAACATCAGCCGTTTGAAGAATCTTCAGTCCCTTTACCGTAATTAAATCTGGATCTCCTGGTCCTGCACCAACAATATATATCTTCATTTTCTCACCACCATTAAAGTTAAATATTCAAGCTCAACGCCCTCGAGCTCACTCATATTCCAAATGACTTCTTCATCCGACGTCACTTTCGTTACAACCGATGCTTTATCTAAAAGATCCAGATCTCTTAAAACCGTAATCATTAAATCAATTACTTTTGCGACTTTAATAAAAACGACTGCATCATGATCTTCAATTGCTTTTTTCATAGCACCATAATCATCACGAGCAGGTACAATCGCCACATGGTCATCGCCATCCGCTAACGCTATACCTAATCTAGAAGCTGAACCATTAAACGATGAAATTCCTGGCACCGTCTTAATCTCTACTTCAGGATGCAGCTCCTGCATTAACTTCATCATATGAATAAACGTACTATATAAAAGCGGATCTCCCTCGGTTACAAAAGCGACATCCTTGCCTTCATTTAATTTTTCCCAAACCTTATCAACGGTATCATTCCATTCACGATCTAAGATAGCTTGATCCTTCGTCATCGGAAATACAAGCCCGAGCATTTCCTTCTCCTCAGGACGAATATACACTTCGGCAATTCGATGGGCGTAACTCTTGCTTCCTTTTCTTTTTCTTGGATAGGCAATAACCGGTGACTCTTGAATCACGCGAAACGCCTTCACGGTAATAAGCTCGGGATCTCCAGGGCCGACGCCAAGACCGTATAATGTACCAATATTACTCATTTTCGTCTTCCTTTCGTTGAGCCGTAATAATATAGACTGGATTAAGCGGGACAAAACGATTCATCCCTAAAATCGGTTTACTTCGGGAAATTTGTGTGTGCAAGATTGATGTTTGAAAACCAGCTTGCGCGAAAGCTTCATTCGCGCGATATAGATTTTCAATTGTCGCTGCATTGAGGACAATTCGTCCTCCTTCTTTCAAGCGTTGGCAGCATGTTTGAATTAATTCAACCATTTCACCGCCTGTTCCTCCAATGAAAATGGCATCTGGATCAGGGAATGTATCCAGCCCCAATGGTGCTTTTCCATGAATCGCAGTTAGATCTGCTCGAAACTTTCGTTGATTTTGAAAACAATTTTCTAAATCTGGTTCATTTTTTTCAATGGCAAACACCTGACCTTCTGGAGCCAGCCTTGCTGCTTCAATTGCCATGGAACCTGTGCAGGTTCCTACATCCCAAACCGTACTATTTTTTTGAAGCTGTAGGGCATAAAGACTTAACACACGTATTTCCTTTTTCGTGATCAATCCTTTATCTGGCTTGCGTTGTGAAAACTCCTCATCCTCAATTCCAAGCGTCCAGCTCGGACCATCGGCGACTTTTTTCAAAATTACAACATTTAATGGCGAAAACTCATGATTCACCATTTCCTCAAGGTCATACCAACCAGTCTTTTCACTTTCACCTTGTAGATTTTCGGCAACAAAAGCACGATACTCCGTCATTCCGAATGAAAGCAGGTAGTCGGCAATTCGATTCGGGCTATTCTCCGCGTCTGTAAGTAGCGCCACTTTTGCCTTTCCATCGATTCGCTGGGCTAATCCTTTCATACTTCGCCCATGTACACTAACCAAATAAGCATCTTGCCAAGCCTCACCCATTTTGGCAAAAGCAAGCTGGATGGAGCTTAGATGCGGATACACTTCGATATTGATTTTCTGTGACAGGTAGCTACCAATACCGTAAAATAGGGGATCTCCTGAAGCTAATACAACAGTTGAACGTGTTTCGTTTTGTAGTCGTTCGACAAGTGCTTGTAAACCACCCTTTATGACAACTTTTTCTCCTTGATAATTCGGGAAGAAGGCTAATAGTCTTTCACCACCAACGAGCACTTCACTTTCATCAATCCATTTTGCATATTGGGGTAGTATGCTTTCTTGACCGTTATCCCCGATTCCAATTAATTTCATCGATTGAATCACTCACAACAGCCCTTCCTAATAATTGTCCTTTGAACGTGAAAATCGCCGTCTCTATTTCTATCCCACCCTTTACTTCTTTTAAGGCAGGCACGACAGCAAGCTTCGCTAAGCTTATGAAAAAATTCACCATGATTCGCTTCTAGCATCAGCTCTCCGACATGTGAAGCCGTGTTTGCATGAACAATTTCACTAACAAGCTCCTCTTTCGCACCAGCACTTCTAGCTATTTCAGCTAGAAAACCGAAGTCAACGGAAGAACCCTTAGAATGCACCATCATCGCGCCTTGAGCGACTTTTGAAAATTTCCCCATCATGCCGACAAGTGAAACTTTTCTAATGCCCTGCTTCTTGCATTGCTTTAACGAGAAGCCTACAAAGTCACCCATTTCAATAAACGCTTCCTCTGGTAATTCCGGAAGTAGCTCCATCGCAAATTTTTCACTGCGGCCACCTGTCGTTAAGACGAGATGCTCACAGCCACTTGCTTTAGCGACACTGACGGCTTCCTCAATACTTGCCATAAAGGCTGAACTGGAAAAAGGATAGACGATGCCACTTGTTCCCAAAATGGAAACCCCACCGATAATTCCCAGACGGCCATTTAAGGTTTTTTTTGCAATTTCTTCACCATCCGGCACAGAGATGACAACTTTCACACCTCTAGTAATCTGAAATTCTTCTAATGTCTGCTGAACCGTCGTGACAATCATTTTACGTGGCACTGGATTAATGGCCGCTTCACCAACTGGAACCGGAAGACCCGGCTTGGTCACTCTGCCAACACCGACTCCCCCGTCCAGGATAATGCCAGGTGTATCCATCCAACTAACCGTTGAAACAATGAGCGCTTGATGAGTCGCATCTGGATCATCACCAGCATCTTTAATGGTTTCGGCACGAACGGCATTCTCTCTTATTTCGCATTTTTCCATCGTAAAGGTAGCGTCACGCCCAACAGGTAAGTGAATGGTCGCTTGCTCCTGTGCTTCACCCGTAATTAAGGCTGTTAAGGCCGCCTTCGTTGCAGCAGTAGAACAGGCCCCTGTTGTATAGCCCTGACGCATTTGAGATGGGTCCTTCTTCACCTTCTTTTCCATGATTACGCCTGATCAGCTAAAAGAGAAATTGCATTCAATGCCGCAACAGTAACCGTGCTTCCACCTTTCCGACCTACATTCGTAATGAAAGGCACTTCGGTAATTTTCGCTAACTCCTCTTTTGATTCAGCAGCAGACACAAAACCAACAGGCATTCCAATAATTAAATCTGGCTTAGCGATTCCTTCTTTAATCAAACGGATTAACTCTAAAAGAGCTGTTGGGGCGTTCCCAATCGCGTATATACCGCCTTCATTTTCACGTACTGCTTTTTGCATAGATATGATTGCTCTTGTAGCCCCTTGACGTTTTGCTTCAGCTGTAACATCGGGATCGGAAATATAGCAATGTAAATCGCCCCCGTGTTTTTTGAAACGGGCACTCCCAGTACCACTTTGAATCATTTGCACGTCAGCAATGACATGTCTTCCTTTTCGAATTGCTTCTACTCCAGCTTTGATGGCATCTGGATGAATGATGACGCTTTTTCCTAATTCAAAATCCGCTGACGCATGAATAATCCGGCGAACAATTGTCCACTCATCCTCTGAAAAATCATGAGGTCCCATTTCTTCTGCTATAATCGAGAAACTATAATCATAAATTTTGTCAGGATCCACTGTTAAAGGTTTAAAATCTGTTTTAAAATCCATTATTTATTCCTCCTCATTTTTGCTTACTAATCTATTTAAATCTTGAATCACATCTTCAAAGCCAGAGTGTACATTTTGATAATTCACTTTAGGGCGAGCAATCATAATCGTCTCAATACCACACTCTAGGGCAGCTTCCAATTTTTCATCCACGGAACCGACTTTGCCGCTTTCTTTTGTAATCATTAACGTGACTCCGTATTGTTTATATAGCGCTTTATTTAATTCCTTAGAAAATGGCCCCTGAATGGCGACAATATTTTTTTGTTCAATCCCAAGCTCAGCACATTTTTCCATATTATCAACACGTGGCAGCATTCTCGCAATGACTCTTGTATTCTCAAGACCTACTAATTCCTTTGCAAAAATCTGTAACGTCTTACTTCCTGTTGTAAGCATGATCACACCTCGCTTGGTGGCGGCAAGCTTAGCTGCTTCTTCGTAATCGTTCACCATGATTAGTTTTTCAGCTTGAAACTGTTGACTCTCTCGTTCATAGCGAATATAGGGAACATTTGCTTCTTGTGCTCCTTGAAGAGCATTTTTTGACGCTTCTTCAGCAAATGGATGACTTGCATCGACAACGGCTTTATACCCTTTTTCACTGATTAACGATGCAATATCTGATGCGGTTAAGCGTCCGACTTGGGTGGCAATGCTTACATCCGTTAAACTTTTCGCAGCTGATTCTGTCACAACGGTTGCTAAGATTGGAAATCCAGCCTGTTGGATCTCTATCGCTAATTCTCTTGCATCACTTGTACCCGCTAAAAACAAGATCATTTGGATGCCTCCACTGAATGATGATGTTCGTGGTCATGGTCATGATGATGATGGTGTTCGTGGTCATGATCATGATTGTGATGTGCGTGGCCATGCTCCTCAACATACAAACGATAGTTTTCTAAATCTTGATTTCCACTTGATTTTCCTTCAATAGCTTCCATTACTCGTTCCTTCAAAATGGTTTGTAGCTTTGGATGATACCCAAAGTACTCCGCTAAAACAAACTCATGCTCTGGATATTGTACTTGATAGTTCGATACCATCTTCGCCATGCGTTCCATTAAAATTCCAGTAAACAGAAAGTATGGTAGCATGACTATTTTTTTTGCACCAAGCTTCATACAGCGTTCAATTCCCTCATCTACGAGCGGTGTCGTTACCCCCATGAAGGCACTTTCAACCCATTTTACATGTAGTTTTTCCCACAGTAGACGAGTAATTTTATAAAAATCACTATTCGCATGAGCATCACTACCTCCACGACCAATTAACAAAATAGCCGTATCTTCATGTTCTGCAGCTGTATCAAAGCCAACTTCCTCTAGGCGATCGGTTAAAATGGATAACACTTCTTCATGTACTCCAATCGTTTGTCCATATGTAAAGTGAACATCAGGATATTTACTCCTGGCCTCCTCGATCTCAGCTGGAATATGAAGTTTCGAATGACCAGCATGAAGCAAGATGATTGGAATCACACTAATATCTGTAGCCCCTCTATTCACACAGTTGTCAATGCCCTGAGCAATATTAGGAGACGCAAATTCTAAAAAACATGTTTCAATCAGCAGATTGACCTCCATTGATGGCATCATTTTTTCAATAAACGTACTAACCTCCTGATTTCCTGCCTCCAGTCGACTTCCGTGTCCAACAAATAATACAGCTTTCATCCCCAATTTCCCCCTATCCATTAATCTTCACAAGGCGCTGGCTCTATTTTGATTTTTGGCTCGATATCTTGATACTGATAGCCTTGAATTTGTTTGGCACGTTTGAAATATTTAAATAGTCGTTCATTTGGGTGAGCGTTCCGTTTATATTCATCCACAATATTCGTAATTAACTCAACAAGTTGGTCTGGTTCGATTCCTTCAGCAACGGGCTGACCTGGGTGAGCCGTTCTACCAACGGGCTTTGCTCCTAAAAATAAATCAAATTTACCTTTACGGAAAACAATCCCGATATCTTCGTGTACAGCCCCATAACAAGCCATTCCACACCCATTAAAGCCAATGTTCAGCTCTTTAGGCATCTGGATGCCACCTAATACACGCTGCAATTCTTCGGCATACGGAATTGGCTCTGCTTTTTCACCATCACAGAAATCACACGCTTTTACTGTTAAAACGTCCCCAATAGGTGAAAGTAAAAAGCCAGCTTCTTGCAATTTTTCCGTTATAGCTTCAGGCTCCACCGTTGGAATTTTCAAAATAATTTTATGATGCGGCGTGTATTCCATCGTCCCCTTTTCTCCTACAACTTCGGCAAGCGCAATCATTTGCTGTGACGTAAATTGTTTATTAGCGACACCTGGACTAACTGCTAGTTCAAATATTTCCTCCATTTTTTGCTGAACGAAAGAAGTCGCATGCTGAACAGTACTTTGACCTGTCACTCTTGATAAAGCCTCCATCGCCATCTCAAGAGAGGTGCTCTTTTTTTCAGATGTTTTCGTAAGCAACCCAACTGCTGATTCTCCAAAAGAACCTTCTGTTCCTTGATCTAATGCCCATGGTTCTGCTTCTCTTGTCAAGCGTTGATGCGGCTTTAAAGGTTGCTTTTCCACATTCAAGGTATACTTTTTTTGATAGCCGCGTGGAGTAATTATTTTATTGCCATATAAAAATGTTGAAGAGTTCCCAATAATGACGGTTGTTAGCATGCCAATATCATGATTCAGCATGTCCGCTAAATTGGTAATCGTAATTTCCTGTCGCTCACGATACGCACTTTTCACTAACCCGACTGGTGTTTCAGGCGAACGATAACGTAATAATATGTTCTGTGCTTCGACGATCTGTCTTGTACGGCGACCGCTGCGTGGATTGTATAGGGCAATGACAAAATCAGCCTGTGCTGCTGCTTCAACTCGTTTTGCAATCAGCTCCCACGGTGTTAAGTGATCACTAAGACTGATCGTACAGGAATCATGCATAATGGGTGCTCCAAGTAACGATGCACAAGAGTTGATGGATGAAATCCCTGGAACAACTTCCACTTCTACACCCGTTTCTTCTTTCCAGCCCTTTTCAATCAATACTTCATAGACAAGGCCCGCCATTCCATATACTCCGGAATCTCCACTCGAAATAACAGCCACTTTCTTACCATTTTCCGCTTGTTTCACTGCTTCTTGGGCACGCGATACTTCTTCCGTCATACCCGTACTTACCACCGTTTGTTCCGTCAATATATCTTGAATTAGATCAACATACGTTTTATAACCGATGATTAGGTCGCTTTCTCGAAGTGCCTCCACAGCCCTTGTTGTAATATGTTTAAAATCCCCTGGACCAAATCCAACGACAAACAGCTTCCCTTTTTGCATCCAAACATCTCCTCTATGATTCTATTTTTTCTTTGGAAATCCCTACAGGAGCAGCAGCAGCGGGGTTAGACACCATTTCTCCATCCACAAATTGATAAACTTTGTTCCATTCCAGACTAGGTTCTTGTAAATCTCGAACAATTTGGCGACCCATTTCAGGTGAATCTACGCGATACCAAGTTCCTTCTGGATAGGCAATCACCACACAAGCATCCTGACATCTGCCATTACAACGAGTTCTTGTTGTATGAATTTGCTGCTCCAAGCCCCGTACACTAATTTCATTACGAACGGCTTGCGTCACTTCTTCGCCGCCCTTTCGCAGACAGCTACTTCCATTGCAAAGCAGCAAATGAGTTTGAGTACCCTCTAAATTCCAAGTCGTCATATTTTTCCTCCCTCTAGTTGAAGGGAATAAAAAAAACCTTAACTCACTCCGAGTTAAGGTTTTAAGAAGCTAAAATATATATGATAAAACAGCATCATATATGCCGTTTAACAAGCTGCAGCCTCAACCATTCCCTCCGAAAAGTATCACATTATATTTAAAAGCAGGTCTCCTGGCTTACGCTTCTCTTTACTCTTGTCCCTTCCCAGTGGTTTACCAGTGGATTTAACAATTTCATCAGCGTTACAGTAGCGGGGGCTGCATCGGATTCTCACCGATTTCCCTATTATCCCTAGCATGACGCTTAGGGCACTTTTAAACGAAATATTTAGTTGTTAACTAGAATCTATTCTATAAACTGTATCCATCATATACCATCTTCAAGTAATTTTAAATAGACAAATAAGCTCTGCAAATATAATAATTAAAAATAATCCATCTATTTTCTAAGCCTATTCTCACTTATTCCCTGTAATAATCGGGTTTTTATCACTCATTTAATTTTTTTAAAAATTTTTTTGTAGTAGATGATATTTTCCCGTGATACACTAGATTAGAAATCTTACAATTTTATAAACTGTATGGTGCTAAATTTTTTACATTTAGCTTAAAAGGGAAGTCGGTTTAAGTCCGACGCGGTCCCGCCACTGTAATGGGGAGCATAATTACCATTCATAGCCACTGTCTATCAAGATGGGAAGGTTGTCATTATGCATAGATCCAAAGCCAGGAGACCTGCCATAAAGTGTAAAACTGTTTCAACCTACGAGGATGGGTGTGCGGATTTGGCAAATAACTGATTTATTTCATTTACAGTATTGCGACTATTCCATTACGCACTTCTTTCTTCTTGAAAGAGGTGCTTTTTGTTTTTCAAAAATCCATTCGCGGGATTTTTGAGTGATTTGGCGGGATTCCATACGATCAAAATATTGGAAGGGAGAAATTATGAAAAATTCTAGTTGGAAAGTCTTTTATTTTATCGTTCTATTACTTTTTATTCCTAATAAAGCCTCTGCCATGCACATTATGGAGGGATTTTTACCAATGGAATGGGCGATTTTTTGGTGGGCTATTACTCTTCCATTTCTCATTCTAGGATTCCGTTCGATTCGTAGAAGTGTCAACGAAAATCCTGAAACAAAAATGATGCTTGGACTATCAGGAGCCTTTACCTTTGTTCTATCAGCCTTAAAGATTCCTTCTGTTACAGGAAGTTGTTCCCATCCTACTGGAGTAGGCTTAGGGACTGTTTTATTTGGACCTTTTGCCATGAGCGTGATTGGCTTCATCGTACTCTTATTTCAAGCTCTACTACTCGCCCATGGAGGATTAACCACTCTTGGCGCAAATGCCTTTTCCATGGCTGTTGTCGGACCAATACTCAGCTATCTCGTTTATAAAGGAGCAACAAAGATGGGCTGGTCCTTTTCTGTAGCTGTGTTCTTAGCTGCTGCCCTTGGTGATCTAGGAACCTATGTGACGACATCCATTCAGCTTGCCCTTGCTTTCCCATCTGAAGTAGGTGGAGTTACTGCTTCATTTACTAAGTTCGCAGGCATCTTTGCCATCACACAAATTCCATTAGCCATTAGTGAAGGATTATTAACCGTTTTAGTTATGAATTTCTTGAAAAAATATAATTTCAAAGAGTTAAAGGCACTTCGCGTTTTAACGAAGGAGGTTCATGAATCATGAAAAAGAATGTACTACTCATCTTAGCTGTTGTCATGCTGGCCATCCTCCCTTTGTTCATTCAAAAAAATGCTGCATTCAGTGGAGCAGACGGTGAAGCTGAAAAAGCCATTAGCGAAATTAACTCCAGTTATAAGCCTTGGTTTTCAAACATATGGGAGCCGCCAAGCAGTGAAATAGAAAGCCTATTATTTGCTCTTCAAGCAGCCATTGGTGCTGGTTTTATCGGCTACTTTATTGGCTATACACGAGGAAAAAGCAAACTAAAAAATGAGAAAGGAAAAACAACGGATGTTACTCATCGATAAATATGCCTATATTAATCGTTTAAAACCTATTCATCCCTTGGAGAAAATGACCATTACCATTTTTCTCTTATTGTTTACTTTACTTGTAAAAGACAAGCTTACTTCGCTCATCACTTTCATGGTAATGAGTGCTCTTACTATTATTGTAGCTAAAATCCCATTTACCTATTATCTAAAACTATTGTTACTACCCAGTTTTTTTCTTTTATCCGGAACATTGTCTATCCTATTTTCTTTTGCAAGTATGGACACCATCCTACCTACTGTACTCTGGTCAAAACAGTTCGGATCTTGGCAACTATTCATTACAGCAAATAATGTTGACACCGTCATTACACTCATCTTTGTCGTTCTTGGCAGTATCAGCTGTTTATACTTTTTAACGTTAACAACACCAGTGCAGGCCATTCTTCAAGTTCTGCGTAAATGTAAAGTACCATCGTTACTAATTGAAATTACAGAAATTATGTATCGTTTTATCTTTGTTTTTTTAGAAACAGCTCTTACCATCTATCAATCTCAGAATTCTCGTCTTGGATATCGAACAGCTGGACTTTGGCTACACTCACTTAGTCTATTGATATCTTCCTTGTTTACTGCGGTATTTCAACGAGCGAAAGAGTTAACGATTGCAATGGATTCAAGAGGATATACGGAGGATATTCTATATCTAGACGACGATTACCAATATTCCGTAACCAATTGGCTCATCATCCTCGGAGTCATTATTGGAATCGTGACCGTCTATAAACAGTTTGGAGGAAGCTTCTAATGGACTTGAGTTTTTTTGAAATCGACCAACTCACTCATCGCTACGCAGATGGCACAACTGCTTTACATAATATTTCCCTTTCCCTTAACAAAGGGAAAAAAATTGCCCTTCTCGGTAACAATGGAGCAGGAAAATCAACTTTTTTTCAGCATTTAAATGGAATCTTGAAACCTACAACAGGCACGATCCTTTTTGAAGGAAAAAAAATGAAGTATGACCGAAAATCATTATTAGCCCTTCGAAAACAAGTTGGTATTGTCTTTCAAGACCCGGATTCTCAGTTATTTTCCGGCAATGTTAAACAGGACATCTCCTTTGGACCGATGAATTTGGGCTGGTCCAAAGAAAAAGTGTTGCAGCAAGTTAAATGGGCAATGGAAAAAACTGAGGTTACCGCTTTACAAGACAAACCGATTCACTTTTTAAGCCTAGGTCAGAAAAAACGAGTCGCGATTGCCGGGGTTTTAGCGATGAATCCTGATGTTTTTATTTTAGATGAACCTTCAGCTGGATTAGACGCCTATTATTCTAAGCAAATCATGCAGATTCTCCGTGAAATCCATGAATCTGATAAAACAATTATTCTTTCGACGCATGACGTTCACTTTGCTTATGAATGGGCCGATGAAATCATTGTCATGAGTGATGGCGAAATTCTTTACCACGGCGACCCGGTGACGGTTTTTCACAACCAAGAATTACTCAATCAAGCTCATTTAGAAAAACCTTGGGTATTTGAAACAGCACAGGTTTTAGTGGAACAACAGCCGCTTAGTGAGCAGGAATCAATGCCCCGTAGCAAGGAAGAGCTATATGCAAGGATAAAAAGTAAAGATGTTTAAGAAGTTATTTACGACTACTTAAACATCTTATTTAAAATGACTCACCAAAAATCAAACCTAAAAACTTTGAAGATTGCCCTTAATCCCCACCATAATAATCGAAACGGCAAGAATATTAATTCCGGAAAATAAAAAAATCCATCCCACAAAAAATCGCTCCATGAATAAACACTGTCTTTCTTTTTCCGTTTACTTCGATGTTTTTCCCTTCGTTCTCGAAACGTCATCCTTATCCCCTATTCCATACTATGTATTTCATTTATTGTAAATCTTTATTACCCAGATTTAAAATCAACAAATATTGATATTTTTTCATATAAGAAATATAATGGTTAAGTCACACATTTTATATGTCCCAGTAGCTCAGTAGGATAGAGCGACAGCCTCCTAAGCTGTAGGTCGTAGGTTCGATTCCTATCTGGGACGTTTATACAGGTATTTAAAAACCCTTATAGATTAAGGGTTTTTTCTGTTATACATAGACTATATATTTTAATAATACAGATTGATTGCCGCAAATTTGCCGAAAATGAAATAAATTTATTTATTTTTAGGATAATTTGTAGCAGATTTGAATGCTCTTTTCAGAGATTACATTATCTCAGCTAACACTCTACATGGCATGAATGCTGATCACAGACAATAAAGATGCATTGAGTGTTACTAATTAAAATTAAACAAAAAGAGAAGTTATTCAACAATTGCTCCCTTTTCTTGAATAACTAAGATGAGATGAATAGCCCTCATAAAAAATCAACTTTTTTGTGTCCGAAATATCAACATTATTCAAATAATTCTTTATATTCTATATAATATAACTTGTAAGCCTAATCACCAAACAAAATCTAGTTAACGTAGAATGGGGAGAGGTAAATGCAAGCTTTAGTATATGCAGGTCCAGGTAGGAAAGAATTACGTGAAGTGGAAAAACCACGTGTATTTAAGGATGGGGATGCAGTTGTTCGTCTATTAAAAACAACCATTTGTGGTACAGACTTACATATTTTAGGTGGCGATGTACCAGCAGTTAAAGAAGGCACAATTTTAGGCCACGAAGGTATCGGTATTGTAGAAGAGGTAGGCGCAGGTGTATCAAACTTCAAAGTTGGCGATAAAGTAATTATTTCATGTGTAACTTCCTGTGGTAAATGTCACTACTGTAAACAATCCTTATATGCACACTGTGAAGATGGTGGCTGGATTTTAGGTCACTTAATCAACGGTACACAAGCAGAGTATGTACATATTCCGCATGCAGATAACTCTTTATATCATATTCCGAAAGGTATTTCCGATGATGCAGCGGTAATGATTTCTGATATTCTACCAACTGGCTTCGAAATTGGTGTATTAAATGGTCAAGTATCACCAGGGGATGTGGTAGTAATTGTAGGCGCAGGGCCAATCGGGATGTCTGCATTGCTAACTTCACAATTCTACTCTCCATCAAAAATCATCATGATTGATCTTGATGATAACCGTTTAGAAGAGTCTAAAAAATTCGGTGCAACACATACTATCAACTCTCGTGACGCACAAGCTGCGATTAACAAAATCTTTGAACTTACTGATGGACGCGGTGCTGATGTAGCAATCGAAGCTGTAGGCTTCCCTGCAACATTCGACATTTGCCAACGCATCCTATCACCAGGCGGTCGTTTAGCTAACGTCGGTGTACACGGTAAACCAGTTGATCTTCAATTACAAGATTTATGGATTCGTAACGTAACCATTACAACAGGCTTAGTATCAACAAATACAACACCTATGTTACTAAAAACATTAGAAACAGGAAAAATTAATCCTGAAGCATTAGTAACACATCGTTACAAATTTGAAGATATGATTAAGGCATACGAAACATTTGCCAACGCAGCAAAAGAAAACGCTTTAAAAATTATTATTGATTTCGAATAATAAACCTAAAAAGTCCTTAAAGTGATAACTTTAAGGACTTTTTAAGTTCGAAAATGGCGCCCCATTGCTCATCAATTCTTCTTCCTCTTCTTCCATGAGTTCGTCAAAAGCTACGGAAACTTTGCCAAATTCCTCATCACTGTCAATTGTAGATTTAAAATAAAGTTTGATTAAAAATACCTCGTAAACTACATTTTACGATAAATAAAAAGAATCCATTTCGAAAAATCAAAATGGATTCTTATCCAGCAGATTTAAGTTTCGGTTTTATAAAAAAGTTTGATCATTTTCTACCTGTGTTGCTCCACGATCGCGCCCGATTGCTGAAGATTATTACTTAAACTAAACTTCTTTAAAATAAGTACTCTTTACTTGAAGAAGAATTCACTCAATAGCTTGTTAGAAATACTTTCCCTTTAATTATTTTAGAAGATTCAACAACATCAATAGCCTTTTTTACATCCGATAAGTCATACTGAGAATCTACCATCATCAAACGTAATTTTTTATCAGCTACTAGCCTTATTAAATGATTAAAAGTTTCTTGCCATTTATCTGCCGAAACATTTTTATTCCAATTCCGTAAATGAAATATATTAGCATTCACTTTGGCTTTATTTACAATATCGGCCCAGTTTACTTGTACCCCTGATAAAAGACCAATAGTTAAAAAGTCCCCATTAGGGTGAACACAAAAAGCCAAGTCATTTCCAGATGAACCCCCAACGGAATCAATAGCAGCATCTGCACCCTTTCCATTTGTTAATTCCATAACTGTTTCGTGGATCAGAGGGATTTATTGGGCGAGCTAACATACGTACAAGAACTTCATTATCTTTTGGTGGTTCAATAGCTTTATATTCAACTTTTAGCACATCTTTAGGACTACCGAATTCGTAGAATTTAATACTTTTTACCTTCAAAATCATTAGTCTCCTTAATCAAAGTAAATTTATTTAATTATATCACCTTCAATTAACGACCTTCAGCTTTACTTATTCTATTTAATGGCCTTTAAATGAAAATTGACGCATTCCTTATTAGAGAAATGCGCCCGATTCTTGAATAAGCTACAACATAATTTCTACGGAATGTGCAATAAAAATGATGGTATAATTATCCTAAAACATATAAAGGTGGGAATTACAATAAACACTGGCGGAGTATTATATTTTATATTGATGTTCTTACTTATATTTGGCACAATTATTTCTTTGTTTTTCGCTATTCGTATCACTATAAAACGATCTAACAATACTAATAACATCGAACAAAAACTTGATAAGATAATTGAGTTACTTGAAAAGGATAAGAGAAAGTAATCTTATATCCTTTTTTTCCTGCTGAACATCATGTGTTAAATGTGCCATACCACATTGTTCAATTTGATAATCAAAAAAGACACAATTCCTTATACAAGGATTACACCCGTTCGTTGAACAAGTTTACTTAATATCTTTAGAAAAACAGTTTATATAAAACATGACCAACTATTAAAACAATAATTCATATTCCTGTTCCTTTCCAACCTAAACCACTAACTAAATCTGCTAAATTTCCATTTTCAGCTCGATTAAATCCATCTCTTAATGCACCGTTTGGGTTCTTTTTAAGTTCTTCTTGTCCTAATCTCTCTCTTTTTTCTTCTGGAGTTTCTTGTCGATTATTCAAATCAAACACCCCCTATGAATACCGTATTCTTTAATTTTTTCGTAATACCTTCTTACAAATAAAGAAAGGCACAATTCTGCTGGAATTGCGCCCGATTGCTGAAGATCGAAAAATTAAAAGAACTTCAAAAATTTACTTGAAGTTATTGTGCTAAAGCACCCTTTCACAGTACTTTCCACAACTCTCCTTGGTTTACTTTCGTACTCTTTGGTCATACTGATCTTTTATGAAAATTTTCAAAAACAAGCCAACAATAATTCCTGGAATCACACACAACATAGGAAGCCAAACCGGTCCTAGTAATACTCCAAATATCTTAAAATTCGAAGAGTAAATGCATCCGACCGTTACAAAGTACCCTGGAATCACACACAGCAGGAAGGAATATCGGTCTTTTCCCCCTCCTGCATCTTTCCAGGCGTCCCATATCGCAAAAAAATATAAACAAGGGTAAAACATTAACCACTGATAATCAGCTTGTACAATTGCTTTTTCAATATCTCCGTGAAAGCTTAATCTAATCACTTCATTAAAATTTGCTTGAACATTGACCACAAACTCCAACAAGATGAGTATAATGCCCTTTACATATTTGCCATTTAATAACTAGCCGAATCCAGGAAGAGCAATGCTCCATAATAATTTTTCATAGGGATTCATAGCATTAATTCTGTATTAATTTGTCATGGTCGACTGCTTGTGGAGGTCCCTCCATCCAGCCGTGTTTAATCATAATATTGGCTCCATCTTCGACATACAGTGCGACTTCTGGAATTATTGATATATATTTAAGTCCTAAATCTCTTCTTGGACTTGCTGCTAATGCCATTCCATAATATCCAATTCCTGTTGCAACCATAGTTGTAACATGAAACATCATTAGTTTATCTGAAAAAATACTTGCGGTTGTATCTAAAACAGCCGAACCTGAACTAATAGGGGCAGGCAGATCATCTTTGGTTAAAAAATTGCTAAATGTATCTACATATTTTTGGGCAAGTTCTTTCCCTCTTAAAAAATACTGTTTTACATCTTCGTTTTGAGCAGTCTGGCCAAAGCCCGTTACTATTTCTTTACCGATAGCATTTATTAGAGTGTTTAAGTATAAATGAGTGATTTCTTGTGAATTAATGGACCTCTTTTTCCCCAAAAAACCAGTTAAATAATGTTGTTTTTCTATAAAATCGACCTTATCAGGAATAGGTATATAAGGAGGTTTTACATAAATCCCTTGTTTTAGCATTAAATCACGTGTTCTGTCCCTCAATTCAACCCCTTTATTCAATATACGTTTATGAAAAGTAACAACATCTGGACGTGTCGCAACTGTTAGTCCTGCACTGCTGGCTGTCATTGCAGATACAGCCAGTTGACTTAAATACTTTAAGAAAAATGTATCTGTAAAAAGTCTTGGAGCTTTTGTATTGACATCTTGTTCCGTAAATCCAATGGGTATCGGGAAATTCTCTTTTTGAAACAGTTCCTGCATGATGGAAACATTCTCTTTTGCTGTATCGAGTGTCCATTCAATAATAGGACGTATTTCTTCATCTTCTACTTTTTCTAAGAAATAGCTATTCACACAAACAACTATTGTATCGCCCATGTATTGAGTCCATAAACCAGACATTTCCGCAGCAGTTAAAGGAATATTTGTTTTATCTTCCATTAAAAAACCTCCTATTCAATATGTCAAAGAATAATATCCCCAGAATAGGGAAAAGTATGAATGAACCACCTATACAATACGTCGAATGAAAAAGGGTCTTAGCTAATTACTAGCTAAGACCCTTTTTGTTTATCTTCAATTTTCAACTTATCTATTTTCACATCGCTTCTTTCACCCTGCTTCGTTAGTTTAAGTGTAATACTTCACATTTATTTAAATTATTCCTATTATCTATATGTGAGATCTTCAACAATCTAGCCCGTTGCTGCATAAGGACTGTTCCATAACTCCTAAGTTATGACATCAAATTATATTTACAACAAAGGGTATACTTTTGTAAACTTTGAGTAAAAAATTAAGAAAATGTTTACAGTATTTATTGTTTTCCTGTAAAGTCTAATATGGAGGTGTTTTCCATGGAAAAAAAAGAAAGTTCTCTTTATGGTAAATTATCATCGGACTTATTAGTTGGTTTTTTTTATACAATAAATAAAAATATAGAAATAGGAATCCTATCTAATGCTATGTATCACGAAATTATATTGATTCAACAAGCAGCCTTTCAGAGAGGAATCTCACTTGACTACTTATATGAGAAGGGGTCACATATAGTTCAAGTTGAAAAACTAAAGAAAACATCTTATCTATCGTAAAAAGTCTAGCTAGTAATAGCCGGATTTTTTTAGTACCGTCTTTTTTTACGGAACTATCAAATGAATGGAAGTATAATTTACTTAGATAATCTACTCATAGATACTTTTCGATACATAGCTATAATGTCTTTGTTATCGGCTTGCTCTGATTTTTGTAACATTGAAATATCATAGTGTGCTTCCATATATGTTATTAGGTTTGTATATGCTTCGTCCTTTTCATCTCGGCTTAGATCAGAATGTCGGATGTTTATATATTGCTCATTGACTGATTTTAAATCAATCATCATTCTCACCTCATTTTTTTGTCCTTTTCTGTTATTCCAGATAATTTTTAACTTAATATTTATTTTGCAACTTTTTTTGATAAACAGTCAAAAAAAGCGTTCCCCCCTGTTGGAGAATCGCTCTGTGACGAAATTAGATTTGTTATTATGTATAACTGTCCGTTTAATTTGCTCCTATAAAACACAAAAAGGATAGTTTCAAACTACCCCTTTAACAACTTTATTTATTTGGCTTTATCGCTTCCTCGACAACGTGAATTATAGTTCCACATTCGCAAGTAGTTTGTATTCTTGTTATATTGTGTTCTCTACCACAATCAGGGCATTCAACTCTTGTGATATATCCCCCATCGTATTCTTTAAAAAAGGTATTTTCTACACTTTATTTTAGTTTTATTAAACAAACCTGACTCTTTGTTTAACTCAAGCACCCGTTAACACCATAAGGAACGTTAATGATTTAATCTTAGTAAGATTCCAGCTTCATTCTTTATCCTTGATATTACATCCTCTTCATTCAACACAAAAGATTTATCATCATAATCAAGCCTATCAATCAATTCACTAATTTCAAACCAAGCATACAGATCTTCTGAATTATCTAACTCAATAGCAACAACTTGAAAAATCATATCAGCTAAATTGAAAATTTCTTTATGGTCATTAGCTTTTATTATTCTATTTGCTAAAAGACCTATATAGGCTCTTGCGCATATCTCAAAGGTTGGCTCCTTTATTGCCAATTCATCTAATGCTCTTTTAAAATACAATTCGACTTCAAATATATTATCATTGAATGAAAATGAAGAGAGAATATTTAAGGATGGTGACGATACATCTTTTTCTAATAGACTGTGAGACCAATTTACATAATCCTCAGTTGAAACTGTACCCTTTTGAATTTTATAAAATACAATATTTGTTTCCACTTTATCACCACCATTAATATTTATCTCCCTTGAACCGGATCGATAACCTTATTGTATATAATGGTAGTTTAGTTTAAGTACAATTATTCACAATCACTTCTCAGATACGAATTGCAAGTTCTTCCTCGAATAAAGTGTGGGGCTCCGGAGTCCCAGCTGGAAGCGTTAGCTGGAGGTTGTGGTCGGAGAAGGAACACACTGCTACTGTTTATATCTTTGAAAAGGTTTTGGTTAAAAAATGCTCCTATAAATGAGGTTACAATAGGCTTATGGGTATCTGTTTTTAAAATGGCTGTGCTGATATTCCCTCGAGATCTGCTTCTTTGGATAGAGAGTGAATTGGCAATTAGTTTTGAATAAAAAAGAAAAGAAGATTACTAGAAAACAACTTTTCTTCGTTAGAGGAATAGTTTATTTTCTTCTATGTGAACTGATTTATAGAGAAAAACAGTGAAAAAGAGCGAAATCGTAAGAAAAGTGTAGATGATGCCCTTTTCATTAAGAATGTTTCCGTTTTCATTGTCAATGTTACTGTTTTCATCAACTTTGTGAATTTTTTGTGACTATCGCATAATAGGAGTATAAATAAACGAGGAGATGACATACATGAGAAAATTTATAAAAGCTTTTTTATTTGGTTTAGAAATGCACGGAAAAGGCCTTGATTTATTAAGCAGACGCTAATACAGGCATGGAACAAGTAGAAGAACATTTTTTAAAAATAGAACAAATTATAAGAGGAATGACATACATGAGAATGTTTTTAGGAATGCTTTGGGCTGAATTAAAAATGAACGAAAAACAACTTTATGATCAACAAAAAGAAAACAGCCTTGTAATCAGTAAAAGGTAAGGATTGCTTCCAACATGTGTGAAGTACAAACTACTAAATACGATAAGGGTGCTCATATGATTTTATCTGAAAAATACCATTATGACTCATAAAACAATTCTCAGAATTAAACAGAGAATTGTTTTTTTGTGTTTACTTTTAAAGGTAGGTTTAAAAGATTACTAGATGATTACAGTTAAGACAGCCTAATTATCACATTTACATAGGTTCAATCCATCCATGTATTTTGCTTCTCTGAATCAGCTTGCAAGAATGCCTCCTCGAATAGAGTGCGAGGCTTCGGAGAAGACACGCACGGACTGCTATGTGAGGGCTTCTTCGGGTTTACCAACGAAAGATGAAATAAAGAAATCAACGTTTCTTCGTTTCTTGGAAGAAAGGTTGATTTCCTCGTTAATTAGGAATTTTAGTTTTCGTGAGGATTTGGAGATAACCAAAGCGATGAATCTAAGGTTCTTTCGTCAACAAATCCCAAAGGAATCAGATTACTGATTTTTAAGTTTTTTTATAAGTTCTCTTTGTTCTTCTTTTAACGATGTAATTTCTACTTCTAACATTTCTATCTTCATTATTAACGGTGACAATGCTTCTTGAAGCATTGAACGTAGACGATCACTTTTTTCCTTGTCCATTTTCATCCCCCTTAAACAACGAGTTACTATTATGAATTATTTATTGAATCACTAAAAACAATTTAAATTATTGAGGGCTAGCATTACTTAACTCGATTGTTAAAATCTTACATATCGCAAATGAAATAAAGGAGAAATTGCCCCTCTTTTTCTTCTTTATTTGGAAAGCTTATTTAACACTACATACAAACTAACCCGATCACTGCTTGTATTGATAAAAGAAAGTTCCTCATCACTACCGGTATGGATTAATTCCGTTTCTGTTACCTCCGATTCCCTGCCGTCAATGATAATGGTTCCTTTTCCAGACACAACAAGCAGATAGACCTCTGCGCCAGGGTGTTTATGAGCAGGCAGTATTTGTCCTGGCAAGAAGTTTAGAATAAATGCTGTACTATTTCCATTATTAAAAATAACCCGTTTTGTAAAATTGTCCTCTTTAAATTCCTGATAAGTCTTAATTGATTGCTTTTCCATGATTCCCTCCTTAATTTACTATCTCCATTTTAAATCAAGATAATTTTCAGTTAAGTGAATTTAATCACTCATTTTGATATTATTCTCTGGATTAAATGCCAATATGAAAAGGAATGAGGAAAAATAAAAACTTTTTGAACAAAAATAAACATTTGATTGATGCAAAGTAACATCTAAATTAACAGGATAGTTTTACAACTTATAAGTTATAACTCTGTTTTATTTAACGAAATCAAAAAAGTCGTTTCCTAAATAGCGTTAAAAAATTTGGTTATTCAACTCTGAGGCTCATTTAGACTTATTCCATTAAATGGCTCGATTGCGGGACAAAAAAAACCTACATTGAATTAAGGACTTTTGATCAAGACTTATTGTAAATAATCAATCTTTTTTATAAATTATCAATATTTATTTTAAAACTACAGTGGACTGATTGCACGCAAGAAACTTGATGTATTGTGCACTGAGCGTCTAGCTCTGGAGCCTCTGACCGGAAGCGTGAGCTGGAGGTGCGGTGGCGAGGGGATGGGTGTGTAAGGGCTTTTTACATTTTTAAATAAAACAACAAAAAAACCATGCATGTCGCATAGTTTAATTTATTAAAATAAGGGATGGGAGAAATTTTCACGACCAAACAAAGGGGTTTAAGTTTGCTTGTGATTCACTTCATATTTAAAATATACTAGTATATTAGGCATTTTTCAATCACTTTGTGCAATATTTCACATATTGTTCACTATTATATATTAGGATCATTCTCTACCCCTGGAACTTCTTCTTCATTCTTTCTTATCTATTAAAAAAACTAATCTCCATTAGATTAGCTTTACGCGCCTTAGAGGATTCGAACCTCTGACCGACGGCTTAGAAGGCCGTTGCTCTATCCTGCTGAGCTAAAGGCGCAATCTAACATATTGTTTGTCCTATGTGTGGCGGAGAAGGAGGGATTTGAACCCTCGCGCCGGTTACCCGACCTACACCCTTAGCAGGGGCGCCTCTTCAGCCTCTTGAGTACTTCCCCATATAAATATAAAAAAATGGCTCCGCAGGTAGGACTCGAACCTACGACCGTTCGGTTAACAGCCGAATGCTCTACCACTGAGCTACTGCGGAACAATAAGGAAAGAATTATTATGGTGGGCCTAAATGGACTCGAACCATCGACCTCACGCTTATCAGGCGTGCGCTCTAACCAGCTGAGCTATAGGCCCATAATTGTCTAGCTTCGGCTCCTAGCTTTTTGGCCGCTTCAATCTGTTCCCACAAATCCAAAACCAGGATTTGTACGACCAGCTCTCCACCGTCTCTCAAAGCTGAACAATCGCCTACGCATTTCATTTTTGGAGCGGGTGAAGAGAATCGAACTCTCATCATCAGCTTGGAAGGCTGAGGTTTTACCACTAAACTACACCCGCAAATCTTAAATGGTGGAGGGGGGCAGATTCGAACTGCCGAACCCGAAGGAGCGGATTTACAGTCCGCCGCGTTTAGCCACTTCGCTACCCCTCCGTATAATTAAAAATATGAATATTCAGTTAATAGTAGCTAATTTAATAATGGCGCAGGACGGAATCGAACCGCCGACACAAGGATTTTCAGTCCTTTGCTCTACCGACTGAGCTACCGAGCCACAAAATGTATATCAACAGTAGTTAACACTACTAGAAATAAAAATGGCGGTCCGGACGGGACTCGAACCCGCGACCTCCTGCGTGACAGGCAGGCATTCTAACCAGCTGAACTACCGGACCATAATAATTGCGGGGACAGGATTTGAACCTGTGACCTTCGGGTTATGAGCCCGACGAGCTACCGGACTGCTCCACCCCGCGACGGTAAAAAATAATGCTATATTGCTTATGCGCTACATGTTACCGTAGACTGTTTCTTCCTCTCCAAGTAACTCAGGAAGCTGATGCGTCGAAACAACTCGATGCCTTTTCACGGATGCTTTGCTCGTTGCTCCACCCCGCGACGGTAAAATTGTTATATAAACTAAAAAAATGGAGGAGGTAGAGGGATTCGAACCCCCGCGGGGTTTGACCCCCCTGTCGGTTTTCAAGACCGATCCCTTCAGCCGGACTTGGGTATACCTCCATATAAATAATAGTGGATCTTGTAGGACTCGAACCTACGACCGGACGGTTATGAGCCGTCTGCTCTAACCAACTGAGCTAAAGATCCTTAGTAATTTGATAGCGGCAGAGGGGATCGAACCCCCGACCTTACGGGTATGAACCGTACGCTCTAGCCAGCTGAGCTACGCCGCCATATAACTAAAAAGGATTCTTTTAAAAAAAGATGGAGACTAGGGGGATCGAACCCCTGACCTCCTGCGTGCAAGGCAGGCGCTCTCCCAGCTGAGCTAAGTCCCCATTATTAATTAGGATAATCGGGAAGACAGGATTCGAACCTGCGACCCCTTGGTCCCAAACCAAGTGCTCTACCAAGCTGAGCTACTTCCCGAAAAAATATCAATGCGCTCGACAGGAGTCGAACCTACAACCTTCTGATTCGTAGTCAGATGCTCTATCCAATTGAGCTACGAGCGCATATAAAATGGAGCGGAAGACGGGATTCGAACCCGCGACCCCAACCTTGGCAAGGTTGTATTCTACCACTGAACTACTTCCGCATTATGGTGCGGGTGAAGGGACTTGAACCCCCACGCCTTGCGGCGCCAGATCCTAAGTCTGGTGCGTCTGCCAATTCCGCCACACCCGCATAAATGGTGAGTTATGCAGGATTCGAACCTGCGACCCTCTGATTAAAAGTCAGATGCTCTACCAACTGAGCTAATAACTCATATAAGAATACATACTTCATGGTGAGCCATGCAGGATTTGAACCTGCGACCCTCTGATTAAGAGTCAGATGCTCTACCAGCTAAGCTAATGGCTCAAACAAATATATAAATGGTGCCGGCAAGAGGACTTGAACCCCCAACCTACTGATTACAAGTCAGTTGCTCTACCAATTGAGCTACACCGGCAAATTTTATATAAATGGTGGAGGATGACGGGATCGAACCGCCGACCCTCTGCTTGTAAGGCAGATGCTCTCCCAGCTGAGCTAATCCTCCATATGGTGACCCCTACGGGATTCGAACCCGTGTTACCGCCGTGAAAGGGCGGTGTCTTAACCGCTTGACCAAGGGGCCACTTATAAATCTAAACAAAAGAATAGCCCCTATCAATTTAGGGGCTTGCCTGGCAACGTCCTACTCTCACAGGGGGAAACCCCCAACTACCATCGGCGCTGAAGAGCTTAACTTCCGTGTTCGGAATGGGAACGGGTGTGACCTCTTCGCCATCATTACCAGACAATATTGAGAAGAAAAATTATTCCTTCAAAACTAGATAACGTAATCCAAGAATCATCATGAAATATTTTGGTTAAGTCCTCGATCGATTAGTATCAGTCAGCTCCATGTGTCACCACACTTCCACCTCTGACCTATCAACCTGATCATCTTTCAGGGATCTTACTAGCTTGCGCTATGGGAAATCTCATCTTGAGGGGGGCTTCATGCTTAGATGCTTTCAGCACTTATCCCGTCCGCACATAGCTACCCAGCGATGCTCTTGGCAGAACAACTGGTACACCAGCGGTGCGTCCATCCCGGTCCTCTCGTACTAAGGACAGCTCCTCTCAAATTTCCTACGCCCACGACGGATAGGGACCGAACTGTCTCACGACGTTCTGAACCCAGCTCGCGTACCGCTTTAATGGGCGAACAGCCCAACCCTTGGGACCGACTACAGCCCCAGGATGCGATGAGCCGACATCGAGGTGCCAAACCTCCCCGTCGATGTGGACTCTTGGGGGAGATAAGCCTGTTATCCCCGGGGTAGCTTTTATCCGTTGAGCGATGGCCCTTCCATGCGGAACCACCGGATCACTAAGCCCGACTTTCGTCCCTGCTCGACTTGTAGGTCTCGCAGTCAAGCTCCCTTGTGCCTTTACACTCTACGAATGATTTCCAACCATTCTGAGGGAACCTTTGGGCGCCTCCGTTACTCTTTAGGAGGCGACCGCCCCAGTCAAACTGCCCACCTGACACTGTCTCCCGCCCCGATAAGGGGCGAGGGTTAGAATGTCAATACAGCCAGGGTAGTATCCCACCAACGCCTCCACCGAAGCTGGCGCTCCGGCTTCTCAGGCTCCTACCTATCCTGTACAAGCTGTACCAAAATTCAATATCAGGCTGCAGTAAAGCTCCACGGGGTCTTTCCGTCCTGTCGCGGGTAACCTGCATCTTCACAGGTACTATAATTTCACCGAGTCTCTCGTTGAGACAGTGCCCAGATCGTTACACCTTTCGTGCGGGTCGGAACTTACCCGACAAGGAATTTCGCTACCTTAGGACCGTTATAGTTACGGCCGCCGTTTACTGGGGCTTCAATTCAAAGCTTCGCCGTGAAGCTAACCTCTCCTCTTAACCTTCCAGCACCGGGCAGGTGTCAGCCCCTATACTTCACCTTGCGGTTTCGCAGAGACCTGTGTTTTTGCTAAACAGTCGCCTGGGCCTATTCACTGCGGCTCATCAAGGCTATTCACCTCAATGAGCACCCCTTCTCCCGAAGTTACGGGGTCATTTTGCCGAGTTCCTTAACGAGAGTTCTCTCGAACACCTTAGGATTCTCTCCTCGCCTACCTGTGTCGGTTTGCGGTACGGGCACCCTACATCTCACTAGAGGCTTTTCTTGGCAGTGTGGAATCAGGAACTTCGGTACTATATTTCCCTCGCTATCACAGCTCAGCCTTCACGGAAACGGGATTTGCCTCGTTTCCAGCCTAACTGCTTAGACGCGCATATCCAACAGCGCGCTTACCCTATCCTCCTGCGTCCCCCCATCGTTCAAACGATGTATAGGTGGTACAGGAATATCAACCTGTTGTCCATCGCCTACGCTTTTCAGCCTCGGCTTAGGTCCCGACTAACCCTGAGCGGACGAGCCTTCCTCAGGAAACCTTAGGCATTCGGTGGAAGGGATTCTCACCCTTCTTTCGCTACTCATACCGGCATTCTCACTTCTAAGCGCTCCACCAGTCCTTACGATCTAGCTTCAACGCCCTTAGAACGCTCTCCTACCACGGACATCAACGATGTCCATCCACAGCTTCGGTGTTATGTTTAGCCCCGGTACATTTTCGGCGCGGAGTCACTCGACCAGTGAGCTATTACGCACTCTTTAAATGGTGGCTGCTTCTGAGCCAACATCCTGGTTGTCTAAGCAACTCCACATCCTTTTCCACTTAACATAAACTTTGGGACCTTAGCTGGTGGTCTGGGCTGTTTCCCTTTTGACTACGGATCTTATCACTCGCAGTCTGACTCCCGAGTATAAGTATTTGGCATTCGGAGTTTGACTGAATTCGGTAACCCGATGGGGGCCCCTAGTCCAATCAGTGCTCTACCTCCAATACTCTCTACCTCGAGGCTAGCCCTAAAGCTATTTCGGAGAGAACCAGCTATCTCCAAGTTCGATTGGAATTTCTCCGCTACCCACACCTCATCCCCGCACTTTTCAACGTGCGTGGGTTCGGGCCTCCATTCAGTGTTACCTGAACTTCACCCTGGACATGGGTAGATCACCTGGTTTCGGGTCTACGACCTCATACTAAATTCGCCCTATTCAGACTCGCTTTCGCTGCGGCTCCGTCTTCTCAACTTAACCTCGCATGAAATCGTAACTCGCCGGTTCATTCTACAAAAGGCACGCCATTACCCATTAACGGGCTCTGACTACTTGTAGGCACACGGTTTCAGGTTCTATTTCACTCCCCTTCCGGGGTGCTTTTCACCTTTCCCTCACGGTACTGGTTCACTATCGGTCACTAGGGAGTATTTAGCCTTGGGAGATGGTCCTCCCTGCTTCCGACGGGATTTCTCGTGTCCCGCCGTACTCAGGATCCACTCAGGAGGGAACGAAGTTTCAACTACAGGGTTTTTACCTTCTCTGACGGACCTTTCCAGATCTCTTCATTTACCCCGTTCCTTTGTAACTCCATGTTGAGTGTCCTACAACCCCAAGAGGCAAGCCTCTTGGTTTGGGCTAATTCCGTTTCGCTCGCCGCTACTCAGGAAATCGCGTTTGCTTTCTCTTCCTCCGGGTACTTAGATGTTTCAGTTCCCCGGGTCTGCCTTCAGTACCCTATGTATTCAGGTAAAGATACTACTCCATTACGAGCAGTGGGTTTCCCCATTCGGAAATCTCCGGATCAAAGCTTACTTACAGCTCCCCGAAGCATATCGGTGTTAGTCCCGTCCTTCATCGGCTCCTAGTGCCAAGGCATCCACCGTGCGCCCTTTCTAACTTAACCTTACGGCTATGATAAGCTTCGAATTTCTTCGTCAGCTTCCTTCACTCAGATCCTCACGTATACAAATACGCTCCGGTCTTCGCTCAGTCGCTTCCTCGAACTTCTCGCTTCTCATACACCTTTGTTAATAATAAAAGAACTTACTACTTTCAATGATGTCTTGTCATTTGTTATCTAGTTTTCAAGGAACAATCTTGAGAGATAGTTCTCTCAAAACTAAACAAAATCAGAAACGCCTCGTTGTTCATCAAGAACCGAAATTCTTGATGTTTCCTTAGAAAGGAGGTGATCCAGCCGCACCTTCCGATACGGCTACCTTGTTACGACTTCACCCCAATCATCTATCCCACCTTAGGCGGCTGGCTCCTTGCGGTTACCTCACCGACTTCGGGTGTTACAAACTCTCGTGGTGTGACGGGCGGTGTGTACAAGGCCCGGGAACGTATTCACCGCGGCATGCTGATCCGCGATTACTAGCGATTCCGGCTTCATGTAGGCGAGTTGCAGCCTACAATCCGAACTGAGAATGGCTTTATGAGATTAGCTAGCCCTCGCGGGTTTGCGACTCTTTGTACCATCCATTGTAGCACGTGTGTAGCCCAGGTCATAAGGGGCATGATGATTTGACGTCATCCCCACCTTCCTCCGGTTTGTCACCGGCAGTCTCCTTAGAGTGCCCAACTAAATGCTGGCAACTAAGAACAAGGGTTGCGCTCGTTGCGGGACTTAACCCAACATCTCACGACACGAGCTGACGACAACCATGCACCACCTGTCACTCCGTCCCCCGAAGGGGAACGCCCTATCTCTAGGGTTGGCAGAGGATGTCAAGACCTGGTAAGGTTCTTCGCGTTGCTTCGAATTAAACCACATGCTCCACCGCTTGTGCGGGCCCCCGTCAATTCCTTTGAGTTTCAGCCTTGCGGCCGTACTCCCCAGGCGGAGTGCTTAATGCGTTAGCTGCAGCACTAAAGGGCGGAAACCCTCTAACACTTAGCACTCATCGTTTACGGCGTGGACTACCAGGGTATCTAATCCTGTTTGCTCCCCACGCTTTCGCGCCTCAGCGTCAGTTACAGACCAGAGAGTCGCCTTCGCCACTGGTGTTCCTCCACATCTCTACGCATTTCACCGCTACACGTGGAATTCCACTCTCCTCTTCTGCACTCAAGTCCCCCAGTTTCCAATGACCCTCCACGGTTGAGCCGTGGGCTTTCACATCAGACTTAAAGGACCGCCTGCGCGCGCTTTACGCCCAATAATTCCGGACAACGCTTGCCACCTACGTATTACCGCGGCTGCTGGCACGTAGTTAGCCGTGGCTTTCTGGTTAGGTACCGTCAAGGTACGAGCAGTTACTCTCGTACTTGTTCTTCCCTAACAACAGAGCTTTACGACCCGAAGGCCTTCTTCGCTCACGCGGCGTTGCTCCGTCAGACTTTCGTCCATTGCGGAAGATTCCCTACTGCTGCCTCCCGTAGGAGTCTGGGCCGTGTCTCAGTCCCAGTGTGGCCGATCACCCTCTCAGGTCGGCTACGCATCGTTGCCTTGGTGAGCCGTTACCTCACCAACTAGCTAATGCGCCGCGGGTCCATCTGTAAGTGATAGCAGAAACCATCTTTCCATCTCTTCTCATGCGAGAAAAGAAAGTATCCGGTATTAGCTCCGGTTTCCCGAAGTTATCCCAGTCTTACAGGCAGGTTACCCACGTGTTACTCACCCGTCCGCCGCTAATCTATTGGGAGCAAGCTCCCAAAGATTCGCTCGACTTGCATGTATTAGGCACGCCGCCAGCGTTCGTCCTGAGCCAGGATCAAACTCTCCGAAGAAATGTTTGACTTGCTCATATATACATTTTTTATCGTGTGTACTCACGAAAACTTTACGTTGGCGTTTCTGTTTTGTTTAGTTTTCAAAGAACTAAGTATGTCTTAGCGACATTTAATATCTTATCACTTTTCTTATTTATTCGTCAATAGTTTTTTAAAAAAACTTTTTATCTATCAACTTCTAATAATCCCTACAAGCTATTTTATAAAAATCTCTCATTGGGGACTCCTATATTACTATTTTAATATACTTAAGTCAATGGTTAATAGAAATAATCTTTAATCACAATATATATCTTTTATTAGAACCACTCTTAATAATAAAGAACAATGATAAATCTATGTATTATAGATTATAAAAAGTAATAATATAACTCAACTTTTACGAATAATAACTGCACCTTGAATAAGGGCGCATATTTTTTTGCCGAAAAACTCAAGAAACATGATAAGAAAATAAACTAATTAAAAAGCAATGAAAAAAACAAAACGTTGATAAAACAAGGTTTTAGAGTACTTAAAAACACTATAACAGATTATATACTTACTTCTCCTAAGCTGTAGGTCTTAGGTTCGATTCCCATCTGGGACTTCATACAAGTATTGAAAAGCCCTTATAAAATAAGGGCTTTTCTGTTTTATATAGAAATGTACATTTGTATATAACAGGCCTTTTAGTAAGAGACCAGAGAGATCTCTTTTACTTTGTACCACTTGAGCCAAATCCAGATGATCCTCGTACAGATTGAGATAATTCATTAACTTCGGTAAGCTGAATCGAAGGGACAATCTGAATGACCATTTGAGCTATACGCATAGATTTTTCTACGACAAATGTTTCTTTTCCGTGATTAATTAAAATAACGCCAATCTCTCCTCGATATCCTTCATCAATGGTTCCAGGACTATTCAGTACCGTCACACTATGTTTTAAAGCGAGGCCACTTCTAGGG
Source organism: uncultured Bacillaceae bacterium (assembly GCA_963751845.1). GTDB lineage: Bacteria > Bacillota > Bacilli > Bacillales > DSM-1321 > Peribacillus. The sequence continues at coordinate 139,395 of CAVVWH010000027.1, forward strand.
CGAATTTGTGCTTCCGTTCCTTTTGGCAGTTCTATTTGTAAACCTGTTTGAATTAATCTTGCTTCTCCTGATGGAATCACAACGGTTTCAATTGAATAAAGATCCATTCCGGCATCCCCTGGATTTGCTTGTAAAGGGTGCAACGCATCAGCGTGAATTCTTTTGATTTTTACTTCCAAGTTCATGTTGGTTCTCCTTATCTGTTAAAATTAAAGGTTTCATCTGTAATAGGAGTCACTTTTGCTTTTGCATAAGTAGAACCCTTTTGTGAAAAGAAATCATACGTAGAGCCTTCATTTCGAATACCATTCATCACAATTGGATTGACTTCTTCGTCTGGAAACATGGATTCGAAGCCGACATTCATTAAAGCTTTATTGGCGTTATAGCGTATATACGCCTTAACCTCTGGTGATAAGCCTGTTTCAGCATATACATCATCGGTATACTGCATTTCATTTTGGTACAGATCGAGTAATAGTTCATAGCCCCATACTTTCAGCTCATCCTGCTTTTCCTTTGAGAATTGCTTGAATACATTTTGAGCAAAAAAGCCTACTGCCACACCATGGATTGATTCGTCTCTCAAGATTAGCGAAATGACCTCTGCGCTATTCCGTAAGAAGCCTTGTCCCCCTAAATAAAGTGGGTAAAAAAAGCCCGAATAAAAGAGAAAGGATTCAAGCATGACGGATGAAAACATCGCTTTCCATAGGCTTTCTGAATTTCCTTCTTCTATACTGTTATAAATATCACCAATTTTATTTGCCTTATATTGCAGATACTCGTTTTTCTTCACCCATTCAAAAAGCTCTTCAATCTCTGTGTTGGTACAAAGCGTTGTAAATATATAGGAATAGGATTTCGCATGTATCGCTTCAAAAGATGCAAAAACGGTTAAAACAGCCTTTTCCTGTAAATCGGTGGCATAGGCAGCAATATGATTCATTCCAATATTTGTCTGAACCGTATCAAGTAACGTCAGTCCACCAAATACTTTTTTATACGTATCTTGATGTTCAAAGCTTTGCCACTGTTTAACATCTTTACTTACTGCAATTTCTTCTGGAAACCAGATTTGCTTCCATTGCTGATCCCAAAATACTTGTGCGAGTTCGCTCGTTGGTTTATTCCAATTGACTGCCTCATACGTTAAATTTGACATGCTACACACTCCTCTAATGTTTGTAATCGTTGACGCACATAGTAAACTGACTTAATCCCCTTCATCCAAGCATAGATATAAATTTTCGCTAGTTGCTCGGTTGTCCAATTGTCAGTAACATAAAGCGTCATTGAAATTCCTTGATCTACATGTTTTTGAGCAGCAGCATATAAATCTATTAAGTCATAAGGATTAACATCGTAGGCTTCCACATATAAATGAGTATTCTCATTTGTTAAGTGTGGCATTGGATAAATTGTTCGGCTATCAGCATAATCACGTACCTCCACGCGCTCTGTACAAGGAGCAATGGAAGCTGTACAGCTACGAATATATGAAATACTTCCTGTTGGCGCAATAGCTATACGATACGAATGGAATAAGCCGTATTGCATGACATCTTCCTTTAATGTCTGCCACATCTTTTTTGTGATGATTGGAATATTTCCAAGTGCTTTTAATACAATAGGTGATTGTTTTTGTTCTTCCTTATCCACATATTGATCAAAATAAATACCTGATGCGTAATCACTATCCTCAAATCGATAGAATGTTTCGCAGCATTCTTTGGCAATTTCCATTGATGTTTTCAGTGAATAATAGTTCACTGCTTCCATAAAGCAATCGATAAAATCAATAGATTCCTTTGAACCATACATGATTTCTTGCGTCACAAGATGTCCGTGTAAATTCATCAGACCAAGTCCAACAGAATGCATTAATTTGTTTGCTTTCGCAACAGATGGCACATTCTTAATATTAGTCATTTGTGAAACGTTCGTTAACAGGCGCATCGCCGTATCTATTAATTTTTCAAAATCATTCACTTTACTTGCTGCATGGATATCAATAGAACCTAAATTACAGGATACATCTAAACCGTATTCATTCGGTTCATCTTGGTCAGTAATCAAACTAGTTTGTTGTACCTGTAAAATTTCTGTACATAAATTAGACATCTTCACACGACCAATGTTTTTTAGTGGATGAACTTCGTTGACATTATCATCAAAGATTTCAAATGGATAGCCCGATTCAAATTGTGCCTTTTTCACTTCTGTATAAAGCTTTCGTGCATTTAACCGCTTGATTTTGCGGATATTCGGATTATCTAGTAATTCGTAATACATCTCAGTAATCGAAATCTCAGACATTCGTTTGCCGTATTCTTTAAAAATATCGTATGAACTAAACAACACAATATCTTTATCTCGTTTCATTAGCTCAAAGAAAATACTTGGAATAATGATCCCTGTTGATAACGTGGCTAGGCGAATTTTATCATCGGCATTTGGTTTTTTCGACGAAATAAAGTTTTCTATATCTGCATGAAAAATATTTAAATAGGCAACACCAGATCCGTTTCGTTGTCCAAGTTGATTAGAATAGCTAAATGAGTTTTCTAGAAGCTTTGCGACTGGTATGACACCACTTGCACGGTTTAAAATCCCTTTAATCGGATCTCCCAATGGACGTAAATCTGTTAAGTTCACCCCCACGCCACCACCTAGGCGGGATAGCTCTAAACAATAACCAATATTTTCAGCGATGCTATTCATCGAATCATCCATCGATAATTTAAAACAGCTTACTAATTCCCCACGTGCTTTCTTTCCGCTATTTAAAGCAGTTGGTGTTGCAGGTTGATAAGCCTCCATCATGGCTTCCACTGCTCGATCTGCTAGCTCAGTATTCCCTTGTGCCAAATACAAGGCAATGATCACAATACGATCTTCATATTTTTCTAAAATTTCTTCCCCATCACGACTTTTCATGGCATAGCTATCGTAAAACTTGCTAGCACTCATAAAAGATGGAAAACGAAAGTGATAATCATAAGCTTTTTTGTATAATCTTTTAATAAATTCCATTTCGTACATGTCGATAAATTCTTTTTCGTAGTAGCCTTCATCTACTAAATAACGAATTTTTTCTTCAATATCAATAAAGTAACGTAGACGCACATTTACATATTCTAAAAAGTAACGGCGTGTCGCTCCACGGTCTTTTTCCAATTCTAATTGTCCTGTTGTGCTATAACGATTAAGGACATCATTATTTAGCTTTAAATACGTTTTCATCCCGTCACCCTCGTTTCATAAAACTTTTGAATGGCTTCATAATCCGCTTGATATCCTCGTAAATCTAATTTACGCACTAGGGGTATATGATACGTAGCTGCAATTTTATCACCAGCACCGCCAAATACCGTATGACCGAAGTTGCTATTGCCACTAACAACTACACCTTTACAAAATTTCACGTTTTGTTCTAAAAAACGTGCAACCTTTGCAGGAATATCACCTAGCCCATCTGTATATGTAATTAATAGGTAGGGCTTTTTCAACATTAATTCTTCAGAAATCTCAATCGGCTCCGCCTTTAATTTGGATGCAATATATCGTACATTGCCAGTTCGACTAGCATAAACAATCATTGTGTAATCAGCTCAATTTGGGAAATAACTTCCTTTACATCACCGATAAACTTTCCTTCGAATTCAAGAACAGGAACACTTAAAAAGCCTGCTTCAATGATCGTTTGCTTTGCTTGTTCATCTTGATCAATGTTAATTATGTCTGCTTCAAGTCCAGCACGTTGTAATTCGGATTTTACCCAAAGGCATTTAGGGCAGATTGTTTTCGTATAAAGTTTCATGTAATCCCTCTTTTCATAATATAAAAAGGCTACCTCTTCGAAAGAGATAGCCTAAAATGGAAACGTTCAGAAATAAAAAAATGGTTACGTCTCCATTTCTTAATCCCCGAAGAAATGATTAATCTGTTTTATATAGGCAGGTCTCCTGGCTTTGCTTCATTCTCCGATTCCCTTCCCATGCGAATGCATAGTGGCTTTGAATCATCGTCAGCTTCACAGTTGCGGGGACAGCGTCGGTATTGCACCGAACTTCCCTATTAAACTACATATAGTAGTACCTGTATAAAACGAACACCATATATTGTTTTTGATAGTATCAAGTGTACCACCCTTCAAATTAAAAGTAAATCTATAAATAGAAACTTTCTTAAAATGCAAATTTTCAATTACAATAATGATAGGCTAAGGGTCTTCAGCCCATAAATTTACTTTTATATCGTATCCAAAATACTTATCTTTACTTTTTTATTCATCGTGGTTCTGATTAAAACAAGTTTCGCAATCTTCCATATTTCTCCTAAATCCTAACCTTTGTAAACAGTGATTAAGGAAGGAATGAATCAAATTCAAATTGAATAAATTAAAGAAAAAAAGCTGAAACCCTTACGTTACAGGAGTTCAGCTTTTTCTATTGTAGCGTCTTTCTTTATACCTCTGGTAAAACCAAATCGCTATTGTTAGCCACAATGCACTCGCAAAATAGCCACCAATGATATCACTAGGATAATGAACCCCAAGATACACACGGCTTATGCCAATCATAAAGATCATTATTGCAGTTAAAATAATCAGTATACTTCGACCGATTCGAGTTGGAATATGCCTCCATAATATAAAGGCTAACGCACCATAAACCGCCATGGCGGCCATGGCATGCCCACTTGGAAAACTGTACCCACCGATTTCTACTAGACGATGAAAGTCTGGACGTGCACGATGAAAAAAATCTTTTAACATTTGATTAAGTAAACTTGCAAAAGCAATAACAATAGCAAAAAATACAAGTTCAGATCGATGATGCAATAACACGTATAGGAAGAACATCACGACTACAGCAATAACAAATATTGCATTTCCAGACCCAACAAAAGTGAAAAACTTCATAATTGCTGTTAGAGTAGGCGTCTCCAACCCTTGGATATAAGAAATGATTGCACTATCAAACGCCAAAATTTGATGTCTACTAATCAAGATTGCCATTAAACTAAATCCAATAAGAGAGACTACACTAATGATAAATGCCCACAATAACTGTATCTTTAAATTCATAGAAAGCATCACCTCGATTTTCCGCCCATATATTTGCATAATAGCTCTTAAAAACCATGAATCGCTCATTTATTTCAATAATAGATCATATATCATCATAATCGCTCATAATTGCTAATTATTCAAAAACTTATGTATTAATGAGGCTGTCTAACCGTTTAGAACAGTCTCATTTTGGTCAATCTTTATCATTTATCAAATTTTAGCTTCGCCAACGCATCGGCAAGAGCTGTGTTAAGCGGTTCTTCTTTATTTTGTTTCTTCATATAATTTGACACTTCATGCTTGGACACCTTTTGATTCTTATTTTGACCTCTTCTTTTTTGATACGAAGATAATTTCTCATGATAGCCACATTTACAAGTAAAGGTTTGTGCTTCACCTTGGCCGCGCATTTCCATTTTTTTATGACATTGAGGGCAACGCGCGTTGGTTACACGTGAAACATTCTTGCGGTATCCACATTCACGGTCTTGGCAAACCAGCATTTTGCCTTTTTTTCCGTTGACCTCGAGCATCAGCTTACCGCATTCAGGACATTTACTACCCGTTACATTATCATGCTTAAACTTTTTATCACTGCCTTTAATCTCAGCAACAATTTCCTTCGCATAGGTTCTCATTTCATCAATGAATGCCTTTTGTGGTAGTTTACCTTTAGCAATCGCAGTCAGCTTTTGTTCCCACTCTGCTGTTAGCGCAGGTGAGCGTAAATCTTCAGGCGCAAGCTCGAGCAGCTGTTTCCCTTTTGACGTCACATGGAGGCCTTTCCCTCTTTTTTCTATTAAAAAGCCTTTAAATAATTTCTCAATAATATCAGCACGAGTAGCAACTGTTCCAATACCACCTGTTTCACCAAGTGTCTTAATGAGTTCCTTGCTTTCCCCTGCCATAAAGCGAGATGGATTCTCCATCGCTGAGAGCAGCGTTGCTTCATTAAGCGGTTCCGGTGGCTTTGTTGCGCCTTCCGTCATTTTAACAGAAGAAACTTTCAACTTCGCTCCTTGTTGTATAGCAGGAAGGATCTGTTCAGCTAAATCGTCCTTCGCTTCTTCCTCTTCAAAATGATGGTCATAGACCTCTTTCCAGCCAGATTTTAAGACTACTTTTCCTTTCGCAACAAATGTTTCATCACCAATTTTAGCTTTAATTGTTGTTTGTTCATATTCAAATGGGGGCAGAAGTACGGCAAGGAATCGTTTAACAACAAGATCATAAATTTTTGCCTCTTTATCGCTTAACTTCCCTGGTAATGGCGTTTGCTCCGTTGGAATAATCGCATGGTGATCAGATACTTTACTGTTATCAACAAAGGATTTATTCGCTTTAATCGGCTGACGCAAGATTTTCGCAGCAAATGGTGCATACGGTTTAATGCTGACAGCTTGCAATCTTTCTTTTAACGTATCGACAATATCCGTTGACAAAAAGCGAGAATCTGTTCGTGGATACGTCAACACTTTGTGGCTCTCATATAAGCGTTGCATAATTGAAAGTGTTTCTTTCGCTGAATAGCCGAATTTTTTATTGGCATCTCTTTGCAATTCCGTTAAATCATATAACTGTGGTGCAAAGCTCTTTTTATGAGCTTTATTTACATCGGCTACCTCTGCTTGCCCGTTTTGCAAATTAGCGAGAATTTTATCTGCTTTATTTTTATCAAAGGTTCGAAAATCATTCGTTTTTGCATCCTGCCAGACAAGTTTCAATTTAGGCTCAGCTATTGCTGTTATTCCGTAAAAAGGCTTCGGTTGGAATTTCTTTATTTCCTCTTCACGAGCAGCAATCATCGCCAATGTTGGTGTCTGTACTCGACCACAAGATAATTGAGCATTATGCTTCGTAGTTAAAGCACGTGTCGCATTCATACCAACTAACCAGTCCGCTTCAGCACGTGCAACAGCTGAGGCATATAGATTTTCGTACTCTTTACCGTTCTTCAATTTACTAAAGCCATCTTTAATCGCTTTATCCGTTACAGAGGAAATCCAAAGTCGTTTAATTGGCTTTTTAACATTTGCTTTTTCAAGAATCCAGCGAGCAACAAGCTCCCCTTCTCGTCCAGCATCTGTAGCGATGATGATCTCATTCACATCTTTTCGATTTAATTGCGTTTTAACCGCCTGATATTGTTTACCCGTTTGCTTAATAACAACCAATTTTAACGGCTGTGGTAACATAGGTAAATCTTCCAGACGCCATGATTTATATTTTTCATCATAAGCCTCGGGATCAGCATGTGTCACTAAATGACCTAATGCCCAAGTGACGATATACTTATCTCCTTCAAAATAACCATTACCCTTTTTTCCACACTTCAAAACTTTTGCTATATCTCTTCCGACCGATGGCTTCTCGGCCAGGACTACTGTTTTACTCAATTTAAAACATCCTTCCCATTTTAAAGCTAATGTCGTTATTATCTCACAAAATCTAATGGAGAGCGAAGTTCATCGCTTCTACTTTTTACTGACAGAATAAACGATTTAGTAAGGACTAGAAAAACACGACTTATCGCCCTAATGGGGAAAGTCGATGCACCTACGGCATGTCCCGAAGGCCCTCTTTTCTTATACTTTAATCCTTTAAAGAAGTTAAACTTTCTTAAAGTACAAAAAAGTACCTCTATCAATGAGGGCACTGCAAAACTACTTTAAAGTCCCATCAGTATCATAAAAAGTCACCCGTCTTACATAAATTGGGTGACTTTTTCGTTTTTCTTATATTTTTGCCTCCTTTCTTCTATATGGAGGTCTCTTGAAGCTTAATCATTCTCTTTACGTTTACGACAAAGGCAGTCAAATATGCTTGAATCTGCATACCAAATTGACCACGGTATTTTGCCCTGATCATGCCATGTGCGTTTTTCAATTCTGCGTTCTTATGTTCGATACGACTTCGAACGCCTTTTCTCTGAAGATACTCTTCTGTCTCCAAATAAGCCATTTGAATTTGGTGTTCTTCAGACTTTATAGATATTGAATAGGTCTTTTCTTTTGTCTGTTTGTAACATCCTTCTCTCATTGGACACTTTTTACACAATTCTGTATTAAAATAAAAAGTTATGCATGGATTTGTACTTGTTCCTGTTTTTCCTGTTTTGGCTTTTCTAATACTTGAATGACCGGCAGGGCAAATGACTTCATCATTTTCTTTATCATACTGAAAAGGATCATCTTGACGAGTGCCATAAACTGCAGGATTTAGAGGAATCGAAGCTTTAATCTCCTCTTTTTGTAGATAACTCAAGTTGTCTTTTTAGAACTTCTAATGGATTTTGTTTAGCTGCATTTGCGTGGGTATGAGTGGAGTCTACAATGATTGCTTTAGATTGAATAATCCCTTTTTCCATACACTGTTTGACAATATGATCAAGCACTTTGTCTACTTGATTGGCTCCTAGTCGATGGCGGCGAAATCGACTAAGTTGGGATGAATCAGGTAACTTGTCCTCAGGATTTAAACCTAAAAACCACTTGTAAGCCAAGTTATATTGTGAATCCTCAATGACTCTTTCATCTGATAAATTATATAAAAACTGAAGAAAAAGAAGGCGAAATAACAATTCTAGTTCATTGGCAGGTCTACCATAATAAACACGATACGAATCCTTTACCAATTCATTAATAAAAGAAAAGTCGACAGATTCATTAACTTGTCGTAACAGATGATTATCAGGAACTAATGAGTATAATTCTGAATGAAAAGAGAGAGAAGATTGATGGTGATTAAGTAACATAAGATGACCTCCAAAAAACCATAAGTATATATTTATTTTAACAAAAAAACGCCACAAGGGCGTTTTTTCCTAAAAATGTATTCGTTTTGCAGTGTCCTCATCAATAGAGGTACTTTTAGTAATCTAACCTATTTCGACGTTGGGGCTAGAGTGGGTTCAGGTGATGTTACCTTGTCATAAAAATCGATGAATTTGTCACGATCATCACTAGCACGGTAAGCCATAGCGACACGTGGATGTTCATTAAGTACACCAGAAACCATGTAAGGAATGATATAACCCCATTCCCAATTTTTACGCATTTCTACCATGTGCTTTTCAATCACACCAAGAACGGGTCTCATTTCATAGCTTGTTTTCTGTATATAGCTAACGAGAAGCTCTGTATGACAATTACCAGCAGCACGCCCCATACCATAAACAGAAGAATCAAGGAAAGTAACCCCATTCCGCATCGCAGTTAATGTATTGGCAAAGGCTAACTGCATGTTGTTATGCGCATGTATTCCAAGCTGTTTGTTAGGGAGCATCGCTTGAAACTTTTTCACTAGATGCTCAATATCCATAGGATCTAAGCTTCCAAAAGAATCAACGACATATACAACATCTACAGGACTTTCCTTTACCATGTTAAACGCTTCAATAAGCTGATGTTCAGGTACACTAGATAAAGCCATTATATTAAGTGAAGTCTCATAACCCAAATCATGAAACATTTTTACAAGCTCCAAACCTTTATCCACTTCACGGACATAACAGGCCACTCGAATCATATCTAAAACACTTTGCTCACGTGGTAGAATGTCATTTGGATCTACACGTCCAATATCTACTAGCGCAGACAGCTTCGTGAACTTTTTCTCAGGGATAACTTCTTTCAGGAAATTATCATCAAGAAATCTCCATGGATTGGGCTCAGTCGCATTAAGAAGCTTAGCAGAATTTTTATAGCCTATCTCCATGTATTCCACTCCAGCTGCACTTAGGCCATTATACAAGTCTTGTACAAATTCGACGCTGAAATTCCAATTATTAACTAATCCTCCATCACGAATGGTACAGTCTAAAATTTTGGTATGATGCTCCATGGCAGTAACTTCCTCCCGTTAATCTTAATTTTTAGTCATTTTTTTGACGCTTTCACGCTTTTATGCAATAAAGTATATTGTTATTTTATATCACGATTGTTTCGCAGGTGTCAATCTATTATCTGAAGTATTCAATTAAATTATTCTTTAATAAAATAGACTGATACTGTCTTTCCATAAAGGAATCTCTTATTAGCTTATGTTTAATATGGCTTCATTTCCAAATTTAATTTTCTCTATTCAATAGTAATCTATGATAAATTCTAGTATGATGAGTAGAGTATTTTGCATATATATTAGGAGGTTCACGTACAAATATGAGCTTACTTTCCGTAGATAAATTAGGCCACAGCTTCGGCGATCGCACACTATTCAAAGATGTTTCTTACCGTCTGTTAGATGGTGAACATGTTGGGTTAGTTGGAGCAAACGGCGTCGGTAAATCGACGATGATGAATATTATTACAAATCAACTCATTCACGATACAGGTCGCGTGGAATGGACACCTGGTGTCGTATATGGTTACTTAGATCAACATACCGTACTAACGAAGGGCAAAACAATTCGCGACGTATTACGTGATGCCTTTCTTCCACTTTTTGAGCAAGAAAAAGCGCTGAATGAAGTAACAGAAAAAATGGCCACAGCAACTCCTGAGGAGTTAGAAAAGCTTCTTGAGGATATGGCGACCATTCAAGATAAACTGGAAGCAGGTAATTTTTATAATCTAGATATCAAGATTGAAGATGCCGCTCGTGGTTTAGGCTTAGATGCCATTGGATTGGACCGTGACGTGTCTGCATTAAGTGGTGGACAACGTACAAAGGTTTTACTTGCTAAACTTTTACTAGAGCAACCCGAAGTTCTACTTCTAGATGAGCCAACCAACTATCTAGATGTCGAGCATATCCGTTGGTTAAGCAGCTATTTAAAAGAATACCCCAATGCCTTTATCTTAATATCACATGATACAGAGTTTATGAATAGCGTGGTTGATATTATTTTCCACCTGGAGTTTTCAAAGCTTACACGCTATACAGCCACTTATGAAAAATTCCTTGAACTGGCAGAGTTGCACAAAAACCAACATATTAATGCCTATGAAAAACAAAAAGATTTTATCAAAAAGCAAGAAGATTTTATCTCCAAAAATAAAGCACGCTACTCAACATCAGGCCGTGCAAAAAGCCGTCAGAAGCAATTAGATAAGATTGAACGAATTGACCGTCCAGAAACAGCAATAAAACCGAGCTTCGAATTTAAAGAATCACGCGCAAGCGGTCGTTATGTATTTGAAGGAGAAGATTTAGAGATTGGCTATGACCGACCACTGCTTCCAAAATTATCGATGACGATTGAACGTGGAGATAAGATTGCTGTTGTTGGCTGTAACGGTGTTGGTAAATCAACACTTTTAAAAACGATTCTTGGTAAAGTTGAACCGCTGAGCGGAAAACGACAACTAGGTGACTTCCTCTTCCCTTCCTATTTTGAACAAGAAGTGAAAGCAGGCAGCACAACACCAATTGACGAGATATGGAGTGCCTTTCCAGGTTTGGACCAATCACAGGTCCGCTCAATCCTCGCTCATGTTGGCTTAAAGAATGAACATATTATGCGCCCAATGAATCAATTAAGCGGTGGCGAGCAAGCTAAAGTCCGCATTTGTAAATTGATGCGAAACGAAAGCAACTGGCTCCTATTTGACGAACCGACTAACCATCTAGACGTCGTAGCTAAAGAAGAACTAAAACGGGCTATGAAAGAATATAAAGGTACCATTATCCTCGTATGCCATGAACCTGACTTCTATGAAGACTGGGTGACAAAGGTCTGGGATGTAGAGGAATGGTCGAATCAATAAGGAAAAGTGCATGCACTACAGCTCTTACAACCGTCTGAATGAATCAGACGGTTCTTATTTTACTATCAGAAATATATATGTCCCCTTTTTGTTCTTGATACATAAAAGAGAGGGACTAGACAAAAGATGATAAAATAAGAAAAACTAAAGAAATAAATTGAGTATAAAAGGGAGATTGAATGTGAATATAAATGTACATCATCCACCTGATTATTCATCCATTCCACAGGATAATTTAATTTTAGAACATTATGGGATCAATGAACTAAATTTTGAGTCTATTAAAAAGTACCGAGAAAAATTCTCTGCTGTTAAACCAAATCATCCTTGGAACGGACTGGAGATGAAGGAATTTTTATATAAAATTGGTGCGTGGGGAAAGCAACGAAATACGAATAAGGAAGGTTTGACGCTTGCTGGTTTATTGATGTTCAGTGAGGAAAGGATTATCACGGAGATATTGCCACAATATTTTCTTGAATATAGAGAAACCTTATCGGAAACGCTGAATAAAGATTGGTCTAAACGCTTCACTTCACAGGATGGAACTTGGTCAGGAAATATATTTGACTTTTACTTTAAAACAAGTACTGAATTAGTCACCGATTGTAATAATTTGAATAAAGATAACGATTTTATGCAATCTAAAGAGCTTGCTGTTATATCTTGTTTACATGAATCATTGATCAACGCCCTAGTTCACTGTGATTATCATGGAGACGGAGGCATTGTAATCGAAAAGGAAAAGGATTTATTTCGATTTTCAAACCCTGGACTTTTTCGCATGTCGGTAGAACACGCATTAGAAGGTAACATAAGCAATCTTCGTAACCCTAACCTCTTTAAAATGTTTATTTTAATTGGAATTTGTAAAAGAACGGGTTCCGGATTAAAAGAAATTGAAACAACATGGAGAGGCTATGGAGATGATGCCTTTGATTTAATCCAAGATTCAGAGTCAGAACGTACGATTCTCACGTTACATACAAACCTAGATTTATTGGAAGAAGAACATTCTGAAGAAATAACTGAAAAGGATCTTTTTTTATTTCCCGAAGAAAATGAGTTGGTAATGGCGAATTTTACAGATTTGAAGAACTCCATAAATAAAGAAGATAGCTCCTATAATAAAGAAGATAACTCCTTTAATAAGGATGATAACTCTATAAATAAGGATACCAGCTCCTATAATAGTGATGGTAACTCTATAAATAAAGAAGATAACTCCTATAATATAGAGTTAGACTCCTATAATAAGAACGATAACTCCTATAATAGAGAAAAATCTCCTTTTACTATTGTTTCTAACTCCTATAATAATGAAGTGCCTGCAACAAATGAGGAAAAACTAGATATAATAGTAAGTCATTCAACAAATGAAGCAAAAGGGGAAGACTTATCTTCTCCAGAAGAAATAGAAGAAAGATTATGGGAAATATCAGAACTCGCCAGAAGAAAAAAACGTTTATCACCAAGCGTAATGGAAGAAATCATCGTAAGACTTTGTACCCAAAAGCCATTAATGTTAAAGGAAATGGCCGATTTATTAGGGAGAACCCCTGATGGGTTAAGAAATAATTATTTAGCAAAGCTACTAACTAATGGAAAAGTAAGACTGAAATATCCAGATCAAAACAATCATCCGAAGCAAGCCTATATAGCTATCGAGCAGGAAGAAAAGTAAAGATACAGAGAAAAACTGTATCTTTTTTTATCAGGGTAACCATTTTTGAAGAAAGGTTTACGTATATTGCAGGTAGTGTATAACTTCGAATACCCTTGTTAACAAAAGATTTATCATTTGTTGACAAAAAAACTAAAAATACTGCAAATTAGAATAGTGAGAGGCTAATGTAAGCCCCTTCTATCCTGAATAATCCTTGCCATCCAAGTAAAAAGTAATATAGGAGGTGAGCAACATGAGTGATAAAATAAAAAAGGATCGTTCCAAATCCGTTCTTGGTTCTTCACAAGTAGAAGGCCAAGGAACAACAAACCAAGAAACAGGTGCTTTTAAAGTGCCATCATCTAATAAGAAACAAAAACGAAGCTAATTAGAAAAGCACAAGACGCCCGTATAGCGACGTATGGACTTGTAGCCCACACACAATATGGGTCTCCCAGACTAAGACATAAGCACTTGGCTGTCTTAGTCTGGGATCACTGATTCATACCTTTACGGGCAGTTGATCTCCCACTTATCATCTTTGTATCCACATAAGCTTGAAGTGGGAGTCCTACTGCCCATTAAGATTGGGATAAATTATTATATAATAATAACAAAATGGGACGACTCCCATGAGCCATCCCATTTTTATTCATCAGTGAGTGTCTCCCTCTGATGGACATATGATAATATTTCCCATCATATGAAAAAGTATCTTCTGTCCATAAACCTTTTAACACATCCATATATTCTTCTACACGATCATAACGGTCATCATGTGCCGCGAATTGTCCAGCATATTGACGAGCTTCTTCTTCCCACCAAGCAGACACAAGATTTAAAGTAAAATGGCCATTACTAATATGATCGATATTCGCTGCTTGCTTAGCAATAACTGCTGGATTATGATATCCAGGACGGATTGCTGTTAGGATTTCAATTTTTTCTGTCACTGCTGCCAAAGCTGCTGCTGTTGACCATGCATCTAACACATCTGCCTCTGGTCCTTTAATATCATTTAAAAAAAGCTCCGCGACAAGCGTCATATCAAAACCTAATTTTTCAGCTGTTTGGGCAACTTCCTTCACATATTCAAATGTGGCAGGCATATTTTTATCTTCTACATTTCGTAGCCAACCTCCAAAGATTGGCGTCCAATAACCATATTTCATACCCATTTTCCCCTTATCCATCTGTATTTTTTATACATATAAAAACCCCTCTAAATAAAGAGAAGTTGTCTTATGCTCGCATCTTTTCTACTAGACTGTACATGGATGCAGGACTTCATACAGTTAGTCCTGCCTCTCTCTAGATAAAACGTCATCACTTTATTTATAGTAATCATATAAAAAAACTTGGTTTTTATCAACAATAAATTTTTACTTTATTTAAGAAAAATAAATAAAGTAAAAATTGTGATATAGGGAAAATACAAAGTACCGTCCAACAACGTATGACCGGCTATGGTTAACATGTCCTGCCGGCACTGGCCTCTATATGTTGAAGCTAGATAGTGAAAAAGTAGCCCATTCTTGTATAACCAAGAATGAGCTACTTTCTACACCCGCTCTGCTACTAATGTATAGGTTTTCGGTAATCCTATATCATGAAGCTTATGATTAGGTTCCTCTTCAAACAACTTAATGACAAGATCCGATTGCCCGACTGCCGTAATCAATTCGCCAATCGTCCATTTTCTTTGGATAACCTGTGACAATTGAGCTTTTTCCTCCTCAGGCATATGCTTTGTGAAAGCAACTGGGTTTCTCTCAATCATCGGGGCAAAGTAATTGCCGGTTACTTTATGTTTTTTACCATTAGAAGTAATCAGTTTTGTTGAAATAGGGTGAAACTCATGAAGCACAAAACGGCCACCAGGCTTTAGCATCGCCTTAATCCGTTCAAGCAATGGCTGTAAATCAATTAAATAATGTAGAACACCTAACTCCATTAAAACGATATCCTGCTCTCCATTCAGGTGCTCATCGCTTAAAGACAATATATCTGATACAACATATGTAATATCAACATGACTAGCTGCTGCTAACTCCCGAGCAAATGTGGCATTTTCCTTTGAAAAATCAACTACCTTCACATCTGCACCTAAAATAGCTAAGGCAACAGCCTTGACACCATTCGAACCCATTAAATGGGTAATTTTTTTTCCTTTCACATCATCAAGATATTTGTAAAAAGGATGCAGGCGCCATTTTGGATTAACATTTATTTTTTCAGCAAGCTCCAATGGCTGACCATAACGATTCACTAAGGCAATATAGTTATGTTGATTCCATGCCTGTTCATTTTCAGTAGTAAACGCCTGTTGTTCACTTTCTAGATAGGCATGGATTTCACGTTGATACATCCCCATCTCCTGATCGTACAAATAGCTGTAAAGTGAACGACACCATAGTTCCTGATGATCTATTATGTGTGATATTCGATATGGATCTGTTTTGATCGTCGTATTAAATACACAACTGACTTTGACAGAAATACCATCCTCTTCAAAATCAGTTACCGCTCGCTCGATCGTTTTGATTGGCGCTGACGGTGAAAAAGAAGCTAATGCCTCAACTGCCTCCTTAAACAAATCCCATTGAACTAGCACTTCCATATCAATGTAGTCATTCAATGGAACTTGTTGAATGACAAGAGCCGCCCGTCCCGTAAATTGATAAGGAACATTCGCTTCCTCCAATATTTCACCTATTTTGCGTATTATAAGTAAATATGTTTCTTTCATGAAAAATCCTCCAACTTTATTCCACTATTGAATGCTTAAATGCGTATATAACCGCTTGCGTCCGATCTTGTACCTCTAACTTGCTTAATATATTACTTACATGAACTTTGGTTGTCTTCAAAGCAATAAACAATTCATCCGCAATTTCCTGATTGGATTTTCCCTTAGCCATCAGTAATAAAACTTCCATCTCTCGAGCGGTTAATTGTTCATGCAGCATATCCTTTTTAGGATGACGGAGCTTTTCCATCATTTTTCCCGTTACTTCTGGTTCAAGCACACTTTGCCCACGGTATGTTGCCCGAACTGCATCAGCTATTTCACTTGCTTTTGAAGTTTTTAGCATATAACTTGTTGCCCCGGCTTCTAAGGCTGGATACACTTTTTCATCATCTAAAAAGCTTGTGACAATAATAATCTTTGCTTCCGGCCATTTCTCCATAATTAATTTAGTTGCTTCAATGCCATCCATTTCCGGCATCACTAAATCCATAAGTATGATATCTGGACGTAATTCAAGAGCCATGGATACTGCCTTTTGACCATTATCGGCCTCACCTACCACTTCTATATCACTTTGCGAGGATAAATAGGCAGCTACACCTATTCTAACCATTTCATGATCATCCACAAACAGTACTTTAATCATCCTTTTCACCTCCAGCATGCAAAATTGGAATTTTTACTTCAAGCTGAGTTCCTTTATTTGGGACACTAATAATTTTTAGCTTTCCACCAATTTCAGCAGCACGCTCATACATATTTTGGAGCCCATAAGAACCTGTTTTCGTTTCATCTATAGAAAATCCCTTTCCATCATCCCCAACTCGCAAAATCAGTAAATCATCACGTTCCATCAATAGAACTTCGAGTGACTTTGCCTTAGCATGCCGTAATGTATTAGAAACCGACTCTTGCACAATTCTAAATAAATGGTCTTCCATGCCTTTGTCGAGAATAATAGGTTCAAGCTTCCATACAATTTCCATTGGAACCTTTTGTGTCAATTCTATAAGTAGTTCCTGAATTCCTTCCTGAAGTGTTTTATCATGTAGGGCAACCGGGCGAAGATGCAATAATAACGCACGCATCTCAAGCTGAGATTGATGAATCATCCCCTCTACCAATTTCAACTGCTTCTTCTCTGGCGATTCCATCTTAGCGTTAGATTCTGTAATTGCTGACATAAGCATCGAAGCTGCAAACAATTGCTGACTTACAGAATCATGAAGTTCTCTTGCCAATCGGTTTCGTTCTTGAGAAATCACTTCTTGAATTTGCTTTTCCTGATCAATTGCTTTTTCATTGGCCATTCTTTGTGAAAGCTTCACTTGTTCATTCATCTGCTTATGCACTTGCTGAATACGTGTGTCAATATTCGCGAACTCTTGAATGGAACAAGTTGTACCCTGTATGGGAGCACGTCCTTGTTCAAGTAAATAAAGCTGCTCTTCTACTTCCTTCAAACTCCGATTCCAGTACATGCCTGAAATAACTCCATATAGTAAGGCTACCCCTAAGACAATACTTAGTAAAAAAATAATAAATGGGAGATTCATAACCCTTCGAGTCCACAGCAGACTCCAATCATCCAAAGGAAAAGCAAAGAACACAAGTACCGGCAACAATACAGATCCCACAATTGCTATACCTAAAGAAGATAAAATTTGGCGTGTCAGGATATTCATACGCGTCTCACCTCTAGGTCACCAACAATTACGGTGGTTGTGATATGAACTTTTTGTTTAGCTTCATCAAAACCTAGCGTTTTATAAGAAATCACTTGATTAAAAAATTGATCTTCCAATCTATTTTCAAAAACTCTTGTTCTTCCTGCAATCACAGAGTGGTGAATGAACACTTCCACCCCATACGGAACAAGAATTTGCGTATTCCCAACTAAACTTCGAATGGAAATAATAGCATTGCCCTTCGGTAAAATCGTTTGGCTTAAATCAATCACGATATTCCCTATTCCATTCTGAATATTTATATCATTCCATTCATATACTGCATCGGACGTCCTTTGTTGTCCAAACCACTTATTTCGTAATAAGCAATCCATTTTTAAAAGCCGTTCTTGAACACATTCCTTCTGCTGCTCTTTAGGTTCTGTCAAAATTGGTTTGACCCATTTTGGATTTTTTTTCGATTGATAATATAACAGTAAGAGATAAACTAAAATTGCCATTAAAAAAAATCTAAATACCATCATATGAAAAACAGTAGTTAAGGTAGTAATAATTCCAATGATGAGAAGAATTTTCCCTATGACTTTACTGAAGTATTTCTTGCCTATCAACATACATCCAATTGAAAACGCCAAGGAGAAAAGTAAACCTCCGTCATATAAAAGCTCCACAAGCAGCAACACAATTCCAATTAGAAAGATCCAACTCATATATTCAGTTTTCATTTTGTTAAACATTGGCTTCCCTCCTTATCAGAAAAGTGCAAGTAGCTGGGCACCCGGATTAAAGATCATGACGCTTTAAAAATTCGAGATTCGTTCTTCTTATCAAAAAGGCGTAGAAATCTACGCCTTTTTAGAATACCACTAAATGATTATGAAATTGAATTAGTTTCATTCAATTTACCTTGTTTTTCAAGTCGAGCAATTCGAGCATCAATTGTGTGACGATAATAATCTGAATTCACCTGCTGCTCAATTTGATCCAAATATGACTCCATTTCTTCAAATCTCGCCATTGGTCGTGCATACGTATCTTCCACATTCAACACTTGGTTAATACGATGATTTGCTCGGGCTATATTTTCCTTACCCATTAGCTCCATTCTCTTAATATTCATATCCTTAAGCTTATGTTTCATTTCTTCATATTTTCGCACTAGCTCATTTAATTGTGACTCTACTTGCTGAAGCGCCTCTTGTAAACGAGCAGAACGTTGTTCATACTGCAGGCTTTCTTGCTCTGCAAATTCAAATAATTCTTCTTCACCCGACTGTTTAGCAATCTTCGCCTGATGTTTACGCTTTTCAGCAAGCTGCTGCGAATCATTATATTCTCTCATAAACTCAGCTTTTAATAGGGACTGACGTTCGACGAGTTTGCGAACCTTTTCTGTTTCTAGCTCGGCTTGACGTAGGTATTGATTGAGCATTGCAATTGGATTCTTTTTTTCCTTTTTGTCTAATAAATCATGAAAATCTGCTGTAATAGCTTGCTTCATTCTTGAAAATAATTGACTCATACCCTTTCACTCCTTGTTAATTATGATTTAAATCTTTCCATTGTTTTTCAAAATTCATAAACGGATCCGCATCTTCTACAATCACTTCATCCTTTTTGTTCCACTTTTTATATACAAAATACAAAATATAAGCGGCTACCAACCCGACTATCGCTGGAAAATGTGAAACAGTTGCCACCAGCATAACGATAGAAATTATTGCCCAGGCAATCTTTGCACCCTTCGATTCCGATTTCACAAATTGTCTAAATGTAAAGTACAAAACTACTGCACTAATAGCGAGACTAATAAGTGGGCCCACATTAGCTAAAACAACCATTAAGGCAATAAAACCTATGATAAATAAACCAACTTTTTTCATCATCACTGCCTCCTTTCTTATCTCTAGCTTATCTAGTTTTCCAAATTTACATAATGAACCTTAGCTATATTTTTTGATAGGGCTTGGGGCTTAGTGAAAATAAGTCTCATGATTAGAAGATTCAAAAGTTGATAAAGTGAAACTTTCTGAAAGCACAAAAAAACTAATCCCATTGGAATTAGTTTTTACGCGCCTTAGAGGATTCGAACCTCCGACCGACGGCTTAGAAGGCCGTTGCTCTATCCAGCTGAGCTAAAGGCGCATTCTAACATATTGTTGTCCTATGTATGGCGGAGAAGGAGGGATTTGAACCCTCGCGCCGGTCACCCGACCTACACCCTTAGCAGGGGCGCCTCTTCAGCCTCTTGAGTACTTCCCCATATTAAAGTATAAAAAAATGGCTCCGCAGGTAGGACTCGAACCTACGACCGTTCGGTTAACAGCCGAATGCTCTACCACTGAGCTACTGCGGAACAATAAGGAAAGAATTATTATGGTGGGCCTAAATGGACTCGAACCATCGACCTCACGCTTATCAGGCGTGCGCTCTAACCAGCTGAGCTATAGGCCCATAATTGTCTAGCTTCGGCTCTTAGCTTTTTGGCCGCTTCAATCTGTTCCCACAAATCCAAAACCAGGATTTGTACGACCAGCTCTCCACCGTCTCTCAAAGCTGAACAGTCGCCTACGCATTTCATTTTTGGAGCGGGTGAAGAGAATCGAACTCTCATCATCAGCTTGGAAGGCTGAGGTTTTACCACTAAACTACACCCGCAAATCTTAAATGGTGGAGGGGGGCAGATTCGAACTGCCGAACCCGAAGGAGCGGATTTACAGTCCGCCGCGTTTAGCCACTTCGCTACCCCTCCATAAGGGAATAAATATTGATTGTATCATAAGAAATGGTGGCTCAGGACGGAATCGAACCGCCGACACAAGGATTTTCAGTCCTTTGCTCTACCGACTGAGCTACTGAGCCACAAATGTATATCAACAGTAGTTAACACTACTTGGAGTAAAAATGGCGGTCCGGACGGGACTCGAACCCGCGACCTCCTGCGTGACAGGCAGGCATTCTAACCAGCTGAACTACCGGACCATATTGCGGGGACAGGATTTGAACCTGTGACCTTCGGGTTATGAGCCCGACGAGCTACCGGACTGCTCCACCCCGCGACGGTAAAAAATAATGCTATATTGCTTATGCGCTACGTGCTACCGTAGACTGTTTCTTCCTCTCCAAGTAACTCAGGAAGCTGATGCGTCGAAACAACTCGATGCCTTTTCACGGATGCTTTGCTCGTTGCTCCACCCCGCGACGGTAAAATTGTTATATAAACTTAAAAAATGGAGGAGGTAGAGGGATTCGAACCCCCGCGGGGTTTGACCCCCCTGTCGGTTTTCAAGACCGATCCCTTCAGCCGGACTTGGGTATACCTCCATATAAATATTACCTTCGAAAACTAAATTTTTAAATACATAATAATTATGGTAGCGGCGAAGGGGATCGAACCCCCGACCTCACGGGTATGAACCGTACGCTCTAGCCAGCTGAGCTACACCGCCATAATATTATATATAAGTTTTAGTGAATTGGTGGAGACTAGGGGGATCGAACCCCTGACCTCCTGCGTGCAAGGCAGGCGCTCTCCCAGCTGAGCTAAGTCCCCAAATTAAATTATTCATAACATTTTATGGTCGGGAAGACAGGATTCGAACCTGCGACCCCTTGGTCCCAAACCAAGTGCTCTACCAAGCTGAGCTACTTCCCGAAGAATAACAATGCGCTCGACAGGAGTCGAACCTACAACCTTCTGATTCGTAGTCAGATGCTCTATCCAATTGAGCTACGAGCGCATATAAAGAATGGTGCCGAGGACCGGAATCGAACCGGTACGGTAGTCACCTACCGCAGGATTTTAAGTCCTGTGCGTCTGCCAGTTCCGCCACCCCGGCACTTTACAAAAACGGGTTTTAAACTCGCTTGAAAAATGGTGAGTTATGCAGGATTCGAACCTGCGACCCTCTGATTAAAAGTCAGATGCTCTACCAACTGAGCTAATAACTCATTAATTCTGTTAAAAGCTTGATGGTGCCGGCAAGAGGACTTGAACCCCCAACCTACTGATTACAAGTCAGTTGCTCTACCAATTGAGCTACACCGGCATGTTATGGTGGAGGATGACGGGATCGAACCGCCGACCCTCTGCTTGTAAGGCAGATGCTCTCCCAGCTGAGCTAATCCTCCATTATATATATGGTGACCCCTACGGGATTCGAACCCGTGTTACCGCCGTGAAAGGGCGGTGTCTTAACCGCTTGACCAAGGGGCCATATTTAAAGTAGGCAAAATAATAGCCCCTTTTGGGGCTTGCCTGGCAACGTCCTACTCTCACAGGGGGAAACCCCCAACTACCATCGGCGCTGAAGAGCTTAACTTCCGTGTTCGGAATGGGAACGGGTGTGACCTCTTCGCCATCATTACCAGACAATATTTATAGAAGGATTATTCCTTCAAAACTAGATAACGGACAATCATCATTGAAATATTTGGTTAAGTCCTCGATCGATTAGTATCAGTCAGCTCCATGTGTCACCACACTTCCACCTCTGACCTATCAACCTGATCATCTTTCAGGGATCTTACTAGCTTGCGCTATGGGAAATCTCATCTTGAGGGGGGCTTCATGCTTAGATGCTTTCAGCACTTATCCCGTCCGCACATAGCTACCCAGCGATGCTCTTGGCAGAACAACTGGTACACCAGCGGTGCGTCCATCCCGGTCCTCTCGTACTAAGGACAGCTCCTCTCAAATTTCCTACGCCCACGACGGATAGGGACCGAACTGTCTCACGACGTTCTGAACCCAGCTCGCGTACCGCTTTAATGGGCGAACAGCCCAACCCTTGGGACCGACTACAGCCCCAGGATGCGATGAGCCGACATCGAGGTGCCAAACCTCCCCGTCGATGTGGACTCTTGGGGGAGATAAGCCTGTTATCCCCGGGGTAGCTTTTATCCGTTGAGCGATGGCCCTTCCATGCGGAACCACCGGATCACTAAGCCCGACTTTCGTCCCTGCTCGACTTGTAGGTCTCGCAGTCAAGCTCCCTTGTGCCTTTACACTCTACGAATGATTTCCAACCATTCTGAGGGAACCTTTGGGCGCCTCCGTTACTCTTTAGGAGGCGACCGCCCCAGTCAAACTGCCCACCTGACACTGTCTCCCGCCCCGATAAGGGGCGAGGGTTAGAATGTCAATACAGCCAGGGTAGTATCCCACCAACGCCTCCACCGAAGCTGGCGCTCCGGCTTCTCAGGCTCCTACCTATCCTGTACAAGCTGTACCAAAATTCAATATCAGGCTGCAGTAAAGCTCCACGGGGTCTTTCCGTCCTGTCGCGGGTAACCTGCATCTTCACAGGTACTATAATTTCACCGAGTCTCTCGTTGAGACAGTGCCCAGATCGTTACACCTTTCGTGCGGGTCGGAACTTACCCGACAAGGAATTTCGCTACCTTAGGACCGTTATAGTTACGGCCGCCGTTTACTGGGGCTTCAATTCAAAGCTTCGCCGTGAAGCTAACCTCTCCTCTTAACCTTCCAGCACCGGGCAGGTGTCAGCCCCTATACTTCACCTTGCGGTTTCGCAGAGACCTGTGTTTTTGCTAAACAGTCGCCTGGGCCTATTCACTGCGGCTCATCGAGGCTATTCACCTCAATGAGCACCCCTTCTCCCGAAGTTACGGGGTCATTTTGCCGAGTTCCTTAACGAGAGTTCTCTCGAACACCTTAGGATTCTCTCCTCGCCTACCTGTGTCGGTTTGCGGTACGGGCACCCTACATCTCACTAGAGGCTTTTCTTGGCAGTGTGGAATCAGGAACTTCGGTACTATATTTCCCTCGCTATCACAGCTCAGCCTTCACGGAAACGGGATTTGCCTCGTTTCCAGCCTAACTGCTTAGACGCGCATATCCAACAGCGCGCTTACCCTATCCTCCTGCGTCCCCCCATCGTTCAAACGATGTATAGGTGGTACAGGAATATCAACCTGTTGTCCATCGCCTACGCTTTTCAGCCTCGGCTTAGGTCCCGACTAACCCTGAGCGGACGAGCCTTCCTCAGGAAACCTTAGGCATTCGGTGGAAGGGATTCTCACCCTTCTTTCGCTACTCATACCGGCATTCTCACTTCTAAGCGCTCCACCAGTCCTTACGATCTAGCTTCAACGCCCTTAGAACGCTCTCCTACCACGGACATCAACGATGTCCATCCACAGCTTCGGTGTTATGTTTAGCCCCGGTACATTTTCGGCGCGGAGTCACTCGACCAGTGAGCTATTACGCACTCTTTAAATGGTGGCTGCTTCTGAGCCAACATCCTGGTTGTCTAAGCAACTCCACATCCTTTTCCACTTAACATAAACTTTGGGACCTTAGCTGGTGGTCTGGGCTGTTTCCCTTTTGACTACGGATCTTATCACTCGCAGTCTGACTCCCGAGTATAAGTATTTGGCATTCGGAGTTTGACTGAATTCGGTAACCCGATGGGGGCCCCTAGTCCAATCAGTGCTCTACCTCCAATACTCTCTACCTCGAGGCTAGCCCTAAAGCTATTTCGGAGAGAACCAGCTATCTCCAAGTTCGATTGGAATTTCTCCGCTACCCACACCTCATCCCCGCACTTTTCAACGTGCGTGGGTTCGGGCCTCCATTCAGTGTTACCTGAACTTCACCCTGGACATGGGTAGATCACCTGGTTTCGGGTCTACGACCTCATACTAAATTCGCCCTATTCAGACTCGCTTTCGCTGCGGCTCCGTCTTCTCAACTTAACCTCGCATGAAATCGTAACTCGCCGGTTCATTCTACAAAAGGCACGCCATTACCCATTAACGGGCTCTGACTACTTGTAGGCACACGGTTTCAGGTTCTATTTCACTCCCCTTCCGGGGTGCTTTTCACCTTTCCCTCACGGTACTGGTTCACTATCGGTCACTAGGGAGTATTTAGCCTTGGGAGATGGTCCTCCCTGCTTCCGACGGGATTTCTCGTGTCCCGCCGTACTCAGGATCCACTCAGGAGGGAACGAAGTTTCAACTACAGGGTTTTTACCTTCTCTGACGGACCTTTCCAGATCTCTTCATTTACCCCGTTCCTTTGTAACTCCATGTTGAGTGTCCT
Organism: uncultured Bacillaceae bacterium; assembly: GCA_963751845.1. Lineage (GTDB taxonomy): Bacteria > Bacillota > Bacilli > Bacillales > DSM-1321 > Peribacillus. Next base: position 164,354 of record CAVVWH010000027.1, read on the forward strand.
ACAACCCCAAGAGGCAAGCCTCTTGGTTTGGGCTAATTCCGTTTCGCTCGCCGCTACTCAGGAAATCGCGTTTGCTTTCTCTTCCTCCGGGTACTTAGATGTTTCAGTTCCCCGGGTCTGCCTTCAGTACCCTATGTATTCAGGTAAAGATACTACTCCATTACGAGCAGTGGGTTTCCCCATTCGGAAATCTCCGGATCAAAGCTTACTTACAGCTCCCCGAAGCATATCGGTGTTAGTCCCGTCCTTCATCGGCTCCTAGTGCCAAGGCATCCACCGTGCGCCCTTTCTAACTTAACCTATATTTAAGGTCATTCAAAAAAGAACTTACTACTTTCAATGATGTCTTGTCATACATTATCTAGTTTTCAAGGAACAATCTTGAGAGATAATTCTCTCAAAACTAAGCAAAATCAGAAACGCCTCGTTGTTCATCAAGAACCGAAATTCTTGATGTTTCCTTAGAAAGGAGGTGATCCAGCCGCACCTTCCGATACGGCTACCTTGTTACGACTTCACCCCAATCATCTATCCCACCTTAGGCGGCTGGCTCCTTGCGGTTACCTCACCGACTTCGGGTGTTACAAACTCTCGTGGTGTGACGGGCGGTGTGTACAAGGCCCGGGAACGTATTCACCGCGGCATGCTGATCCGCGATTACTAGCGATTCCGGCTTCATGTAGGCGAGTTGCAGCCTACAATCCGAACTGAGAATGGCTTTATGAGATTAGCTAGCCCTCGCGGGTTTGCGACTCTTTGTACCATCCATTGTAGCACGTGTGTAGCCCAGGTCATAAGGGGCATGATGATTTGACGTCATCCCCACCTTCCTCCGGTTTGTCACCGGCAGTCTCCTTAGAGTGCCCAACTAAATGCTGGCAACTAAGAACAAGGGTTGCGCTCGTTGCGGGACTTAACCCAACATCTCACGACACGAGCTGACGACAACCATGCACCACCTGTCACTCTGTCCCCCGAAGGGGAACGCCCTATCTCTAGGGTTGGCAGAGGATGTCAAGACCTGGTAAGGTTCTTCGCGTTGCTTCGAATTAAACCACATGCTCCACCGCTTGTGCGGGCCCCCGTCAATTCCTTTGAGTTTCAGCCTTGCGGCCGTACTCCCCAGGCGGAGTGCTTAATGCGTTAGCTGCAGCACTAAAGGGCGGAAACCCTCTAACACTTAGCACTCATCGTTTACGGCGTGGACTACCAGGGTATCTAATCCTGTTTGCTCCCCACGCTTTCGCGCCTCAGCGTCAGTTACAGACCAGAGAGTCGCCTTCGCCACTGGTGTTCCTCCACATCTCTACGCATTTCACCGCTACACGTGGAATTCCACTCTCCTCTTCTGCACTCAAGTCCCCCAGTTTCCAATGACCCTCCACGGTTGAGCCGTGGGCTTTCACATCAGACTTAAAGGACCGCCTGCGCGCGCTTTACGCCCAATAATTCCGGACAACGCTTGCCACCTACGTATTACCGCGGCTGCTGGCACGTAGTTAGCCGTGGCTTTCTGGTTAGGTACCGTCAAGGTACGAGCAGTTACTCTCGTACTTGTTCTTCCCTAACAACAGAGCTTTACGACCCGAAGGCCTTCTTCGCTCACGCGGCGTTGCTCCGTCAGACTTTCGTCCATTGCGGAAGATTCCCTACTGCTGCCTCCCGTAGGAGTCTGGGCCGTGTCTCAGTCCCAGTGTGGCCGATCACCCTCTCAGGTCGGCTACGCATCGTTGCCTTGGTGAGCCGTTACCTCACCAACTAGCTAATGCGCCGCGGGTCCATCTGTAAGTGATAGCCGAAACCATCTTTCCATCTCTTCTCATGCGAGAAAAGAAATTATCCGGTATTAGCTCCGGTTTCCCGAAGTTATCCCAGTCTTACAGGCAGGTTACCCACGTGTTACTCACCCGTCCGCCGCTAATCTTTGGGAGCAAGCTCCCAAAGATTCGCTCGACTTGCATGTATTAGGCACGCCGCCAGCGTTCGTCCTGAGCCAGGATCAAACTCTCCGAAGAAATGTTTGACTTGCTCATATATACATTTTTTATCGTGTGTACGCACGAAAACTTTACGTTGGCGTTTCTGTTTTGTTTAGTTTTCAAAGAACTATGTTGTCTTGGTGACAGGATTTAATTATATCAGCTTGTCATCAAAGTGTCAATCACTTTTTAAAAATAATTTGTATTACCATTTCAAATGAGTGACACGAAATATATCTTATCAAAGTTATCTTTTCTTGTCAACTACTAAATTTCTCCCAAAAAGTTGTTTGTCTCAAACTTCTTAACGAGAGACTTAATAATACTGTTTTAATATAAAAAAGTCAACTACTTAGTTAAAAGAATAGCTAATTGCTCGGGCGAAACAGTGAAGATCTTTTGAGAGTCAAGCACTATTTGCCCACATTACATCTTTGTTAACCTTATCTTCTACGGTCATTTCGATTCCTTGATGACCTAGTTCTAGATGCCTCACCACTTCTAGAGCTAGAGCCTGCTCCTCTAGTCGAACGATTGCCCTGTTCACTTCTGACATCCTCTTTTTTCCCAGCACGTCCACGTTCCATTCTAGTATCCTCATGTCTAATGCCGCGTTTCCCCTCTCCTCCATCACTCCTTCTCGTGTTGCGACTTCTTCCACTTCTAGAATCTTCACTTTTCTCACTCCGCGCACGGCCATCGCTCGTTCGTTTTATCCGTTGACTTCGTTCTCCTCTTGCTTGTTGTCTCGAGTGTGTTTTTTTAGAATCTTCTTCGTTCCTTCTACTTTTTTGTTCAACTTCAGACGGTTGAAACATTTTAACGCCTTCTATTTGTCTTCGTTCAATTTTCATAGAAATCCCTGATTCAATTTCAGCTAATTGTTTTAAATCCTTCGTTGCAATAAACATTATTGCAAGACCATGTTCCCCCGCCCGACCCGTTCGACCAATTCGATGAATATAGCTTTCTGCATCTTCCGGAATATCGTAGTTAAAAACATGTGTTACCCCTTCAATATCAAGCCCTCGGGCTGCCACATCTGTTGCTACTAAATATTGTAGACGAGCTTCGCGAAAATTTTTCATGACACGTTCACGCTTTGCTTGGGAAATGTCACCGTGAAGTTCCTCCGAGTTAAATCCCGCTTCTTTCAGCGCTTCATTCAACTTCGATACACGTCGCTTCGTTCGGCAAAAAATGAGCGCTAAAAAAGGCTGCTCTTCTTGCATTACTTTCATTAATGTTTCCTGTTTTGCCCGATCAGTCGTTTCAATAACAAGCTGACGAATTCCCTTAACCGTTACCTGCTCTGTTTTAACTGTAACCGTCAACGGTTCTGTCATAAATCTCTTTGCTAAATACTTCACCTGGTCTGGCATAGTAGCTGAAAATAGAAGGGTCTGACGATCCTCAGGTAGATTTGCCATAATATCCTCAACTTCAGGTAAAAAGCCAATATGCAGCATTTGATCGGCCTCATCCAAAACAAGCGTCTTTACTTGTGATAAGTCAATTGTTTCTCTTCGTACATGATCCAGTAGTCTCCCTGGTGTTGCAACTACAATAGATATACTACGCTTTAGCTTTTTTAATTGCTGCTCCACATCTTGGCCACCATAGACTGCCAACACGTGAACATGTTCCATCTTCTCAGCAAATTTTTGAACTTCCGCTGTAATTTGCAACGCGAGTTCTCTTGTTGGGGTGACAATTAATGCTTGAATATGTTCATCACTCATATCTAGGTTTTCCAAAATCGGCAGTAAAAAAGCCAATGTTTTTCCGGTTCCTGTCTGTGCTTTTGCGATGACATCTTTCCCCGCAATCACTTCTGGAATTGCCTTTTCCTGAATAGGTGTAGGTTGCTCGATTCCTTGTTGCTTCAATATATTTTCAACTAATGGACTAATACCAAGATTAGTAAATGATTTCATGTGTAAAATGCCTACTCTCTAAATAATTAAAATTAACCAAACATGTTTTTGTTAGTATAGCATTTATAATGTTAATCATGAAAATTTATAAAGAGAGAGGATTATATGATTTGTTTCACCTATTTCCTCTATAACGGGACATGATATTGACACTACTCTCCATTCATGGTCATTATAGTCATTTCGATTAGTATGCATCAGTTAATGAACGGACTAGGAATAGGAACAATTGTTTTTGTGTTATTATGTGGGTTTTTCATTGACTTTTACAGCCGGTATTATCCATATTCCCCAACCAAAGAAAATTAAATTAACCACAAAAAACACCCCCTAATTAGCCTGGGCAGCTTCAGGCTAATTAGGGGGTTGTCATATGATCAGTACTATATCCAGATATCTAGTTTCAACACACCTGATGTGTTGACTTTAGCTGATTTTCTTTTTAAGCCGGTTCCGCTTTTCTCTGTCTAGCTCCACCGGCTAGCTCGCTGTGAAAAAGATAAAAGCCCTCGTAAGGCAAAAAGCGCCTTCCGGGTCTTTTCCTATTTTCTTCACGAGCTGAACAAGCCGGTTCCGCTTTTCTCTCTATTTGTTCATTTGTGCTAGGAAATCTCCAAGGAGCTCGTCGAGTTGCTCCTCTGGTTTTGCGAATTGCTGCTCATCTTGCTCCTTGGTAACTTCGAAATCCTTAAAGTCCTCTAAGTCCATTGCAATTTCAGGTAATACAAACCTGAGTTCGGGTTCGAGCTCAGGCTCAGGCATAGTGAGTTTGGGCACTTCTTTCGGATTATCATCGCTTAATGAAGCAAAAAGCTTGGTGGCATGCATAGGGTTTGTCAATAGCTCATATAGAATACTCCCAAGCAATGCCTCTGATTGAGCATGCTTCAACCAGTCCCACTGCAGCTTGCTAAGACGATGCGGAAGCGGCAACGTAATTAGCTCCTTATCATCATGTAAGTCTCTGCCTACCCCATTCAACACAAATTGTGCAATTTTACTAGAAAAGTTCCGTTTTTCTGTTTCCTTTAACTTTTGCAGCTGTAATAACATATAATCTGGCGTGTTCGAAGGGATACGGAAGGTAATGGCTTGTCCCCTCTTAATTTCAGAAGACGGCGTTTTCTTCATGTGACCACCTATTTAGTAGGTGCTGGAGCTTTTTTCTTTGCACCGCTTTCTTCACGGCGGATAAAGTCAGAAACCAACTTATAATATGCATTCGCCATCATCCAAACACTCTCTTTTTCATCCTCAAAGAAATCGATATTATAACCATAAAAATTTTGATTAAGTGATTTTAAATAGTCTTTTAAGACGATTGACCCACCACCCACAAAATAGCAAATCTCCGTTTGTGAATTCTTTTGCCAAACATTGCGAAGATGGCGGTATTGCTTCTGCGCAAGTTCCCCTAAAATACGGTCAACAATATCATGTACGCTTGTCCGACTACCACGCACCATAATGTGATTACGATCGTTTTTCTTCGTAATAATTTCAACTACATCGCGACGACTGTCTAGTTCTACACCATGCTTTTTGCGTATCTCCTCTCGAATCGCTTCAAGTGCCTCAGCCACCCCAAGATTAAAGCCCTGTGCTTTATCATCATCAACTTTACGATTTTTAATCACAGCAATATCAGTAGAAAGTCCGCCAATATCCTGAATAATAATACGTTTATCAATCAACTCACGATTAATAACTGCCAAATTATTGTCCATCACTAGATTAATATAAGCGGCAAAGCCTTCCGGATATACTTTCACTTCATCAAACTTAATATTTACCTTTATCCCTTGATATTTAGGCGTAATCAGGAACTCCACTTGATGAACGGAGCCTAATAATTTAGCACGATACTGAGCATCCTTTCCTTCTTTTACTTCGCGAAGGGGTAGACCTGTTCCAAGCGTATAATTTGCTTCAACAACATAGTTTACTTTTTTTAAATGCACCGATACTTTCTTGTTGCGCAGCATCTAGAGCTAGAGTGGCAAACAACATCACTAATGTTTGGTCTTCTTCCGATTTACTGCTTCCAGGGTCAAGTTCTGTTGGATTATCACTTTTCGTTGCTAAATTTCCGACACGATAAATGACATTATTTGATTGCAGTGCTGGGGAATGAACTCTTATATGAATTCCATCCAATGGGTTTTGCTCATTAAGATCTTCAATACCAATGATTGGCCGGTCCTCAATATCTCTGGCAATCACATTTGGGATATAAAGTTCGGAATCTAGCTTTCCAAAAATAGCTTTAATCGCATCATTTCCTACATCAATTGCAGCAACTCTAGTCATATACAAACAATCCCTTCTCTATAAAAATATGATTTTACTAACTCTAATAATAGGTAATTTTTTACATATAATCAATGAGCAAATGGAATTATCTGTATACTTTTTTGTATACATTATAAAATCTCTGTTTACAGTTTTGTATACTTGTACACATTTTGTATACATGGTTGTTTACGTTTTTGTATACTTGTACACATTTTTGTATACATGTATTCCTTTTTGTATACACGAGTAAAAATGAATAAATCGGATAAAGTAATAACAGATTGTAGAAAAAACGACGGAGGGTTTATCATGACAAATTTTGACCAAAAATTACCACAATTTCCTGAGCCCTATTGGCTTGATTCAACAAGCATACCAAACTTTCAAAAGCTTGAGGAAAACATAGAAACGAGCATTGCCATCGTAGGCGGTGGCATTACAGGAATCACCGCTGCCTATCTACTTTCTCAACAAGGCATTGCAGTAACCTTGATTGAAGCTGGTCAGATTCTTACTGGAACGACTGGACACACGACAGCCAAGATTACAGCTCAACACGGATTAATTTATGATGAATTGATTCAACAGCACGGTGAGGATACAGCGAAGCTCTATTATGAAGCAAATCAAGAGGCCCTTGAACTCATAAAAGAACTGATTGATAAGCATTCAATAGAATGCGATTTTAGCCACCAAGATGCTTACATATACGGGAGCATGGAGACATCTGTCCGCCAAATCAAAAAAGAACTACTAGCCTATCAAAGGCTCGGAATACCTGGTGACTTTACAGATACCATTCCCTTCTCCATTCCATGCCAAGCAGCACTAATCATGAAAGACCAAGCCCAATTTCACCCATTAAAATACTTAACAGCACTTATCCCTCCTATTTTAGAAAAAGGGGGCGTAATTTACGAAAAAACAACTGCTTTAAAAGTAGAAGATAACGAAGAAACAACGATTTTACTGGAGAATGGGTACAGAATTTCCTGTAATTCTGTCATTGTTGCCTCTCATTTCCCTTTTAATGATGAACTTGGTTTATATTTTGCTCGGATGCACGCTGAACGGTCCTATGTAATTGCCATTAAGGCAGAAAAAGACTATCCAAATGGAATGTATTATAGTGCTGATACACCAACTCGCTCACTACGTTACACCGAAATGAACGGTGAAAAACTCATTTTAATTGGTGGGGAAAGTCATAAACCAGGCCAAGGTATTCCCACACATGAACATTATCTAGCTCTTCAAGACTTCTGTGAGCAGTATTTAGGAATAAAAGAAATCCCTTATCGTTGGTCTGCACAAGATATGATTACTCCCGACAAGCTACCATTTGTGGGACCTGCTACAGCAGGGCATCCGAATGTACTAATTGCTACGGGATATAAAAAATGGGGCATGACGACCGGAACCATTGCAGCAAAAATACTTACAGATTTCATTTTAAGAAAAGAAAATCGTTATGCAGATTTATATAAGCCATCAAGGCTAAAAGGCCTAGGCAATATTGTTAAAGACAATATCGACGTCGCTAAGCATTTAATTGAAGGCAAACTGGAATTTATTATAAAAACTCCAGAGGATTTAGCCAATGATGAGGGCGACATTGTTCTCATCAATGGGAAAAGAGCAGGCTGCTATCGTGACCAGGATGGACAGCTACACCAAGTTGATTCTACCTGTACCCATATGGGCTGTGAAGTAAATTGGAATAGTGGTGAGCGTACTTGGGATTGCCCTTGTCATGGCTCACGCTACTCAATAGACGGAGAGGTATTAGAAGGCCCTTCAGTCGAACCTTTAAGAAAAGTGACGAATGAATAATAATGAAAATAATCTTTCACTAGCTTATACTTATAATAAAAAAATAAGAAAGCTGGTTTAACATGAACGGACAAAACCGAAAAGATATCCACCCTGGCATTTCTGTTGAAATTGTTTTAAAAGCTGATCAACGGACAGGCAAACTCACAAAGGGAATTGTAAAAGATATTCTAACCAATTCAAGCACTCACCCGCATGGTATTAAAGTACGACTAACAGATGGACAAGTAGGAAGAGTACAAATCATTCATCATTAGAAAACATACTAAAAAGATGAACGCTAATGCGTTCATCTTTTTAGTATGTTTTCAACTTTCATCTCGTACAATAGCTTGAAGGCATTCGCAAACTCTCTGAATGATGAGAGCTAGATAGCTAGATACATCAAACAATCAATGCTTATTAAAAAAGGTTGGTGTGAAAATGAATTCAGAATATACCTATTCCCTACCGAGAGATAACGACCGACATAATCAACAAACAGTAAAGGTTACCGGAGAGGCAACACTGCAAGCTACCCCGGACCAAGCCATCATTACCATTGGAGTTCAAACTGAAAATGTTGACCCAAAGCTTGCTCAGCAGGAAAATGCGCAAACCATCGCAGACATCATAACTGTTTTAAAACAACTTGGCATCGCTGAATCAAATATAAAAACCAGCGATTATCGTATAGATCCTCAATACAATTATATCGAAGGAAAAGAAATCTTTAAAAACTACAAGGTACACCATATGCTTCAAATTAAAACCAAAGATATTGAAAAAGTAGGTTCTATTATCGATGCTGCTGTGAAACACGGTGCTAATTCTGTATCAAATATACACTTTTCTTTAGCCAATTCAGAAAGCTACTATAATCAAGCACTGACAATTGCTTTAAACAACGCTCATGAAAAAGCGACCACTTTAACAAGAGCAATAGATGCCCATTTACATCCAGTCCCTATTCAAATGGAAGAATTATCTGCGCCCACTCCACCAGTCATTTATCAAGCTACTTCATACGTTAAAGCAAGCTCAACTCCAGTTATGCCAGGAGAACTTCAGATTACAGCAACTATTCGCGTTGAATATAAATATTAAAAAACAACCGTTTTATTCCCATGCACAATCACACGATCCTCAATATGCCACTTAACTGCACGTGCAAGGACGGTACGTTCAATTCTACGCCCTGCCTTTTTCATATCTTCTGCTGAATCACGGTGATCCACACGACCTATGTCCTGCTCAATGATTGGACCTTCATCTAAATCATTTGTCACATAATGGGAAGTTGCACCAATTAGTTTTACACCCCGCTCATACGCCCGTTCATAAGGTTTGGCACCGATAAAGGCAGGCAGGAATGAATGATGAATATTAATAATTTTATTTGGATGAGCCGCAACAAAATCAGGCGTTAAAATTTGCATATAGCGCGCCAAAATAATGACGTCAATATCGAAGTCTTGAAGCAACTTTAATTGCTTGGCTTCCACTTCCCTACGAATCTCTTTATTTGCCGGCAGATAATAAAAGGGGATTTGCATCGATTCAACAATTTCCTTAGTATCTTCATGATTGCTAATCACAAGGGCTATATCCACCATTAAATCTCCACTTTGCCACTCCCAAAGCAGTTCAAGTAAGCAATGCGGTTCTTTTGATACAAAAATAGCTACCCGCTTTAGATCGCTGACATAATTGAACTTCCATTCCATTGAGAACTGCTTTCCAATAACCTGAAAGTCCTTCTCCATTTCATGTGCTTGGCTTTTCAAATTCGGGGTCTCAAATTCAATTCTCGTAAAAAACGTGCCACCCTCTGGATTAATAGAATACTGGCTTAATTCTACAATATTCGCATTATGCTCTTTCAAAAAGGCAGTTATCGCCGCAACAATACCTGGCTGATCAGGACATTTAATAATTAAGCGGCCTTTATTTTCATTATTTTCACGATATGTTTGCAATTGATCTTGCACAAAATTACTCACAGTTCCCCCAACTACCCTTCATTCTCTTTGGTACATTATACTTCAATCTACACTAAAAGGAAAAGCCCGTTTAACTCATAAACTAAATGTACAAACTAATATAAAAGCGGAACCGGCTTGGTTAAAAAGGAAGGCCGACTAAGAACGCCACGTCCTGTGGCACCGTCGGCATGACCCACATCATGTGGGCCTAAGAAAATAGGAAAAGACCCGGAAGGCATGCTTTTTGCCTTTCGAGGGCTTTTATCTTTTTCACAGTGAGCTAGCCGGTGGAGCTAGACAATGAAATACTTAAAGCACCCGGTTAGCGACGTATAACTTAACCTTTTTGAGCAGCACATGGAAAAAGGTTTGTATTTATGGTACATATACAGGTAAAATTAAAGCAGTATATAAACGAAAGAGGTCGAATTAGTTGGAACATAACTCTTCAAATAATTTTATCAAGAATATTATAAAAGAAGACCTAGAGACAGGAAAACACGATCATATTATTACTCGTTTTCCTCCCGAACCTAACGGATATTTACATATCGGACATGCAAAATCGATTATTTTAAACTTCGGAGTGGCCGATGAATTTAACGGGAAAACAAATTTACGCTTTGACGACACCAATCCGGTAAAAGAAGATATCGAATATGTAAACTCCATTAAAGAAGATGTCAAATGGCTTGGATTTGAATGGGATGGACTATTCTTCGCATCGGATTATTTTGATGAAATGTATGAAAGAGCCCTTTTACTTATAAAAAAAGGCTTAGCTTACGTAGAAGACCTAAGCGCTGATGAAATCCGCGAATATCGTGGAACGCTTAAAGATCCAGGAAAGGAAAGTCCTTATCGCAACCGCACTGTCGAAGAAAATCTTGAACTATTTGAAAAAATGCGCAATGGGGAATTTGCTAACGGAGAAAAAGTACTTCGTGCAAAAATTGATATGTCTTCACCAAATATTAACTTACGTGACCCTGTTATTTATCGTATTAGCCATACTGAGCATCATAATACAGGCGACAAATGGTGTATCTACCCAATGTATGCTTTCGCACACCCATTAGAGGATGCGATCGAAGGCGTCACTCATTCTATTTGTACCTTAGAGTTTGAAGATCAACGTCCTTTATATGATTGGGTCGTTGAAAACTGTGAAATGCCGAACATACCACATCAATATGAATTTGCGCGCTTAAACTTAACTAATACCGTTATGAGTAAGCGAAAACTAAAGCAACTGGTAGACGAAAAATTTGTTGATGGCTGGGATGACCCACGTATGCCAACCATCTCTGGTTTAAGAAGACGCGGTTATACGCCGGAAGCAATCCGTGAATTTTGTCATGAAATTGGCGTATCAAAGTCATTTGGAACAGTAGATAGCCGAATGCTGGATCACTTTGTTCGTGAGGATTTAAAACTTAAAGCACCTCGAACAATGGGTATTTTAAAACCTCTTAAAGTAGTGATTACAAACTATCCAGAGGGGCAAGTGGAATGGCTCGATGCAGAAAACAACCCTGAAGTGGAAGAAATGGGGATTCGCCAAATTCCATTTTCTCGTGAAATCTATATTGAACAAGATGATTTTATGGAAAATCCACCGAAGAAGTACTTCCGACTTTTCCCAGGAAATGAAGTGCGCTTAAAAAATGCCTACTTTATTAAATGTGAAGAAGCGATTAAAGATGCAGAGGGTAATGTAATTGAACTTCATTGCACATATGACCCAGAAACGAAGAGTGGATCAGGATTTACGGGTCGTAAAGTAAAAGGAACCTTGCATTGGGTAGAAGCAACTCATGCTATTCCAGCTGAATTCCGTAACTATCAACCATTAATTTTAGATGAAAATGGTGAAGATGAAGAAAATGAAGGAAAATCCTTCTTAGAACTTGTTAATCCAAATTCCTTAGAAATTTTACACGGATTTGTTGAACCAAACATGAAGGATGTTCAATCACAGGATAAATTCCAATTCTTCCGCCATGGCTACTATAATGTGGATTCTAAATTATCAAGCGCCGAGCATCTCGTCTTCAACCAAATCGTTGAATTGAAAAGTTCATTTAAAATTTAAGCATAGTAGAAGGACTGCCCTATTTACACAAAGGGCAGTCCTTTTTAATTAACTCTCTAATTCAATAATAATGTTTTCTTTTACACGTTATACAACGAAGGAAATTGGATTTTTTCTCACCATTCCTAAAATAATGTAAAACATTTTTAATATTATCACTAAAATAAAACAGATTAGGTTATTATTGGAGTTTGTATTGATGGGGGATTTAATCAAAGGGAGGATGCTACTTTGAAGAAAGTGGTTTTAGTCATTTTTTCTTCACTATTTTTAATAAGCGGCAGCCAAAATAGTGTTGAACATAACACAATATTAGAGGAGTCTTTCCGATCACTTGTAAAAGAAGGAGCTACTAAAAAAATAAATGTACATTCTTTAGCAGATTTCACTTGGGATAAAGCCTTTCTCTTTCCGCCCTATACAGTACAAGGGAGTATTAATGAACAATTAGGCGTGCGGTTCAAAGACCCAAGTAACATGGATATGAGAGATGATATTTACTTAATGATTTTTCTTAAAGAAGGACAGGTTGTTCAATATGCAGAAATAGACCGTCAGCAAGCTGATTTCACCATAGGAGAAAAAGAATACCTCACACCAGCTAATGATACTATACGGATTACAAGGTATTAATATAAAGCATAAGTTGAGTCAACAAAACGCAGGAACCCTTACTATTTAAAGGTTCCTGCATTTTAGCTGAAGTATTTTAAACCCATTTCTTCTGGAAAGCAGAAATTCGCTTGTATTCATCCTTTAGCAGTCGTGATATACGAATGAAGATTGGCACTAAATCTTCATAAACCTCCACATTGCTAGGGTCTGGTTTATGATGATGTGTTGATCCTATCATCTCCGGGCTTACTCTGAGCTCCTTAATTTCCCCTAAGCTATACAAGCCTAGAATGGCTGCACCTAAACACGAGCTTTCAAAGCTTTCAGGCACAAATACGTCCATGTTAAAAATATCTGCCACCATCTGACGCCATAATTCAGAACGAGCAAAGCCGCCTGTCGCTTGAATACTAATTGGTTCACCAATCAGTTCCACTAGCGCAAGCATCACCGTATACAAATTAAAAATCACACCTTCTAACACCGCTCGTATTAAATGTTCCTTTTTATGATGTAAGCCTAGACCAAAGAATGATCCACGAGCATTGGCATCCCATAATGGTGCTCGCTCTCCTGCTAAATACGGATGGAAAAGTAGCCCTGATGCACCAGCTGGAACCTTCTCCGCCATAGCTGTTAATAGCTCATAAGCGTCGACTCCTAATAGCTTTGCTTGTTCCTTTTCCAAGGACCCCAGCTCATCACGTAGCCAACGGAAAATTCCTCCTCCGTTATTTACCGGACCACCAATCAGCCAGTAATCCTTCGTTAGTGCATAGCAAAAGGTACGTCCCTTTGGATCCGTTTTAGGTTGCTTTACGATGGTGCGGATGGCTCCACTCGTGCCAATCGTCAATGCTACCACACCCGGGTCAATCGCATTCACCCCTAAATTTGATAATGCCCCATCACTAGCTCCAATAACAAAAGGAGTCGTTGGCAGTACATTCAACTCTTTAGCATAGTCCGTCGACAAACCGGTAAAGATGGACGTCGTTGGAACGATTTCGGACAGTTTATCTTTTGTAATACCAGCAACCTGCAGTGCCTCTTCATCCCACTGCAAAGTTTCCAGATTGCACATTCCCGTCGCTGTCGCAATCGAATAATCCACCACAAATTTTTGAAAAAACTGATAGAAAATAAACTCTTTTATCGATATAAACTTATAAGCAGCTGCAAATAATGACGGCTGTTCATGTCGCAGCCATACGAGCTTACTAAGTGGACTCATTGGATGCATCGGCGTTCCTGTCCGTTCATAAATTTTATGACCATTCATTTCTTTAATAATTTTTTCCGTATAAGGAGCACTGCGATTATCGGCCCATGTGATACAGCGAGTCAATGGTTCGCCCTTTTCATCAACAGCAATTACACTATGCATCGCTGAACTAAAAGACAAACAAAGAATGGAATCAGGCGTAACCACTGCTGCTTGCACGACATGACTAATTGAGCTAACAACTGCTTTCAAAATTTCATTTGGATCTTGTTCCGCTGTGTTAGGAGTTGGAGAATATAATGGATATTCGATTTGATGACTCGCAACCACTGCACCATTTGGTTCAAACAGCACTGCTTTTGTTGCCGTTGTTCCCATATCGACTCCAATTACATATTTCTTGCTCACGACCACGCCTCCTTTCTAACAATTTTGTACATTGTATCATTTTCGAGATCAATCACAAAAGTTGTCATAAAGTCCCTTAAAACCATGCTTGGTCGAATCTTGCGAATACAGTCTAGATTCTTGCAAATTCTTTATATAATCTTGCAAATTTCATCATTAATCTTGCAATTTCGCACCATAATCTTGCAAATTGATAACTCAATTGATTTTTCATTAAAAAACTAGCTTCCGACATTCCAAAAGCTAGCTCATCACCTTTATTTATTTTTCATATTTCTCAAAAAGGTCATTTCAAATCGCGTTTTCTTATTCGGCTCACTAGTGACCTTAATCGTACCTTGATGGACTTCTACAATCCATTTGGCAATTGATAAACCAAGACCTGATCCTTCATTAGCTGCCCTTGATTTTTCAACTTGATAAAAACGATCGAAAATTTTTGGAATATCTTCTTTCGGAATCCCTATCCCATTATCTTCAACAGCAAGCACAATAGAAGTTGCGGTTTTTACACATGAAAGTCTAATTTCTCCACCTGCATCTGTAAACTTCAACGCATTATCAATTAATATCACTAACAACTGATGAATTCGTTCCTGATCGCCCCAAAAAACAACTTGTTCTGGAGCATAACTGGTCATCGATTTTTCCTGAAAAGCAGCAATATCTTCATATTGTTCCATCATCTCAGCTACTAACTCGTCTAAGAAAAAGTTTGCTTTCTTCACTTCCACTTGATTAGAATCTGATCTTGTCAGTGTCAGCAAACTATTTACTAGTTTATTTAAGCGACGTACTTCCTTAGAAATAATCGAAATATCAACTGCCTTTTCCTCAATCGTGGCACTAGGTTCTCGAAAAAGTAGGTCTGTTCGCGATTGAATAACCGCTAGTGGTGTTCGAATTTCGTGCGAGGCATCTGAGACAAATCGCTGCTGTTGCTCCCATGATTTTCTGATTGGAACGAGTGCTCTTCCTGCTAAAAAATAACCTGCTGCAATCGCTACTAAACTTCCTAATCCTCCACCTATTAATAAAATCAAGAATAATTGATCAAGGATGGCTCGTTCTGCATCAACGCTTCGAATAAATTGCACCGTAATCTTCCCAACATTCGTATCCATCTGTGTGGATATCGTACGAAAGGCTGCACCTTCCACTTCTATTGCTTCAATTTTATTAAATTCATGAGGAAAAAGTTTCACTTCATTTACTTTAAAAAAATTATCACCTCTTAGGCGTGGCTCAATAATGGTTTGATCGGGTCCCCATACAATCACACTTGGTCCAGGCCCTAATAAAAATTCTCCAGATGGGGGCTTATTCATCCTTTGATCTGCCTGCATAAGTGATTGATCTATATCACGATACACCTGTGTTTCTGTATAAAAATAAATGGTTCTGCTTAATAACATAATAATGATAATAAAGACCATAGAGTTTAAAAGAGTTAATCGAAGTCGTGTTTTTTGAAACATAGCCGTCTCCTCAAGCTTGTTTTAGCATGTAGCCAATTCCTCGAACCGTCTGAATATCTTTATGATACGAATAAGGCTCAAGTTTTTTTCTTAAATGATGGATAAACACTTCCACAATGGCTATCGTAGTATCTGAATCAAAGCCCCAAATCCGGTCAAAAATTTGTTCACGCGTCAAAATTTTTCCTTTGTTTTGAATTAAATATTCTAGTAATTCATATTGCTTCATTGTCAGCTTAATAGGATCACCATCGACAGCAATACCCTTTTCTTTTCCTTGCAATTCAATACCGCGGTACGTAATGTTCGCTTCGAGAGACAACAGTCCACTTCTCCTTAGCAGAGCTCGGATTCTTGCTTTCAACTCTGGCGCCTGAAATGGTTTAACTAAATAATCGTCACCGCCCATTTCTAGGCCACGCACTCGATCCTCTAAACTGTCCTTCGCTGTTAAAAACAGCACACTCGTTTTATTTTTCTCTGCTCTCATTCGCTCTACAATCTCAAAACCATCCATCCCCGGCAACATTACATCTAAAACAATGGCATCATAAATATTTTGCAAGGCCATAAATAAACCATCATCACCGTTATCTGCTGTATCCACTTCGTACTCATCAGATAAAATTTGCTTAATCGACTCGAGCAATGATGCATTATCTTCCACTACTAATAGTTTTAGCATGCACTATGCTTCCTCCCTTACTGCTAAATATATCTATTTAAAATTATATCTATTTCATTATGGAAAAGAAACTTTGCATGAATATATACCAAAATTTATATCTATTTCAATTTTCCAAAGTTTTTTTCATTAATTATTTACATAAAAAACCTTTTACACCTTAATCTATATCATTATACAACAAACATATATTCTATTAAATTTGCAAGTAATGTAAAATTATGGATTTACAAAATTTTCCTAACAATTTATAATGATAACGTTACTAGTACTTTTTCTAGTAATTTGATAAAAAGTAGTAAATTACCAATTATAAAAAGGGGGAAAGCAGATGACGCCAACTGAAGCTGCAGAAAAAGGTCGAGGAACTTCTGCAATCGATTATACTCAAGTCGTCCAGTCACAAAAATTCCAAGTGTTACTTAAGAAAAAACGCAATTTCATTGTACCACTCACTATTTTTTTCTTTGTCTTTTATTTTACATTACCAATAATGACAGCATATTCAACGGTTTTAAATCAAGAAGCCTTTTTGCATATGAATTGGGCCTGGGTATTTGCCTTTGCACAATTTATTATGACTTGGACACTATGCACGCTTTATACAAAAAAAGCGCGATCTTTTGACGCGATGGCCGAAGAAATCAAAAAAGACATTCAAAACTAAGAGGGGGACCAAAATGAACGTACTTGCATTCAGCTTATTTTTAGCAATCGTGGCTTTAACATTAGTTATTACTTATTTCGCTTCACGTCGTACAAAAACGTCTAGTGACTTTTACACAGCAGATGGTAGTTTAACAGGTGCACAAAATGGTTGGGCCATCGCTGGAGATTATATGTCAGCTGCGTCATTCCTAGGTATAGCTGGTATGATAGCGCTTTCGGGGTTTGATGGATTTTTCTACAGTATTGGATATCTAGTTGCCTATCTTGTAGTTTTATATATTGTAGCTGAGCCACTTCGTAATCTAGGAAAATATACGCTTGCAGACATGATCGCTGCACGTTTTGAACAAAAGAAAATTCGTGGTGTTGCTGCTTTTAATACGATTACCATTTCTATTTTTTATATGATTGCCCAACTTGTTGGTGCAGGCGCACTTATAAAATTATTACTTGGTCTTGATTATGTATACTCCGTTATTATTGTTGGTATTTTAATGACTGTTTATGTCGTTTTCGGTGGTATGACAGCTACAAGCTGGGTACAAATTTCAAAAGCGGTACTATTAATGCTTGGTACATTTATTATTTCTATTATCGTATTTAGCAAATTCAACTTTAATGTCGCTGAAATGTTTAGTCATATGAAAGATGCAACACCTCTTGGACAAGGCTTCATTAATCCAGGGAACAAGTTTCATAATCCTCTTGATACACTTTCTCTGAATCTGGCACTTGTATTAGGAACAGCTGGTTTACCGCATATTTTAATTCGCTTCTTTACTGTAAAGGATGCAATTACGGCTCGTAAATCTATTATTCATGCAACTTGGATCATTGGTATCTTCTATATACTAACTATCTTCCTTGGCTTCGGTGCAGCTGCATTCGTTGGCTATGACAAAATAGTTGCTGCCAACGCTGCTGGAAACATGGCTGCTCCACTGCTTGCTCAAGCGATCGGAGGCGACTTCCTATTTGCCTTTGTATCAGCTGTTGCCTTTGCAACAATCTTAGCTGTTGTTGCTGGTCTTGTATTATCTGCCGCTTCGGCATTTGCTCATGACTTTTATGGACATATTATTCGTAAAGGAAAATCAACAGATAGAGAACAAGTACTTGCTGCTCGCTATGCATCAATTGGCGTAGCAATCTTGTCCATAGTCCTTGCCTTATTTGCCCAAAGTATGAACGTAGCATTCCTAGTGGCACTCGCTTTTGCAGTTGCTGCAAGTGCAAACCTACCCGTTATTCTGTTCACAATCTTTTGGAAACGTTTTAACACAACGGGAGCTATTACAGGAATGATTGTCGGTCTTGTTAGCTCGCTCGTTCTTGTATTTATAAGTCCTAACGTTTGGGCTCCTGATGGTAGTGCTATTCTTGTTGGAAAAGCACTATTCCCTCTAACAAACCCAGGAATTATTTCGATTCCACTAGGTTTCTTAGCGGCCATTGTTGGAACATTAGTATCTAGTGAAAAAGTAGATGCGAAGAAATATGATGAAATCTTAGTTACAGCTCATACCGGCTTTAAAGAAAGCGGTGAAGTAACGATTTTAAAACATTAATAGTAACGGGTCTGTCTCCTAGAGTCAGACCCGCTTTCTTTTATTATATTTAATCATAAGCTGATTTAGTACTTCGGCTAAAATGAGTCCTAGCGCAATCACTCCCGCAAACATAAAAACTTGAGTTGCATACTCGACTGCTAGATCATAATCATTCTCTACCCAACTCTTCATTGAGGAATACGCTAGTCCTCCTGGTACAAGCGGGATAATACCAGATACGGTAAAAATAATAATGGGTGTTTTAAACATCTTTGCAAAAAAAGAACTAATTACTCCAACAACAAAAGCAGCTAAGAGTGTGGCAGTGATTTTATTCGTCCCTAATTCTACCACCCCATAATATAAAACCCAACCAATCATACCGACAAGTCCAGCCTTGATTACTGAATCCTTTGGCGTATTAAAGAGCACCCCAAAAGCAGCGGAAGCAAAAAAACTTGTAACTACCTGTGCGAACACTATTCAACCCTCCCACTCATAGGATGACCATTGCTACTGCAATTCCACCACCTATGGCTATAGATGTTAAACCTGCCTCTACCAGTTTCGTTTGTGCAGATACTAGATGCCCCGTAATTAAATCACGGGCAGCATTCGTAATTAATAGTCCTGGTACAAGTGGCATCACCGCACCAATAATAATTTTATCCAATTCCCAACCCAAACCTAAACGTACCATGGAAAAGGCGGCTGCCCCTATTAAAAATGAAGCAATAAATTCAGCAAAAAACCTGACCTCTAAAATTTGATCAATCCATAACAAACAAGCAAAGCCTAGTCCTCCAGCTACACAAGACCAAATAAAATCATGCCACTGTCCATTAAACATAATCGTAAAACAACCACTTGTGACAAACGCTGCTAGTATTTGTACCCATATCGGATAGGATAAATTCTTACCATCCAATTCTTTGAGCTGTTCATATGCTTCTTTTAGAGATAACTCTTTATTTGTAATTGCACGTGAAATACTGTTAACAAGGGCCACCTTACGTAAGTCGGTTGATCGACGTGAAATTCGAATTAACTTTGAAGAGGGCTGTTCTCCGTCTAATGAAAAAATGATAGCCGTAGGCGTTGAAAAACTATGTGATTCTTTTTTTCCAAACGCAGCGGCCATTCGTGTCATCGTGTCCTCCACTCGATTAGTTTCTGCGCCACT
The DNA here is from genome assembly GCA_963751845.1 of uncultured Bacillaceae bacterium. GTDB lineage: Bacteria > Bacillota > Bacilli > Bacillales > DSM-1321 > Peribacillus. The sequence goes on from CAVVWH010000027.1 coordinate 184,270, forward strand.
TTCGAGAATAATTTTCCCTGCTAAAATACAAATATCTAAAATTTCATTAGAATGATATTGATTGTCCATATTCCCTCTCCATTTAACACAACTTTCGACTCTATAATTTCTTAATAAATACAACCTTCAAGTAGTTGCCTTCTTTAAATTCAGGAATCGTTTTAAAATCAACTGGAAGTGAAAATTGCTCGAGAATTTTATAGCCTTCATTACTTTCTTTAAATGCATCGTTAATAAATTGCTTAAATTTCTTCATATCAAATGTACTACAATTCGTAGATGCCACAATGATTCCGTTATTTTCTGTAATTTGAATCGTTTCTTTTAACAGATTTTTGTAATCCTTCGCTGCACTAAACGTGAATTTCTTCGACTTTGCAAAGCTTGGTGGATCAAGAATCACCATATCGAATTTCAAATTCTTCTTTATTGCATATTTGAAGTAATTAAACACATCCATGACCACAATATGATGTTCCTCAGGATTAATCGAGTTCACCTTAAACTGCTCTTCTGTTTTTGACAAGCTACGATTGGCTAAATCAACACTAGTCGTTTTTGTTGCACCGCCTAATGCAGCAAACACTGAAAAGGCACCTGTATAAGAAAACATATTAAGAACATGTTTACCTTTACTATATTTATCACGAATCATTCGTCTTACATCACGCTGGTCGAGAAATACACCAACCATGGCCCCGTCATTTAAATAGACAGCAAACTGCACACCATTTTCCTTTACAAGAAGCGGGAATTCAGGCTGCTCACCTAAGACGAAATCATCGTCCTCTACATATTGTCCCTTCGTATCAAAGCGCTTCTTCTCATAAATTGATTTTACTTCAACTGTTTCCTCCAGAGCTTGCAGCACATACTCTTTAAATGTATAAATCCCTTTACTGTACCAATTAATCACATAATGTCCATCATAATGATCAATAATTAGGCCACCGATTCCGTCTCCTTCACCATTAAAAAAGCGAAAGGCTGTTGTATCGGGATTTTCAAAAAAGAACTTCCGTTCATCATATGCTGTGCGGAACTTCTTTTTAAAAAAAGCACCATTGACTGTTTCTTTTTCATTGCGCGTTAGAATCCACCCATACCCTTTGTTTTGCTTTCCGAAATATCCCTTTGCAATAAAACGATTACGTTCATCGACCAGTTTAATAATAGAACCCTCTTTTTGAAGAGCATCACTATTTAAAATCGATTCTTTAGCTATTAACGGATACCCTTTTTCAAATTTATGAACAAATTTATCCTTTATTTTGACCTGTATCTCTGAATTCATCTATGTCATCCCATCTATACGATCTCATTCATTTTTAACCATTTTACCCTAACTCACTACATTTCACCTATCGCTTAACAAAAACTTTACCATAAAGGATAAAAAAAGAATCCATACTTGATGAATTCTTTCTAATGTTGGAATCCTTGTAATTGATCAAAGAAGTCTTTCATGAAATCATAAAAAAGCTGCTCTGTTGGCATTAAATTCCTTTCTTTTGGGATAATAACACCGACAGAACGAGTGACCCGGGGTTCTTTAATCGATAATTTCACAGTAGACCGTGGTAAACTGTCGACTAAAGTAATTTCAGGAATTAAGGTGACGCCCAGGCCTGCCGCGACAAGTCCTTTGATTGCATCGGAATCTTCCCCCTCAAAGGCAACATTTGGCTCAAACCCATGCTGTCTGCATGCTTTTATAACGATCTCTCGTAATATAAAACCATTGGGATACAAAATAAAGGGATCATTTTGAAGCTCACTTAATTTTAAGGATGATTTACCGGCTAGTGGGTGAGTCTCAGAAACAAGTGCCACCAGTTCTTCTGTAAAAAAGATTTGTCCTTTTATTTTCTTATCATCTGGCGGTGTGGGTCCAACTAAAGCCATACTCACGTCACCTTTTATGACCCATTCAATTAAATGAGTATACGAACCTTGCTTTAATTTAAAGCGTACATTAGGATACTTGCTTCGGAAAACTGAAATGACATTTGGCAGCACATTAGCGGCTAAGCTACTAGGAAATCCAATTCGAACTGTACCTTTCTCTGGATCAAGACTTTCTGCTAACTCATTTTTTGCTTGATCAATTACTACGACTACTTGCTCCATATAGTCTAAAAATGTTTTCCCAATAGGTGTTAGTTTAATTTTACGGCCTTCGCGAAAAAATAAGTCCACGCCTAACTCTGATTCTAAATTAAAGATTTGTCTGCTTACCGCAGATTGGGCAACATGTAAGGCTGCAGCAGCTTCTGTCATATGTTCCCGTTTAGCTACTTCTATGAAGTATTCAATTTGTCTTAGTTCCATAAATGTAACCTCTCTCATAATTAAAACAGAATAATTTTCATCTAAAACCAAGATGATTTTTATCTAAAATACAGATTGTTATTATTAAGTCAACGCGTTACGATTATTCATATCAAATTTAGATAATTTATTAATATTTACATTATATAATAATTCATAAAAGGGAGACAGATAAAATGGAAACTATTCAAGAAACTAACACAGTTGGATTACAAGCTGCACAAGATTATGTAGATCATGTTTATAACGTAGTTCAACAAAGAAACCCTGGTGAAAGTGAATTCCAACAAGCTGTTAAAGAAATTTTTATGTCACTCGTTCCAGTTTTCGCTAAACAACCAAGATTCATTGAAGCAAACATCTTAGAACGTTTGGTTGAACCTGAAAGAATGATTACTTTCCGTGTTCCTTGGCAAGATGATCAAGGTGTCGTTCATGTAAACCGTGGTTTCCGTGTTCAATTCAGCAGTGCAATTGGACCATACAAAGGCGGATTACGTTTCCATCCATCAGTAAACGCTAGTATCATCAAATTCTTAGGATTTGAACAAATTTTGAAAAACTCTTTAACTGGTCAACCAATCGGTGGCGGTAAAGGTGGATCTGACTTCGATCCTAAAGGTAAATCAGATGCAGAAATCATGCGTTTCTGTCAAAGCTTCATGTCTGAATTATACCGTCATATCGGTCAAGATACAGACGTTCCTGCAGGTGATATCGGTGTAGGTGGTCGTGAAATCGGCTTCTTATTCGGTCAATACAAAAAATTAAAAGGTGCTTATGAAGCCGGCGTATTAACTGGTAAAGGTCTTGGCTTCGGCGGAAGCTTAGCACGTACAGAAGCAACTGGTTATGGTGCTGTTTACTTCGTACAAGAAATGTTAAAAGATAAAGGTCTTTCATTTGATGGTCAAACAGTTGTTGTATCTGGATCTGGTAACGTTTCTATTTATGCAATCGAAAAAGCTACTCAACTTGGCGCAAAAGTTGTGGCATGTAGCGATTCTAACGGCTATATCTATGATAAAAACGGAATTGACCTTGCTCTAGTTAAACAATTAAAAGAAGTTGAAAGAAAACGTATTAAAGAATATGTAGATGTACATCCTGAAGCTGAATATTATGAAGGCTGCACAGGCATCTGGTCTATTCCTTGTGATATTGCTCTTCCAAGTGCAACACAAAATGAAATTGATGAAGAAGCAGCAAAATTACTTGTAAAAAATGGCGTAAAAGCGATCGGTGAAGGAGCAAACATGCCTTCTACACTTGAAGCCATTGATGTATTCTTAAATAACGATGTTCTATTTGGGCCAGCTAAAGCTGCAAATGCTGGTGGAGTTGCTGTATCAGCTCTTGAAATGGCTCAAAACAGTGCAAGACTTTCATGGAGTTTCGAAGAAGTAGACGCTAAACTTCACGAAATCATGGTAAATATTTATAAAGCAAGCGTAGAAGCTGCTGCAGAATATGGTCACCCAGGTAACTTAGTATATGGTGCTAACATCGCTGGATTCCTTAAAGTTGCAGATGCTATGATGTTCCAAGGACTTGTTTAATTAAATTATCCATTCAAAGCCCATTGGGGGTTTCCCCGATGGGCTTTTTTATTTTGAAAAATTAATGAAAATTCCATTGTTTACAGTACAATATTATTTAGGGTTTATTCCATGAAATAAGGGGGATTTTCATGTTAGGCATAATAATTATTCAAATCATTATTGCTCTATTATTTTTTTTACTCGGATGGGCAATCCGAAAGAAGGAAGCGTACTGGTTAATATCAGGCTTCAACAACCGGTCAGCGGATGAAAAACAACAATTAATTGACAATGCCTATCCGCAAAAAATGGGATTAGAATCTAGTTGATATTGAAAAGTTTAGGAATCAATCAATTTATTAATCTATTGAAAACGATACAAATCAGGTTAATCATTAGCGGGGGGCTAGATTTCTTTAAAAACTAAAGCCTTTCAAGCTTAAACAGGACGGCTGTCCACCGTCCTGTCCAAAATGACTATTTTTCCAACCAAATAGTAACTTTAAATAAGTCGCCATCTACTTCAATAATAAGCTGTCCACCATGAAGATCAACGATGGACTTAGCAATCGCAAGTCCTAACCCTGACCCTTCCGTATGACGAGAGGTGTCACCTCGTTTAAATCGTTCAAAAAGCTCATCTATATTTTCACTTAGCTCGTATTTCGTCACATTCTTAAAGCTAATGACCACTTGCCCAGGAGATTCTGACACTGAAATATAGACTCTGGTGTGTTCTAAAGAGTATTTAAGAATATTTCCGATTAGATTATCAAAAACACGCCATAGCTTTTGTCCATCTACTAAAGCGATCATTGGCTTTTCTAGATTGGAAATACGAAATTGTAAGCCTGACTTTTGAATAGCCTCATCATGTTCAGCAAGTGACTGCTGCAAAAGCTGAACAATATCCGCTCTCTCCTTTACTAGCTCCACGTTACCGCTCGCCATTTTTGACACTTCAAATAAATCATCAATCAGGACCTTTAAACGCTTCGATTTACGATCAATAATTTGGATGTAGGCCTCACGATCTTCTTCTGGCAAATTTGGTGTCTTCAACAACTCCGTGTACGTAATGATTGAGGTTAATGGTGTCCGTAAATCATGGCTCACATTCGTAATGAGTTCCGTTTTTAATCGTTCACTTTTAATAGCCACCTTTTTAGATGTCTTTACTCCATGTTTTAAAGTATTCATATTACGGGCAAGTCTTGCTAGCACGGATTTCCCCTGATCTTTAAGTTCTGATTCAAGATTTCCCTGTACCCACTCATCTGTACTTTTAACAATTCTATTAAAATAACCAACTCGGTTCACCATGTAAATGACAGCGGGAATACCAAATATTAACAAGAGTGGAAAGTATATTAGGATTAATCTTGGTTCCAAAATAACCCCTGCCAAACCGAGTCCGGCAAAAAAGATAATCATCAATAGAATCAGTATCTGCCAGCCTATACTCTTATTCAAAAAAAATTGCTGTAGACTCTGAAAACCCTTATAAACCAACATCTTCTTCCATTCTGATTGTAAATCACTACGCATAACTTGAAGAAAGTCTTTCACTTGCAACAAGACCAGTCCCATTAATATAGAAATCGACAGTATATACGCAACGCAATTTCTCATAAAATCTATATCTTGTAGACTATAATTGATCAACTGATTCATAAATACATCTAGTTGAAGCAATAGACATAAAACAGTGAACAACATGAAGCCAGCTCGTACATCAATTGGAATCCGATGATACAATACAACCCAGTCTTCATTCACTATTTGATGACGGATTTTTACTGTTTTATAGAGATACAGACTAATTAATAAGGCAAGAACACTTAGGAGGCTATATACATAAATCATTCTCTTCATGGCTTGATAATGATTATATTCAACTATAATCGGATGAGTGGCAGGAGCTGTTCTCGGGATGGCTATTTTCCCTTGAAGTTCTGTGGACATGCTTGCATTTATCAAATTCATTACATCTTCATTTACGCCATCAACATAAGGTATACTATCCCCTGAACCCAAATATTTACTCTTGTATGGATAGCTGCGAGTAAATAGAGGCCTCTTTTCAGCCAAGGCGTCCGCTTTATAACGATATACCTCGTCTTTATTTAAATCCTTTAAATCGTATATGAACACTTTTCTATATTTGTTATATATTCCTCGATCACCTTTTTCAATTTCTTGAAAATAAACGTCAATCTGCTGCTCTGTTTCTTTGATAATTTTATTTTTTACATAGTCATCACTCGCAAAATTTTGGGTGATATCCTTTAGCTTTTTGTCTCTTTCTGCTATGTATATCTCAGCAGCTGCTTTGTTTTTCTCAGCCTTCAAAGCAGTAATTTTATCATCATACTGGGTCTTAATTGTGGCCAACTGTTCATTCAAATCACCATAGCGATACCGATACTCCTCAATATCCTCGTTAGAAACCGTAATTTCCTCTTTTACTTCTTCCTTTGTAAATGCACCGGCTTCAAAGAAAGCCAATAAACTTGTAAATTCATTAAGCTGCGAATGAAATGTATCGCTATCAAAATAGTCTTTTCCGATATACTGACTACCATGTAAGGTAACAAATAGCAGTCCGCTTACACCAAAGGAAAATAAAAAAAGCCAAATAACAAATAGCCAGTTATTTCTCGATTTTGTAGCCAATTCCCCATACCACCTTTAAAAACCTTGGATTTTTTGGATCAATTTCAATTTTTTCACGAATTTTTCGAATATGAACGGCTACTGTATTTTCCGCATTATAGCCCGGTTCCTTCCAGACTTTTTCATAAATATCCTGAATGGAAAAAACACGGCCAGCATGAGTCATTAGCAATTCTACAATTTTGTATTCAATCGGCGTTAATCTCACAACTTCTCCATTTACAGCTACCTCTTTTGCCTCCTGATTTAATGTAAGGCCATGAAGGTCAATCACCTTTTCGCTGCCCTCATAGGTCCCTAACGTCACATATCTTCGAAGTTGTGATTTGACCCGAGCAATCAACTCCAGTGGATTAAAAGGTTTTGTTACATAATCATCTGCTCCTACCTGAAGCCCTAGGATTTTATCCGTATCTTCACTTTTAGCGCTTAATATAATAATCGGAATATTTTTCTGTTCACGAATCTTAAAGGTTGTTTTAATCCCATCAAGACGAGGCATCATAACATCTAATATGATTAAGTGAATTTCCTCTTCATCTAGCTTCTCAATTGCCTCCACACCGTCACTTGCTTGAATCACTCGAATCCCTTCATTTGCTAAATATATATTAATCGCATCACGGATTTCTTTTTCATCATCGACAACCAACACATTAAATTGGTCCATTTCACTCACGCTCCCTCCTTCAATATAGCATGATGCTCTCGGGCTTATTTACATGTTATAAAACAAATCTTAATATTTCCCAAGAAAAAATCTTAACAATTTCTTAAGATTTGTTGATTATGTAAAATTATGGAAAACTTATATTTAATAGGTATCTTTTTTAGTAAAATGAATACGTATTGTTAACTAGGGGGAAAAGTAATGAAGCATTTTACTAAGGAAGAAAACAGCTGGGTGTTCTATGATTGGGCTAATTCAGCCTATTCCATTATTATATCAACAGCCGTATTCCCAATTTTTTATAAATCAGCCGCTACAAATGCAGGTGTCAGCGCTACCAATTCAACTGCATATTTAGGCTATACGATTGCGATTGCAACGTTTATTTTGGCTATGATCGGACCGATTTTGGGGACAATCGCGGATTATCAAGGATTTAAGAAGAAATTTTTTACATTCTTTTATTCATTAGGTATTACCTTCACTGCTTCACTGGCTTTTATACCGAGTGATCAATGGCTTCTCTTGTTAATCTGTTATACCTTTGCTGCCATAGGCTCTGCTGGAGCTAATGTCTTCTACGATGCCTTTCTCGTAGATGTAACAACGGATGAACGAATGAATCAAGTTTCTACTCGTGGATTTGGTATGGGCTATATCGGCAGTACGATACCATTTATCATAAGCATTGCTATTATTATTTTGTCTCAACAGGGAGTTATACCCATCTCAACAACAATGGCCAGTCAAATAGCCTTCATCATTACTGCTTTATGGTGGGGATTGTTTACGGTGCCTCTATTTCGAAATGTTAAGCAGCACTATTACATCAAGCGTGAGCCACGCCCAGTGATGAATAGCTTCAAACGTCTTAGAAACACTGTTAAAAATATTCGCCAATACCGCGCACTATTTTTATTCTTATTAGCTTATTTCTTTTATATTGATGGCGTCGGAACCATTATTACGATGTCTACGGCCTATGGAACGGATTTAGGCATCAGCGCTACCAATCTTTTAATTATCCTATTCGTCACACAAGTTGTCGCTGCCCCCTTTGCCCTTATTTATGGTAAACTAGCAGCCAAATTTTCAGCAAAAAAAATGCTTTATGTCGGCATTATCGTTTATATCATCGTTTGTATTTATGCCTATTTCTTAGAGACAACGTTAGACTTCTGGATTTTGGCCATGCTCGTTGCAACCTCTCAAGGTGGTATTCAAGCATTAAGTCGCTCTTATTTCGCTAAGCTTGTTCCAAAAGAAAAGGCCAACGAATTTTTTGGCTTTTATAACATCTTTGGTAAGTTTGCCTCCATCTCGGGCCCATTATTAGTAGCCTTAACCACACAGATTACAGGCAACTCTACAAGTGGTGTATTTAGCTTGGTCATTCTGTTCATTATTGGAATCCTCATTCTTTCCCGTGTACCTGAACCAAAAATAGAAGTAACAGTCTCTACTGAATCGAAAAACGTGTAATAGACTAATAGGGCTATAATGTTCATCCATCATAGCCCTACTTAGAACATATTCATAATCCATTACAATAATAAAAGGTAACTTATAACTAACACTTTAATAAGAATCTATTAATCTATTTATAAGATACTTCAACAGAATATCCAAGATTACTAAAGAATTCCTTGAGGACCTTTTCTGCACTATCTTCCGCCGTTTGGAGCAGTCCTATATCAATAGCTTCTTTTTTAATCTTATCTTGTGCTTCTGCGGAAAGGTCAAATCCTTCCTCCCACTTGACATCACCACGGAATAAACCCTCATCTGAAAATGTGCTTACCTTGTCCATTTGTATGGAAGGATCTTGAATGAGTTCAGCTGGCGGTAATACAATTTCTAACTTTTTTGCCTTCTCATCTACTTTTATATCATCCGCAGTTATCCCTTTTAGATCTACTCCGGCAATAACAGTTGCTGGCACAATCAATAATACCTCGCGCTTTGTACCGGGAAGATCCACCTGAATATCTTTTCCGAATATTTTATTATCCTCTTCTTTGATGACTACTTTCACATATGCTTCTGCTGTAGCTAGAGTTGCTAGTTCCTGCACCTGCTCTACAAAAGTTGTACTTTCCTTCTTCAATGTATTTCCTGAAAGTAACCAGAACCCAGTAGATAAGACAGCGATTAAGAGTAGAACAATGAGAATCAGTTTGACACCCCAAAATTTAAAAATGAACTTAAATAATGCCCCAGATAGATGAGGCACTTTTCTCTGCTGTCCAAGTGTTGCGGTTGCAGCACTTTCTTCCTCCCCCGCTTTTAGCTCTTTCAACACACTCTCTAGTTGCGATATGACTTGATCGTTCTTTCCCATGTCAATTTATCTCCCCTAACACCAAACATTTATTCTCTAGTAGTTATATTGAAAGTAGCAAAATCTACTTATTGGACTTTATCTTTGTTGATTTGTTTGCTCCTTAACTGCCCACAGGCAGCATCAATATCTGTCCCATGTTCTTGACGAATTTTGCAATTAATGCCTCGTTTTTTCAACGTATCATAAAAGGCCAGCACTGATTCCTGCTCACTTCTTTGATATTGACTATGTTCATCCACTGGATTATAAGGAATTAGATTTACATACAATTGGTCTTTTATCTTACTAAGAAGATCAGCCAGTTGCTCTGCTTCTTCCTTATGATCATTTACATCCTTCAACAAGATATATTCAATCGTCAGTCTACGGTTCATTTTTTCTAAATAATACTCAAGTGACTCCATAAGTTTTTCAATTGGAATGGCACGGTTTATTTTCATAATCTTAGTTCTTAGTTCATTATTCGGCGCATGTAAGGATATAGCTAAATTTACTGGTATTTTAGTATCTGCAAATTCATAGATCTTGTTAGCAAGTCCACTTGTCGATACAGTGATACGTCTAGCGGCAATAGCAAGTCCTTTATGGTCCATGATTACCTTTAAAAAGTCCAACACATTTTCAAAATTATCCATCGGTTCACCAATTCCCATGACAACAACATGGCTCACGACTTCATTTTGTCCCATCTGATCTAGATGAAGTTGAACATTCATAATCTGTTCTACTATTTCCCCACTTGATAAATCACGGCTTTTAGCAAGTAGACCACTCGCACAAAAGCTACAGCCAATATTACAACCTACTTGAGTTGTGACACAAACAGAGATCCCATATTTTTGTCTCATCATTACTGTCTCAATTAAGTTACCATCCTGTAATTTAAACAAAAATTTTACTGTTCCATCCGCTGATTCTTGCTTAATATGTTCATTAAATGTTCGAATCGAAAAATGATCTGCTAATAATTGTACACATTCTTGATTTACATCCGCCATGTCAAAGAATTCTGTTACACGTTTCCGATAAAGCCAATCCCACACCTGTAAGGCTCTTGACTTTTTATGACCATGCTCTATAAGCCACGCAATCAATTGATCTATGGTTAATCCGTAAATGGATGGTTTATTCATCTATATATCCTCATTTCTTTTTTCAAAGTTACTTTATATTCGTCGTATTCAAACGATAAAAATTTAAATATCTTATCAAATATACCCCAAAATGAAGAATGGAACAATTACGATGCATGGAAACTACCCTGGATAATGTGTTAATTATTAACAAATAGTTGTCCAGTGCTTCTACTTCTTCATAATTATTTCCATTTTTTCTAGTAATTTTTCGCAAATTCTCTTCGAATTTTACCATCATTTATATGGTTATTATTGGAAAATATTTAAGACAAAGAATCACACCTCAATCAGATGATCTTTAATGTATATCACGAACAAAATATTCTGAAGGTTGATTATTCGTAGAAAAATGAATATACCTGCTAGGGAAGCTATTGATTTTGTGGAAATCTTAAAGGCCAATCTGGCTAACTTGCATGATGAACAATACTAATGACTATTCTATTGGAATACATTTATTTGTGGAATACCCGAAGCGATTAATAGACTTGGAATAGAGGTTTCCAAAACATTTTTTAGGAGGAGCTTGTTGGAGCATCAAGTTCAAAATTAGGAAGCTTGTTATAAAGGCTTTGTTAACCAACCATGTTGATAAAATGAGTCAAAAATCAACAAAGTCATTAAACTAAGCCATTTATCCCCACGGCAAACCCCCACAACCAAAGAAAAATTTATAAACTACCTAATTCATACAAATAGAATTCAGCAGCTTCAACTGTTGCTGAATTCTTATAGACTAATTATATAATTCTTGTATTATTCTGCTAAAGAGGAAGAAACAAGTGTTGGACGGTTTGCTTTGTAAAAAGCTAATTCTACTTTTTTTCCTGATAGGCGTTCAAAATTGCTTGCCGTACCATAGGCCACTTGTAACACGCTTGGCTCACCATTAATCATGAACTCTACAGAGAATTGATCTACGGCTCCACCAACAATGGCATCTACTTTTATTAAGTTTTTCTGTTTAATAATTAGTTTTTGACCAATTAATACTGCATTACTAGACATATGATTATATGCCTTTAATTGATCAATGGACATATTAAATTGTCTGGCAATACTCCATATAGTTTCTCCAGGTGCTACGGTATAGGTAGCATATGTAATGGATTTCTCACGATTGTTTATCATCATTTTTTTTGCCGCATATACTTTCTCTGATGGAATATCCAGTTTTTGATCCACTTTTATCATATCTGACGTTAGTCCATTTACTTTCTGAAGTTGCTCGATACTTACCCCATACTTTTTAGCTAATAAGGATAGACTATCACCCCGAACAACGGTATGTAATCTTTTCGTTTCTTTTTTAGTAGTATTTACCTTTACTTGTTTTGGTGGAACTGCCATTTTAGTAGCCCTTAACTCCTCATGTTCTGAATGAGCTTCTTCTAATAAAGGAACTTCCAAAGTTTGTCCTACCTCGATGAAATCTGATGATAGCTCGTTCGCTTGTTGTAGTTGTTCAACACTAACATCATACTTTTTAGCTAATAAAGATAGACTATCACCCCGAACGACGGTATGTAATCTTTTCGTTTCTTTTTTGGTAGTATTTACCTTTACTTGTTTTAGTGGAACTGCCGTTTTAGTAGCCCTTGACTCCTCATGTTCTGAATGAGCTTCTTCTAATAAAGGAACTTCCAAAGTTTGTCCTACCTTGATGAAATCTGATGATAACTCGTTCGCTTGTTGTAGTTGTTCAACACTAACATCATACTTTTTAGCTAATGTATATAGATTATCTCCTTTTTGAACAACATATGTATCACTGCAGGCCAGTGCCTTTACTCCATTTGTATGTACTAATACGGTGGTTGCAATAGATCCTACTAATGCAAACCCGACTACTTTTCTTCTTCTGCCCTTAGCCATTATGGCTCTTTCTTTCATAATTCGTTCTTTACGTGTCAAAGTCACACTCTGCATGATAAATCCCCTAATCCTAATAGTTTCACAACCAAATATGTAAATTTTCCGAAAAATTCATCCTCTCTAATACTAATAAACTATTATTGATTAATCATGGTCTGAAGGTATGAACTCAAGACTCTCTATTTACCTGTATTTCTGTCATAAACAAGCAAAACAAAACAAATTAAGTGATATTTCCCAATACGAAGGTCCCTAATGACTTAGAATGATGATCAAATGAATGCTAGAAGCCCCTTTTATATCTATTTTTGAATAGAATAGCGAAAAGTGACCCCACCTATAACCTGTTATACCTACTTCTATCATATTTCTCTCATTAAAAGTCAAAAACCCTCTCGTCCTTTTAGCCAAGATATGTTATCTTAATAAAGTAATAAAGCACTAAAGGAATATGATTATCATTTAAAGGTGGTTTTCTTCTATATGAAACGTTTAGCAACTATTATTTTAGCCATAGCTGCCGTTTTCACAGTTATTTCAGGATGCTCCAAAGCGGAGGACGCAAAAGATACAAAGGATACACTAATCATTGGAATTGACGATAAATTTGCTCCTATGGGCTTCCGAGACGAAAATAACAATATTGTTGGTTTTGACATTGACTATGCCAAAGCTGCTGCTGAAAAAATGGGAGCAAAGGTTGAATTTCAACCAATCGATTGGACTACAAAAGAAACTGAATTAAGCAGTGGTCGAATTGATTTAATTTGGAATGGATATACAATTACAGATGACCGTAAAAAGAAGGTTCTCTTTACAAAGCCTTATTTAAAAAACGCACAAGTCGTTGTAACAAAGGCTGATTCAAAGATTACTAAACTTGATGATCTTACCGACAAAGTCGTAGGTCTACAATCCCTTTCTTCAGCAAGCGATGCTTTAAATAGCAACCCAATTAAATCTAAGATTAAAACCATTACAGAATACTCCGATAATGTTTTAGCTTTAGGTGACCTAAAGTCTGGTCGTGTGGATGCTGTTATCATTGATGAGGTTGTTATAAACTATTACATGTCTAAAGAAAAAGAATCATTTAAAATACTTGATGAATCTCTTGCACCTGAAGAATATGGAGTAGGCGTGAAAAAAGGAAATGAAGAACTTCTGAACAATCTTCAAAAGGCACTTGATGAAATGAATGAAGATGGCACTGCTGCTGAAATCTCTCAAAAGTGGTTTGGCGAAAATAAAGTAATAAAATAATACGAAAAGCGCAAGATACCTGTAACTAGACACCAACACGCTTCGAAAATATATAATCTTAGTCTATTATCCAACAGATTTAAATTATGGTAGTAAAAATAAAGCAAACAGGATTTCCTTGGGAAACCCTGTTTTGTTTTTGGGAGGATTCTTTCATGTCCATAGATTATCTTAGTTCGATCCTGAAGCCTATGCTTGAAGGGGCACAGATGACAATACTCTTATTTTTAATTGCCATTGTATTGTCTATTCCCCTTGGCTTTATCCTAACATTGGCGGTAAAAAGCAGCTTAAAGCCCCTATCATGGCTCGCTCAAACCTATATATATTTAATGCGTGGTACACCGTTGCTCTTGCAACTTCTATTTATTTGCTTTGGGCTACCACTAATTCCAGTAATCGGAGAATATTTGGTTTTAGATCGTTTTGTCGCAGCTTGTTTAGGGTTTATTTTAAACTATGCCGCATATTTCGCTGAAATCTTCCGCGGTGGTCTAATAGCAATTGATAAAGGCCAATACGAAGCAGCTCAAGTACTGGGCCTGAATAAGTGGCAAACGATGACGAGAATTATCCTTCCTCAGATGTTCCGTATCGCGCTTCCTGCCGTTGCTAATGAATCCGTAACACTAGTCAAGGATACCGCGCTACTCTATGCCGTAGCCGTACCAGAATTATTACACTTTGCACAGACAGCAGTAAATCGTGATTTTACTGTCGTTCCTTTCTTCTTAGCCGGTATCATTTATCTTTTAATAACACTTGTATTAACGTTGTTTTTTAAATGGCTTGAAAAACGGTTCAAATTTGAATAAGGAGGAGTGGCAAATATGGCGATCATTGAAGTGACTAATCTTGTAAAGTCATATGGAAAATTAGACGTATTAAGAGGAATTAATTTTAATGTAAATAAAAATGATGTTGTTGCCGTGATTGGTCCCTCTGGCTCTGGAAAAAGCACGATGCTCCGTAGTTTAATCCATCTTGAAGAAATCAACGACGGTAGCATTTCTATATCCGGAAAACATTTCGTGAAGGATGGGGTTTACTCAAAGCCGCAGGAAGTTAAACAAATCACTGCGAAAATGGGAATGGTCTTTCAACATTTTAATCTCTTCCCGCATCTGACAGTTAAAGAAAACCTAGAAATGGCTCCAAAATTGGTAAAAAAGGAGCAAGCAAAAGAAGTCGAACGTCGATGCATGGAGCTGCTAGAGAAAGTTGGTCTTTCAGATCGTGCTTCTGCTTACCCAGATAAACTATCTGGAGGTCAGAAACAAAGAGTAGCCATTGCGCGTGCGCTAATGATGAATCCTGATATCCTATTGTTTGATGAGCCTACCTCCGCTTTGGACCCAGAATTAACAGGCGAGGTTCTTCAGGTAATGAAAAATCTAGCGGAAGAGCATATGACGATGATTGTCGTCACACATGAGATGGGTTTTGCCAAAGAAGTCGCAAACAGAGTCATGTTCATGGACAATGGGGAAATAGTTGAATCAGGGCATCCAGACGAAGTATTTACCAATCCCAAATTTGACAGAACGAAAGCCTTCTTAAATCATATTTATAAATAACCGATTATACCATATTACACATAAAGAAAAAGAAAAAGCTGACTCCAAAAGTTAATTGCAACCACTTTTGCGTCAGCTTCTTTGCATTATTTTAAAACACGTTTTAAAAATTCCTTCGTACGATCTTGTGTAGGACTATTAAAAATTTGCTCAGGACTTCCTTCTTCTGCAATAATGCCTTTATCCATAAACACCACACGATCAGAAACTTCCTTTGCAAATTCCATTTCATGTGTCACGATTAACATAGTAAGACCCGTTCCAGCAAGTTCCTTCATTACTTTAAGGACTTCTCCTACCATCTCAGGGTCAAGTGCTGAAGTTGGTTCATCAAATAACATTACATCAGGCTCCATAGAAAGTGCTCTCGCAATCGCTACACGCTGTTTTTGTCCACCTGATAATTGCTTTGGTTTGGCATTAACATATTGATCCATACCAACCACTTTCAAATATTTCATCGCTACTTTTTCGGCTTCTTCCTTAGAACGTTTCAATACCTTTATTTGCCCTACTACACAATTATTTAATACATTGTGATTATTAAATAAGTTAAATTGTTGAAACACCATACCTAAGTTTTGACGATAAGAATAAATATCATGTTTGTCATCTAAAATATTTTCTCCATTATATATGATTTGTCCGCCACTTGGTTTCTCTAAAAGGTTCACACAACGAAGAAGCGTTGATTTACCAGATCCAGAAGAACCAATGATGCAGACTACTTCGCCCTTTTTGACCGAAAAATTAATATCCTTTAACACTTCATGACTGCCAAAGGATTTGCTTACATGCTGAATATCAATTACTTTTTCCATAGTTCCCTTCCTTTGTCATCTATTTCTTTTTGATATTAGTTTTTTCCTTTAATTTTCCTGTACTTGATTTTCATTCATGATGTAATTGTCCGGACCCTCTAATTTTCTTTCAATAAAATGCAGAATTCTTGTAACGGTAAAAGTCATGATTAGATAAATCACACATGCAACTAAAAATGATTCAAAGTATCTAAAGTTATTTCCTGCAATCGTTTTTGTTTGGAAATATAATTCCGTTACAGAAATGACGTTTAATACAGATGTATCTTTTATATTAATAACAAATTGATTTCCCGTTGCTGGTAAAATATTGCGAATGACTTGTGGTAATACAACATTAAACATCGTCTGTACATGATTCATCCCTATGGCTTGAGCTGCTTCAAATTGCCCTTTGTCAACGGAAACAATACCGCCACGAACAATTTCTGCCATATATGCTCCAGTATTGATCGATACGATAATGAGTGCTGCAGCAATTGGATCCATATCAAAACCAAATGCTAAAGCAGAACCATAATAAAAGACCATCGCTTGCACTATCATAGGCGTACCGCGGAAAAACTCAATATATATAGAAAGAATCACATGAACCACTTTAAGAATGACTCTTTTCACACCTCGCTCAGGCATTGGAATCGTACGTATAACCCCTGCCAGTAGACCGATAACTGCACCTAAAATAGTCCCAATTAAGGAAATTAGAAGTGTCACACCTGCCCCGCGAAGAAACATTGGCCCATTTTCTGAAATAATTTTAACTACCCACTCGAAGCTCATCTTTCTCCTCCTTATATGACTGTGGTATAACCAAAACATATAAAACCGACTACATGTAGATTGCAGTCGGTTTCACCTAATCATTATTATTTTGCTGCTGGTTGATTTTTAATGGCAGCGTCCATAATACTACTACGTTCATCCTCTGAAATACCTGCTAAAGTTTCATTAATTTTTTTAGTTAATTCACTATTTTTTGCAAGACCTACAGCGATTGCAGTATCATCATCTGATGTAACAAATCCATCTGAAAATTCTACCATTGCAAAGTTTTCATTTGCAGCAGAAGCACTAACTGCTTCTGGACGTTCTGAAACATATCCATCAATAATTCCTGATTCAAGAGCTACTCGCATTGCAGGGAAGTTATCCATGGCTGGCTTTTTAACTACACCTTTAATTTGATCAATGACTGAATAATGGAATGTATTTAATTGTGCTGTTACTTTTGCTCCTTTGAAATCTTGAATGGAAGTAGCTTGTTCAAATTTTCCACCTTTTTTTACAACCATTACTAAATTAGATTTATAGTAGTTATCTGAGAAGTCAATTGTCTCTTTACGTTCTTTTGTAGGTGACATACCCGCAACAATTGCATCAATTTTCCCTGAAGTCAAAGCTGGCACAAGACCATCCCATTCCGTTTTAACAATCACCAATTTTTTCCCTAGACCATCTGCAATCTTCTTAGCAATTTCAACATCATATCCACCTGCATATTCTGCATTGCCGTCAATTTTCACAGCACCATTAGAGTCATCCATTTGAGTCCAGTTAAATGGCGCATAACCAGCTTCAAGACCTACCTTAAATGTTTCTTCCTCTGACGAGGTACCTTTATTATCTGAACTATTGCTTGTCCCACACCCTGCTAATAAAGTAATGGCTAAAAGAAACATTACTATTGATAATGATAATTTTTTTCTCATAATTATTTCCTCCTGTTGTTTTCCCCTAGAATTTAATGGTGCCAAGGCTTATTAAGAACTTCTGTAAATGCAAAAAAGGCCTGAGATAAACTCAGGTCTTATTATATGTAGTAGTCCTTAAGTCCTCCCCTTTATCCCAAATGAGATAGCACCCCTCAATAAACCGGGAAGTTTATTGAGACAGTCCTGCAGCTCTTAACTGCAGACCCAGCAAGTAATACCGAGAATATTACAAGCTTCGGCAACATTTCCTTCTCCTTAGCATCACTGTTTCTCAAACTCCACTAAAGACTATTAAATATCGCGCCTCTACCTCACTGTAAAAAGTGAGGTCTTATTTAATTGTATAAGTTATACTACAATAGCTCACTAAATCTGTCAACTAAACCTTATTACCAGTTCTAGTTGAAAGGTGAGTGACGCTATCAAACTAACATTGATTCATACATTGTCAGAAAAGAAAACTAAAGTTCTCAAAGTTTTTTGATATATCTTTCAGTTAACACGAGTAGCTTCCTATTTACTATCAAAAGTTATAATTCTACTCCAATTTATTTAGTCAATTATGTTATCATTATTAAAATCATACTATTTTTATAGTAAATAATTCTTATACCCCAAACAAAGATAATGATTAACTTAAATACATCAGAAAGGAGGATGTATGAGGAATTTTCAAACGCAAATCAATAAAAAGGTATATTATACAGTCGTACTTATCTCGATCGTCCTTATGATCATAGGTCTGTTATTTAATAATTCAATTGATATAAGTTTCCTTCTACATGGTCTACTTATTATCGTTTTAGTGGCATGTTTATTACTTTATCCTAAGTATGAAAATCATATTTTGAGACTTATCATAATGATTGTGGCATTTGCTTACTTCTATACAATTTTCTTTCTATATCCAGAAACTTTGTCTACCTTTATTTTTCTTTGTTTTATTCCTGCTATTTCTATTTTATTTTTTGATTCAAAGCTATTTTACTTTTCTTTAATAGTAAACGGACTATTGATAGCAGTTACCTTTGGCTATATTATGAATCAAGACCATTTATATGCTCCTATCAAACAAGACTTAATAGGAAATATCATCAACTTTATAGGCAGTCAAGGGATTATATATCTTATTTATCATTTTTCATATGTCCGTATAAAAAAACAGCAATTATATTATGAAAAATTACAAAATACAGAACGATTAAAGACAACTGATCAATTAGCAGCTGCTGTTGCACATGAAATAAGAAATCCTTTGACAGTTGTGAAAGGTTTTCTACAACTTTACAGTGAAAAGGATGCACCATTTAGTAAGGAAACAAAAGGCCATTTTAATTTAATGATTGATGAATTAAATACAGCTGAACAAGTCATTTCTCAACTATTATCAATTTCAAAGCCTGATAAAGATATAAAATTGGAAATCGTAAATGTTAAGGATGTTCTTCAAGATATAACTGATTTACTTAAATCATATGGATATTTGCGTGATAATACGATTGATTTACATGTAAATGAAACATGCTATATCCTTGCGAACAACAAAGAGTTTAAACAATTAATGATCAATATTATTAAAAATGCAATTGAGGCTTCGAAAATCGGTGATTTTGTGATCGTTGAGACAAAAAGAAAGAATCACTTTGTAGAGATACAAGTCACTGACCATGGATTTGGAATGTCTGAAGAAGAAGTTAAGTCTCTCGGTACTCCTTTTTACTCGTTGAAAAGCAATGGTACAGGTTTAGGTTTAATGATCTGCTATCAAATAATAGAAACATATAATGGAACAATGGATTTCAAAAGCTCAAAAGGTGAAGGAACGACGGTTACAATCCGCTTTCCATCAAAAGAAATGTAAAAATTGAGAGATTATTGCCGATACGAAGATGCAAAGGATGAAGCAGGTAACTTAATTATCCCTGTAAATGCTGGGAAGTGGAGCTTCGGCCAGCTCCATGGGGAAATTGGCGAATTGGCAGCAGGAACAATTATAGGTAGAGAAAATGAATAAGAAATCCTAGGGTGAGCCTAATTGTTGTTTGTTCAACGATAAGGCTTTTAATTGTTCCAAATTACTTTCTTGCCACTGTTACATGACTATGCAGTACAATCCTTGAATCAGAGTCCATTAGCCCCTGATCAATTTTACAATTAAAAGGGGAATCAAAAGAATTGTGACAATAAAAAAAGAATAGGGATATATGCCAAAGCTATCCCTATTCTTTGATTTTATTATCATACTGACTCTAACACTAAAAAACAAATGATCAGTTAGACAATTCATCATCTGTTTGAGTATCTACTGATGCATGCTTGTCTATTCCAAAGGCGTAATAACTAATGGAAACGATAACCAAGAAAACAACCCCTACAACTAGAGATATCCGTGTGTCATCATTAAACCACATACCGACTAATACCATAATTAAATAGGCAATCGTCAAGTAATTTGTAAAGGGTGCAAACGGCATTTTAAATGGATGATTACTCATTTCAGCCCCTTTTATTTTTCTAAATTGAATTTGACTAATCAAAATAATAAACCACGGAATCATACCAGGCAGTACACTCGCACTGTATACATACACAAATAAGTTTTCTGGTGCAATATAACTTAATATAATGCCGATGACTAATCCAACTAGCACACCAATCGTACCGAATAAAGGTACACCATTATGAGATACCTTCGCAAAGAACTTCGGTCCTTGTCCATTTATTCCTAATGTATAAAGCATACGTCCTGCACTGTAAATACCACTATTACAGCCAGACATTGCAGATGTAATGACTACAAAGTTAATAAGACCAGCGGCTGCTGTAATCCCAACCTTCGCAAAAGTTGCAACAAATGGGCTACCAATTGTGCCTAGTTGATCCCAAGGATAAACCGTTACAATAACGAAGATCGCACCAATATAAAAGATTAAAATACGCCAAATGATGTCTTTAATCGCTTTAGTTAATGTTTTTTGTGGATTCTCTGCTTCTCCTGCTGTGATCCCAATTAGTTCGACTCCTTGATAAGCCGCAACAACTAGTGATAAAGCAAAGAAAAATCCTGACCAGCCGCCTGTAAAGAAACCGCCATTTTCCCAAAGATTTGATAATCCGATGGCTACTCCTCCGTTACCAATACCAAAGAAAATAAGACCAAAACCTGCAACAATCATTAAGATAATGGCTACAATTTTAACGAGTGCAAACCAAAACTCAAATTCACCAAATGATTTAACAGAAATCAAATTCGCCGCCCCAAGAATCACGAATGCGATTAAACCTGGAATCCAAGTAGGAAGATTTGGAAACCAATACTGCATGTACGTCCCAACTGCTATAATTTCTGACATCCCAACAATAACCCACTGGAACCAGTTACTCCATGCGGTTAAATATCCTGCCAATGGATGAATATACTTATATCCAAATGTAGCAAATGAACCTGTACTGGGCTCTACATACAACATTTCCCCCATTGCACGCATAATTAAAAATATAAAAATCCCAGAGATTGCATAAGCTAACAGTACGGATGGACCCGTCCATTGAATTGTGCTGGCTGAACCCATAAATAAACCAACACCAATGGTACCGCCCAAAGCAATCATCTGAATATGGCGCGATTTCAAACCTCTCTTCAATTCTTTGTTTGCCACTTCATTTCCTCCTATCATACTACTAATAAGCCCTGAATTACTTATCTTATAATAATAAATTTTCTGTAAAAAAACAATTGTATTTTTAGGAAGAACACTTATTAACTAATATAAATACACTTCAATTAAATACAATGATTTCCAATCAAGAGCAATATCTATTTCAATATAATTTTAAAAAAGACAAGTCGATGCCTTGTTCTTCCTATTGTCTCAAATAGAAATTGATTTATTCTTTATTTAAAAACAGCCACAATGCAGTATAATTAACAATAGAAAATTAATAAATGATTTAGAAGGAAGTTATAAAATTATTATTGATTAGGAAGTTTCACTTTCCTTAGAAAGGCGTGAAAATGATGGCATTCTCTCATTTGAGTTATGAATTAGAAATGGTTGTAACGTGGGGAGACTGCGATGCGGCAGGAATCTCTTATTTTGCCAGAAATTTTGAGTGGTTTACAGATACATACATGCAACTGCTAGCTCATTACGGATTCCCTTACATGGAAACATTCCACCACAATGGAATCTCTTTAGTTTGTTTAAAGGCGGATAGTCAATATAAAAAGATGGTTAAACCTTTAGAAAAAATTACCATACGAGCATCGTTATCAATGCTTACACGCACACGACTTGGGTTTACTTACAACGTGTTCAAAGAGAATGGTGAACTCGCGTCTGAAGGGGAGACATCTCATGCATTTGTAAATGAACAAGGAAAACCTTTGAATCTCCAAAAAGATTTCCCTGATTTGTGGGAAAAATTGAATCATACATTTATTGTACATACTGGTCGGTAAGACCTTGGGTTTTATTGTTGTACTGAAGTTAGAAAAAATAAAGGAAGCATAAATTCACCATAACGGTAATTTATGCTTCCTTTAACGTTTATTTTCCAAAACAGCAATTTATACTTCCTGTAACACTTGTTTTTCACCCGCTAAGCCAAGTGTCTGCGCTGTTGAAGTATGAATTTCGTGGATAAGCTCTGGGTTTTCCACTAGTTTCATGCCATAAGAAGGAATCATTTCTTTTAGTTTCGGTTCCCACTCTTTTATATGCTGTGGGAAGCATTTATTGAGTATATCAAGCATAACATGAACAGCAGTAGAAGCACCTGGAGATGCGCCTAGCAATGCAGCAACTGAGCCATCGGCCCCAGTAATAACTTCCGTACCAAATTGAAGCGTACCTTTACCGCCTGCCTCAGTATCTTTAATAACTTGTACACGTTGACCTGCTACTACGATATCCCAATCCTCGCTTTTAGCGTTTGGAATAAATTCGCGTAACTCTTCGATACGTTGTTCTTTCGATAACATAAGTTGTTGAACCAAATATTTTGTTAAATCCAAGTTTTTGGCACCTGCCGCTAACATAGTAAAGACATTATTCGGTTTTACAGAACCTAATAAATCCATATTTGAACCTGTTTTTAAGAATTTTGGTGAGAATCCGGCAAACGGTCCAAACAGCAATGATTTTTTGTTGTCGATAAATCTTGTATCAAGATGCGGAACAGACATTGGTGGAGCACCAACCTTAGCTTTTCCGTATACTTTTGCATGATGCTTCTCTACAACCTCCGGATTGTTACATACTAGGAATAGTCCACTTACTGGGAATCCACCAACATGTTTACTTTCAGGAATACCCGTTTTTTGCAGTAAAGGCAAGGACCCGCCGCCACCGCCGATAAAGACGAATTTTGCCGTATGGAGTTCGACTTGACCACTAGCATTACGTACTTTCAATTCCCACAAACCGTCGCTAGTACGTTTAATATCCTTAACAGTATGTTCATAGTTAAGCTCCACGTTTTGACGTTTTAAGTGGTCAAACAACATGCGTGTTAAGGCGCCAAAGTTAACATCTGTTCCAGAGTCGATTTTTGTTGCTGCTATCGGTTCATTCGATGTACGGCCTTCCATAATAAGTGGAATCCATTCTTTTAGTTTTTCCGGATCTTCGGAAAACTCCATCCCTTGGAACAGAGGATTGTTTGATAGCGCTTTAAAACGTTTTTTCAAAAACGTTACATTTTTTTCTCCAAGTACTAAACTCATATGAGGTAATGGCATAATAAAGTCTTGCGGATTATGAATCAGATTGCTGTTTACAAGATAAGACCAAAACTGTCTTGAAAGCTGAAACTGTTCATTAATTCTTATAGCTTTGCTAATATCTAAAGATCCGTCTGGTTTTTCCGTTGTATAGTTAAGTTCGCAAAGTGCAGAATGCCCTGTTCCCGCATTATTCCATTCATTAGAGCTTTCCTCTCCTGCGTCTGCGAGCTTCTCAAACACTTTAATTTCCCATTCCGGTACTAATTCCTTCAACATTGACCCCAAAGTCGCACTCATGATTCCAGCACCAATTAAGATAACGTCTGTTCTAGTTTGTCTGTTGCTCATTTTCCCCATCCTTATCCCCTAAGATTTTCAGAAAGGATGTAGGCGCTCCTGCTTAGGCATCATAGCAAGACAGGGTGCAACCTAAGAACACATCTTTTCTGCATGAATTGCAGTTTAATTATAGTATATCACTATTATTTATAGATGAAAATATCTACTATTATATGATAGTTAAAATCTATTTAAAAGCCGGTAAAAGTGGGGGTTTCTTCCATAATACCCTAGGAACACATCTTTTCTGGATTGATGTACCTAACGTAGTATAACATAATGATAATTACAGTATATCATAATTGTTTATAGCATTAAAATATCTACTTCAATTAATGATAGTTTGAACTATTTGAAAGCTGATAACAAGAGATATATCCATTAATAAGGCTCAGATACATATTCTTTAAACATAAGTTATCACTTAATTATAGTATATCACAATTATGATTATAGTATATCACAATTATGATTATAGTATATCACAATTGTTTTAGATAAAGTATCTACTTCTAGTATATGTTGGTTTTACTATTTAATAGCTGGTAAAAAATACAAGTTTTATTCACAAATTCGTAAGAAACAAAAAATCAAGGCCTTAACCCCAGCTTCTTGCAAGGGTTGAGGCTTTGGTTTGCCGTTACCAGTGAACCACATCCTTCTTAGTTGCACTGTAACATCATCCAAAACTCAATTTGTTATTACAAAGTTCTATAGTAATTATCTATCAATAAAATATGCATGGTTTCTTTATTTGCTTTAGGCAAGAAGCAGGTTATCTGATTTATTTTCTATAATCCTAATACATTCCCTGAACAATGTTTCCGCTTTATCTGGTTGTTCTTTTTCGCTGTTACTTATGATACGTTCTCGGCACTATCTATACCTGTGGTTATTTGAAATGCTACTCATAACTTTTGAAAGTTAGAAACTAGTTTTCCAATTTAATCCTCATCAATCTTAACACGGTACGGTTCACACCGTATCAGGCTGTCGTCGAAAAATAAAGGAGCCTGAACGCTTAAGCTCAAGCCCCAAAAAGATATAAAAAGGAAGGTTTCCCTATTTAGTATTCATTTTTCCATAATAGAACCAGTTTATTTTAAGATTTCCCCGATTCTGACTTATCAATTATTGGTTCACTGCCTACAGCGTGTCGATAAACGAGCTGTCCGCCAAACCATCCCCCTATCAGAAGAAAGATAAGCCCTAACAATGCGAGGGAAACAGAACCCATTAACCGCCATCCGGATGGAATTTCAACACCAAAACGAATAAAAAAGCTGCCCGTATACATCGCAATTGCTGTAATCATAATGGTCATATGACGCATTGCAACACGATCGGCAGCCCCTTTCGGAGGAATGGCCAGAAAGTCAATAATACCAGTAATTAGCGCAGGCATGGACATTACAAGTCCTATTGCCAGATTATAAAACGAAAAACTCCACCAGAACGGAGCATCTGTCCAGACTCCAAGCAGATCACCAAGTAACGACACTGGTAATAGTGCCATTGGAAAATGCGTAACGACAGGGTGTACCGGATGCCCCAAAAACCTCAACTTGCCCCGCTGTTTCATTTAACGTTCACCCCTTACAGGATTCCAAGTAGTAAAAGGACAAATGCGATTACTGCAACTAAAGCATGGATCACGATTAGACCTTTAGGATGAGGCCTCTTGCGTAAATGGTAAGAAAACAGCACGAATCCGCCAAGCGCGGCGATGAGGAACAGAATCAAGGAGATGATCACAAGTGATCCTGCATTCCCCTGCACGACCCCAAGTATTAGAGTAATAAGCCCAGCAGCTGCAACGACACCATGTATAAGCGACAGCCACATGGGCAAATCCCTCTGACGAAGCCCTAAAACCCCAAGCACCAGACCGCCAAGCGCAGCAACTGCAAAAAGAATGACAGATAAGATCAGCATCTTTCCATTCCCCCATTTACAAATTTAAGTAATCAACCTCATTCAAATATGAATACAACAATAACTCTAATTAATCAATAGAATAATTGGTCAATTAGGTCTATACATTATATTTCTTAATTAATCAAAGAATTACATATTTAATTATTTGAAGGTAAAGAACCTAATTTTTATAAACACTTATTAATTAACAAGGTCAACTAATTCCTATAAGATAATAATAGAAACCGCCTCTATTTATGATACGGTTCCCCCCGCATAATCCGATATGCCCGATAAATCTGTTCCACCAAAATCAGCCTCATCAACTGATGCGGAAAAGTCATTTTCGAAAACGATAGAGCTTCATCTGCTCGTTTCATCACTTGCTGGCTGAGCCCAAGAGACCCGCCAATCACAAAGGTGATTTTACTTTTTCCATATGTACCGAGTTTATCGATTGTATCCGCTAGTTCTTCTGAAGTTTTCATTTTTCCTTCAATTGCTAGTGCAATGACATGAGCATCTGGGTTAATCTTAGAAAGTATTCTTTCTCCTTCTTTATCTTTAATTTGGATCATTTCAATGTCACTTAATGTTTCAGGAGCCTTTTCATCAGGCAGTTCAATAATTTCGACTTTAGCATAGGCGGTTAATCGTTTTAAGTATTCTTCAATGCCTTGTTTTAAATATTTTTCTTTTAATTTTCCGACCGTTATAATTGTTATATTCAAGTTATCCTCACCTTACAAACAGTTTGCGAACACGTTATCCACAGCAGTTATCCACATATCCACAATTACTATCCACATCTTGTATAGGAATATTAGTTCGCTACCATATATACTGCCTTATTTCGACAATATTCACAGGCTGTTGATAATTGTTTTTCCTCTTCTACATTTGATAAAATCGGAAATGTTTCACATTCATAGACCACTTCATCTAATGCCATATCCACATGTTCCTCGCAACAATACAAAATCATGATTATCTTCTCCTTTTATCCACATTGTGTATAAGTCTATTATCGAATTTATTCACAAGTTCATCTATTCAATTTTTCACTATCCACATGTTATCCTAACAAATCCACATAAATTCGCAAGTATAAAAAAAGCAGGAAAGCTATGCTTCCCCACTTTTCTATTCGTTATTGTTTTTGATCAGCAGCCGTTAGTGTAACTTCAGCCGTCTGTTTTTTTCCATCACGATAAAATGTCAATTTTACTTTTTCGCCGACTTTCTTTTCATTATATAAATATTGTCGCAATTCAACAACATCATTTACTTTTTCTCCATCCATTTCAATGATGACATCAAATTCCTTTATGCCTGCTTTATCCGCTGGCGAGCCAGATTGTACTCCTGTAATGGCAACTCCTGATGTCACACCATTAGGCAATTTTAACGTGTTTTGTTGATGATATTGTGAAATTTCCTCAACCGACGCTAAGTTCACACCTAAGAAAGGTCGTTTGACTTCACCGTATTGTTCAATATCTGTAATAATTGGAATGACTGAATCAATCGGAATAGAAAGACCGATTCCCTCAACTGCAGCTTCTGCAATCTTCATTGAGTTAATGCCGATGACTTGACCTGACATATTAACAAGGGCACCACCACTATTTCCGGGATTAATAGCAGCATCTGTTTGGATTACTTGAGTATTCCAGTCAGTCTGACCGTCTTTGTTGATATCCACTTCAATCGTCCGCTCTAACCCTGAAATTATCCCTTGTGTAATGGAACCAGAGAATTGTAACCCAAGTGGATTACCAATCGCAATAACAGGTTCACCAGGTTTCAGAGTGGATGACTTTCCAAATTCAGCAACTGTTTTAACTTTATCCCCGTCTACCGTAATGGCAGCTAAGTCCGTCCAAGGATCACTCCCAATTAATTCAGCTGGTAATTTCGTTCCATCACTGAGCGTCACTTCTAATTCTGAAGCACCCTCAATGACATGATTATTTGTGACAATATACGCCTTGCCACCACTTTTCTTATAAACAACTCCTGAACCTGTACCTGCCTCAGCGGAGCCGGTATCACTTTCTGGCCCAGCCGAACCCCAGAAGTTTGTTTCTTGGATATTTGTAATCCCAACCACGGCATCACTCGTTTTATCAACTGCATTCGTAACCGCAGTCGTCACATCAAGGGCAACCTTCTGCTGTGTCACATTGGTTACCAATGGGCCACTTTCGCTAGTTTTAGTCGGTACATTTCCGTCTATGATACCGATTTCAGGGAACAAGAATAAAAGAACTAAAGCTCCAACGATTGCTCCTCCTAAGGCAGCAAAAAAATAACCAAAACCACTGCCCTTTTTTCGCTGGCTTCGTTTCTCATAATTGTCTTCATGTAAATCCAAATCCTCTCCACCTCTCTGTAATTATGAATAATAGCAATTACTATTGTTTGGCTAATGTACCATTAATTATACTCTAGGAGCAAAAAATATAAAAAAAAAAGAGATTCTACAATTTTTGAATTCTTGTAAAATTTCTTTTTGATAATAACAGATTTTATCCCGCCTTAACGGGCAGTAAAACCCCCACTGATGGAAGTTTCACTTTATTCATTCTTAGCCCCGATACAGATGTTTAGCTTCGACAAACAGGACATGCTAGAATCGACGTTGCCACACAGGACTTGGCGACATAGTGAAGGCACCTATCGACTAATGAACTTCTTTATTAAATGGTGACCAACTCGGTTGGTTTTTTCGGGTCGGTATCATAAAGTGAGAATTGTTCGCCCACTAAAATGCCTTTTGATTTCAAGGTTTGCTCAACCGACATTCTCGCTAAATCTTTCATATTATTATCCATACTTAAATGGGCTAAATAAATCCGTTTTGTTCGATCACCAGCCACATCATACATCGCCAATGCCGCATCCTCATTGGATACATGTCCGACATCACTCAAAATCCGACGCTTAACACTCCAAGGATATCTACCCATTCGCAACATGGAAACATCATGATTACTTTCAAATACATACACATCAGCATTGGAAATAATGCCTTTCATCCGATCACTCACATAGCCTGTATCGGTAATAACGGCAATTTTTTTCCCTTCATGATGAAAGACATAGAACATTGGCTCGGCCGCGTCATGAGAAACCCCAAATGATTCAATATCTAAACTACCAAACGTTTTAACTTGTTCCATCTCAAAAGTGAATTTTTGCTCCGTAGGAATTTCACCAATGGACCGTTCCATCGCACTCCATGTTTTTGCATTCGCATAAATCGGTAGTTTGTACTTTCTTGCTACAACACCAATCCCTTTAATATGATCACTATGTTCATGAGTAACAAGTATACCAGTAAGCTTGGACATATCACGTCCAATTTCACTAAATAATCCTTCCATTGCTTTGCCACTCAATCCTGCATCAACGAGAAAAGCATGATCCTCTGTCTCAACGAAAAAGGCATTTCCTGTACTCCCGCTGGCTAGAACACTAAAATGCATAGCCATACAACACTCACTCCAATATCTTTTCTTCAGTATTTAATTCAATAACTCCCCCGTCAAAAGCATTTACAAACAAGTCTAACTCATCATTCACAACTACTCGCCACACGGGAACAAGTAGGTGCGTAGCAGAAGTTGTCTGTAACGAATTATAATACCCTAATTCTACCTTTGTAATATTACTTTTCGGTTCAATATCTCCATTCATATATAAAGCTTCAAGTGCTTTAATGGCAGTCACCAAGTCTTTTTCTTTATTAAATTTTTCAATCTCTTCTAAATACGTCTGCTCATATGAAACCACTTGGTTTTCTTTATTTACAAACAAAGTGATTTTCCCTTTACTATTGTTATAGAACATTTTTTTGTCCCAGGTTTGATAAAAAATAATCTCTCCTTCTTTTTCATCATAATTCCAATAGTGATAATCAGATCCAAATAACATATATTCCTTCACTAGCTTTTCTAACTCTGATGATTGAAAGTTTTTACTAATAGGAATTGGCTTATCAAATCTACCTATTAGCTTGGCCTGATCCACTACTGTTA
Source organism: uncultured Bacillaceae bacterium (assembly GCA_963751845.1). Classification (GTDB taxonomy): domain Bacteria; phylum Bacillota; class Bacilli; order Bacillales; family DSM-1321; genus Peribacillus. The sequence goes on from CAVVWH010000027.1 coordinate 214,243, forward strand.
CCTTTTGATTTAAAAGGTCTTTTGTGTCTTCTATCGTGAAAACTTTACTTTGGGCAGTTAAGAATTGTTCTTTAAATTTCTGCTTTTGGAGGGTAGGATAAGTAATTTCATTTTCTTGCAGACGATCTTCAATTGTAGCTTCAGTAATATATTCAAATTGATAATTATCCTTTTTTTCTAAAAATTGATAGAGCAAAAAAATATCCAATACAAAAAATACCATAATAAAAATTGATTTCGATTTATTCCAATCCATTGATTTTGCCCCCCGACTCATCAAATGGGACCGTTAACCAATTCTCGCCAGAACGATAATACCATGTAGGCTCTAGTAAAATTAGATTCTTCTCTAACGGTGCTAACGATAATTTATAGCCAATTGCTACATCTTCTATATTCACATAATCGTAATTTCGCTTCGTCCTCAATTGCTTCATAACATCTGAACCGGAAGGCAAAACAACTTTCTGAGTCTCAGCTGGTAATGCAAAATCAAGAGTAAAATATGGACGTTGATAATTATAAATCTGCTCGTCTCCCCAAATTTCCTTAATTTCAGACATTCCTAACTGATTAAAAACGGGATAGTCATCACTAAATAGTCGAAAGTTCACACTTTGATTCGTCTCATTCATGCGATCAAAGCGGTAATTACTTCCTTTCCAACCAGCATGGTTGTTTACAAACTCAATACTTTTTGCCAATAAATCACTAGAACTACTTAACAACGTACTTCTTTGTGACGGATTAATATAAGAAATCATATGTGTATCTTTATTAACAGTCATCAGTCTTGTGCTATCCGTATATTCCTCGATACCAGCGACTGTTTCATGGCGCACATTCGTTGGATCGGTAAATAGTGCATCCTTGAAATTGCCTATATCTAAAGAACCCATATAATATTTATAGCCGTTTAGCGTAACTTGATTCTTTGGAACAAACACTTGATGTTGCTTGTCTACCAAATATGATACATACTCCTGATAGCTTAGAGCATGTTGATAAAAAGCAAAATTAAAATCTTTCAATGTTGTTGTCTCTACAGAAGCCTCTAAAAAATTTAAATTCTCGGATGAAGCGAAATAAATAGTAGCCCTTTGAGTCTGGATATCTTTTTGCCTATATATAATGCGATCAAACGAAAAGGATGGCACTTCCTTATCCCTAATATGAAGTGCAGTCTTATACAAGGATAGTGGAATATCATCTGGAAAGATAATTTCAACCGTTTCATCTGCATGAACAAAGTCCTCAAATTTCTTCCTTGTCAATTGAGTAGAATGTCGTGTTAACTTATATAAATTCCATTTAGCTATTTGCTTCTCGGCCTTTTCAATATCTACTTGGGCAGATGCTTGAAAGTGCTGATTATAACGGTGAATGAGAATTTGTTTTGGCTTAATAATATCACTCACCGTTTGCTCGTCACTATCAATATTAATATACTCACTCTGGCCAATTTTTTCATATTTGGGCTCATACGTCCAAATACTCCAAGTCAGATAACTACTTGTTGCTATCAATATAATTAGAACAATACTTTTCACACGTTCGAAATTCATGACCATTCATCCTCTTCATCCTGTTCATATGGAAGAGTGAAAAATACTGTCGTTCCCATTCCTTCCACACTTTCAGCCCATATCCTACCCCCATGAGCAACAACCATTTCCTTCGCAATAGCTAAACCAAGCCCCGTTCCACCAAGATTTCTTGATCTTGCTTTATCTACTCGGTAAAAACGGTCAAAAATTTTGTCGATAACATTTTTTGGAATTCCTACACCTTGGTCACTAATACTAACCACTATAAAATTATCCACTGTTCCCACACGGAAGGTGAGCTTTCCACCCTCTGGAGAGTACTTCAACGAGTTAGAAATAATATTATATAAAACTTGTGTAATCTTATCCTCGTCAATATCCACATAGTAGTTGTCCTCCGGAATATCTCGGATAAACGTAATATCTTCATTTTTCGTCATTTCTAGGCGGTCAATAATGTGATTATAAAATTTATTAAAGTTTACCCATCCTTTAGATAATTGATAATCTTTGCTATCCATTTTAGAAAGCTGTAGCAAATCATTTACAAGCCTAATCATTCGCTCTGTCTCATTTTGAGTAACATTTAAAAATGACGGGGCAATCTCTTCGTCCTTCCATGCACCATCAGCAAGCGCCTCTAAATAACTCCGCATTGTCGTCAATGGTGTTCGCAGCTCATGAGATACATTGGCAACAAATTCGCGCCGATCCTCTTCCAGCTTGGCTTGCTCTGTTATATCATGCAAAACAGTAATTAAACCATTTACAAAGCCTGTTTCTTTTTGAATGACTGAAACATTAGCTCTTAAAATATAGGGCTCTTTTTTCGTACTGTAATCAAGGGTAATAGACTCTCTTTGCTCTAATAAATCTTCAAAGGTATACTCTTCTTCAAGACCAAGCAATTCAATAATGGGTTGATTCAACACCGTTTCACGTGAAACATTTAATAATTTGGCAGCTGGTTCGTTAATTAAATTAACGCGTCCACGGCGATCTGTAGATATAACCCCATCTGTCATATTAGCCAGTACCGAAGAAAGCTTTCTTCGTTCTCCTTCTGTGCTCGATTGAGATTCTTGCAATTTTTTCGTCAAATTATTGAAAGTAACAGCAAGTTGACCAATTTCATCATCGCCATATACCTTAACTTTACGAGAGAAATTCCCTTTGGACATGGCTAGGGCTTGTTTCCTCATATCTGAAATTGGTCTTGTAATCGTTCTAGCTAGGAATATTCCTAAAATGGCTGTAATACCTAACGCTATAGCGGTACCAGAAATGAAAATATTATTAATTTCATCCATCTGTTCGAAAACATATTCCATTTCTGCAATTAGATAGACAGCTCCGAGGACCTCACCATTCCTGACAATTGGCGTCGAAAGTACCCAAACCCGTCTACCTGTATCTTGGTCACGATATACCTTTTCATCTTCTACTCCTAAGACTAAGGTTCGCTTAACGGTACTTTCTGTTGTTTTCTTTCCAATAATCGATTGATTACCAGGGCGAGAAGTTCCAATCACACGACTACTACGTATATCAATAACCTGTACTTCTGAAATATTATTAGCTGTATTCCCTCTATCTTTTAAAATCTTATTAATGGATTCTTCAAGCGTTGGATCTTCTTCCTCACGTTCCTTACTCATTTCCTCACCAAGACTATAGCTAAGTAAATTAACATGTCCTCTTATCGAGCTCTGAAAATTATCAACCAAACTCTTTTCCAATTTTCCAACAAAATACACACCAATTATTTGCATTGCTACAAAAATAAGCAATACATAAATGATTACTAACTTAAAATGTATTGAGCGAAAAAAACCGACCTTTTTCATAAATAATTACTCCTGTTCAGGATTACGAAGGTAATACCCTACCCCTCTTCTCGTTACGATCCATCCTGGATGACTTGGGTTATCTTCGATTTTCTCACGCAGACGTCTGACTGTAACGTCAACTGTACGGACATCACCAAAATAATCATATCCCCATACAGTTTGTAATAAATGCTCACGAGTCATAACTTGTCCAATATGCTTAGCCAAATAATGAAGCAGTTCAAATTCGCGATGTGTTAACTCAATCGTTTCTCCTCGCTTAGAAACAACATAAGCATCTGGATGAATAACTAATGTACCTATCGAAATCTCTTTTGACTCTTCTTCAGGATCTGGAGTTGTCACCACTTGCTGACGTCTCAAGTTTGCTTTGACACGTGCAATTATTTCCCGGGTACTAAAAGGTTTCGTTACATAGTCATCTGCACCAAGTTCCAGCCCTAGCACCTTATCGATTTCAGAATCCTTCGCTGTTAACATAATAATAGGAATTTCTGATGTCTTTCGAACCTCCCGACAAACCTCCATACCATCACGTTGCGGTAGCATGATATCCAGTAAAATCAAATCAGGCTGCAATTCATCTACTAATTTCAGTGCTTCATTTCCATCATAAGCACAAAAAACCTCATATCCTTCTTTTTTTAAATTAAATTGTAATATATCTGCAATAGGTTTTTCATCATCTACAACAAGAATTTTCTTATTCATCATTCAAATCTCCTTTCGAGAAAAGCTCATTAAAGCAATATATCTCTATTTTACTTTATCATTTAAAGCACTTTAAATCATCTTTTTCCTATTATTACAAATGGAAGAGCAGAAGTACATCTATTTAATAACATATATATATTAGATGATCCCCAGTATTAAATTGGTTTTCCACAAGCAAAAACATTCGCACTAGCAAGTACCAAACGTCAACTTGTCATAAATTCTTATACTTTAATCCTTTAAAAAAATTTAGTTTTCTTAAAGTACAAAAAAAACGCCATTAATGGCGTTAAATTAAGGATGGCGCAGGACGGAATCGAACCGCCGACACAAGGATTTTCAGTCCTTTGCTCTACCGACTGAGCTACTGAGCCATATATGTATATTTTTTTATGATCATCTATATAAACTTATAACAAGGAATAAAGAAAAATGGCGGTCCGGACGGGACTCGAACCCGCGACCTCCTGCGTGACAGGCAGGCATTCTAACCAGCTGAACTACCGGACCAAATTTACTTATTTATTTAAAGTGACCCCTACGGGATTCGAACCCGTGTTACCGCCGTGAAAGGGCGGTGTCTTAACCGCTTGACCAAGGGGCCTAAAAGAATGATAGATGAAACTAATTAGTTGAAGAATTAGTTTCATAAAATTGGTGAGTCATGCAGGATTCGAACCTGCGACCCTCTGATTAAAAGTCAGATGCTCTACCAACTGAGCTAATGACTCATTGTGACGACGCCTTTTATAATAACATACTACTTTATAAAAATACAATAGTAGTTTTATAAAAAAGTTAATATTATTAGATGTTTTAAGAATATTGCAAGACGACACCTAGCTGACTAAGTTTGCTACATATTTATGTAGAACATCTCTAAGTAGCACGTCCTTGTGTACTGAAGTTTAGCCATCGTACCCATAGAACATGATAAGCATTCTGATAGAAACAAACAAAAAGAGGCGTGAATGCAGCAATCTATCATGATAGCCGAAGGTCTCAAGCTCCAGCTTTCAAAAAATGTTTGCAACATTCCGCCTCTTATCCCTTTTATTTCATTCAAAATCCAGCTATTAACAAGAATCTATTCAAGTCTCCAAGGATTTCTAACAACATTTGTTTGTGTGCGGTCCGGGCCAACAGAGAAGGTTGCCAATGGAATTCCTACTAATTGAGATACACGTTCAACGTAGTGACGTGCATTAGCTGGTAACTCATCTAATGATTTACATCCTGTAATATCTTCTGTCCAACCTGGAAGTTCTTCATACACTGGTTCACATTCTGCAATAGCATTCAACGTTGCAGGGTACTCTTGAATTGTTTCACCGCGGTAATTATAAGCTACACAAATTTTAACTGTTTCAAGTCCAGTTAATACGTCGATTGAATTTAAAGATAAATCTGTGATTCCACTTACGCGACGTGCATGTTTAACAACAACAGCGTCAAACCAACCAATACGACGTGGTCTTCCTGTTGTTGTACCATATTCACGACCTACTTCACGAATTTGATTGCCAATTTCATCATGTAATTCAGTTGGAAATGGACCATCACCAACACGGCTAGTGTATGCTTTACATACTCCTACTACGTGAGTAATTTTTGAAGGACCTACACCAGAACCGATTGTTACACCACCAGCAACTGGGTTAGATGAAGTAACAAATGGATATGTACCTTGGTCAATATCCAACATAACACCTTGAGCACCTTCAAATAGCACACGTTTACCTGCATCAAGTGCATCGTTTAAGACAACAGATGTATCACATACATATTGTTTTACTTGTTGTCCATATTCATAATATTCATCTAAAATATCTTCTATTTTAAAGCCTTCTGTTTCATAAAAACGTTCAAATAGACGATTTTTCTCAACAAGATTTTGAGATAGTTTTTCTTCAAAAATTTTACGATCTAAAAGGTCTGCCATACGGATACCAATACGTCCGAATTTATCCATGTATGCAGGTCCGATCCCTTTAATGGTTGTTCCAATTTTGTTTTCACCTTTACGGTCTTCTTCAACCTTATCTAATTTAATATGGTAAGGAAGGATAACATGGGCACGATTTGAAATACGAAGATTGTCCGTATTAATTCCGTGGCCATGTAAGTATGCTAGCTCTTCAACAAGTGCCTTAGGGTCAATAACTACCCCATTACCAATGACACAGATTTTATCACTATAGAAAATTCCAGATGGAATTAAGTGAAGTTTATATGTTACATCATTAAACTTAATCGTATGCCCTGCATTGTTACCACCTTGATAACGTGCAACAGCTTCTGCATTTTCTGATAGAAAATCTGTAATTTTACCTTTACCTTCGTCTCCCCATTGTGTACCAACAACTACAACTGATGACATTTATTAAAGCACCTCCAAAGGTTCGTTAACTGTTCTATTAAGCACACCTATTTTACCAAGAATAGAAAAGTAAAGTCAATAAAATTCCGAACATTATAAAAATATTCAAAATGTTCGTTCGTATATTTCATATATTACTAGATTGAACTCCCCCCGCAGTCCCTACAGTTAGAGGTCTTATCGCTTCATTTTTGAGATTGATTCCTGCTTTAATATCTCTTTGGTAATAGCCCTTCCCATTCCTTGAGGTGGGCGTCTTCTGTCGGGAAATGATAAAGTAGACAGTCTTAAAAGCCCACCATCCATGCATACTTCTTTCCTTATGCTCCAGGAGGAACATTAGAATCATCAAAGCGACGCTCTAGATTGACAAACTTATTATATTCTTTTACAAAGGCGAGAGAAACTGTGCCCACTGGGCCATTACGTTGCTTAGCAATAATGATTTCAATAATATTTTTGTTCTCGGACTCTTTATCATAGTAGTCATCACGATAAAGGAAGGCAACAATATCCGCATCCTGCTCAATACTCCCTGATTCACGAATATCAGACATCATCGGGCGTTTATCTTGACGTTGTTCTACTCCACGCGAAAGCTGAGACAAAGCAATCACGGGTACTTCTAATTCACGTGCTAATGCTTTAAGAGAACGTGAAATTTCCGATACTTCTTGTTGACGGTTTTCACCTGATCGGCCATTCCCTTGTATTAACTGCAAGTAGTCAATCATAATCATCCCAAGACCATGCTCCTGCTTCAAACGTCGGCTCTTTGCTCGGATTTCACCAATTCTCACACCAGGTGTATCATCTATATAAATTCCAGCATTGGACAAACTACCCATTGCCATTGTCAGCTTGCGCCAATCCTCATCCGTTAAAGCACCTGTCCTTAAGTTCTGGGCATTAATATTTCCCTCTGCACAAAGCATACGCATAACGAGCTGCTCTGCGCCCATCTCGAGACTAAAAATCGCAACATTTTCATCGGTTTTTGTCGCGACATTTTGAGCAATATTTAAGGCAAAGGCTGTTTTACCAACAGATGGACGTGCGGCTACAATGATTAGATCATTACGCTGAAAACCAGCCGTCATTCGATCCAGTTCAGCAAAGCCTGTTGGAATCCCCGTCACGTCACCTTTACGATTAGCCAACACTTCAATATTATCGTAGGTACGTACTAATACATCTTTTATATTTTCAAAGGATCCGCTGTTTTTCCTTTGTGCGACCGCCATAATATTTTTTTCCGCTTCACCTAATAACTCATCCACTTCATCTTCACGACTATAGCCTTCTTGGGCAATATTCGTTGCTGTTCGAATTAAGCGACGCAATAGCGACTTTTCTTCAACAATACGTGCATAATACTCCACATTAGCGGCAGTTGGCACGGATCCGGCCAACTCGCCTAAATACGTAACACCGCCAACCTCTTCCAAGCTTTTAGTAGCTGCTAAATCTTCTGTTACAGTAATTAAATCCACCGCTTTACCCTCATCATTCAGCTTTAGCATCACATTAAAGATTTTTTGATGAGCGCTACGGTAAAAATCCTCTGGTATTAAAACTTCAGAAGTGACTGTTAATGAAGATGGTTCTAGAAATATCGCTCCCAACACAGCTTGCTCTGCTTCAATATTTTGTGGCGGGATTCGATCCTGAAATTGTTCATTCAAATGTAAACTCCTCCAATTCTAAGAGCGCAAGGCGCCTATTCATTGGTCACTTTACAAACTTATATTTTTAAAAAAAGTATATAAAAAGAAAAAAGTGAAAGGACATAGCGCCCAATCACATTTTGATTGTCTATCTCTATTTTAACAATTTCCCACAAATAAGATAGTACTAAAATTAGTTAATTTCTTTAACATGCACTGTAAGTGTCGCTGTTACTTCATGATGAAGCTTAACTGGAAGCTTGGTATGACCTAGAGCCCGAATGCCATCTTCTAGCTCCATTTTGCGTTTATCAATTTTAATACCATGCTTTTTTTGAAGCTCATCAGCAATTTGTTTCGTTGTAATTGAACCAAACAATCTTCCGCCTTCTCCAGCCTTTGCTGTAAGTTCAACGGTAATTTTTTCAAGCGTTTCTTTCAACTCTTTTGCTTGTTCTAATTCTTCAGCGGCTAACACCTGTTCTTTATTTTTTTGAGCTTCTAATGTCTTCACATTCGCATTATTTGCTTCTGCAGCTAATCCTTGCTTCAAGAGAAAGTTATGTGCATAACCATCTGCTACATTTTTTACTTCACCTTTTTTACCTTTTCCTTTTACATCTTTTAGAAATATAACTTTCATTCCTTATGTCCTCCTTCTAGGTATTCATCAATTGCTTTTCTTAACCTTGATTCAGCTTCTTCAATAGAACAAGTTTGTTGAGTGGCTGCATTTGTTAAATGGCCACCTCCGTTGAGCATTTCCATAATAATTTGTACGTTGATGTCTCCAAGAGAACGCGCGCTAATACCGACTGTATCATCAGAGCGCTTAGCCAGCACAAACGATGCTGAAATACCATCCATCGCAAGGAGTGTATCCGCTGCTTGTGCAATAAGTACTTGATTATGAATCGCATCATCCTTAGCGGTCGCAATAGCAATGCCTTGTTTATATAAAGATACACATTCAATCAATTTTGCTCTCTCAATAAATGTATTGATATCTTCTTTTAAAAACTTTTGCACTAAAACAGTATCTGCACCGCGTGCTCTTAAATAAGACGCTGCATCAAATGTACGCGAACCTGTTCGAAGTGTAAAGCTTTTTGTATCAACGATAATTCCCGCTAATAACGCAGTTGCCTCTAGCATATCCATTTTGCTTCCCTTAGGCTGATATTCAAGCAATTCAGTTACGAGCTCCGCCGTCGAAGATGCATAAGGCTCCATATAAACAAGCAAAGGGTTTTCAATAAATTCTTCACCACGCCGATGATGATCAATTAAGACCACTTTTTCAATTCGGTTTAAAACACGTTCCTCAATAACCATGGAAGGCTTGTGTGTATCTACAACAACAAGTACTGTTTCATCCGTTATAATCTCTAATGCATCTTCTGGTGAAATAAATCTCGCATATAACTCTGGATTATTTTCTAATTCAGCCATTAAACGACGAACACTAATATCCAGTTGCTGCGAATCAATGACAATATATCCTTCACGTTCATTCATCTGTGCGACTTTTAAAATACCAATTGCTGAACCTATTGCATCCATATCTGGATTCTTATGACCCATAACGATCACTTTATCACTTTCAAGTACAATATCCTTTAGGGCATGAGATATAACTCGAGCACGAACCCTTGTGCGTTTCTCCATAGGATTGGTCTTGCCCCCATAAAATTTCACCTTTCCATTTACCTGCTTTATGGCAACCTGGTCTCCACCACGACTCAAGGCTAAATCTAAACTTGATTGCGCTAATGTTCCCAATTCAGGCAAGGAGGATACGTTTGAACCTACACCAATACTTAATGTAAGAGGAACATTTTGCTTAGCTGTCGTTTCACGGATCTCATCTAATATGGCAAACTGTCCTTTTTCAAGCTGTTGAAGGATATGTTCATTAAAAACTGTAATAAAACGTTCAGATGATGTTCTTTTTAAAAAAACGCCATTTTCCTTAGCCCATTTATCAAGCAATGATGTCACCAAGCTATTTAAACTACTCTTTCGTTGATCATCCATACCTTGGGTCAAATCATCATAATTATCTAGATAGATTGTAGCAATAACAGTTCGCTCATCTTCATATATTTTTTCAATTTCTATTTGCTCCGTTACATCAAAAAAGTACAGTAAACGTTCATCACGTTTATGAATCACTTTAAATTGGCGTTCATTAAGAGATACGGTATCCATTTCAATTTCTTGCTTTATGATTGGAATAAGTGATTCTGCGATATCATACAGGGATCGACCAGCAAGAGTATCCTCTGCAAAGCAAGATGCTAAAAAGGGATTAGTCCATTCAATATAATAATCATCATTAATGAGCATAATTCCAATTGGCATTTGCAATAAAGCTTCTTCACCGACTTTTTTTAATCGATAAGATAAAGTCGCAATATACTCCTCTGTCTGCTGCTGCCGAAGCATATATTTCTGCAATGCTAGATAACATACTCCTGATGCAATGATAAAAATAACCACAGCAATAATCCAATTGTAATAGGCCACTATACCAGTAAAAGCAATCATTACTGCATACAACCAATACAATGGAGTCCTTATCGAACGATCCTTTAAAAAAGATGGCATAATTTCAGCTCCTAAAAGCATCTGTTTTCATATGGCTATTTTTTCTTCGAAATCACTTCCCGGAATGGAAAGCTTAAATCTATTATACCTAATATTCTTACTATCGTAAGCATGATTGGATTTAACAATGAGATAACGACAAGAATAATAGGTATAGCTTTTACCCAACCCTTTAAATGACTCGCGTAGAATATAAACGAAAAACCTTGCAAGAGTATAAATAATTGCAAGATAAACAATATATTGGCAATAGCCATATAAAGGTAATTATTCACGTCTATTTTTATGAAAAGTGTGGCAATTAACACAATTATATAATACCATAAAAGACTTTTGGGTAGACGCAGATTACGAAAAAGAGGCCATTTCACTGTTTTGTCACTGAACCGTTTTACAAAAGGTTGTGCGGCCAAGATAAATAAATAAGATAACATCATAGACATGATTACAAGCGCACTAGGAATTAAGGTTTGCATCATCTGCATTGAATCTCGCATATTCTTTTCGAAATTCTCTGGAACTGGTTGACCTAAGGAATTCATCATATCTATAGAAGTATCTATAGACTGTTCAACCATCGTCATTGACTCTTCCATTATATTCACATCTACTACAAATATAGTCACACAATAAAAGATTAAAAGACAGGTAATAGCCGTTAAAATAGAACTAATAAGCATTTGAGAAGCTGATTTTTCATACTTCAAATGATAGCCTATGACTATCCCAACAACTCCTGCAAATAACGTTATTGGAACGGACAGAATCGTCCCAAATATAATTGTCAAAATAGAGGCAACGGCCAAAGATCCGATTAGCCAGGAAAGCTTTTCTTTAATCATGAGCAATACAAAAGGAATTGGCAAAAAGAAAAATGTAACGATCCCTAATAAAGGTATTTGAACGGTAATGAATAATAATAAAGCATATATCGCTAATAGCATGCCACCCTCTGCTACTTTTCTTCCATTGTTCAACCCTCCACACCTCCATTACACAAATGACTTGACTATGTACAACTTCCATTGTATCTGTTACTGATGTAGAAGAAAAGTGGAGCTGACTTGTTCAAGTAGAAATAGACATCTACGCTCATCAAGAATGATATATAAGTGATAATAGTATAAAAAAAGCACATCGAGGAATTTCCCCAATGTGCTCATATGCTAATTATTCGCCAGATACATATGGTAATAATGCCATAGTACGTGCACGTTTAATAGCAATCGTTAATTTACGTTGGTATTTAGCACTTGTACCCGTTACACGACGTGGTAAAATTTTACCGCGTTCTGAAACGAATTTTTTTAATAAATCAACATCTTTATAATCGATGCGAGTGATTCCGTTTGCTGTGAAATAGCAAACCTTTTTACGCTTACCGCGTCCTTTACGTCCACCCATTGCCATTGGTATTTCCCTCCTCAATTAATAGTTGACTTCAAAGGTTAAAATGGTAAATCATCATCGGAAATGTCGATAGTTTTACCGTCATTTGCAAATGGATCATCATCTACACGAGTGAAGTTATTGTTTCGTTGATTCTGATTTTGTCCAAATGGGTTGTCCTGTCCGTTATTATCATAACTTCTTTGACTTCCATAAGAACCGCCTTCTCTTTCACCCGCTGAACTGCCTCGTGATTCAAGAAATTGAACACTCTCAGCCTGAACCTCAGTTACATATACCCGTTTGCCGTCTTGCCCCTCATAATTACGTGTTTGGATTCGTCCATCCACGCCAGCTAAACTACCTTTTTTCAAATAGTTTGCTACATTTTCTGCGGGTTTACGCCAAACTACACAGTTAATGAAATCCGCTTCACGTTCACCCTTCTGATTCGAAAAATTTCGATTAACAGCTAAAGTGAAAGTAGCCACAGGTACTCCATTCGGTGTATATCGTAATTCAGGATCTTTCGTTAAGCGTCCTACTAAAACAACGCGATTCATCATCAGAATCAACCCCTACATAATCAATTTATTTAAACAAAATAAATGATTGGAATTTATATTAAATCAAATTAAGCTTCAATTTTTGTTGCCATATGGCGAATAATGTCTTCACTGATTTTTGCAAGACGATCGAATTCTTGGATCGCAGCTGCATCAGATTCAGTTTTCACAAGTACGTAGTATCCGTCGCGGAAATCATTGATTTCGTATGCAAGACGACGTTTACCCCATTCTTTTGCTTCTACTGTTTCCGCACCATTTTCAGAAAGGATTGTGTTGAAACGTTCAACTAAAGCTTTTTTAGCTTCTTCCTCAATGTTTGGACGGATGATGTACATAATTTCGTATTTTCTCATCACTGTCACCTCCTTTTGGTCTAAGCGGCCCAAATTGGGCAAGGAGCAATTATATTTAATTACTCACAAGATAAAATTATAGCATATTTATTTAGACTTTGCAATGTGTGATTATTTTAATTCAGACTCTGTTAAACAAATGACATAGCAAAAAGCCGATTCCCCCAAAAAAGAAATCAGCTCTTCAATATTAAACGTTGAAGCGGAAGTGTACAACATCACCGTCTTGCATCAGATATTCTTTTCCTTCTAAACGTACTTTTCCAGCCTCTTTCGCTGCATTATGACTACCTGCTGCAAGTAAATCTTCATAAGCGACAACTTCAGCACGAATAAAGCCCCGTTCAAAATCTGTATGGATGATACCCGCACATTGTGGTGCTTTCATTCCTTTATGGAATGTCCATGCTCGTACTTCTTGTACACCTGCAGTGAAATAAGTAGCAAGTCCAAGTAAGTGGTAAGATGCACGAATCAACTGATCCAAACCGGATTCTTCAATTCCAAGTTCAGATAAAAACATCGCTTTTTCTTCAGCATCCAATTCAGAAATTTCTTCTTCAATTTTTGCACAAATAACAATGACTTCCGCACCTTCGTTTGCTGCATATTCACGAACTTGTTTTACGTACTCATTATCAGATGGATTAGCAATTTCATCTTCGCTCACATTAGCAACATAAAGCATCGGTTTGATGGTTAACAAATGCATTCCTTTTACGACTTTCAACTGTTCTTCTGTAAATTCAACGGAACGAGCTGGCTTTTCCGCTTCAAGAGCTTCTTTAAGCGCAACAAGAATTTCATATTCAACCACGGCATCTTTATCTTTTTGTTTCGCCATTTTTCCTACACGATCAATTCGTTTATCAATGGACTCAAGATCTGCTAGAATTAGTTCTAGGTTAATTACTTCAATATCATCAATCGGATCTACCTTCCCTGATACATGGGTAATATTTTCGTCAGCAAAGCAACGGACTACCTGACAAATCGCATCTACTTGACGTATATGAGATAAGAATTTATTTCCTAAACCTTCCCCTTTACTAGCACCTTTAACGATTCCAGCAATATCAGTGAATTCAAAAGCCGTTGGTACAACTTTTTTTGGTTGAACTAATTCAGTTAATTTAAGTAAACGGTGATCCGGAACTTCAACAATACCTACGTTTGGATCAATCGTACAGAAAGGATAGTTTGCCGATTCTGCACCTGCTTGTGTAATTGCATTAAATAACGTTGATTTACCTACGTTTGGCAAACCAACAATACCAGCTGTTAAAGCCATTTATCTCCACTCCTCTTTATAACGAACTCATAAACATTCCCTAATTATAAATTTCATGTTAGAAAAGCGCAAGACTATCTATTCTACATGCTTCACCAAAACTTTTTTCATTTTTTTCGTAAATTCACGCCTTGGTAGCATGACGCTGTGGCCGCATCCTTCACACTTAATACGAATATCCATTCCCAAGCGAATGATTTTCCATTTATTCACTCCACATGGATGAGCCTTTTTCATTTCAACAATATCATTTAATGAAAATTCTTTTTCTTCCACTATAATCTGCTCCCTTCTTTATCCTTCCCCTCCACCTTTTGAAGTAGATGTTATTCCATTCTTGTCCAAAATTACTTTCATTTCTTTTCTAACTTGACGACTTACCTCATCTTCTTTCATTGGTTTCGTTTCAGTTATAATTCTTAAAACAAGCTCCTCAGGGTTATGTGTTTCAATCCCTTTTAGCTCCGGTGGTTTAACAATCTCTTCAATTTTTGTTTCTAAACCTCTTAATTGTTGTTGAATAAGCTTTTCTACTAATTCAACTTGATCATTATTAGGAATTATAATGTCCACAATTGATACACTATTTAAAATAGAAAAATTGGTAACCTGAGTAATACTTCCATTTGGAATAACATGTAACTCTCCAGTTTTACTTTTCAATTTCGTTGTCCTTAGACCAATTTCTAATACTTCACCTTCAAATGTATTTATTTTGATATAATCTCCTACAGAAAATTGATCTTCAAAAATAACAAAAAAACCAGAAATAATATCTTTCACTAAACTTTGTGCTCCAAAACCAACTGCCAGACCTAAAATACCAGCACCAGTAAGTAGCCCTTGTACAGGTATTCTGCAAAATTCAAGAATCATCATAGCTGATATAAAATAAACCACATACGTAATCACATTTTCTAATAGCTTAAATAGAGTCGCTTCTCTACGTTCATTTGTCCGAAGAGGGCTTTTAGCACGTATAAGAAACACTTTACGTATCATCTTATTCCCTATTTTAATAATGACTTTTGATAAGAACAGTACGAGAATAATTTTAATAATCGTTTCTGAAAAACCAACCCATACTTTTTCATTGAAATATTTCCCTATAAATTCATTGAACATACTAAACGTATTACTCAATGTAAATCACCTTCCAATTAAATAACACTTTTTATTGTAACATCATTTACACCTATTTCTATTAGAAAAACGCTACTTTTCTCCCTAATTAACATAGGAACGGAAAGTGTCATACTACTTATTCTTTCAAATATTTGCAAATTTTTTCATAAAAAAGAAGGAAAAACCTTATTTTGATTTAATATATTACAGAGGTTGTTCTTAATAACGTACATTATTATAGTTTATTTACTCCTTACTTGTATGTATAAATTTCCATTTTTATCCGTATACTATTTATTAATCATTATGAAAGGAGTGGTGCCGATGTCTATACACTCTAGTGTATTCAATCATGATAGCAGTCCTAATCGAATACTACATGAGGATCACGATGCATCACATAAAATATCCAAAGAGCTACTTGGACTTCTTCCGATAGGAAAGAATCAACCCATTGTCTTTGTATGTATTGGTACCGATCGTTCTACAGGTGATTCACTGGGTCCATTAGTCGGCACACTGTTAAAGGAAAAAAGAACAACATCCACTTCCTTCAATGTGTATGGTACGCTTGCTGAGCCGATACACGCTATGAATCTAGAAGAAAAACTTTCTGAAATTCATAAATTGCATAATGACCCGTTTATTATAGGAATTGACGCTTGTCTCGGAAAAGTAAGAAGTGTAGGCATTGTCCAAATCGGAGAAGGTCCTGTAAAGCCAGGTGCTGGAGTAAATAAAGATCTACCTGCAGTTGGAAATGCTCATATTACGGGGATTGTCAACGTTAGTGGCTTTATGGAATTTATGGTTCTCCAAAACACACGCCTAAATCTAGTCCTAAACATGGCTAAAACAATTGCTAATGGAATTCATTTTACTCATTTACAATTTAATCTTACTGAGAAAAAAATATATGATTTCACAAATTAGGCTGTCCCAAAAGGGCAGCCTATTTTTTATCCCACTCTTAACGGGCCTAAAAGTAATAAACAATCGTAACAATCATACCTACTACTAAAATACCTGGAAGTAGGTTTGCTGATCTTATTTTTGTTAAACCCATGATGTTTGATCCTATAGTAATAATCATTAAACCACCGGTAGCCGTCATTTCAGCAATAAACATATCCATTAATCCCGTCGGTACCCATATATCAATTTGTGTCGCTAAAAGAGCGATTAACCCTTGATATAGAATAATCGGAACTGCTGAAAACAAAACACCTAATCCAAGTGTGCTTGAAAGAATAATGGATGTAAAACCATCAAGAATCCCCTTTGTTATTAAGAGGTCATGGTTATTACGGATACCACTATCTAAAGCGCCTAATATAGCCATTGATCCCACACAAAAAATAAGGGTTGCCGTCACAAATCCTTGTGAAACCGACGTCCCCTCTTTTGGCTTCATTTTACTTTCAATCCAATTACCTAATGAATTTAAGTACTTTTCGAGATCAATCCATTCACCTATAACAGCGCCAATCACGATACTTAAAATGACAATAATATATTGTTCACTTTTCAAGGTCATTTGTAAGCCCATGGCTACTACCGCTAAACCAATTCCACTCATAACTGTTTGTTTGACCTTTTCAGGAATATTCGGTAAGAACCTCCCGATAATAGATCCAATTGCAATTAATGCTGCATTCACTAATGTTCCTAATAGTACCATATGTCCTCCACCAGTTGTTATGAACCACTATCCTGAGAAATTAAATCTAAGATTCGGTCCAAATCTTCTTGCGAGAAAAACTCAATTTCAATTTTTCCTTTTTTCTTCGTTTGTTTAATTGTTACCGTTGTCCCTAATCTCTCACGAAGATTTGTTTCACGTTGTTTAATAAAAATATCCTTTTTTTGCTGTTCCTTTGTCTTTGTTTCACGTGGAACATTTGCATTTAGTTGATGAATATACTGCTCTAATTGACGAACATTCAACTTTTCTTTCATTACCTTTTCCACTAGAGCATTCAACTTTTCTTTATTCTTTAGTGCAAGTAATGCTCGTCCATGCCCCATAGAGATTTTACCCTCTGAAATATAATTTTTTACCTCTTCTGGTAAGCTTAATAAGCGAACGTGGTTTGTAATATGTGGCCTGCTTTTTCCAAGACGCTTAGCCAATTCATCTTGTGTAAGATTTAATCGTTCTAGTAGCGTTTGATAGGCAAAGGCCTCTTCAATTGGATTTAAATCTTCTCGTTGTAAGTTTTCCAAGATAGCAAGTTCCATCATTTGTTGCTCAGTCATTTTTCTAACAACAACAGGAACATTCTTTAACCCTGCCTCTACCGCTGCACGATATCTTCTTTCTCCAACGACAATCTCATATCCTTTAATACTTTTACGAGCAATAATAGGTTGTAAAATTCCATGCACAAGTATGGATTGTTTTAATTCCTCAATTGCATCTTCAGAAAATACTTTTCTAGGCTGATAAGGATTGGGGCGTAATTCCTTCAAGTTAATCTCTTTAATGGCCTCGCCTTCGCCTTGTTCAAATTCAACATTGTTAAAAAGTGCATTAATTCCTTTGCCTAAACCCTTAGCCATTCGTTACCACTTCCTTTGCCAATTCTATATAAACCTCCGCTCCTCTTGACTTCGGATCATAAATAATAATCGGTTCTCCATGGCTTGGTGCTTCACTTAAACGAACATTCCTAGGGATAATCGTACGATATACTTTATCTTGAAAATATTTCTTTACTTCATCAATGACTTGAATACCTAAATTAGTGCGAGCATCAAACATTGTTAATAATACACCTTCAATTTTTAACTCTTGATTTAAGTGCTTTTGTACAATCCTTACCGTACTCAACAACTGACTTAGCCCTTCTAAGGCATAATATTCGCATTGAACAGGAATTAATACGGCGTCTGCAGCGGTAAGTGCGTTTAGAGTGAGCAGACCTAATGATGGTGGACAATCAATAATAATGTAGTCATACTGGTCAACGATTTCATCTAATGCACGCTTTAAGCGAACTTCCCTTGAAATCGTCGGTACAAGTTCAATTTCAGCACCTGCTAATTGAATTGAAGCAGGAATCACATCAAGATTTTCAATTTTGGTTTCTTTAATTACTTGATTAGCTTCAACATCCTCTACTAAGACATCATACACACATTGATCAGCTTCTGATTTATCAATCCCTACACCGCTTGTAGCATTACCTTGTGGATCAATATCTACGAGTAATGTTTTCTTTCCTATTTGTGCTAAACAAGCACTAAGGTTTACAGAAGTTGTTGTTTTGCCAACACCGCCTTTTTGATTAGTAATGGCAAGAATTCTACCCATAAAGTCACCTACTTTCAACACATCATCAATGAACATCACGTTCTTTTTCTTCATCTATTTTATCATGAATAATTTATAAAAAAATGGTATATTCTTAAGTTTCATGAGAAATGTAAAATAAAAGGCTGACTCATACAAGGTCTGACTCTCACAAAATAATCTATATCTAAGTATCTAACCACTCTTTTGATACTAGATTACATTGTGATGTCCAGACTCTTTGCTTTGAGTCAGCCTACTATTTTATTTTTTCTTTGGAATTTTTATTGTAAATTGGTAATACTCATCGAACTCTTCTTCCTTTGCATCAAGGTTAATCCCATTATCCGTGACCATATTTAAAGATTGGCGAATCGTATTTACCGCAATTCGTATATCTCTACTAAAAGCTTTACGTTTTGGTTTTGGTTTTTCTTCCGCACTGGAGAGCATTTTGACAACACGCTCTTCCGTTTGTTTTACGTTCAAGCCTTTTTCAATAACTTCTTGTAATAGTTTGACCTGTAACATAGGGTTTTTTAAGGAAATTAATGAGCGCGCATGCCGTTCTGTAATTTGTTTTTGAAGTAAGGCCTCTTGAACCTCTTGTGGAAGTTTAAGCAATCGTAATTTATTAGCGACAGTAGATTGTCCAATTCCTAACCTCTGCGCTAAAGCCTCTTGCGTTAGACTATGGAGCTCAATTAATTGTCCATAAGCCATTGCTTCTTCAATTGGAGTTAATTCTTCTCGCTGCAAATTTTCTATTAAAGCAACAGAAGCCGTTTCTGTATCATTAAAATTCTTCACAATTGCCGGGGCCATTTCCCAACCAAGCTTTTTCATTGCACGATATCGACGTTCACCAGCAATGATTTCAAACTTTCCTTGCTCATACTCTCTAACAACAATTGGTTGAATAATCCCATGTGTATGAATAGTTCGGGCTAGTTCGGCAATTTTCTCTTCATTAAAAACGGTCCTTGGTTGATAGCGATTGGGTACTATATCAGATAGTGCAATTTTTTTAATTTCTTCAAAATGATTAGGCGCCTCTTGTTCTAATTCAATTATTTGGTCAATTTGTTCTATTTGTTCTAGCTGATTTTCTTCCTTTTCACCCAATCCAAAAAACCGTGATAAATGCTGCTTCATCTCCATACACCACCTTTTAAAACTCCCAATAACGTATTCTCTATTAAATTGACAAAATCCTGCATATACAATCCGTAATATTATTTCCAGTCTGCCTGCTATAAAAGGTAAAGAAATTAGAGCTGAATGTACTTATGTACTCCACTGCATCCCAAAATCATCCTAGCTTCACCCTGTTATTCAATAGGCTGTTTATTAGGTGTACCCGGTTTGCGAGGATATTTCTTGGGTGTGTTCTTTATTTTTTTAATCACAACAATATTACGATCACTATTTTCCTCTGGCAATGTAAAGGAATAGACGTTTTCTATCTTTCCTCCAAGTGTAGCAATGGCTTTCTTTCCTACCTCAATTTCCTCATTTGCACTTGCGGCCTTCATCGCAATAAAAGTCCCATTCACTTTGACAAGTGGTAAGCACAGTTCGCTTAAAACTGACATTCGCGCAACTGCACGTGCCATTACAATATCATAACTTTCCCGTTGTTCAGTCTTTTGAGCAAAGGTTTCAGCACGGTCATGATAGAATTTCATATCAGTGAGATTTAAAGAACTTGCCAGATGATCTAAAAAAGATATGCGCTTATTTAATGAATCAACAATGGATACATGAAGATCTGGAAAGCAAATCTTTAAGGGAATACTAGGAAAACCTGCACCTGCTCCAACATCACAAATATGATAGGGTTTGTTAAAGTCAAAATAAAAAGCCGCACTTATAGAATCATAAAAATGCTTCAAGTATACTTCTTCTTTATCAGTAATTGCTGTTAAATTCATTTTCTCATTCCATTCAACAAGCAACTGATAATACGTTTCAAATTGATCAAGCTGCTGTTGTGAAAGACTGATTCCCTTTATCTGTAACGCCTGCTGAAATTGTTCAATATTCATATATGCTCCATCCTTTTAGGGAAAGGGGCGGATCCTCGCACTTTTTTCAGATAAACCTTGTATTCGGATATTTCCAATTTGGTTTATGACTTTATTTATGCAGGCTCCATTCACGCCACCTTTGTTTTTACTAGTTATATATCGTCATAATTCATGTAACTTTAACTCTTTGTGAGCTGGTCAAGCCGAAACCACTTTTCTCATTATTGTGAGATTCGAGCTATTTTGCCTTGCTCTAAATAAACAAGAAGAATAGATACATCAGCAGGATTCACTCCAGAGATACGAGAGGCTTGAGCAACTGAAAGCGGTCGAACCTTCTTTAACTTTTGACGAGCTTCTGTAGCCAAACTATTGATTGCATCATAATCGATGTCTTCTGGAATTTTTTTATTCTCCATCTTTTTCAGACGATCCACTTGTTGCAATGATTTATGGATATAACCCTCGTATTTCAATTGAATTTCTACTTGCTCTTTTACTTCATCACTTAACTCAACTTCACTAGGGGCTATTTGTTGAATATGCTCATAGCTCATTTCAGGGCGTTTAAGTAAATCAGCTGCAAGAATTCCATCCTTTAATTCACTTCCGCCATTTGCAATAATCAATTCTTGAACTTCAGCTGTTGGTTTGATCCGAACAGATTGCAATCGTTCTTTTTCCGCTTCAACTGTTGCCCTTTTAGCTAAAAAACGCTCGTAACGTTCGTCACTAATCATGCCAATTTTATGTCCAACTTCCGTTAAACGCATATCTGCATTATCATGACGAAGTAATAAGCGGTATTCAGCACGGGAAGTAAGTAAGCGATATGGTTCATTAGTTCCTTTTGTCACTAAATCATCAATTAACACACCAATATAAGCATCTGATCTGCTTAAAATCACTGGTTCTTTACCAAGAGCATTTAATCCAGCATTTATTCCAGCCATTAAACCTTGGCCCGCTGCCTCTTCATATCCGCTCGTACCGTTAATTTGGCCTGCTGTATATAAGTTTTTAATTTTTTTCGTTTCAAGTGTTGGCCAAAGTTGTGTTGGAACGATGGCATCATACTCAATGGCATAACCAGCACGCATCATTTCAACATTTTCAAGACCAGGAATAGACGCTAATACTTGGCGTTGTACATCCTCTGGAAGACTCGTTGATAAGCCTTGAACGTACACCTCTTCTGTGTTACGTCCTTCTGGTTCAAGGAAAATTTGGTGACGTGGTTTATCGTTAAAACGAACAATCTTATCTTCAATAGATGGACAATAACGTGGTCCGGTTCCTTTAATCATGCCTGAATACATTGGTGAACGGTACAAATTCGCATTAATAATTTGGTGTGTCTCTGGACTTGTATAAGTTAACCAGCATGGTAGCTGATCGGTAATATATTTTGTTGTTTCATACGAGAATGCGCGTGGCACCTCGTCTCCAGGTTGAATCTCTGTTTTACTATAGTCAATAGATTTGCTATTCACTCGAGGAGGCGTTCCTGTTTTAAAGCGAACTAAATCAAAGCCTAATTCCTCCAAATGCTCGGAAAGCCTAACGGAAGGCTGTTGATTATTAGGACCACTAGAATATTTTAAATCGCCAATGATAATTTCTCCTCGTGAAAAGGTTCCTGTAGTGATGACGACCGTTTTAGCGCGATAAATCGCACCTGTTTGCGTAATAACACCCTTCACCACATCATCTTCAACGATTAATTGCTCAACCATTCCCTGTCTTAACGTTAAATTTGGTTGATTTTCAATCGTTCTTTTCATCTCATGCTGATATGAAAATTTATCTGCTTGCGCACGCAACGCGCGAACTGCAGGGCCTTTTCCTGTATTTAACATTCTCATTTGGATATGGGTTTTATCAATATTGCGTCCCATTTCTCCACCTAATGCATCAATTTCCCGTACCACAATCCCTTTAGCCGGCCCTCCCACTGAAGGATTACAATACATAAAGGCAATCATGTCTAAATTAATGGTTAGCATCAAGGTTTTCGCACCAACTCGAGCTGACGCAAGACCGGCTTCGCTGCCCGCATGTCCCGCTCCAATGACAATGACGTCATAACTTCCTGCTTCATATTGCATAAAAAATGTCTCCCTATACTTTTATTTTCCTAAACAAAATTGTGAGAACAACTGATTAATTAGGTTATCTTGAACACTTTCTCCGATAATTTCGCCTAATAGCTCCCAAGCCTTTGTAAAATCAATTTGAACTAAGTCAATTGGTGTACCCATGGCTATTGCATCTATCGAATCATTAATTGCTTGTAATGCTTGACCAAGTAAGGCAATATGACGTGCATTCGATACATAGGTTAAATCGCCAGCTTCAATTGAACCTGCAAAAAATAACTCAGCGATGGCCTCTTCCAATTCATTAATACCTCTTTCCTCTAATAAAGAGGTCGTCACAATTTTATGAGATGTAGCTAATTCATGAACACGATCTATATTAATTTTTTGCGGTAAATCCGTTTTATTCACAATGATAATGACATCCATCCCTTTTACAGCCTCAAAGAGATTTTCATCCTCAACTGTCAATTCATCTGAATAATTCAAAACAAGTAAAATTAAATCGGCCTCTTTTAATACCGCACGTGACCTTTCCACGCCAATCCGTTCGACAATATCCTCTGTTTCACGAATTCCTGCTGTATCTACAAGCTTTAATGGAACGCCGCGAACATTAACATACTCTTCAATGACATCCCGCGTTGTACCAGGAATATCGGTAACAATCGCTTTACTTTCGTGCACAAGGCTATTCAGCAAGGATGATTTTCCAACGTTAGGACGACCAATAATAACCGTAGCTAAACCATCACGCAAAATCTTACCTTGTTGTGATGTAGTTAGTAGCTTTTCAATTTCAGTTTTGACAAAATTTCCTTTTTCCAAAAATAATTGATGCGTCATTTCTTCAACATCATCATACTCTGGATAATCTATATTAACCTCAACAATCGCAAGTGTTTCTAAAATTTCCTGTCTCAGGGTTTTAATAAGCTTCGATAAACGCCCTTCCATTTGACCTAATGCCACATTCATCGCTTTATCCGTCTTGGCACGAATTAAATCCATCACGGCCTCTGCCTGTGAAAGATCGATTCTTCCATTTAGAAAAGCCCGTTTTGTAAATTCACCTGGCTCTGCTAAACGCGCTCCTTGTGACAAAATGAGCTGCAATACACGATTAACAGAAACAATACCTCCGTGACAATTGACCTCGACAACATCTTCTCTTGTAAATGTTTTAGGCCCCTTCATAACGGATATCATTACTTCTTCAACAATTTCTCCCGATTTTGGGTCCATTAAATGGCCATAATGAATCGTATGAGAATTCACTTGAAGAAGACTCTTACCGCTTGGACCGCGAAAAATCTTATCAGCTATTCCTATCGCCTCATCACCACTAATACGAACAATGGCAATGGCTCCTTCACCTAGTGGAGTGGAAATAGCGGTGATTGTATCGAATTCCATGCCTTCACCTCTTACTAGAAATCTTCTATTTAGAAAAGCCTTAAGCGCTTTTTTCATTGGTTTTGCCCGTCTATTTGGGTCTTTGACGGCCACTTTCGGACACAATCGTAAAAAAACCCCTAAATGTCTACAATAACATAGGATAAAGCCAAAAAAAAGTAGAGTGTATTTCCATACACATATGTTATCCACAAGATTCAAAATCATATACTGTACCGTTTATTTTAACTTATCCACATGTGAATAACAATAAAAGCCCAAACGAATCTTAACTGACAACTTATATATATATAAATGATCCAGTTTTTTAATATGATGTAGGGTCACACTAACAAGACGATCATCGTATGATCATAAAGCAATGTACTTTACCTAAAAAAAAGAACCCATCGTCACATGACAATGGATTCTTTAGTTCAAGATTTGAAAATTTTGCTTTTCTCTGTCTAGCTACAGGCACCCAGCGCCTATTGTACTTCCCGCTCCTCCTTACGATAAGTCAACATCAACGCTCGCGCTCTTTCGTGTTTCCTTTATCTCATACGGAGCGGTCCATTTCATACGTCGCTGAACGGGTGCCTTTCGCTTTTCTAATTACCTTATAGGTGTAATCACTAGATGACGATAAGGTTCTGTTCCATGAGAAGTCGTCTTTATATTTTTGTCTTTCATTAAAGCAGTATGAATCACCTTCCGCTCATATGAAGGCATTGGTTCTAGTGACACAGCTTTACCCGTTTTAATTGCTTTAGTTGCCATTCGTTCAGCTAACTGAATAAGTGTACCATGACGGCGCTTGCGATAGCCTTCTGCATCGACAACTATATTCAAATATTGTTTAGAATATCGATTCGTTACTAACTGTGTTAGATATTGAAGTGCATTTAATGTTTGACCTCTTTTACCAATTAATAAAGCAATTTTTTCTCCAGCTAGTTGAAAAGTCACATTTTTTCCTTCTTGAAGGACAGTAATTGTAGCTTGGACTCCCATTTCTCCGCTTACCTTTTTCAAAAAAGCACAGGCTTCTTCAATCGGATCAGCGAGTAAGGTCACATGAACGACAGCTTGCCTTGAACCAAATATACCCAAAAATCCTCGTTTACCTTCATCTTCAATGTCAATTTGGACACGGTCTCTTGTGCTATTAAGCTGAGCTAAAGCTGATTCTACTGCTGTATCGACAGATTGTCCCGTAGCAGTTATCTTTTTCACTTTTTCTTTGCCCCTCCCGCTTTATCTGCAGCTGCTTGTTTTAACTCTGGCCCCTTAATGAAATAAGTTTGGGCAATACCAAACAAGTTACCAACTACCCAATATAAAGAAAGTGCAGCAGGAAAATTAAAGGCAAATATAGCAATCATAATTGGCATAATATACAACATCATGGTCATTTGTGCCTGCATTTGTGGATTAGAATTCATACCCACCATAGAGATTTTTTGCTGAATAAATGTTGTAATCCCTGCTAATATCGGCAAAATATAATATGGATCCGGTGAACCTAAGTCAAACCATAAAAAGCTATCACCAGCAATTTCTTTTGTACGACTTATCGCATGATACACACCAATTAAAATTGGCATTTGAACAACAATTGGTAAACATCCCGCTAATGGATTAACATTATACTTTTGAAATAATGCCATTGTTTCCTGCTGAAGTTTTTGTTGAGTTGCTTGATCTTTTGAACTATATTTCGCTTGAAGTTCTTTCATTTCAGGCTGTAGAGCTTGCATTGCTTTGGAACTCTTTACCTGTTTAACCATTAATGGCAACAATATTAGACGAATGATTAAGGTCGTAGCAATTAATCCCCATCCATAACTATGCCCTAAATGTTCAGAAAGCCAAATAATCAATTGCGACAATGGATAGACGATGTACGAATTCCAAAATCCCGTACTTTCAGCAGTAATCGGCTGATTCATTTCAGTACATCCAGCCAAAAGCATCATAATTGAAGCTAGTCCAATAATCAGTAATACTCGTTTCTTCAATCGCAACTTCCTCCTTACTACAATCTCTTTGAAACAATTTTGAACTGTTTTCGTGCAGACTTCAAGTAAATTTATCCATATTTAATAAACCAAAAAACTCTATTTTATTTTTTATTATGTTTAAAAGTTAGTGATTTAGAGCGTTTTAGGACATGAATCAAACTACTCTTCACCTGAAAAAAATCCATATCTGCAGCTGGTTTACGAGCGATAATAATATAATCCTTCTTATCATCAATTTCTTCTTTTAGTTCCAAAAATGTTTGTCGTATGTATCTTTTTATTTGATTCCGAACGACAGCGTTCCCAACTTTTTTACTAACAGAAAGGCCAATTCGGAAATAATCTTGGTCAGGTTTATCAAGGACATAGATTACAAATTGGCGATTAGCAAATGATTCGCCTTTTTTAAATACAAGTTGAAATTCGTCATCCTTTTTTATCCTTAACTTTTTTTTCATCTTTTCTACACCTTCATTAAACGAATTGGATCTTTAAAAAAAGACCACTGAGACTTTTCAGTGGTCTATGCAGATAATACTTTTCTGCCCTTGCGGCGACGTGCAGCTAACACTCTACGTCCGTTTTTTGTGCTCATACGTGCACGAAATCCGTGAACTTTGCTGTGTTTACGTTTATTCGGTTGATAAGTACGTTTCATTATATGACACCTCCCTGAGGAATAACAGTTAAAGACAGTCTATATGATTATATAGATGAGATAAGGTAAATGTCAACCTTATCCTTAATTTTTTTCTAATACCAATTGCTGCTCAGTGATTCTTTTTTTTACATACTCTTTTATTGTAAATCATTTTTCTCATTAATAAAATAGAAATTTTTTCTTAAGTGAGCTCCTGGCACTTTTTAAAAAAATAATCTAAGGAAATTTCAACTAAAAAATAAGCTTGTGGATAACATTGAACTCATTATTTTATTATCCACAAGCTTATTTTCGCCTTGTGCACATAATAATATCCTGTGGAAAAGTTTTTCCCACAGGACTGTTAGAGTTGTGGATAAAGTTTGAAAGTCATTGCGCCTAATCTAAATATCTGATATTATATTTGTGTTTTCACTCTGGATAACTTTATCAACAGGTGATACTTATCCACAAATTGTGGATAAGGTGTGGATAGTTTTCCTCACATGTGCATAACTACTTGTCCACATGGTGTGAATATAAATGTAAAGTTATTTTTCTTCTTTATTATAAGATTAATCACATATGCCTGTTGATGAATAAATATACGTACATTCTTTGTGTATCTACATCTAGTATTATAAAAGGTTATACGTCGATATATATAGTATGGAGAAGATAAACATTTAGTCGATTGTCAACCACTTTCCAAATGATAATCGATATATTTCTTATGTCTACAATTGTGCTCTGTGATTTTACAAAATGATTATGGGTAAAACCTAATCTACATTCATGACAAAGGAGGGGTAGGATTGGAAAACATTGATAGTCTCTGGAATCAAGTTCTTGAAAGAATCAAGAAAAAGATAAGTAAGCCCAGTTTTGAAACTTGGATGAAGGCCACAAAGGCTCATACACTTAAAGGGGATACGCTAACGGTTATTGCTCCAAATGAGTTTAATCGCGACTGGCTAGAGGAACGATATGCAGATCTTATTGCTGATTTATTATTTGAACTAACCGGAGAAGAAATTAAAGCTAAATTTATTACTCCGCCTAATCAAGATGATGATGAATTTAATATTCCAGCTACGACCAAAAAAGTGAAGAAGCAAAATGATGACCAGCACGACTTTTCACAACATATGTTAAATACGAAAAATACATTTGATACTTTTGTCATTGGTTCAGGAAATCGCTTTGCCCATGCTGCATCTCTAGCTGTTGCGGAAGCTCCAGCTAAAGCCTACAACCCCTTATTTATTTATGGTGGCGTTGGACTCGGAAAAACACACTTAATGCATGCAATCGGTCATTACGTTTTAGAGCATAATCCAAAAGCAAGAGTCGTTTATCTTTCTTCTGAAAAGTTTACAAATGAGTTTATTAATTCGATTCGAGACAATAAGGCTGGCGAGTTTCGTGATAAATATCGAACAGTAGATGTGCTTTTGATAGATGATATTCAATTCTTAGCAGGAAAAGAATCGACTCAGGAAGAATTTTTTCATACATTCAATGCTCTTCATGAAGAAAGTAAGCAGATTGTCATTTCCAGTGACCGTCCACCAAAGGAGATCCCTACATTAGAGGACCGATTACGCTCGCGTTTTGAGTGGGGATTAATTACGGATATTACTCCACCTGATTTAGAAACAAGAATTGCCATCTTACGAAAAAAGGCGAAAGCTGATGGACTTGATATTCCAAATGAAGTCATGCTTTATATTGCTAATCAAATTGATTCGAATATCCGGGAACTTGAAGGTGCTTTAATTCGTGTGGTTGCTTACTCATCATTAGTTAATAAAGATATTAATGCTGACTTAGCAGCTGAAGCGTTAAAAAGTATTATTCCAAACTCTAAACCAAGAATTATTACCATACACGATATTCAAAAGGCAGTTGGCGAGCATTATAGCTTAAAGCTAGAAGATTTCAAAGCAAAAAAACGGACAAAATCTGTCGCATTTCCTAGACAAATAGCCATGTATCTTTCGCGTGAGCTTACCGATAATTCACTTCCAAAAATCGGAGATGAATTTGGAGGACGTGACCATACAACTGTGATTCATGCCCATGAAAAAATTTCTAAGCTTTTACAAACTGATTCTCAATTGCAGAGACAAGTTAAAGAAATACAAGATCAATTGAAGGTCTAATGTTGTTAATATTGTGAATAACTTGGCTTACCTTATGCACAGTCTGTCCACAGGTGGATAGACTGTTTTTCCTTGACTCAAACCCAGTTATCCACAAATCCACAGGCCCTATTACTATTACTACTATATTTTTATTAAAAAAATTAATATATATATACACTTTTTTGCAAAAATAATAACTGGAGGCTCGAAGATGAAATTTATTATTCAACGTGATCGATTAGTTCATAGTGTACAAGAAGTAATGAAAGCTATCACATCAAGAACAACTATTCCTATTTTGACAGGAATTAAGATTGATTCGACAGTAGAAGGTATAACATTAACAGGTAGTGACTCTGATATTTCCATTCAATCTTTTATACCAGCTGAAGAAGAAGATCATGAGATTGTTGACATTAAAACAAGCGGATCTATCGTTTTAAATGCTCGTTTCTTTAGTGAAATCGTAAAAAAATTGCCAATGGAAACAGTTGAGATTGAAGTACAAGCTAATTTTCAAACAATTATTCGCTCGGGGAAAGCTGAATTTAATTTAAACGGCTTAGATCCAGAGGAATATCCACATCTACCGATCATTGAAGAAGAAAATCTTTTTAAATTACCCGCAGATCTGTTGAAAAATCTAATTCGTCAAACCGTATTTGCAGTGTCCACCTCAGAAACACGCCCTATCTTGACAGGTGTAAACTTAAAAGTGGAGAATGACGAATTAACCTGTATTGCAACAGATAGTCATCGCTTAGCTATGAGAAGGGCAAAAATTGAAACACAAATAAATGGAGTCTATAGTGTTGTTATTCCTGGTAAGAGTTTGAATGAGTTAAGTAAAATTTTAGATGATACAAATGAATTAATTGAAATTGTTATCACTGAAAATCAAGTATTATTTAAAGCTAAAAATTTATTATTCTTTTCTAGATTGTTAGAAGGTAACTATCCTGAAACCTCACGCTTAATTCCAGCAGATAGCAAAACGGAAATTACTGTTAAGACAAAAGAATTTTTACAAGCTATAGATCGTGCGTCGCTACTTGCAAGAGAAGGTCGTAACAATGTTGTCAAGTTAACTACGCAGGAAGGTGGGATTATTGAAGTTTCCTCCAATACACCAGAAATAGGTAAAGTTGTAGAAGAAATCGTTGCTGAAGCAATTGAAGGTGAAGAATTAAAAATTTCCTTCAGTGCCAAATTTGTCATGGATGCATTAAAAGCATTAGAGGGAACCGATATTAAAATTAGTTTTACGGGGGCTATGCGTCCATTTGTCATCTGCCCACTTTATGATGATCAAATGCTACAATTGATTCTACCTGTTCGAACTTATTGATAGAGGCAAAGAAAAGCGAAAGTCACTAGGCAAGTATCTAATATTTTTTATATTTTAATAAGGGCTTGTATATCAGGCCTTTATTTTTTTATAAAATTTAAATTTCGGTACAGTGGTAAAGCAAAACTTTGTCTTATTGACGTTCATTTAGTAAAATAAAATATTAGAGACTACTTAGAAATGAGTGAGGGACGGATGAACGAAATACAAATTAGCACGGAATACATCACACTTGGGCAATTTTTGAAATTGGCTGATGTTATTCAAAGCGGTGGAATGGCAAAATGGTTTTTGAATGAACATGAGGTGTTCATTAATGGTGAGCTGGATATACGAAGAGGCAGAAAATTAAGAGTAGGTGACAAAATCGAAATTCCGGAATTCGGCGGATTTACAATCATCGATTAATGCCGAAAGGACGAGCAAATTATGTATATCGAGCAAATTAGTTTGAAAAATTATCGTAACTACGAGCATTTAGAACTTCCTTTTGAAAATAAGGTCAATGTCATCTTAGGAGAAAATGCCCAAGGAAAAACGAATGTCATGGAATCCATCTTCGTATTGGCAATGGCAAAATCTCATCGAACTTCAAATGACAAAGAACTTATTCGCTGGGACCAAGAATATGCTAAAATAGAAGGTAGAGTAAAGAAACGAAATACATCAATACCTTTAGAATTGACTATCTCAAAAAAAGGGAAAAAAGCAAAAAGCAATCATATTGAGCAGCAAAAACTAAGTCAATATGTCGGCAACATGAATGTTGTGATGTTTGCACCTGAGGATCTTAATCTCGTTAAGGGAAGTCCTCAAGTTAGACGTCGTTTTATTGATATGGAAATTGGCCAGATCTCTCCAGTTTATCTACATGATATAAGTCAGTATCACAAAATCACACAACAAAGAAATCATTATTTGAAGATGTTGCAAATAAAAAAGCAAAGCGATACAACCATGCTTGATGTGTTAACAGACCAGTTTATTCAACATGCAGCGAAAATTGTCGAAAAAAGATACCAGTTTCTGGCCATGCTTGAAGAATGGGCAAAACCAATTCATTCGGGAATATCGCGTAACTTAGAAGAATTGAAAATCCAGTATAAACCATCACTTGATGTATCAGAATGCAGTGATTTGTCGAAAATAATAAAAGCGTTTGAGGAAAAATTTAATCAAATAAAAACAAGAGAAATAGAACGGGGAGTCACATTAATCGGTCCTCACCGTGATGATCTAATTTTTTACGTAAATGGTCGTGATGTCCAAACGTTTGGTTCACAAGGCCAACAGCGTACAACAGCCCTTTCTTTGAAACTGGCGGAAATAGAATTGATTCATGCAGAAATAGGTGAATATCCGATCCTTCTTTTGGATGATGTCCTGTCTGAACTTGATGATTATCGCCAATCACATTTATTAAATACGATTCAAGGAAAAGTACAAACTTTTGTCACAACTACTTCTGTTGAAGGAATTGATCATCAAACATTAAGAGAAGCAGCCACCTTTTTAGTGAGTCTTGGAACCGTTACAAAAGTTAGATAAAGAGGTGAATCTATGTATCTCCATATAGGTGATGACATTCTGGTACATACGGATGAGATTGTGGCTATTTTAGACAAAAAACTGCTAGACTCATCCCCCATCCTTGAAGAATTTCTACAACAAAAAGCAGAAATAACATTACATTTAGCTGAAAAATCAATAAAATCCATAATTGTAACAACTAAGCATGTATATTACTCACCTCTTGCTTCAGTGACTTTAAAAAAACGTGCGCAGCAGCATTCAATTGCAGTTGAGGAATAATCAAGTCAAAAATTTTTGGCTTTTAATCATACATGTCAAATGTGTATAGAAAGTGTAGGTGATTTAGATGACAATGGAACAAGAAGAATTAAATCAGGAATACGGTGCGGATCAAATACAGGTTTTAGAAGGCTTGGAAGCAGTAAGAAAACGTCCAGGAATGTACATTGGTAGCACATCTTCAAGAGGTCTTCATCACCTTGTTTGGGAAATTGTTGATAATAGTATCGATGAGGCTCTTGCGGGCTATTGTGATGAGATTAAGGTCATCATCGAAGAAGATAATAGTATTACCGTTGTTGACAATGGACGTGGAATTCCTGTTGGTATTCAAGAAAAAATGGGACGTCCTGCAGTAGAAGTCATTATGACAGTTCTACACGCTGGAGGGAAATTTGGCGGTGGAGGCTATAAGGTCTCAGGTGGTTTACATGGTGTAGGTGCTTCAGTTGTTAATGCACTTTCCATTTTGATGGAAGTTTTTGTGCATCGCGATGGACATATTTATTACCAAAACTATAAACAAGGGGTCCCACAGGCCGACTTGAAAATTATTGGCGAAACAGACCATACAGGGACGACCATTCATTTTGTTCCAGATGATGAGATTTTTACAGAGACATTAGAATATGATTTTGATACATTAGCAACTCGTGTAAGAGAGCTTGCTTTTTTAAATAAAGGAATCAAAATTAGCCTTGAAGACAAACGTGGTGAAGGGAAAATCAAAGAATATCACTATGAAGGCGGTATTAAATCTTACGTTGAACATTTAAACCGTTCCAAAACAGTGGTTCATGAAGAGCCAATCTTCATGGAAGGCGAAAAAGATGGTATTTCTGTGGAAATTGCCCTTCAGTATAACGAGGGATATATGGAGAATTTATTCTCCTTCGCCAATAATATTCATACGTATGAAGGCGGAACCCATGAATCTGGATTTAAAGCAGGGTTAACACGAATTATTAATGATTATGCCCGCAAAAATGGATTACTTAAAGAGGCAGATGCTAATTTAACAGGGGATGATGTGCGTGAGGGATTGACAGCCATTGTTTCAATCAAGCATCCAAACCCACAGTTTGAAGGTCAAACAAAAACGAAATTAGGAAACTCAGAAGTAAGAACGGTGACGGACTCCGTTCTTTCTGACAAACTTGAATCATTTCTATATGAAAATCCTGCTGTAGCGCGAAAAATCGTTGATAAAGGGATAATGGCTACACGCGCACGTCTGGCAGCGAAGAAAGCCCGTGAATTAACAAGAAGAAAAAGCGCATTAGAGGTTTCGAACTTGCCTGGTAAATTAGCAGACTGTTCGTCAAAAGACCCTTCAATCAGCGAAATATACATCGTAGAAGGAAACTCAGCGGGAGGATCAGCTAAGCAAGGACGGGATCGTCACTTCCAAGCGATTCTGCCACTTAGAGGGAAAATCCTTAACGTTGAAAAAGCTCGTTTAGATCGAATTCTTCATAATGTTGAAATTGGCACGATCATCACAGCACTTGGTACAGGTATTGGTGAAGAATTCAATATTGAGAAAGCAAGATATCATAAAATTGTCATTATGACAGATGCCGATGTAGATGGAGCTCATATTCGTACACTTATGCTTACCTTCTTTTACAGATATATGAGAAAAATTATTGAATATGGTTATATTTATATTGCTCAACCGCCATTGTTCAAAATTCAACAAGGTAAAAAAATTGAATATGCATACAATGATCGTCAGCTTAATGAAATTATGGCTAGTCTACCAAGTACACCTAAACCTAGCTTACAACGTTATAAAGGGCTTGGGGAAATGAACCCAGAACAGCTATGGGAAACAACAATGGATCCTGCATCAAGAACCTTACTTCAAGTGAGTTTAAAGGATGCTATCGAGGCAGATGAAACCTTTGAAATGTTAATGGGTGATAAAGTTGAACCGCGCCGTAATTTTATCGAAGAGAATGCGATATATGTTAAAAATTTAGATATATAGAAAAGTGGAATAGGCTTATCGAGCTTCATGGTTAGGAAAGAACCGAACTAAATGGTTCATTTTCTCTTTTAGAAGGGCAATTTTCTTCTTCAAAGTAAGCTAGCCGGTGAATTTCGATACAAGTACACTCGAAAATTTCATACTTTCTTATCTTTTAAAAATAGCAGGATGGTTCTTTTTATATTTTAAGTATTCCTTTTTTTAAAGGATTAAAGTATAGAGAAAAACCGATTTTTGTCATAAAGAGCAATAAGTCATGTTTTTCTAAGTCTATCCTGCTCTTTACATAGATGTTATCGATAGTAAAGATACAAAAGGAGGTTGGCTCCATGTCAGAACAAGAAAGATCGAATGTTCAAGAAGTCAATATTAGTACGGAAATGCGGACTTCATTTTTAGATTATGCGATGAGCGTTATTGTGTCGCGGGCTTTGCCTGATGTAAGGGATGGTTTGAAACCAGTACACCGAAGAATTTTATATGCAATGAATGATCTTGGGATGACGTCAGATAAACCATTCAAAAAATCAGCCCGTATTGTCGGAGAAGTAATTGGTAAATATCATCCGCATGGTGACTCTGCTGTTTATGAAACGATGGTCCGGATGGCTCAGCCTTTCAACTATCGTCATATGCTTGTGGACGGACACGGGAATTTTGGTTCTGTCGATGGCGATCAGGCAGCGGCTATGCGTTATACAGAAGCAAGGCTATCAAAGATTTCAATGGAATTACTTCGTGATCTGAATAAAGATACAGTCGATTACCAGGATAACTATGATGGTTCTGAACATGAACCTGTTGTTTTGCCAGCTCGTTTTCCTAACCTATTAGTAAATGGATCATCTGGTATTGCTGTTGGGATGGCAACGAATATTCCTCCACATCAATTGGGAGAAGTGATTGACGGTGTCTTAGCTTTGAGTAAAAATCCCGATATTACTATACCTGAATTGATGGAAATCATTCCAGGCCCTGACTTTCCTACAGCAGGTTATATTTTAGGGAGAAGTGGAATTAGAAAAGCCTACGAAACAGGTAAGGGTTCAATTATTCAAAGAGCAAAAGTAGAAATTGAAGTAAAACCGAATGGCAAACAAGTCATTCTTGTTACTGAAATACCTTATCAAGTAAATAAGGCAAAGCTGATTGAAAAAATTGCAGAGCTTGCTCGTGATAAAAGAGTTGAAGGCATTACAGATTTAAGAGATGAATCTGACCAAAGAGGTATGCGTATTGTCATAGAAGTTCGTAAGGATGCCAATGCAAATGTTTTGTTAAACAACTTATATAAACACACATCTATGCAAACAAGCTTCGGTATCAACTTACTCGCGCTCGTTGATGGACAACCAAAAGTATTAAATTTAAAGCAATGCTTATATTATTACTTAGAGCATCAAAAAGTCGTTATTCGCCGTAGAACGGAATTCGAACTACGTAAAGCGGAAGCACGTGCGCATATTTTAGAGGGGTTACGAATTGCTTTAGATCATCTTGATCGAGTAATCGCTTTAATTCGTGGTTCACAAACAACCGATATTGCCCGCGAAGGATTAATGACAGAATTCTCACTTTCTGAAAAACAAGCACAAGCAATATTAGATATGCGTCTGCAACGTTTAACAGGTTTAGAACGTGAAAAAATTGAAGAAGAATATCAAACATTAATGGCCTTAATTGCTGAATTAAGAGCTGTTTTAGCAGATGAAGAAAAAGTATTAGAGATTATTCGCGAAGAATTAATTGAAATTAAAGAACGATTTAATGATGTTAGACGAACGGAAATTTTGATGAGCGGTTTTGAAAGTTTGGAGGATGAAGATTTAATTCCAGAAGAAAATATTATCGTAACGTTAACGCATAATGGATATATTAAACGTCTTCCTGCTAACACTTATCGAAGTCAAAAACGTGGTGGTCGAGGTATTCAAGGTATGGGTACTAATGAAAATGACTTTGTTGAACATTTAATGACGACTTCAACCCACGATACTCTTTTATTCTTCACGAATAAAGGGAAAGTATACCGTATAAAAGGTTATGAAATTCCTGAGTATGGAAGAACCGCAAAAGGGTTACCTGTCGTCAATTTATTAGAAGTTGAAAAAGGGGAAACCATCAATGCAATTATTCCAGTTAGAGGACTAGACGATACGTCACTCTTGTTCTTTACAACCAAACACGGAATTTCGAAGAGAACACCTTTATCATCATTTGCTAATATCCGCCATAGTGGATTGATTGCAGTAGGTCTACGTGAGGATGATGAACTGATTTCTGTTCGATTGACAGACGGACATAAGCAAATTGTCATCGGGACAAAAGCTGGTATGATGATTCGTTTCCCTGAAGAGGATGTACGTTCAATGGGTAGAACAGCAGCTGGGGTAAAAGGGATTTCACTACGTGCCAATGATGAAGTAATAGGTATGGAAATTTTAGAAGAAAATGATGAAATTTTAGTTGTCACAAAACACGGATATGGAAAACGAACACCTGAAGAAGAGTATCGAATCCAAAGTCGTGGTGGTAAAGGGATTAAGACATGTAATATCACTGAAAAAAATGGTGAACTTGTATCTATCAAAACGATTCAACCAGAAGCTGAAGAAGATCTTATGATTATTACAGCAGCGGGTGTCATTATTCGAATGGCTATTGAAGATATTTCAAAAACAGGTCGTAGTACTCAAGGTGTTAAGCTCATTCGTATGGGAAATGAGGAAAATGAGTATGTATCCACAGTTGCAATTGTAGAACGTGAAGAAGAAAAAGAGGATTTAGAGGAAGAGGATGAACAGCATTCTACTGAATCTACATCTGAAGTAGAACAAGTTCAAAATGAGGGCGAACAAGGTTTAAAAACGGATGATGAAGAATAAATCGTTAGAACTAGACATATAACGGAAAATAAGTAAAGCCAGACGTAAAGTCTGGCTTTTTTACTAGGGAAAATATGATTATTCACATATTTTTCTTGTTTTTCTAATAAAATGTCTAGTAAAATAGTAGTAATTATGGTTAGTGAGGTGGACTGTTTTGTTAGTAAAAACAAAATATTTAGTCGATGGTTGTATTTTAGCAAAAGATATAAATGGATTAACAAACCGTCCAATTATGAATAAACAAACCATTCTAGATGCTGAATTATTACATGTTCTAGAAGGCTTTTTAATTGATCAAGTAAGTGTTGAAAGAACATTAATAAATGGCGAAAATTTTGTACCGAAAGAAATCATTGATTATGAACTAGAAGAAGAAAAAAAAGAGGACCTCAGTTTTATAAGTATGTATTTAAAATCCGTACAGGCCTATAAGCGCCTCTTTAAAAACTGGCAGGCAGGAAGCAAAGTTGATGTGGCTAAAGTACGTGAGATGATTATTCCTTTATTTGATAAAGCGATGGAGGCACCTTATCAAATTCTTTTACTGCATCACTATTGTAAAAAGGAGGATTATTTATTTCATCATGCCGTATCACTTGGGCTGTTAAGTGGTTTTATTGCCTATAAAATGAAATTTAATCTGGCGGATATTTATCAAGTTACGATGGCTGGGTGCTTAGCAGACAGTGGAATGTCTAAAATATCAAATAAAATTCTAACTAAAACATCTAAATTATCTTTTGAAGAAAATGATGAAGTGTATAGACACCCTTTATATAGCTATCAGTTAGTTCAATCCAGTCCAATTTTAAACGATCATGTGAAGATTGCAATCTTAGAACATCATGAAAGAATAAATGGATCGGGTTATTTGCAAAGAAAAAAGGGAGATGCCATTCATATATTTTCTAAAATAATTGCAGTTGCGGATGTATATCATGCGATGACATCTGAAAGAATTTATCGAAAAAAACAATCTCCATATAAAGTTATGGAAATGATTTTGCATGATGATTTCGGTAAATTTGACTTAACGATAGTGAAAACTTTGCTAGCAGGTCTAACTAATTTCTCAATTGGAAGTAGAGTTAA
>CAVVWH010000027.1:255000-267500 GCA_963751845.1 uncultured Bacillaceae bacterium
ACACCGATATGCTTCGGGGAGCTGTAAGTAAGCTTTGATCCGGAGATTTCCGAATGGGGAAACCCACTGCTCGTAATGGAGTAGTATCTTTACCTGAATACATAGGGTACTGAAGGCAGACCCGGGGAACTGAAACATCTAAGTACCCGGAGGAAGAGAAAGCAAACGCGATTTCCTGAGTAGCGGCGAGCGAAACGGAATTAGCCCAAACCAAGAGGCTTGCCTCTTGGGGTTGTAGGACACTCAACATGGAGTTACAAAGGAACGGGGTAAATGAAGAGATCTGGAAAGGTCCGTCAGAGAAGGTAAAAACCCTGTAGTTGAAACTTCGTTCCCTCCTGAGTGGATCCTGAGTACGGCGGGACACGAGAAATCCCGTCGGAAGCAGGGAGGACCATCTCCCAAGGCTAAATACTCCCTAGTGACCGATAGTGAACCAGTACCGTGAGGGAAAGGTGAAAAGCACCCCGGAAGGGGAGTGAAATAGAACCTGAAACCGTGTGCCTACAAGTAGTCAGAGCCCGTTAATGGGTAATGGCGTGCCTTTTGTAGAATGAACCGGCGAGTTACGATTTCATGCGAGGTTAAGTTGAGAAGACGGAGCCGCAGCGAAAGCGAGTCTGAATAGGGCGAATTTAGTATGAGGTCGTAGACCCGAAACCAGGTGATCTACCCATGTCCAGGGTGAAGTTCAGGTAACACTGAATGGAGGCCCGAACCCACGCACGTTGAAAAGTGCGGGGATGAGGTGTGGGTAGCGGAGAAATTCCAATCGAACTTGGAGATAGCTGGTTCTCTCCGAAATAGCTTTAGGGCTAGCCTCGAGGTAGAGAGTATTGGAGGTAGAGCACTGATTGGACTAGGGGCCCCCATCGGGTTACCGAATTCAGTCAAACTCCGAATGCCAAATACTTATACTCGGGAGTCAGACTGCGAGTGATAAGATCCGTAGTCAAAAGGGAAACAGCCCAGACCACCAGCTAAGGTCCCAAAGTTTATGTTAAGTGGAAAAGGATGTGGAGTTGCTTAGACAACCAGGATGTTGGCTCAGAAGCAGCCACCATTTAAAGAGTGCGTAATAGCTCACTGGTCGAGTGACTCCGCGCCGAAAATGTACCGGGGCTAAACATAACACCGAAGCTGTGGATGGACATCAACGATGTCCGTGGTAGGAGAGCGTTCTAAGGGCGTTGAAGCTAGATCGTAAGGACTGGTGGAGCGCTTAGAAGTGAGAATGCCGGTATGAGTAGCGAAAGAAGGGTGAGAATCCCTTCCACCGAATGCCTAAGGTTTCCTGAGGAAGGCTCGTCCGCTCAGGGTTAGTCGGGACCTAAGCCGAGGCTGAAAAGCGTAGGCGATGGACAACAGGTTGATATTCCTGTACCACCTATACATCGTTTGAACGATGGGGGGACGCAGGAGGATAGGGTAAGCGCGCTGTTGGATATGCGCGTCTAAGCAGTTAGGCTGGAAACGAGGCAAATCCCGTTTCCGTGAAGGCTGAGCTGTGATAGCGAGGGAAATATAGTACCGAAGTTCCTGATTCCACACTGCCAAGAAAAGCCTCTAGTGAGATGTAGGGTGCCCGTACCGCAAACCGACACAGGTAGGCGAGGAGAGAATCCTAAGGTGTTCGAGAGAACTCTCGTTAAGGAACTCGGCAAAATGACCCCGTAACTTCGGGAGAAGGGGTGCTCATTGAGGTGAATAGCCTTGATGAGCCGCAGTGAATAGGCCCAGGCGACTGTTTAGCAAAAACACAGGTCTCTGCGAAACCGCAAGGTGAAGTATAGGGGCTGACACCTGCCCGGTGCTGGAAGGTTAAGAGGAGAGGTTAGCTTCACGGCGAAGCTTTGAATTGAAGCCCCAGTAAACGGCGGCCGTAACTATAACGGTCCTAAGGTAGCGAAATTCCTTGTCGGGTAAGTTCCGACCCGCACGAAAGGTGTAACGATCTGGGCACTGTCTCAACGAGAGACTCGGTGAAATTATAGTACCTGTGAAGATGCAGGTTACCCGCGACAGGACGGAAAGACCCCGTGGAGCTTTACTGCAGCCTGATATTGAATTTTGGTACAGCTTGTACAGGATAGGTAGGAGCCTGAGAAGCCGGAGCGCCAGCTTCGGTGGAGGCGTTGGTGGGATACTACCCTGGCTGTATTGACATTCTAACCCTCGCCCCTTATCGGGGCGGGAGACAGTGTCAGGTGGGCAGTTTGACTGGGGCGGTCGCCTCCTAAAGAGTAACGGAGGCGCCCAAAGGTTCCCTCAGAATGGTTGGAAATCATTCGTAGAGTGTAAAGGCACAAGGGAGCTTGACTGCGAGACCTACAAGTCGAGCAGGGACGAAAGTCGGGCTTAGTGATCCGGTGGTTCCGCATGGAAGGGCCATCGCTCAACGGATAAAAGCTACCCCGGGGATAACA
Organism: uncultured Bacillaceae bacterium; assembly: GCA_963751845.1. GTDB lineage: Bacteria > Bacillota > Bacilli > Bacillales > DSM-1321 > Peribacillus. Next base: position 257,427 of record CAVVWH010000027.1, read on the forward strand.
GGCTTATCTCCCCCAAGAGTCCACATCGACGGGGAGGTTTGGCACCTCGATGTCGGCTCATCGCATCCTGGGGCTGTAGTCGGTCCCAAGGGTTGGGCTGTTCGCCCATTAAAGCGGTACGCGAGCTGGGTTCAGAACGTCGTGAGACAGTTCGGTCCCTATCCGTCGTGGGCGCAGGAAATTTGAGAGGAGCTGTCCTTAGTACGAGAGGACCGGGATGGACGCACCGCTGGTGTACCAGTTGTTCTGCCAAGAGCATCGCTGGGTAGCTATGTGCGGACGGGATAAGTGCTGAAAGCATCTAAGCATGAAGCCCCCCTCAAGATGAGATTTCCCATAGCGCAAGCTAGTAAGATCCCTGAAAGATGATCAGGTTGATAGGTCAGAGGTGGAAGTGTGGTGACACATGGAGCTGACTGATACTAATCGATCGAGGACTTAACCTATTTTAATGTTTTGATTACACGCAAGATTTTACCTTCTTTATTATCTAGTTTTGAAGGAACAAGGTTCCTCATATGTTTGGTGACGATGGCGAAGAGGTCACACCCGTTCCCATTCCGAACACGGAAGTTAAGCTCTTCAGCGCCGATGGTAGTTGGGGGTCTCCCCCTGTGAGAGTAGGACGTCGCCAAGCAAACGAAAATCAGCTATTTATTAGCTGATTTTTTTTATGTATCAAAAAGGAAGAAATGTCTTTCCAACCATTATTGTTTTTTAGGTTAGATGCCAAGATTATTTTCATTTTTTTCCTTAATAAGCCAATGATAGATAAGAAAAGGAGTTTTAAATTGAGTTACTTTTAAAAATTGAGTAATAGTGGGATAATCATCATTAGGCATTGTTTTCAATAATTCTGACCACCATTCTGTTTCGTAACGTGCAATCATGCTTAAGTTATACAAAAGTAAATAGTGAGAGATCAGCTCAGGTAACAGGTAACCATTTGAATTCTTATTAAGTGATAGCATAAATATTTGTGAATCAATGTGATAGTGAATAGGAGAAGGTGAATTATAAACGAGTATTTCACTAGGTTCTAATAGTAAACCATCACTTACTTCTTGAAGAGTAAAGGCTCGTCTAGATTTAGTTTGAATAAAGCTTAGAAAACGACTGCTTGTCATTTTGTAATCATCTAAGATAGACTTTGGAAGGAGAAAACCTCTACCATTTGGTATGAGCGTTTCAAAATTTTTTTTTGAGAAAAGATAAGAAGATTGCATTTCTGGAATTTCTCTTATCAAAGTTTCCATGGTGAATTTTTCACCTTCTAGTTGTGTAATGTGGAATAGTTTTTCAGCTGTACAAGGAAGCAGACCATTTTTCTGAACTTTTACTTCGTCTTTTAAAAAATCATATTGTTGTTTTTTTCTCTTTCTAGTTGTCACTCCATGTGCAAGTAAGGAGGTTGATTCAGGATAGTTGGGATCGAGTGTTAATAAACAGGCTTTTAATAGTTGGACATATCCATAAAATAGTAAAATAGGCTTTATGGAGAGTGGTGAAATGTTTGCCTGTTCGTAGTATGTTTTTGCATGTTCTAGATAATATATAAACGGATAGCAATTTTGATAACTTTTATTTTCCGCTTCAGTAATATGTAGCTGACTATAACATTTTTTTAAAAAAAGTTGAGAAGATGAAGCAGAGAAAAAAGGTGCAAAAAGGTCGAAATGATTAGGGTTTTTAAGCAAAATACCAGCTCCTTTGAATTGATAGAAAAATCAAACTTTTTCAAGAGTCCTTGACAGTATTATGTCCAATTGATAACCTACAAATAATATTTTTAAAGCAGGAGGGGAAAGAAATGTGGGAAAATAAGTTCGTAAAAGAAGGATTAACATTTGATGATGTGTTACTAATTCCAGGTCAATCTGATATTTTACCAAAGGATGTTAATTTACAAGTTCAATTATCGGAAAATGTAAAGCTTAACATTCCAATTATTAGTGCAGGTATGGACACAGTAACAGAAGCTGAAATGGCAATCGCAATGGCTCGTCAAGGTGGCTTAGGTATTATTCATAAGAATATGTCTATTGAAGCTCAAGCTGAGCAGGTGGATAAAGTTAAGCGTTCTGAGAGTGGTGTTATTACTGATCCATTTTTCTTAACCCCGGATCATCAAGTATTTGATGCAGAGCATTTAATGGGAAAATATCGAATTTCTGGAGTACCAATTGTAAATACTGAAGCGGATCAAAAACTTGTTGGTATTCTTACAAATCGTGATTTACGTTTTATTTCTGACTTTTCTTTAAAGATTTCAGATGTAATGACGGTTGAAAATTTAGTGACAGCACCAGTTGGTACAACATTGGAACAAGCTGAAAAGATTCTTCAAAAATATAAAATTGAAAAGCTTCCTCTTGTAGATGCGAACGGAGTCTTAAAGGGTTTAATCACAATTAAAGATATCGAGAAAGTGATTGAGTTCCCAAATTCTGCAAAAGACAAACAAGGAAGATTGCTTGTTGGTGCTGCTGTTGGTGTAACAAAGGATACATTAAAGCGTGCTGAAATGCTTGTAAAAGCAAATGCAGATGCGATTGTTTTAGATACTGCACATGGCCATTCAGCTGGCGTTATAAATATGGTAAAAGAAATTCGTGCAGCATTTCCTGAGGTTACAATTATTGCAGGAAACGTAGCAACTGCTTCTGCAACACGTGCATTAATTGAAGCTGGTGCGGATGTAGTTAAGGTTGGTATTGGACCTGGTTCTATTTGTACAACACGCGTTGTTGCAGGCGTAGGTGTACCTCAAATTACAGCCGTTTATGACTGTGCAACGGAAGCACGTAAGCTTGGTAAAACGATTATTGCAGATGGTGGTATTAAATATTCCGGTGATGTTATAAAAGCCTTAGCTGCTGGTGGAGATGCTGTTATGCTTGGAAGTTTACTTGCAGGTGTTACGGAAAGTCCAGGAGAAACAGAAATCTTCCAAGGCCGTCGTTTTAAAGTATATCGTGGTATGGGATCAGTTGCTGCTATGGAAAAAGGATCTAAAGATCGTTATTTCCAAGAAGATGCTAAAAAATTAGTTCCGGAAGGTATTGAAGGACGTTTACCTTATAAAGGACCACTTGCAGATACTGTTTATCAATTACTAGGTGGTATTCGTGCAGGTATGGGTTACTGTGGTACAGCAACTTTGCATGATTTAAAAGAAAAATCACAATTTATTAGGATGACTGGTGCGGGATTAAGAGAAAGTCATCCACATGATGTTCAAATTACAAAAGAAGCACCGAACTATTCAATACAATAAGGATCTAGGATATAAGGACATACCGCTCTTATTCATTCCGTAGGTCTTAAAGCTTATTATCGATATTTTAAATGGGTATATAGTAGTATGATTAACTCGGGTAAAATGATTTCCAAAAAAATAGACACTGTCTTTCATGACGCTGTCTATTTTTTTTGTTTTTTCTATGATAAACTAAAAAAAGTGTGTTGGGCAGACATAAAAATATATTGTCTGAATTTTAAAAGAAAATGATAAGTTGGAGGTAGTAGGAATTGAAAAGAATCAGCAAGATTACCCTGATGTTTACCTTGATTTTTGTCTTTGTTTTATCACAATTTGCCTATCAACCAGGGGAAGCTAGAGCTGAATCTGATTTAGGGCTAAAAGCAGAAGCTTCTATCATTATTGATGGTAAAACTGGTCAAATTATTTACGAGCATAATGCGGACAAAGTATTAGGTATTGCCTCAATGTCAAAAATGATGACTGAATATATCGTCATGGAAGCTATTAAAAATAAAAAAATCACTTGGGATCAAAAAGTTAACATAAATGAATATGTACATAATCTATCAAAAGTACCAAATTTATCAAATGTTGGTTTGACACAAGGTGAAGATTATACAGTAAAAGAATTATACAGTGCGATGGCCGTACATTCCGGAAATGCAGCAACTGTTGCATTGGCAGAATTAATTTCGGGAACTGAAACGAAATTTGTTGAATTAATGAATGAAAAGGCAAAAAAATTAGGGTTGAAAAACTATAAATTTGTTAATGCAAGTGGACTTAATAATAAGGATTTATTAGGAAGTTATCCTACTGGCAATGAAACAGAGGAAAATGTTATGACAGCTAGAGATACTGCTCTACTAGCTTTTCGATTAATTAATGATTTCCCAGAAGTATTGGATTATTCTAGCATTTCTAAATTGAAATTTCGTGATGGAAAAGAATATCCAAACTTTAACTGGATGCTACCAGGATTAATTTTCGCATATGATGGTGTAGATGGACTTAAAACGGGTTCAACCGATTTTGCGGGCTATGCCAATACTGGAACTGCCATTCGAAATGGGCAACGTTATATTACGGTTGTTATGAAATCAACTTCAAAAAATGATCGCTTTGCTGATACGACTAAACTAATGGATTATGCTTTTGGTCAATTTGGGAAAGAACAAATTTTACCGGCTAACTATCAGGTAAAAGGAAAAGACACTTTACCGGTTGTAAAAGGAAAAGAAAAATCTGTAAAAGTTCAAACAAAAGAGGCACTTAATTTACTAGTTGAAAATGGAAAGAAAGATAATTATAAAGTAAAATTAGTAGTAGATAAAAGTAAGTTAAATAAAGATGGCGAGTTAACAGCGCCTATTAAAAAAGGCGATAAATTAGGTTATCTTACAGTTGAGCCAAAAGATGGAGTAAGTTATGGATCTATTACTAATCCTGAATCTAAAGCTATTACGGTCGATGTTGTTGCAGCTGAAACTGTAGAAAAGGCAAATTGGTTTGTTTTATCTATGCGTGCAATAGGCGGATTCTTTGGCGATATTTGGTCAGGAGTTGCATCAACTGTAAAAGGTTGGTTCTAAAAGAATCCTTGTATAAAAGGGTTGCATATTGTAAAAAATTATAATAAATTAAAGAAAATAAACAATTTTATCTTTTTAGCGATGACAGGAAATAGTAGCAAGTATGTTTTTCTTTAGAGAGCCGATGGTTGGTGAAAATCGGTGTAATCATCTTGTGAATCCATCCTTGAGTAAGAAATGGAACACTTTTGTTAGTAAGTTTCTTCGGTTCAAGCCGTTATCTTGACGAGTGGAAGACAATTTTGTCTTCAACTAGGGTGGCAACGCGGGTTAACTCTCGTCCCTTTTATAGGGACGGGAGTTTTTTGTATTCTTAAAAAAGGTAGGAGGAAAAAACATGTTAGATTTAAAATATTTACGTAATAATTTTGAAGAAGTGAAAAGAGTGCTGCAACACCGTGGTGAAGATTTGACAGCTCTTGATTCATTTGAGGAATTGGACGTTAAACGTCGTGAATTAATTGCTAATGTGGAAAAACTAAAAAGCAAGAGAAATGAAGTATCTGAACAAGTAGCTGCATTAAAGCGCGAAAAGAAAGATGCAGATTCTTTAATTGCTGAAATGCGTGTAGTAGGGGATGAAATTAAAGGTATAGATGAGGAATTACGTGAAGTAGAAGCGAAACTAGACATTTTACTCCTTTCTATTCCAAATATTCCACACGAAAGTGTTCCGGTTGGGGACTCAGAGGATGATAACGTTCCTATTCGTCATTGGGGTGAGGTACCACAATTTGACTTTGAGCCTAAACCACACTGGGATGTAGCAACTGATTTAGATATTGTCGATTTTGAAAGAGCTGCGAAAGTAACGGGAAGTCGCTTCGCATTTTATAAAGGATTGGGAGCTCGTCTAGAACGTGCATTAGCTAGCTTTATGTTAGATTTACATATCGAGGAGCATGGATATACAGAGCTAATGACACCTTTCATAGTGAATCGTGCGAGTATGACAGGCACAGGACAATTGCCAAAGTTTGAGGAAGATGCATTTAGAATTGAGAGTGAGGATTATTTCTTAATTCCAACTGCTGAGGTACCCGTTACTAATTATCATCGTGATGAAATTTTAAATGGAGATGATTTACCTCTAAGTTATGTTGCTTATACTGCATGCTTCCGTTCTGAGGCGGGATCTGCTGGACGTGATACCCGAGGGTTAATTCGTCAGCACCAATTCAATAAAGTCGAGCTAGTAAAGCTAGTAAAGCCTGAAGATTCTTATCAGGAGCTTGAAAATTTAACAGGTCATGCAGAGAAGGTCCTACAATTATTAGGCTTGCCATATCGCGTATTGAGCATGTGTACAGCTGATTTAGGATTTACAGCTGCGAAGAAGTACGATCTTGAAGTATGGCTTCCTAGCTACGGGACCTATCGTGAAATCTCTTCTTGTAGTAATTTTGAAGCGTTCCAAGGTAGACGTGCTAACATTAGATTCCGTCGTGATCCAAAGGGAAAACCAGAACATGTTCATACACTAAATGGATCAGGTCTAGCTATTGGTAGAACAGTTGCAGCTATTTTAGAAAACTATCAGCAAGAAGATGGTAGTGTAGTGATTCCTGAGGCGTTACGTCCATATATGCGTGGAGTGGAAGTAATTAAACCTTAATAGCCATTAATGTATATGTATCTTATTTAAGATAGGGTATAAAGAGAAAGAGTCAACATTTATATAAGATGTCTGGCTCTTTTCTGTACTACAAAAAGGTACTTCTAAGGCCATTAGTCCATATCGATAGTGTGATAAGTCATGTTATTTTAAAATATTTTTTTAGTGTTGACTTTTTTAGTTGAAAAGTTTATTATAATTTATGTCAATACGGAGGTATACCCAAGTCCGGCTGAAGGGATCGGTCTTGAAAACCGACAGGGGGGTCAAACCCCGCGGGGGTTCGAATCCCTCTACCTCCTTCATTTCCTTTACCATATTTAAATAGTAAAAAATCCGTTACGTTATGTGACGGATTTTTTTGTATTGGCTTTTAATACATGCTGCATCATAGTTAAAGCGTATTGGTTGTCTTCAATTGCTGCTGAGGCAATTGCATCTTCTGGTATCCATAATTGGTATTCTCGCATATAAGCATCATTTGCAGTAAATAGAACGCAAATATTTCCCGCAATGCCAGTTAAGATTAATTTTTTAACTTTTAACTGCTGAAGTAAAGTGTGAAGGGCAGTTCCGTAAAAAGCTGAATGCTTTGGTTTGATTAAAAAGTAATCATTTTCATTCGGTTCTATTTTTTTAATTAATTCTTCATTTTTTTCATTCTTACAAGCATTAATGATTTTCTTAAAATCGGCTTGCCATAAATTATAATGATCATTTATATAGATAATGGGTAATTCTTGTTTTTTCATTATACTTTTTAAATGGAGGATTGGTTCGACAATCGATTTAGTATGAGTGTATAGCATGTCTCCGTGAGTAAAATTAAAATCATTAATCATATCAATAATAAGTAATGCAGATTTCATAGAAAGACTCCTTTTTTCTTATCGTGAAACAAAACCCAATTTAAGATAGTATGTATAGAATAAGGTATTAGCTTATATTTTGGACTTAGTGGCGTTACTTTACTCTATAAAATAAAAATAATCTCTTCTAACTCATGTTTGAAAGGGGGCAAGTTGATGAAAGATGATGTGTATTTTATGAATATGGCTTTAGAAGAGGCTAAAAAAGCACGTGAACTTCAAGAAGTACCAATTGGTGCTGTTATTGTGCTGGATGGTGAAGTAATTGCTAAAGGTTATAATTTACGAGAAACGAAACAAAGTTCTGTTGCGCATGCTGAATTATTAGCCATAATGGAGGCGTGTAACACTCTCGGGACATGGCGGTTGGAGGAAGCAACTTTGTATGTGACACTAGAGCCTTGTCCAATGTGTGCAGGTGCTATCATGAATTCGAGAATCAAAAGAGTGGTTTTTGGTGCATATGATCCTAAGGCTGGATGCGCTGGTACGTTTATGAATTTACTCCAAGATGAGCGTTTTAATCACCAAAGTGAGGTAACCAGTGGCGTATTGTATGAGGAATGTGGTGGCATTCTAACTGCCTTTTTTAAAGAGCTTCGTGAACGAAAAAAAGCAGCAAAGAGAGTAAAGACTCAAAATTTGGAAGATATTAACATCGAATAAAGATTGCTTTTTTAGAACGCTATTAGTATAATCATTTATGTATCTTAAGAGGATACAATGATTACTGGTATCATATTTGCCGTGCTAGGTGGGGAGGTAGCGGTGCCCTGTACTCGCAATCCGCTCTAGCGAGACTGAATCCCTTCTCGAGGTTAGCATGCTGTAGGGTCTGCCTTAAGTAAGTGGCGTTGACGCTCGGGTCCTGCGCAATGGGTCTCCATGAACCATGTCAGGTCCGGAAGGAAGCAGCATTAAGTGGAAGCTCCCATGTGCCGCAGGGTTGCCTGGGCCGAGCTAACTGCTTAAGTAACGCTTATGGCTGTTAATCGACAGAAGGTGCACGGTAGTTATTACATAAACCATGAACTCATCCATTTAGGGTGGGTTTTTTTCTTACTTGGATTTATAGATTCGGCTGCGTTATAATGAGACGAGTGGAGAAAGAAAATAAAGGAGGAATTACCGTGGGATATCAAGCATTATATCGGGTGTGGCGACCGCAGCAATTTGTTGACGTGGTCGGTCAGGAACATGTAACTAAAACATTGCAAAACGCTCTTATCGGGCAGAAGGTTTCCCACGCCTATTTATTTTCAGGTCCACGTGGTACAGGAAAGACAAGTGCTGCTAAAATTCTTGCAAAAGCTGTGAACTGTGAGCATGCACCTACAAGAGAACCATGTAATGAATGTGCAACCTGCCGCGGAATTACTGACGGCTCCATATCAGATGTGATTGAAATTGATGCTGCTTCTAATAATGGGGTAGAAGAAATCCGTGATATTCGAGATAAGGTCAAATATGCACCAAATGCGGCCACTTTTAAAGTGTATATAATTGATGAAGTGCATATGCTATCTCAAGGTGCCTTCAATGCTTTGTTAAAAACATTGGAAGAACCGCCTAAACATGTAATTTTTATATTGGCAACAACGGAGCCACATAAAATTCCTTTAACCATTATTTCACGGTGTCAGCGTTTTGATTTTAAACGCATTCAACCTAAAGATATTGTGGGAAGAATGTCACAAATAATAAATGAAACAGGAATCGTGTGCGATGAGCAGGCGTTACATATAATTGCACGAGCAGCTGAAGGTGGTATGCGTGACGCGCTTAGTTTGCTTGATCAGGCCATTTCGTTTAGCTCTGAGAGAGTATCGGTTGAAGATGCACTAACCGTGACAGGATCAGTATCACAGTCTTTCTTAAGTCGATTAGCTAAGACGATTTACGAAAAGGATGTCGCCGGCTCGCTCCAAGTCCTCGATGAATTATTAGCAATGGGAAAAGATCCTGCACGTTTCATAGAAGATATGATTTATTATTTCCGCGATATGCTGTTATATCAAGCAGCTCCTAGTTTTGCTGATACATTTGAGCGAGTACTGATTGACTCACAATTCAAGGAATTGTCTAAAATCATTTCTAGAGATACAATCTATCAAATGATTGAGAGCTTTAACAAAACCCAACAGGATATGAAATGGACTAATCATCCGAGAATTTTATTAGAAGTAGCACTTGTGAAGTTATGTAATACACAACAGAATGCTCAAGTAGATCATACAGAAGTTCAACAGCTTCTTTCTAAAATAGAAGGATTAGAGCAACAATTACAAGACCTACAACGTAATGGATTAGCAGCTGCAAGTACGGAAAAAGCTACTGTCCAATCTAAGAATCAAAGGATGCCTAAGAAAACATATAAAGCACCAGCAGGCAAGATCAATCAAATCCTAAAACATGCGACAAAACCAGATTTACAAATGGTCAAAAGTCGTTGGGGGGAAATGTTTGAGCAATTAGCACAACAAAATTTAAAATCATTAGCTGCTTTATTATCTGAAGCAGAACCTGTTGCTGCGTCTGAAGGAGCATTTGTGGTAAAATTTAAATATGATATTCATTGCCAAATGGCAATGGAAAATAGCCGATTCACTGGCGCTATTGCTACAATTACACAGCAACTTACAGGTCGACGCATGGAGATGGTAGGAGTACCAGAGAGTCAGTGGCAACAATTACGAGAGGATTTCATCTCAACACAGCAACTTGATGGTTCAG
>CAVVWH010000027.1:272500-326711 GCA_963751845.1 uncultured Bacillaceae bacterium
TGATAAGATCCGTAGTCAAAAGGGAAACAGCCCAGACCACCAGCTAAGGTCCCAAAGTTTATGTTAAGTGGAAAAGGATGTGGAGTTGCTTAGACAACCAGGATGTTGGCTCAGAAGCAGCCACCATTTAAAGAGTGCGTAATAGCTCACTGGTCGAGTGACTCCGCGCCGAAAATGTACCGGGGCTAAACATAACACCGAAGCTGTGGATGGACATCAACGATGTCCGTGGTAGGAGAGCGTTCTAAGGGCGTTGAAGCTAGATCGTAAGGACTGGTGGAGCGCTTAGAAGTGAGAATGCCGGTATGAGTAGCGAAAGAAGGGTGAGAATCCCTTCCACCGAATGCCTAAGGTTTCCTGAGGAAGGCTCGTCCGCTCAGGGTTAGTCGGGACCTAAGCCGAGGCTGAAAAGCGTAGGCGATGGACAACAGGTTGATATTCCTGTACCACCTATACATCGTTTGAACGATGGGGGGACGCAGGAGGATAGGGTAAGCGCGCTGTTGGATATGCGCGTCTAAGCAGTTAGGCTGGAAACGAGGCAAATCCCGTTTCCGTGAAGGCTGAGCTGTGATAGCGAGGGAAATATAGTACCGAAGTTCCTGATTCCACACTGCCAAGAAAAGCCTCTAGTGAGATGTAGGGTGCCCGTACCGCAAACCGACACAGGTAGGCGAGGAGAGAATCCTAAGGTGTTCGAGAGAACTCTCGTTAAGGAACTCGGCAAAATGACCCCGTAACTTCGGGAGAAGGGGTGCTCATTGAGGTGAATAGCCTTGATGAGCCGCAGTGAATAGGCCCAGGCGACTGTTTAGCAAAAACACAGGTCTCTGCGAAACCGCAAGGTGAAGTATAGGGGCTGACACCTGCCCGGTGCTGGAAGGTTAAGAGGAGAGGTTAGCTTCACGGCGAAGCTTTGAATTGAAGCCCCAGTAAACGGCGGCCGTAACTATAACGGTCCTAAGGTAGCGAAATTCCTTGTCGGGTAAGTTCCGACCCGCACGAAAGGTGTAACGATCTGGGCACTGTCTCAACGAGAGACTCGGTGAAATTATAGTACCTGTGAAGATGCAGGTTACCCGCGACAGGACGGAAAGACCCCGTGGAGCTTTACTGCAGCCTGATATTGAATTTTGGTACAGCTTGTACAGGATAGGTAGGAGCCTGAGAAGCCGGAGCGCCAGCTTCGGTGGAGGCGTTGGTGGGATACTACCCTGGCTGTATTGACATTCTAACCCTCGCCCCTTATCGGGGCGGGAGACAGTGTCAGGTGGGCAGTTTGACTGGGGCGGTCGCCTCCTAAAGAGTAACGGAGGCGCCCAAAGGTTCCCTCAGAATGGTTGGAAATCATTCGTAGAGTGTAAAGGCACAAGGGAGCTTGACTGCGAGACCTACAAGTCGAGCAGGGACGAAAGTCGGGCTTAGTGATCCGGTGGTTCCGCATGGAAGGGCCATCGCTCAACGGATAAAAGCTACCCCGGGGATAACAGGCTTATCTCCCCCAAGAGTCCACATCGACGGGGAGGTTTGGCACCTCGATGTCGGCTCATCGCATCCTGGGGCTGTAGTCGGTCCCAAGGGTTGGGCTGTTCGCCCATTAAAGCGGTACGCGAGCTGGGTTCAGAACGTCGTGAGACAGTTCGGTCCCTATCCGTCGTGGGCGCAGGAAATTTGAGAGGAGCTGTCCTTAGTACGAGAGGACCGGGATGGACGCACCGCTGGTGTACCAGTTGTTCTGCCAAGAGCATCGCTGGGTAGCTATGTGCGGACGGGATAAGTGCTGAAAGCATCTAAGCATGAAGCCCCCCTCAAGATGAGATTTCCCATAGCGCAAGCTAGTAAGATCCCTGAAAGATGATCAGGTTGATAGGTCAGAGGTGGAAGTGTGGTGACACATGGAGCTGACTGATACTAATCGATCGAGGACTTAACCTATTTTAACTGTTTTGATTACACGCAAGTTTTTTACCTTCTTTATTATCTAGTTTTGAGGGAACAAGGTTCCTGATATGTTTGGTGACGATGGCGAAGAGGTCACACCCGTTCCCATTCCGAACACGGAAGTTAAGCTCTTCAGCGCCGATGGTAGTTGGGGGTCTCCCCCTGTGAGAGTAGGACGTCGCCAAGCAAAAATGAGAGGCTAGCAGAGATGCTAGTCTCTTTTATTTTAGGCTGTGTTAATATTAATGTTGATAATTGCTTAAATTTAAGGGTTTCCCTATTCTTGTTGAATTAACTGCCCTGATAGTTAAAATGAAACATTCAATTCATTTTACTAATTATTATTTTCCTATACATTCCACTCAGCATTATTGGCGTATCTTCCTCTACTTTAATATTATTATTAAGAAGTAATTCTTTAAAACTCTGACCAATGTCAGTTCCTAATACGCTAATAATTGGTCGCAAAAGCATTTTTGGTAACGAAAGTTTTTGATTTTCAGGCACAAATTTATCAAAAATAATGACTTTTCCATCTTGTTTTAAAACTCTCATCATCTCTTGGAAGCATTTATTTGCATCAGGTACTACTGTAAGGATCAAACTTGCTACTACATAGTCAAACGATTCGTTATCGAAGTCCATATTTTGAGCATCCATTTCTAAAAATGTAGTCGCTGAATTTTCAAACTTTTTTCTTGCTTTTCCAAGCATATCAGGTGAATAATCAATGGCTGTGATATCTAAGTCAGAGTAATTGATTAACTCTAAATCAGCACCCGTTCCTACACCAACAAACAGGATTTTTTGTTTGTTATTGAATGGTATTGCTTGAAATATTTGTTTTCTGGCATTTAAAAAAATACCCGAATTAAAAAACCTATCATAAATTGGAGAAGCAATTTTGTATATAAATTTATTCCAAGAATTATTCAGACTCTTCACTCCCAAGTCAATCTTAATTTCTGTTATTCTATTTCCATCCCCAAATTTCTTTTGTTTCCATCAATATTTTACCATGAAAATCAAATACCCTTGTTGGAGTATTCTTCTTATGTTAGTTGAGCAAAACTAAATATTGAATTTGGACAAACGCAAAATATTGATTTGTTCTCTTTGATTAATAAGTTTTAATTTTGTATGGGAATTTTGCTATTTAAATAAACTTTCAGGGAGACATACACGTATTGGGCGCTTGCATCATACATTGTTATGAGCAGTTATCCCGGTTCTCTTAAACTACCTGAGACTAAGGTATAAGTTAAAAAGTTTTTGGGGAGAATGCAGGTATGGAGGTGGAGATGTTGGGAACAACAGAAACCAAAAAGGTGGCAGGGGAAACATGCGTAGTTTGTGAGAGTATGAAAGCATCGGGTATTCATTTATACACTTCGTTTATTTGCGAAGAGTGTGAACGTGAAATGATTGGTACGGACACGCGAGATGTGAAATATAAGTATTATCTTAAACAATTAAAAAAGATTACAAATCCAGGAATTTTTTCATAGGAATATAGAGTCAGAGAGTCAAGGAAGGTTTATGACCCTTGGCTTTTTTACATGATAAGGGTAATAATCTTTTTAATATGGTCATCAGTGGTAAGTCACAACTGATTAATGTTTCCTCACACTCTGTATGGTCCAGTGCGTATACATCTGCGAAAAATATGTGAATTGATGGCTTCATGTTCGATATATGCTCAATTTTATGGTTTTATGCCCGATTATTGAAATATATGCTCGATTTTTCAGTTTTATGCTCGATAACTGTCATTCCCTATACTGATTGTTCGTAAGCATGGTTTAGTTTTTGCTTATTTGGTAAAATGAGAGTAAGAATTAGTAGAAGGACGAGAGAAATGAACCAATCACAAACGCCATTATTTGATGCGTTAGTTAATTTTAATAAAAAAAATAAAGTTTCTTATCATGTTCCAGGGCATAAAAATGGGCAAGTATTTATGGAGAAAGGGAGATTCTTATATGAATCTCTACTAACGATCGATGCAACAGAGTTATCGGGACTAGATGATTTACATGCACCAGAAGGTCCAATTATGGAGGCAGAGTTACTTTTAGCAAATTTACATAAGGTACAGAAAAGTTATTTTTTGGTGAACGGTTCCACAGTAGGAAATTTGGCAATGATTTTGGCAACCTGCGGTGATGGAGATACAGTGCTTGTTCAACGTAATTGCCATAAATCCATTCTTAATGGACTAATGCTGGTGAATGCAAATCCAGTATTTCTAACGCCTACTTTATATGCAGATTGGGGAATACCTGGAGGAGTAAATGATGAAACGGTCTTTACTGCTTTAGATTTGTATCCAGAGACAAAAGCAATTATTTTAACATACCCCAATTATTATGGATTTGCAGAAGATTTGAGTACAATAATTGAGTTAGCTCATATAAAGAGAATTCCTGTTCTGGTTGATGAGGCCCATGGTGCCCATTTATCGGTGGGGGCCCCTTTTCCGAAAAGCGCAATACGCTTAGGCGCAGATATCGTTGTGCATTCAGCTCATAAAACGCTTCCAGCTATGACAATGGGGTCTTATTTACATGTTAATAGTTCATTGCTTGGCACGGAACGCATTCAATTTTATTTACAAATGCTACAATCCAGTAGTCCCTCTTATCCGATTATGGGTTCACTTGACTTAGCTCGTGCTTATTTGGCAACATTTACGGATGAGGATAGAGACGGATTAGTGAAGGCTATCTCTGAATTTAAATTTCAGTTATCTAGAATTTTAGAAATTGACGTGTTAGAGCCACCAGTGGGTGTACTCGTTGATCCACTTAAGGTAAGTATTAAATCTAGATGCGGTTTAAGTGGCTATGAATTACAAGCATTATTAGAAGAAGTTGGCGTCTATACTGAACTAGCTGATCCACAGAACGTGTTATTTGTACTGCCATTAGTAAAAAGGAAACATGCCTATCCATTTTTACAAACGGTAGACAAAATAGAGACGGCAGTTAAAGAGAAGGTAGGGAAAAACGTCTTTCCCGCAAAGAATCAATGGAAGGAATCCTCATTAATCACATCACTAGCTTTATCATACTCACAAATGAAGCAGAGCAATATGAAGCAAGTTCCTTTTAACGAGGCAGTAGGCCGGGTTTCTACCGAAATGGTCATTCCATATCCTCCCGGGGTTCCACTGATCATGTCTGGAGAAATGATAACGGCTGAAAAACTAGCTAGATTAGAGAGCCTATTAGCACATCGTTCTCGTTTTCATGGTGGTTCAGTATTAGCTGGTGGAAAGCTAATGATTTACGAAAAAGAGTGAGTTCGCTAAAATGAGATATTAAGTGAATACAATGAACGTGGAGGTACAACATGGAACGGGGTATTTTTATAACAATGGAGGGGCCTGAGGGCGCTGGTAAGACAACGATCTTAAAAATGGTAGGGGAGACTTTGCAACAGGAAGGCTACTCAGTTGTATTGACACGAGAACCAGGGGGAATCCCTATTTCTGAACAAATTAGAGAAGTCATTTTAAATAAGGAAAATACAGCGATGGATTCGCGGACTGAAGCCTTATTATATGCTGCAGCCAGACGTCAACATTTGGTTGAGAAAATCATCCCTGCACTAGAACAGGGTATGATTGTTTTATGTGACCGTTTTATTGATAGCTCGTTAGCGTATCAAGGCCATGCCCGTGGAATAGATATGGATGAGATTTATAGTATAAATACGTTTGCTATTGGTCATTTCATGCCAGATGTAACGTTTTATTTTGATATTGATCCAGCAGAGGGATTGAAACGTATTTCCGCAAATAATCAACGAGAGGTAAATCGTCTTGATCTAGAGGAGCTTCACTTTCATGAAAAGGTACGTGAAGGCTATCAGCTAGTAATGGAAAAATGGAAAGATCGTTTTGTAAGAATTGATGCAAGCCAGCCCTTAGATGCTGTTTTTGAACAAACAAAATCAAGGATCTCTATGTTTTTAGAAAGATAGGATAATTCTACTTCTTCAAGATGTTTCATAAAATTGCTATTATAGTCTGAAATATAAGAGAGAGACACCGTAATAATTATACTTAAGTGAGTTGATGGTTTTGAAGACATGGCAGGAAATGATGCAAGTACAACCTCAAGTTATGATGATGTTACAAAATAGTATTGTTAAAAATAGGGTGGCACATGCCTACTTGTTTGAAGGGGAAAAAGGAACGGGGAAAAATGATATTAGTCATATTTTTGCCAAAAGTTTATTATGTGAGGCACCTATTTCTCATTATGAGCCATGCGAAGAGTGTAGTAATTGTAAACGGATTACGAGTGGGAATCATCCAGATGTTCATTACGTTGAGCGAGATGGTTTATCAATTAAAAAGGAACAAATTAAAAGTCTGCAAGAAGAGTTTTCTATGAAAAGTGTAGAAGGAAAGCGGAAAATTTATATGATTGCGGATAGCGACAAAATGTCAGTTAGTGCAGCTAATAGCTTATTGAAGTTCCTGGAAGAGCCTTCTGCAGAAACAGTAGCTATTTTAATGACTGAACAGGGGCAACGAATTTTGCCTACCATTCTGTCTAGATGTCAAGTGATCACCTTTACTTCACTTTCTCCTGAGAATGTTAAACAAAAATTAATGGAACAAGGTATTCCATTACAGCAAGCCTCCGTTATTTCTCAAATTACACAAAATTTAGAAGATGGATTAGCCTTAAATCAAGATGAATGGTTTGTACAAGCTCAAAAAATAGTGGTAAAATTATATGAAGTGTTAAAACAAAGTCCAATGAAGGCATTAATTTATTTACAAACGGATTGGTTTTCTCATTTTAAAGAGAGAGAGCAACTAGACAAAGGTCTTGATTTGTTACTTCTTATTTATAAGGATTTATTATACATTCAATTAGACAAGCAAGACTCCGTAGTATTTCAAAATCTGATGAAGGAATATGAATCTCATGCTTTTCAAATTTCTCAAAGACGACTAGCGAATAATATGAGTTCGATTTTGGAAGCTAAGCGAAGACTATTGTCTAATACAAATTCACAGCTGTTAATGGAGCAGCTTGTGCTGAATTTACAGGAGGGATCAGGATTTGTATAATGTTGTAGGTGTCCGTTTTAAAAAGGCGGGCAAAATATACTACTTTGATCCGGGTGAAATCGATATTCCAAAAGGTGATTTTGTCATCGTGGAAACCGTTCGCGGTGTTGAATTCGGCAAGGTTGTAACAGCCCGGAAACAAGTAGGCGAGAATGATGTAGTCTTACCTTTAAAAAAGGTTTTAAGAATTGCAGATGCAAAGGATCGGTTAATTGTTGATGAAAATAAGGCTGCTGCTGCGGAAGCCTATCATATTTGTTGTCAAAAGGTAGAAGAGCATAAGCTAGATATGAAGCTTGTTGATGTGGAATATACTTTTGATCGAAATAAAGTTGTTTTTTTCTTTACAGCAGATGGACGTGTCGATTTTCGAGATTTAGTTAAAGATTTAGCATCCATTTTTCGGACAAGAATTGAACTTCGTCAAATAGGTGTTCGTGATGAGGCCAAAATGTTAGGTGGAATTGGACCTTGTGGACGAATGCTCTGTTGTTCAACATTTCTCGGTGATTTTGAGCCAGTATCCATTAAGATGGCAAAAGATCAAAATCTTTCATTAAATCCAACAAAAATATCAGGTTTATGTGGGCGTTTGATGTGTTGTTTGAAATATGAAAATGACGAATATGAAAGTGCAAAAGAAATGCTTCCTGATTTAGGGGAAATTATTAAAACTCCCAATGGTAAAGGCAAGGTAGTGGGGCTTAATATTCTAGAACGCGTACTTCAAATTGAATTAATCGAACAGGACAGAGTATTAGAGTATACTTTAGATGAGATTCTAAATGAGGGAGCCGTTTCTATTCAAGCCACAGATTAGTAAGGTGGTGGGTAGCGTGGATAAAAAGGAAATTTTTGAATCAGTTACGGATATTGAAACCCAAATTAGTGAACTATATACCAGACTTGGAAAATTGAAGGAATCTCTTGCTGACATACTAGAGGAGAATCAGTCACTTAAGCTGGAGAATGGCCACTTGCGACATCGTTTAAATTTAGCTGCTGTTCCTGAGATATTAGAAAAAGAATCAGGTTTGAAAAAGGCTAAAATATCGAATAGCAAGGAAAAAACTTTAGATATCGGAGAAGGATACGATAATTTAGCTCGAATTTATAATGAAGGGTTTCATATATGTAATCTCCATTTTGGTAGTTTACGAAAAGAAGGAGATTGTCTATTCTGTCTATCGTTTTTAAATAAAAAATAATGAAGAGGATCGTTTTCTCTTTAAAAGATATAATAGGGTGATTCGAGGTCTGACGCAATCTTTTGGTCAGACCTTTTTGTATGATTAGAATATATATCAAGAAGAAATTGTATTCTACATAGAAGAAGATTATAAATAGCACGAAATAATTATTATGTAAAGGAGATCCGGTCGTGTTACAACTTAGAGGAGATGAACGCTTAGATTATTTATTAGCTGAAGATTTGAGAATTATTCAGAGTCCTTCTGTATTTGCCTTTTCATTAGATGCGGTTTTATTATCAAAATTTGTAAGTGTTCCGATTCAAAAAGGAAATATAGTGGACCTATGCTCAGGAAATGGTATTATTCCCTTGCTGTTGAGTACGCGTACGAAGGGTAAGATAGAGGGTGTTGAAATTCAAGAGCGCCTCTATGATATGGCGTGTCGAAGTGTTGGCTATAATCAATTATCTGAGCAAATCAAGATGATACACGGTGATTTAAAGGATATTGCTAAAACAATAGGTCATAGTAAATATGATGTAGTTACGTGCAACCCTCCTTATTTCCCAACACCCTCCCAAGAGGAAATCAATAAAAATGAACATTTTGCCATTGCTCGCCATGAGATTATGTGTACATTGGAGGATGTTGTTCGGGTGAGCAGCCAGCTGTTGAAACAAGGTGGAAAGGCAGCCTTTGTTCATCGGCCTGGGCGATTAATGGATTTATTAAGTTTAATGAGACAGTATCGAATTGAGCCAAAGCGACTTCAATTTGTTTATCCAAAGGCAATGAAAGAAGCAAATACCATTTTAATTGAAGGTATTAAAGATGGAAGCCCGGATTTAAAAGTTTTACCCCCGCTTGTCGTTTATAATGAGCAAAATGAATATAATCCTGAAATTAGAAAGATTTTATATGGAGACAAATAAGCATTACTTTTATGTACTAGAGTGTCAAGATGAAAGCTACTATGCGGGGTATACGAATAATCTGGAACACCGAGTCAAGGTGCATAATCAAGGAAAAGGGGCAAAGTATACGCGAGGGAGAACTCCTGTTGAGCTTATTTACTATGAGACCTTTGAATCGAAAACGGAAGCGATGCAAGCAGAATATCGTTTTAAACAACTATCACGGAAAGCTAAGAAGGAATGGATGACAAAGGAGGAGAAGTAAGAAATGTGGCAACAGAAAAGCTATGAGAAAGAAGGTCTAGAGCCTGCTCTATATCTCGTTCCCACTCCGATTGGCAATTTGGAGGATATGAGTTTCCGTGCTTTACGTATTTTAAAGGAAGCAGATGTCATTGCGGCAGAGGATACGAGGAATACGAAGAAGCTGTGTAATTATTTTGAAATTACTACTCCGATTGTCAGTTATCACGAACATAATAAAGAAAACAGTGGAAAGCATATGTTGGATCGACTGCGTAGCGGGCAGGTGATTGCACTTGTCAGTGATGCCGGACTTCCTACTATTTCTGATCCTGGCTATGAGCTTGTAAGGGACGCAATTGCTGAGAGATTTAAGGTGATTCCTTTGCCTGGAGCAAATGCTGCTTTAACCGCTTTAATTGCTTCAGGTTTAGTACCCCAGCCGTTCTATTTTTATGGATTTTTGCAAAGAGGGGCTAAACAGAAAAAAGAAGAGCTTGAAAGGTTAAAAAAAGTAGATGTAACCTGGATTATGTACGAGTCTCCTCATCGCTTGAAGGAGACACTAAAGCATATGCTCGACATTTTAGGGGACAGGAACATTGTACTTTGCCGAGAATTGACTAAGAAGTTTGAAGAGTTTATTCGTGGGACCATCAGCGAAGCCTTGACATGGACGACAGAGTCAGAGGTTCGCGGGGAATTTTGTCTAATTATTGAAGGAGCATCCACTGTTGATACAGAGTTAGAAGATTTATGGTGGAATTCATTCGATATTGTTGGACATGTTGATTACTATATGGAAGCAAATCAACTAAATTCAAAAGAGGCTATTAAACTAGTTGCTAAAGATCGGGGCATGCAAAAGCGAGATATATACCAAGCTTATCATGTCGAGAAGCAGTAAAGATGATTTAATACAAAGGTGATAGGGTGCCAGGTCTGCTAACTCGCCTTGTCCTGTTGTACAAAGCCTGTACTGGAAAGTCCTTTGCATTCAAGCTAAATGTCGTATATGTATATAAAATAAAAGGGGCTACCAGTATATGGTAGCCTTTGTCGTTGTATATTATTTAGCAGCTTGCATTTTTTCTTGAATTTCTTTGATAAGTAATTCAGCACCTTCAGGGCTAAGAACTAATTTACCACCTGCAAGTGTAAAGTTGTCATCAGATACTTCACCAGTTACTTGGCAAGTCATGTTTGCTTTATATTTTTTTAAAATAATACGTTCGTCATCAACATAAATTTCTAAAGCATCCTTTTCTGCGATACCTAATGTACGACGAAGTTCAATTGGAATTACCACACGACCTAATTCATCAACTTTACGAACGATTCCTGTAGATTTCATATTAAAAAATCTCCTCTCAAATTTATAATCTATTATTTTATTAGTCTATGATTCGTCAACTTTCGACAAATTTCTTATGGGTTTATAATACCATCCATTCCCAAATACGTCAATGATTTATTTTTCTTTATATTTTTGTTTAAAAATGGTGCATAAATGCCTATATATCAATACTTTTTTTAACTTTTTTTACTTTTAAATCCTGTTGTTCTCGAAAAAAATTTACAAAAAATGATGTTATAATTCATATTTCGACAAAAAGTCATTTCGCTCGACACATATTTACATTTCTCTGTTATTATACTAATAAATTGAATAAAATTCCAGTATAAAGTTTCCAGTAGGTATATTTTTCTTATAAAAAAGGTAATGATGAGAAGAAAAGCGTAATTTTGTAGTCGCGAATAAGAGCAGATAGCGTTAAAATAGGACTAGCGGATTTTTTTAAAAGTAGGCTATGCTGAAAGTCGTGTGGGACCTCGGTCTCACATGAATGAGCCAAAAATAACAATAGTGTTTAACAGGACTTAAAAGTAATAAAATGGAGAGTGTGAATTTTTCGACGACTAGTGTCTAGCTTCTATGCACAGGATGTGGTGAACTTAGTCGGCCAGGAGCCTTGTGTTTTTTCATACATACTAGAACTAGAGTGTCAAAGTTGAGGAGGATAAGATATGAGGGATCAATCGAAAACATTTTATATTACGACACCGATTTACTATCCAAGTGGAAATCTACATATAGGTCATGCTTATACAACAGTCGCAGGGGATGCAATGGCCCGTTATAAAAGAATGCGCGGGTTTGATGTTATGTATTTAACAGGAACGGACGAACATGGCCAAAAGATTCAAAGAAAAGCAGAAGAAAAAGGGGTAACACCTCAGCAATATGTGGATCATATTGTATCGGGGATTAAAGATTTATGGCAGAAGCTTGATATTTCTTATGATGATTTTATTCGAACAACGGAAAAACGTCATAAGGAAGTAGTTGCTAAGATTTTTAAAAAGTTGCTTGATCGAGGAGATATTTATTTAGATCAATACGAAGGACTATACTGTACATCTTGTGAATCGTTTTTTACTGAAACTCAAGTGAAAGAAAATGACGGTAGATGTCCGGATTGTAATGGTCCTGTTGAAATGGTAAAAGAAGAATCTTATTTCTTTAAAATGAGTAAATATGCAGATCGCTTATTACAATTCTACGAAGAAAATCCAGAGTTTATCCAACCGGAGTCTCGTAAAAATGAAATGATTAATAATTTCATTAAACCAGGCTTAGAGGATTTAGCTGTATCACGAACTACCTTTGATTGGGGTATTAAAGTACCTGGAGATCCAAAGCATGTCATTTATGTTTGGATAGATGCTTTATCAAACTATATTACAGCATTAGGGTATGGAACAGAAGATGATTCAAAGTATAAAAACTTTTGGCCAGCGAATGTACATCTAGTAGGGAAGGAAATTGTACGTTTCCATACAATCTATTGGCCCATAATGCTAATGGCATTAGACTTGCCTCTTCCAAAGAAAGTGTTTGCTCATGGCTGGCTACTTATGAAAGATGGGAAAATGTCTAAGTCAAAAGGAAATGTGGTTGACCCTGTAACATTAATTGATCGCTACGGCTTAGATGCTTTGCGTTATTATCTGTTACGAGAAGTTCCTTTTGGTTCAGATGGTGTTTTCACACCTGAAGGATTCGTTGAGCGAATTAACTTTGATTTAGCTAATGATCTTGGTAACTTGCTTAACCGTACAGTAGCGATGATTGAGAAATATTTTGATGGGAAAATTCCGGCGTATGTCGGTTCTACAAATGAATTTGAACAATCATTGCTAGAGATGAACCAAGAAACGGTGAAAAACTACGAGAATGCTATGGAGAATATGGAATTTTCCATCGTTTTATCATCGGTTTGGCAGCTAGTTAGTAGAACAAATAAATTTATTGATGAAACGAAGCCATGGGTACTTGCGAAAGACGAAGGGAAGCAAGCTGAACTAGCAAGTGTAATGGCTCACTTAGCTGAAACTTTACGTCGTGTTGCTATTTTATTAAAACCTTTCTTAACACAAGCACCAGAAAAAATGTTTGCACAATTAAATATAACGGATGAAGCATTAAAAGAATGGGATAGTTTGACAGAGTTTGGACAAATTCCAGCTGATACATCGGTAGTGAAAGGTGAACCAATTTTCCCTCGCTTAGAAATGGAAGAGGAAATTGAATTTATTAAATCACAAATGCAAAATGGCACTCCGAAAGAAGAGCCTAAGAAAGAAGTAGACATTCCAGAAGTAGATGAAATTACAATAGATGACTTTATGAAAGTAGAACTTAGAGTTGCTCAAGTTTTGGAAGTGGAACCGGTAAAAAAAGCGGATAAGCTGCTAAAACTGCAGCTAGACTTAGGATATGAAAGAAGACAAGTTGTTTCTGGTATCGCTCAATATTACAAACCGGAAGAATTAGTTGGCAAAAAAGTCATTTGTGTTACAAATTTAAAGCCTGTTAAATTGCGTGGCGAGCTATCTCAAGGGATGATTTTAGCCGGAAGTAATGATGGTGTTTTATCTGTTGCTACAGTTGATGCTTCCCTTCCAAATGGCTCTAAAGTTAAGTAAAAGCTAGATTTACAATCGTGTGAAGAAAACATAAAAATGTTTCATGTGGAACATTTTTATGTTTTTTTGTCTAGTTCTAGTATGAACATAATAGTCGTTTTTTTAGAGTCAAGAGGAAGCTATTTCTTTTTTTGTTACATACTTGTAATGTATTTGTGAAACATAAAGTTAGTATTTCATAATAAACTAATGCTAGAAAGGAAGATAGAAAATGTTATTTGATACGCATGTTCATCTTAATGCGGAACAATTTGAAGAAGACTTGTCAGAAGTGATTGCGAGGGCACAAGAAGTAGGGGTTACAAATATGGTCGTTGTTGGATTTGACCGCCCAACGATTACTAAAGCCATGGAATTAGTAGAAGAGTATGATTTCTTATATGCAGCAGTAGGGTGGCATCCTGTAGATGCAATTGATATGACGGATGCTGATTTAGAATGGATTGAATCACTTACTGCTCATCCAAAGGTAGTGGCAATAGGAGAAATGGGCCTAGATTATTATTGGGATAAATCTCCGAAGGACATTCAAATGGAGGTGTTCAGAAAGCAAATTCGGCTGGCTAAAAAAGTGAAACTACCAATTATTATTCATAATCGTGAGGCAACTGCAGATACAGTATCTATTTTACAAGAAGAAGGCGCGGCTGAAGTAGGTGGGATTATGCATTGCTTTAGTGGAAGTGTCGAGACGGCTAAAGTTTGTGTTGATATGAATTTTTATATTTCACTTGGTGGTCCAGTCACATTTAAAAATGCTAAAAAACCGAAGGAAGTTGCGGCTGAGGTACCTTTAGATCACTTACTGATTGAAACGGATTGCCCGTATTTAGCCCCTCATCCTTATAGAGGAAAAAGGAATGAACCCTCTTATGTGAAACTAGTTGCAGAACAGATTGCAGACATTAAACAGATTTCAGTAAAGGAAGTTGAGCAAGCAACAACCGCAAATGCAAAAAAATTATTCGGCATAAACTGACAGATTTCTTTGTCAGTTTTACAAGATATTTGTCTAATTAAGTGGGTGTCTGTAAAATTTCTACAAATCTCTTGACTATCATTGGTTGATTGTGTCGAGAAGTCACCCTTCCCTTTTTCATAGATTATAGTTCATAATAGGAATTAATTTCCACCTATGGAGTCGGGTAGGTTGACAGCTTGCTAAACTAGTCTTTATAATCACCGAGAGGAAGGAGGAGTTTTTCATTTCGATAGAAACTATGAAAAACCTTATCCCCAAGTCTTTTGGGATAAAGCGAATAACGAATTGTTTAAGCATAGTACCTGTGCTTGCTATAGCAATGGTCATCCTGTTTTATCAAGGGACAAAGCAAACCGTTACCGTCATCATTGATGGACAAGAGAAAGTAGTGGAAACACATGCTACTACGGTAGATGATATTTTACAAGAGTTAGAGATTACGGTAAAAGCTAAAGATTATATATATCCCTCGAAAAACAGTCTGGTAAAGGATGATTTACAAGTAGTTTGGAAACCGGCCCATCAAGTAAAAGTACTTGAAGATAGCAAGGTGACTAAAGTCTGGACAACAGCCACTACGGTGGGAGAGCTGTTAGAGGAACAAAAAATCAAAGTGACAGAACATGATCACATAATTCCGGCTAAAGATTATGAGATTAAAGAAGATTTAGAAGTAGCTGTCGATAAAGCATTTCAACTTACCATGGTAGAAGGAGGCAACAAGAAGCAAGTGTGGTCAACTTCGACTACGGTCGCTGACTTTTTAACACAACAAGGTGTGAAGCTCAATGAACTAGACCGCGTTGAGCCAGAACTAACGGAAAAAGTGGAAGCAAAGGATATTGTAAACGTCACTAGAGTTGAAAAAGTCACCGATGTAGTGGAATCACCAGTTGAATACGAAATAGTAAAAAAAGAAGATTCTTCTCTTTCAAAAGGTAAAGAGAAAATTTTGGTCGAAGGTAAACAAGGCCGTGTTTCAACTCAATATGAAGTTACAAAAGAAAATGGCAAAGAAGTAAAACGAAACGTTATTTCTGAAACGATTATGAAAGAGAAACGTAATCAAGTAGTTGCGGTAGGAACAAAGTCTACAGCAGTACAGGCAATGAATGTAAACTCAGCTAGCGGTACGGATATATATGTGTCATCCACTGCTTATACAGCGAGTTGTAATGGTTGCTCTGGTGTGACAGCAACAGGATTAAATTTAAAGAATAATCCAAATGCAAAAGTTATAGCTGTTGACCCTCGTATCATTCCACTAGGCTCTAAAGTATATGTGGATGGTTATGGGTATGCTGTTGCAGCGGACAAAGGTGGAGCCATTAAAGGACATAAGATTGATGTATTCTTTCCGTCCACATCCGATGCATACCGCTGGGGAGTGAAGAAAGTTAAAGTCCGTATTCTCGATTAATAGAACTTCTTTAACGGGGGATGATTTATCTCCCGTTTTTTTTGATTTATAATAAGAAAAGTGTAATCGGCTTGGTCAGCTCGCGAAGAAAATAGGAAAAGACCCGGAAGGCGCTTTTTGCCTTTCGAGGGCTTTTATCTTTTTCACAGTGAGCTAGCCGATGGAACTAGACAATAAGAAAAGCGGAAGGTGCCCGTTCAGCGCCGTATGGACTGGACCGCTCCGCATGAGATAAAGGAAACACGAAAGAGCGCGAACGTCGATGTTGACTTATCGTAAGGAGGAGAGGGAAGTCCATTAGGCGTTGGGTGCCTGTAGCTGGACATGGAAAAGCGGAAGGCACCGCTTATTGTTGGTTAGATGCATTAGCAAAATGGAGGCAAGTATGAAAAAAATTAAGGAAATCATCGTGGTTGAAGGCAAGGATGATACAGTAGCTATTAAACGAGCAGTAAATGCTGATACAATAGAAACAAATGGCTCAGCAGTAAACGAGTCAGTAATTGAACAAGTTCGTCTTGCGCAAAAGACGCGTGGTGTGATTATATTTACGGATCCAGATTTTCCAGGACAGAAAATTAGAAATACGATAACGGAACAAGTAAAAGGCTGTAAACATGCTTTTATTACAAAACAAGAGGCACGCCCAAAGTCGGGCCGTGGAATCGGCGTTGAGCATGCATCACCAGAATCTATTCGTAATGCCTTGAAGGATGCACAAACTATGGATGAAGACGCACCTGAGGAAATTTCACAACAAGACCTAGTAGATGCAGGGCTAATTGGTGGTACGGGTGCAAAGGATAGAAGAGAAAAGCTTGGTATTCTTTTAAGCATTGGCTTTACAAATGGAAAGCAGTTGTATAAGCGTTTAAAGATGTTTCAGATATCAAAAGAGGCATTTATCAAGGCCATTGTGCAGATCAATCAGGAGGAAAAGAATGAATAAAGACATTGCAACTCCCATCAGAACGAAGGAAATATTGAAAAAATATGGTTTTTCCTTTAAGAAAAGCTTGGGACAAAACTTTTTAATAGATACGAATATTTTAAATCGAATTGTCGACTTTGCAGATTTAACGGACGATAGTGGCGCTATTGAGATTGGGCCAGGGATTGGGGCACTAACTGAGCAATTGGCTAAACGCAGTAAAAAAGTAACTGCGTTTGAGATTGATCAACGGCTGTTACCAATTTTAGCAGACACTTTGTCACCATATGATAACGTGAAAATTATTCATGCAGATATTTTAAAAGCAAATGTTGGACAAGTTATTGTTGAAGAGTTTACCGACCATCAAGATATAATGGTTGTTGCTAATCTCCCTTATTATGTTACTACACCTATTATTTTAAAATTATTATCAGAAGATTTACCAATTCGCGGTATAGTTTGCATGCTACAGAAGGAAGTGGCCGAGCGAATTGCAGCTAAGCCAGGTACGAAGGAATACGGCTCTTTGTCAATTGCGATACAGTATCATACTATCGCTGAAACAGTTATGATTGTGCCTAAAACCGTTTTTGTGCCACAGCCAAATGTTGATTCAGCGGTTATTCGTCTTACCAAAAGAGAAAAGCCTATAGTAGAAGTGAGAGATGAAGAATTTTTATTTACTGTCACACGAGCAAGCTTTGCACAGCGACGGAAAACAATTTTGAATAACTTAACAAGCCAACTACCTGATGGAAAAATGAAGAAAGACCAAATCATTAAGGCATTAGAGCAAACTGCCATTGACCCAAGGAGGCGTGGGGAAACATTAACCATTGAAGAGTTTGGTCGGTTAAGTGATGCTTTGTTAGATACATTTAAACAATAGGCTTTGCTAAACAAGAACTAACAGGACCTTATAACAAAACAAGAAAAATCTAGAGATTGTATCTGGATTTTTTTTGTTTAGGAAAAGTTTAACCCTAACAAAAATAGCAACTTACATCATTATGTCGTTAAGTCGCACCATTAAACGCATTCTTGCATATTGTTAAAAGGTAATACCAATTAGGAAAAAGGAATTTTTCTCATGGGGTGAGACCATGATACAAATAAATGACATTGTAGGGCGAGTTTCTTACGGAAATGATATTCTGTTTCGCGTCATTGACTTTCGAGAAAAGAATGGTACAAAGCAAGCTTTATTATATGGGGAAGAGTATCGGCTAATTGCAGATTCACCTTTTGAGGATTTAGTAAGGATTCATAAGGAAGAACGGAATAGCCGTCATCAGGAAACGAAAGAACTACAGGAACAATCTAATCGTTTATTTTCACAGGATTTAGAATTGCAGCAGCAAAAGAATGGCTACGAATCAAGTAACGGGTATCGTTATAGTGGGGACTATTTTCAAATACCAGGTAAGGTACTTCATGTAGATGGTGATGCTACTTATTTACGTAAATGTCTTGACTTGTATGAGAAATTTGGTATTCCAGTAAACGGCATATATTGTAGTGAAAAAGAAATGCCATATAAAATTGGTAATTTATTAGACCACTTTCGCCCAGATATACTTGTTGTTACTGGACATGATTCATATTCTAAATCAAAAGGGAACATTTCAGATATTCAAGCATATCGTCATTCAAAGGAATTCGCGGAAACTGTTAGGGAAGCAAGGAAAAAGGTGGCGAGTCTGGATCATCTAATTATTTTTGCCGGAGCATGCCAGTCTCATTTTGAATCTCTTATTCAAGCAGGGGCTAATTTTGCCAGTTCACCTTCACGTGTTAATATTCATGCGTTAGATCCTGTTTATATCGTAGGAAAGGTTAGCCTTACTCCATTTCGAGATCATATACATGTATGGGATGTTCTTCGAAACACACTAACAGGTGAGAAAGGTCTGGGCGGTATCGAAACGAGAGGGGTTCTAAGAACAGGATTACCCTATAAATCAAATCAAGAGGAGTGAAAGCTGCATTTTTATGCAAATGCAGCTTATTTTTATACTGCTGTTGTATATATCTTTCCAAAAGTCAAGTATTTTTACATATTTTTATAAAATTCGTGTAATACTAAAGTTGGATAATTATTTAGTTATTTTTATAACAAAAAGGATTGACAAACAATTTTAAGTGTTGATATAATTTAATATTTTATTTGCTTTTGCTGTTTGTTTGTGATATACTACAATTTAGTGAGGTGGACCGAAAATGCCAAAAACTTTAGCTGATATTAAAACGGCACTTGATTCAAACCTAGGAAAAAGATTGCTTTTAAAAGCAAACGGTGGTAGAAGAAAGACTGTGGAACGTTTCGGGACGTTGGCGGAAACTTATCCAGCTGTATTTGTAATTGAACTTGATCAAGATGAAAATGCTTTTGAAAGAGTATCTTACAGTTATGCTGATGTTTTAACGGAAACCGTACAATTAACATTTCTAAGCAAACAACAAGAGATTTGATGGAAAGAAAGCAGTGAACTCCTCGTTTACTGCTTTTTAGTTTGTAAAAATTCATAGCTTTCCATAAAATAAGCTTCATGAAATGCTGTTTGCTGTAAACAATATAGTTGTAGCAGCATGAAAAGGAGTTGTTTCGGTTGAGTAGAAAAAAAGGGATTATGTCAGAAGGTCTGAAAGAAGAGCTGGCTAAGGAACTTGGTTTTTACGATGTTGTCCAGAAAGAAGGCTGGGGTGGAATTCGAGCTCGTGATGCGGGAAATATGGTAAAACTTGCAATCGAAAAAGCGCAACGTCAAATGATGGACAAAAACTGAAGAAAATCTTTACAATAACATGCTGACTACAAGTTAAGATTTGAAGAATTTTCTTATTTTTCCATGACCAGACCTAGACATCACGTATAAACATTCTATTTTATGTTTACATTGTGAATATTAGGGTCTGGTTTTTACATACCGCCAACTTCCTTTCTTTAAGGTTCTTAAAGAAAATATTTGGATTTCATTCATTGAAAATACAAGGAAAAAACCTTTAGAATGGATTTAGATATGATAGAATAGGACAAGAACTTTCAAGAACGTTAAAGTAGGTGGACATATTGAGGCTTATGGAGAAAGCACCAGCTAAAATCAATTTGGCTCTTGATGTGCTTTTTAAACGGCCTGATGGCTATCATGAAGTGGAAATGATTATGACGACTGTTGATCTTGCCGATCGCATTGAACTAAAGGAGATTGAGCAAGATACTATACAAATATTGTCTCATAGTCGGTTTGTACCCGATGATCATCGAAATTTAGCTTATCAGGCTGCACATATATTAAAAGAACGTTTTCATGTGACAAAAGGAGTTTCCATTACAATTGAAAAGAATATACCCGTTGCAGCGGGGCTTGCTGGAGGAAGTAGCGATGCAGCTGCCACGTTAAGAGGATTAAATAGACTTTGGGAGCTTGGCTTATCATTAGATGAATTAGCGAAAATTGGCTCAGAAATTGGTTCTGATGTCTCTTTTTGTGTGTATGGAGGCACAGCTCTGGCTAAGGGACGTGGTGAAATAATTACACACTTGCCGACTCCTCCAAAATGTTGGGTTATATTAGCGAAACCAACTATAGGAGTTTCGACAGCTGATGTCTATAAAAGATTGCAACTTGCTAATGTAAATCATCCAAATGTGTACGGAATGATTGATGCAATCGAGAAAAATGATTACTCAAAGGTGTGCAAAGGATTAGGGAATGTGTTAGAAGAGGTGACTTTGACGCTCTATCCAGAAGTAGCGAATATTAAGGAACATATGAAAATGTTTGGAGCGGATGCTGTTTTAATGAGTGGAAGTGGTCCCACAGTTTTTGGATTAGTAGAGCATGAATCCCGAATGCAGCGAATTTACAATGGCTTACGAGGTTTTTGTAATCAAGTATATGCAGTCCGAATATTGGGTGATCAGAACGACCTTGAATAAATACGTACATTGGTGTTATAGTTACAGTAAAATATTCGGTATTTAGTTAGGGGGTGTTTTAATGAAATTTCGCCGTAGTGAAAGACTCGTTGATATGACAAATTATTTATTAGAGCATCCAGGAGAACTTGTTTCACTTACCCTTTTTTCTGAAAGATATCAATCGGCCAAATCTTCAATAAGTGAAGATTTAACCATTATAAAAGAAACCTTTGAGCGACAGGGAATTGGCTCTTTAACAACGGTTCCTGGTGCTGCTGGTGGTGTGAGGTACATCGTTGCGGTTAAAGAAGAGGATGCAATCGCTTTTATTGATGAGCTTTGCAGGACCATTGCTAGCCCAGAAAGATTACTACCTGGTGGATATCTTTATTTGACGGATATTCTGGGGGACCCACAAACAGTAAATAAGGTAGGCCGTATTATAGCATCTATGTATGCAACGACAAATGTTACAGTTGTCATGACAATGGCAACAAAAGGAATTTCTCTTGCCTATGCGGTTGCTAACTATTTAAATGTTCCGGTTGTAATCGTAAGAAGGAATAATAAGGTGACAGAGGGATCCACTGTAAGCATCAATTACGTTTCTGGATCTACGAAGCGTATACAAACGATGGTACTTTCAAAAAGAAGTTTAGTTGAAGGCTCAAAAGTCTTAATCGTGGATGATTTTATGAAAGCAGGCGGCACCATGAAAGGAATGGTTAGCTTGCTCGAAGAATTTAAAGCAACTGTGGCAGGTATTGCGGTACTTGTCGAATCTGAACATATCGAAAAACGTCTAATTGAAGATTATGTGTCATTAATTAAACTATCAGAGGTTGACGAAAGAGATAAAAAAATTAATGTGAGTCGTGGAAATTACTTTACCCCAACTAATTAGGAGGAGATAAAAATGAAATCAATTCATACAAATGAGGCGCCAGCAGCGATTGGACCATACTCTCAAGGGATTATCGTTAACAATGTATTTTATAGTTCAGGTCAAATTCCGCTTACTGCTTCAGGTGAAATGGTAACAGGCGATGTAAAAGTACAAACACATCAAGTATTTAAGAATTTGCAGGCTGTATTAAAAGAAGCGGGTGCATCCTTAGATACTGTCGTTAAAACAACTTGTTTTATTCAAAGTATGGATGACTTTGGCGCAATGAATGAAGTCTATGGTGAATATTTCTCAGACCATAAGCCAGCCCGTTCTTGTGTTGAAGTAGCAAAGCTTCCAAAAAATGCATTAGTTGAAATCGAAGTAGTTGCGCTCGTTAAATAAGACGAGCGTTTTTTTGCTATGTTAAACAATATTGTTGATAATAGATCTTTGTTTGCTCTGACACTATGAACCGATAATTAATAGAGTTATTTAACTATCTCCTTTCCCTTTTTTACCAGTAAAAATAGGAAATATTTACAAATCTATTCTAAATTTTCTAAAATTTTTACAATTAATAGAAGGAGTTCTCGTTTTTTTGTTGAATACTTAGTTAAAGAATTTAACAACAAAAAGGGATGGTGAACTTACATGGAAGTAACTGACGTAAGATTACGCCGTGTTAACACGGATGGACGCATGAGAGCAATAGCATCAATCACATTGGATAATGAGTTTGTAATTCACGATATTCGTGTAATTGACGGGAACAACGGGTTATTTGTTGCAATGCCAAGCAAACGAACTCCTGATGGAGAATTTAGAGACATTGCCCACCCAATTAATTCTTCTACACGCGGTAAGATTCAAGAGGCTGTTTTAACAGAATATCACCGTTTGGGAGAATTAGAAACCGAATTAGAAGAAGCTAGTGCGGGTGCTTCATTAGCTTAAAAAATAAACTAAATAACATCTAGGAGCCTACTACTTAGTAAGGCTCTTTTTATATGGAAATTTTATTTTTAGTCTTAAAGGTAGTTTGCTAGGTATTGTCGCAGATCTAGTTATTATTCTTGGAAAATGTCTTATTAAATATGGTAACTAAAAAATTCAACCACTAATTGTATAATTAGTGGTTGGTTTTTTTCATTTTTTTATTACATGTTAACCATATTAAAAAAGCCATTATTTAAAGTACTTACTTTGTCTATGCATGCTTCTGTTGTGGTACACTTTCTTTAACAGTTTAATGTACAACCTGAAAGAAATGGTTATATTTAGAGAGGTAGTTAAAATGTTACCTTGAAAATAGTTGATTTTTAAGATAATATTTTTAATGGATAAAAAGGTTAAAATGGAGGCCT
Organism: uncultured Bacillaceae bacterium; assembly: GCA_963751845.1. GTDB lineage: Bacteria > Bacillota > Bacilli > Bacillales > DSM-1321 > Peribacillus. The sequence continues at coordinate 295,385 of CAVVWH010000027.1, forward strand.
GTTATGAGTAATCGGTATGCAATAATATTGGCCGCTGGACAGGGTACACGTATGAAATCAAAGCTTTATAAGGTTTTGCACCCAGTCTGTGGTAAACCAATGGTGCAGCATGTTGTTGAACAAGTAAAACAACTTCAGATAGAAGATATCGTAACAATTATTGGGCATGGTGCTGAACTGGTTAAAAAACAGCTTGGTGATTCTTGCCAATATGCTTTACAAGCTGAACAATTAGGGACAGCACATGCAGTAATGCAGGCTGAAAGCGTTTTAGCAAATAAAGTAGGAACGACGCTTGTTATTTGTGGGGATACTCCTCTTATTACAGCTGAAACGATGCGTGCGCTCGTTACATTGCATGAAGAAACAGGTTCAAAAGCAACTGTGTTAACAGCAAAGACTGATCGACCAGACGGCTATGGTAGAGTCATTCGAAATTCACAGGGACTTGTTGAAAAAATTGTTGAACATAAGGATGCATCCACTGAAGAACGTGCTGTAAAAGAAATTAATACTGGTACGTATTGTTTCGATAATGAAGCTTTATTTCAAGCACTTAAACAAGTATCCAATGAAAATGTTCAAAATGAATATTATTTACCAGATGTGATTGAAATCTTAAAATCAGCTGGTCAGCCTGTGTCGGCTTTCCAAACGCAAGAGTTTGATGAGACATTGGGAGTAAATGATCGACTTGCCTTATCACAAGCAGAGCAACTTATGCGTAAACGTATTAATGAAGCTCATATGCGTAATGGTGTGACGATTATTGACCCTGCAACGACTTATATAGAATCGGATATAAGTATTGGTCAAGATACGATCATTTATCCGGGTACGACGATTGCAGGTCAATCGGCAATTGGAGAAGATTGCTTGATAGGACCCAATTCAGAAATTAAGGATTGTGAAGTTGGTAATGGAACGGAGATTCGTCAATCAGTTGCTCATTCCAGCAGTATCGGAAGTCAAGTAAAGATTGGACCATTTGCTCACATTCGGCCACATTCTGAAATTCATGATTTCGTTAAAATTGGTAACTTTGTTGAAATTAAAAAAACTGTATTCGGTCAAGGAAGCAAAGCATCTCATTTGAGTTATATTGGAGATGCAGAGGTTGGCAAAGATGTGAATATTGGTTGTGGTTCCATAACGGTCAATTATGATGGAAAAAATAAATATCTAACGAAGATTGAAGATGGTGTATTTATTGGCTGTAATTCTAATCTTGTAGCACCAGTAACAGTTGGAAAGGGCGCTTATGTGGCCGCTGGTTCAACGATTACACAGGATGTACCGGGCGAAGCGCTATCTATTGCTCGTGCTCGTCAGATTAATAAAGAGGACTATGTTAAAAATTTAAATTTAAACAATTAACCTATGGAGGTCATCATGTCAAAACCCTATTTAGATCCTAATTTAAAGGTATTTTCATTGAATTCTAATGTTGCGTTAGCTCAGGAAATCGCTGCTGCAATTGGAGTAGAGCTTGGAAAATGTTCCGTAACAAGTTTTAGTGATGGAGAAGTACAAATTAACATTGAAGAAAGTATTCGTGGTTGTGACGTCTTCGTTATCCAATCTACAAGTCAGCCGGTGAATGAAAATTTAATGGAACTTTTAATTATGATCGATGCTCTAAAACGTGCTTCTGCTAAGACAATTAATATCGTTATGCCCTACTATGGCTATGCTCGTCAAGATCGTAAAGCTCGCTCTCGTGAGCCGATTACAGCAAAACTTGTGGCAAACTTGTTAGAAACAGCTGGAGCTCATCGTGTTATTACTTTAGATCTTCATGCTCCACAAATTCAAGGTTTCTTTGATATCCTAATTGATCACCTTTTAGCTGTACCGATTCTTTCTGATTATTTTGCAGAAAAAAACCTAGAAAATGTTGTAGTCGTTTCTCCGGACCATGGTGGAGTTACACGTGCTCGTAAAATGGCAGACCGTCTTAAAGCACCAATTGCGATTATTGATAAACGACGTCCTAGACCAAATGTTGCCGAAGTCATGAATATTATTGGTAATATTGAAGGGAAAACATGTATCTTAATTGACGATATCATTGATACAGCAGGAACTATTACACTTGCCGCTAATGCGTTAGTAGAAAGTGGGGCGAAAGAAGTATATGCATGTTGTACACATCCAGTTCTTTCAGGCCCAGCTATTGAACGAATTCAAGCGTCTCAAATTAAAGAGTTAGCTGTTACGAACTCTATTGCCCTTCCAGACGAAAAGAAAATTGACAAAATTACCGAGTTATCTGTAGGTTCTTTAATTGCAGAAGCAATTATCCGTGTCCATGAAGAGGAATCTGTAAGTACTTTGTTTGATTGATGATTATAAAAAGGTAAGGAACAGCGGGTATTAAGCTCGCTGTTTTTTAGTGCGTCTAGCGCATGGGGGTAGTCATTAATGGTGAAGCTTTACTTCGCCTAACAGGTGCCTTCCGCTTTTCATTGAATAAATTTGTCTAATTTAGGGAAAATTAGTATGGACAATAAATTTGAAAGGTGAAGATGAAATGAGCCATGTTCTAGTTGCAAAGGAGCGGACAGATTTTAAACAATCAACATTAAGGCAGTTACGTGAAAACGGAGAAATTCCAGCGGTTGTTTATGGAAGCGAAAATAGCAGTAAAGCTATATCGATTAATAATGCCGATTTGAAACAAACCTTGAAGCAAATTGGTCGAAATGGAATTATTTCGTTAGATTGTCAAGGAGAGCAGTATCAAGTTATGCTTTCAGAATATCAAAAGGATCCAGTAAAGAATGAATTGTATCATGCAGACTTTTTGATTGTTGATATGTCTGAGGAAGTACAGGCAAATGTACGTGTAAATCTTGTTGGAAAATCGAGTGGTGTGAAAGATGGTGGCGTACTGCAACAATCACTTCACGAATTAACGATCTCGGCTAAACCAGGGGATATACCTGAATCTATTGATATCGATGTATCCAAACTTGAAGTAAATGAAACGTTATACGTTTCCGATATAACGGTAAATGAGGGCGTATCCATTAATCACAGTGGGGATGAAGTAATTGCATCGATTCTTGCTCCTCGTCAAGAAAGAGAAATTAGTACAGGTGAACAACAGAGTGGCGGAGTACCTATTAACGAAGAGGGGCGAGAAACACCTGCTTCTTCACAATCTCAAGCTCAATGAAGTTGCTTTTTGGTCTTCGTGTTCTATATCTCATCCGGTAATAAACATGATATAATAGGCGTAATGATTTTGGGTTGCGCCTTTTTTTGTTACTAACATTTAGAAAACATCCGAAAAGGCAACTCTTTAAATTTAGTCTCGACGGAGTGTGAACTGATGAAAATAATTGTAGGACTGGGTAACCCAGGAAGACAATATGAAAAAACACGTCATAATGTCGGTTTTGAAGTAATCGATGTATTAGCTAACAAGTGGTCTATATCCTTGGACCAAGCTAAACATAAAGGGATTTATGGCATGGGTGTTGTAAACGGGGAAAAAGTCATTTTACTTAAACCGTTAACATATATGAATCTATCAGGAGAGTCTATTGCTGAAGTCATGAATTTTTTTAAAATAGAAGTGGACGATTTTATAGTCATGTATGATGATTTAGACTTACCACCAGGGAAAATTCGTCTTCGTCAAAAAGGGAGTGCTGGTGGGCATAATGGAATAAAATCAACAATTGCTCATCTGGGCACACAAAATTTTAATCGAATTCGTATTGGCATTGGTCGACCTTCTGTACCAATGGCGATATCAGATTATGTCCTTAGCCGGTTTACTGCTGAGGAATGGCCAGATATAAAAAATGCCATTGAAAAGAGTGCAAATGCATGTGATTCTTGGTTATCGACTTCATTTTTACAAGTAATGAATGAATATAATCAATAATTTATGAGTATGTATAAAAATATCTTTCCTGTTTATTGAATAAAAATCCTCTAGTTTTGTTCATACTAATTGTATTACAATCTAGGGGGTAACTTATATGGCTCTCCATTATTATTGCCGCCATTGTGGAATGAAGCTGGGTACAATTGAGCAGAAGACACTACAAGCGGATCAATTAGGTTTTAATCAACTTAATGATGAAGAAAGACAAGAAATGATCGTGTATGACTCTGCAGGGGACATTCAAGTGAAGGCAATTTGTGAAGATTGTTATGAATCACTTCAACAAAATCCAGAGTTATATGAAAGCGATTATATTATTCATTAAGCGGGAGGAGCTTTGGACAGAATCCAAAGCACTTTTCCGTTTGTTTATGTTTAAATTATTTACTAGAGAAAAAATAAATGAATTTTATATAATATAACTTTACTTTTAAATATAAGAAAAACAATCATTTTCGTCAGTAAGGCGAAAAGTCTATTTTTTTAATAGAGAGGGGGGACTGACAGTGAATGGATTACAAAGCTTGTTTTCCAAACACGATGATGTCCATTCGTTAATTGCGGGCATTGATGAAGGATTAAAGGAACAATTGGTTTCAGGTTTAACTGGTTCTTCTCGGTCAATGATGTTGGCCTCTATTTATGACCAAACGAATAAATCTATTTTGTTAGTCACTCATAATCTTTTGCAGGCTCAAAAGTTTCAAGAGGATTTATCTAATTTTATTCCAGAAGAAGAGCTTTATATCTTTCCTGTAAATGAACTTATTGCAGCTGATTTAAGTGTTGCTAGCCCTGAGTTAAGAGCCCAGCGGGTAGAAGCATTAAATTTTTGGTCACAAGGGAAGAAAGGAATTGTTATTGTTCCGATTTCGGGGATTCGGAAATTTCTCCCGCCGAAAGAGGTTTGGGGGAACTACCAGATTTCATTCAATTTAGGAGAAGACCTAGATCTAGATACCATATTACATAGATTCATTGCTATGGGGTATAGTAGGGTGAATATGGTTTCATCACCAGGGGAATTTAGTATACGTGGGGGAATCATTGATTTATATCCTATTACGGTGACAGATCCGATTCGAATTGAATTGTTTGATACAGAAATTACGTCGATTCGAACTTTTTCTTCAGATGATCAGCGTTCTATAGATAAGCTAGAGCAAGTCACTGTTGGCCCTGTAAGTGAAGCTGTGCTTGAGGCTGAACATATTAGCCGTATTATTTCAGCGCTTGAAAGCGGTTTAAGTAAAAGTTTAAAGAAAATTAAAGATGATAATGTGAAAGAGCAGTTAGTTGAGACAGTTAGCTATGAACTTGAGCAATTAAAGCAGGGGCATATACCAGATCAAATCTTTAAATATTTAAGTTTAGCTTACGAGAATTCAACTAGTTTAATAGACTATCTTCCTGATAATGGAATTGTTGTGTTGGATGAAATTAGTCGTATTCAAGAATTAAACGATTCTTTAGAAAAAGAAGAGGCCGAATGGTATACCGACTTGCTTAGCCAAGGGCGGATTATTCAAGATGTAAAGCTTGCACATAATCTACCAGATTTGATTGCTCATTCTATACGTCCATTTATTTACTTATCACTATTTTTACGTCATGTGCCACATACCAACCCACAAAATATTTTAAATATGGCCTGTAAGCAGATGCAAAATTTCCATGGACAAATGAATGTGTTTAAGGCAGAGATCGAACGATGGAAAAAGGGCAAATATACGGTTGTTATTCTTGGTCAAAATGATGAACGAGTAAAAAAAGTGCAAGCTGTGCTAGCAGATTATGAGATTGAAGCCATAGAGATAAAGAATGCAAGTAATCTTATACAAGGTGCGGTCCAAATCCTTCAAGGTAGTTTAAATAGCGGATTTGAAATGACGATGCAGAAGTTTGCGATTATTACCGAAACAGAATTATTTAATAAAAAAGTCAAAAAATCAATTCGTAGACAAAAGTTGTCCAATGCTGAACGAATTAAGAGTTATTCAGAATTAAAAGTAGGAGATTATGTCGTTCATGTTAATCACGGTATTGGGAAATATTTAGGGATTGAGACGTTAACGATTAACGGAGTTCATAAGGACTATCTTCATATTCGTTATCAAGGTGATGATAAGCTATATGTGCCTGTTGACCAGATTGATCTTGTACAGAAATATGTCGCTTCAGAAGGAAAAGAGCCGAAGCTGTACAAACTTGGAGGTACTGAGTGGAAGCGAGTGAAGGGAAAAGTCCACTCCTCTGTGCAATATATTGCAGATGATTTGATTAAGTTATATGCAGAGCGAGAAGCTGCAAAAGGGTATGCCTTTTCTCCAGACGGAGATATGCAAAGGGAATTTGAGTCCTCCTTTCTATATAACGAAACAGAAGATCAGTTGCGATCTATTGTGGAAATCAAAAAGGATATGGAAAGAGAAAGACCAATGGACCGTTTGCTTTGTGGTGATGTAGGCTATGGAAAGACAGAAGTAGCCATTCGTGCGGCTTTTAAGGCTATAGTAGATGGGAAACAGGTTGCTTTCTTGGTACCAACCACTATTTTAGCTCAACAGCATTATGAGACATTGCGTGAACGTTTCCAGGATTATCCGATTTCCATTGGCTTAATGAGTCGTTTTCGCACGAAAAAGCAACAAACCGAAACAATGAAAGGTTTAAAAGCAGGTACGATTGATATTGTAGTTGGTACCCATCGTATTTTATCCAAGGATATTCAATATCGTGATTTAGGCCTATTGATTATCGATGAGGAACAACGATTTGGTGTTACCCATAAGGAGAAAATTAAGAGATTAAAGACAAACGTCGATGTTTTAACCTTAACAGCCACACCGATTCCACGAACACTTCATATGTCAATGCTTGGTGTAAGAGATTTGTCAGTCATTGAAACACCACCAGAAAATCGATTTCCTATTCAAACATATGTAATGGAATACAATGGTGTTTTAGTAAAAGAAGCAATTGAACGCGAGCTTGCGCGTGATGGTCAGGTCTATTTCCTTTATAATCGCGTGGAAGATATTACGCGTAAGGCGGAAGAAATCTCGATGCTCGTTCCTGATGCGCGTGTAACGGTTGCGCATGGACAAATGACTGAGCAGGAGTTAGAAGCAGTTATGTTTGGCTTCTTAGAGGGCGAGTATGATGTGTTAGTGAGTACAACGATTATTGAGACGGGAGTTGATATTCCGAATGTAAATACATTAATCGTATATGATGCGGATCGTATGGGTCTTTCTCAGTTGTATCAACTTCGTGGTCGAGTAGGGCGTTCAAACCGAATAGCCTATGCCTTTTTTACTTATCGAAAAGATAAAGTATTAACAGAAGTAGCTGAAAAGCGTCTGCAATCAATTAAAGAGTTCACGGAACTTGGTTCAGGCTTTAAAATTGCGATGCGAGATTTAACGATTCGAGGTGCTGGGAATTTATTAGGTGCGCAGCAGCACGGGTTTATAGATTCTGTTGGGTTTGACTTGTATTCACAAATGCTAAAGGAAGCAGTTGAAGCTAAACGTAATGATTTATCCGTAGAAGAGAAAAGATCGCTTGACTTGGATCTAGAAATAGATGCTTATATACCAGATGATTATATCGCGGATGGTCATCAAAAAATTGAAATGTATAAACGCTTTAGAGGAATCACTGCAATAGAGGAAGTAGATGAGTTACAGGAAGAAATGCTAGATCGATTTGGTGAATATCCAGAAGAAGTGAGCTATCTTTTCTTAGTTGCTGAAATGAAAGTGTATGCCATCACAGCAGGCATTGAAAGCATTAAACAATTAAAGCAGGAGATTACAATACTCCTTACTGAAACTGTGACAAAAAATGTAGCAGTAGAAAAAGTAAGTGAATTAATCGTAAAATACGGACGCATGATTGGTTTAGGAATGGAAGGAAGTAAATTGAAATTAGTTGTTCATACAAAAGGTATAGAACAAAAAAAATGGTTTAATGCATTGTTTGAGCTTGTCAAAGCCTTACAATACGCAAAAAAGGAAGTACAAACGGCAGAAAAATGATGAAGAAACATCCGACTCTATTCCGAATAAATAATTAGAATAATGTATAAATTCAAGAAAAATTTCATCAATATGTATAGAACTTACCATTAGCTTGAATACTAAGTCCAATAGCGCTACAGATTTTTAAGTTACTAAGATGATTCATTAAATCAACTAGATGAAAGTGAGGCAACTTAAGATGAAAGCAACTGGTATTGTTCGCCGAATTGATGATTTAGGAAGAGTCGTAATTCCAAAAGAAATCCGAAGGACTCTGAGAATTCGTGAAGGGGATCCTTTAGAAATCTTTGTAGATCGTGATGGAGAAGTCATTTTAAAAAAATACTCCCCAATAAGTGAATTGGGGGATTTTGCAAAAGAATATGCAGAAGCATTATATGATAGCCTTGGTAACCCGGTATTAATTTGCGATCGAGATACATATATCGCGGTAGCAGGCGGATCTAAGAAGGAATATTTGAACAAAAATGTTAGTGAGCTAATTGAAAAAATTATGGAAGACCGCCATTCTGTTATAGAATCGCCAAAAGGAAAACTTGCCTTTGTAGATTCTATGGAAGAAGAGATGCAATCTTATACGGCTGCTCCTATTATTGCGAACGGTGACCCAATTGGTGCTGTCGTAATTCTTGCAAAAGAATCAAATGTTGGCGACGTGGAGCAAAAGTCTGTAGAAACAGCAGCGAGCTTCCTTGCCCGCCAAATGGAACAGTAATGAAAATTAGACAAGCTATTTGAAGATCATCGAAGAAGGACAGCCCAATTGGCGCTGTCCTTTTCGTATTATATATGGATTTGGTATGCGGCTTCGTTGATTTTCACAAGGTCTTATGGATAAGAGAAATATCGTCTTCGAAATCCATACTCGTTTTGAATAAATTAAGCATGTTATAATAACACCCATATTGGTGTGTAAATAACGATTATTAAATTAAAGCCTTCAACAAAGTATTTCAAAGTCAAACTTATGATTAAGAAAGATAAAGATGAAAAACAAAAGTGGCGTGAGCGAAGCCTGCGGGAATGAAGCTCAAAGATAAATGGAATCCAATTTAACTCTTAGCTTACAAAAAAGCATAAGCGAGTTCCGCCCCTTGTCCGCTGAAGTGAGGTATAAAAATGGCTGATAGGCCGTATAAAACATCAAGGGATTTATTAAAAGGAGCATTTATTCTAAGTGTAGCTGCGCTTATTGTAAAAGTATTAAGTGCCGCCTACAGAATTCCCTATCAAAATATGGTGGGGGATATTGGTTTTTACATTTACCAACAGGTTTATCCGTTCTATGGTATTGTTCTGACACTTGCTACACTAGGTTTTCCTATTATTATTTCAAAGCTAATAGCGGAACAGGAATTTTCCAAAAAGGATATTTTGGCCGCATCCTTTCTCGTATTGAGTGTTATTTCACTTGTACTGTTTTCGAGTTTGTTTTTAGGAGCTGAATGGGTTGCAGGAAAAATGGGTGACCCTGATTTAACAAGCTTACTGAAGCTGGTTTCCTATTATTATTTGCTTATGCCTTTTATTGCTATTTTTCGCGGATACTTTCAAGGTATAAATCATATGGTTCCTACAGCTGTTTCACAAGTTACAGAGCAATTTGTCCGAGTAACGACAATATTAGTGCTGACCCCATTCTTGATTTATCAGGGGTGTTCCTTGTATGATGCAGGAGAAGGAGCAGTATTTGGTTCTGTTACAGGAGGAATATCCGGGTTGATTTTACTGCTTGTGTTTTTTATTTTACGTAAAGAAAGTCGTGCTATTCGACAAGAAAAAATACATAGTGAAATGTTTCCAAGCATTATCAAAATCCTTTTGTTTCAAGGTTTTGCTTTTTGCATTTCTAGTTTAATACTTGTGCTATTTCAGCTTGTTGATTCACTACATTTGTATTCGTTATTAAGAAATTCGGGGCTTAATGAAGTAGCAGCGAAAGAATGGAAAGGGGTTTATGACCGTGGTCAGCCTTTGCTTCAATTAGGAACCGTTGTTGCCAATTCTCTTTCACTATCAATCGTTCCGCTCGTTTCTAGTTATGTGAAGAAAAATCTAAAATCTGAGCTCATTTCAAAAATTAAATTAACCTTACGTGTAAGTGTCACGATTGGAGTAGCAGCTACTGTCGGGCTTATCTGTATCATTAATCCTGTTAATCAGATGCTATTTACCGATGTAAAAGGATCATTGACGCTTGCTATTTTTTCAATATCTATTTTATTTTCATCGATTATTATGACTTTAACGGCAATTATCCAAAGTCTAGGTTTTAATAAAGTACCAGTCATGATCGTATTGGCAGGTATTGTATGCAAATGGTTTTTAGATTTATGGTTTGTTCCACGCTATCAAATTAGTGGTGCTGCCGTTGCTACTGTATTGGCCCTACTCGGAATAACTATTTCCTTAGCTATTATTTTAAAAGGGTATGTGAAGACGTCAGTATTTGTTAAGAAAGATGTATGGCTTATATTGCGTAGTGGCGTGTGTATGGTTGTTACGTTATTATTGTTTAATTGGATATTCGAATTGTTTTCACATCAGACAAGATGGGAGTCCGCACTTCAGGCATTGTTAGGAGTGATTTTGGGGGCCTTTGTATTTGTGATTACAGTTCTACGCTCTAATCTATTTAAACAAGAGGAGCTTGTTCTTTTACCATTTGGTTATAAATTAGTTCGTTTGAATAAATGGAATAGGAGGTACTAACTAATGAAAAATGCAATTACAATCATTGGTCTGGGTGCTGGAGATTTGAATCAGCTTTCGCTAGGTATTTATAAAAGGCTAAAACAGGTGAAGCAATGCTTTGTTCGAACAATCGAACATCCGGTTATTTCGGAATTACAAGCAGAGGGTATAGAACTTTTCAGCTTTGATGAGGTATATGAAAAGCATGATCAGTTTGATGCGGTCTATGAAGAGATTTCAGAAACACTTCTAAAGGAGGCTGCTTCTAAAAATGTATTATACGCTGTGCCAGGGCATCCGATGGTTGCAGAAAAGACAGTCCAACTATTATTAGAAAAAGGCCCAGGGCGTGATATAGAAATCATTTTGGAGGGTGGACAGAGCTTTCTAGACCCACTATTTCAAGCAGTTCAAATGGATCCAATTGAGGGTTTTCAGCTCCTTGACGCGACGGATCTTCATCGGGATGACCTACAAATAACTCAGCATATGATTATTGGTCAAGTGTATGATATGTTCACTGCTTCTGAAGTAAAGTTAACGCTCATGCAGAAGTTGCCTGATGACTATGAAGTCTATATTGTGACAGCTGCGGGAAGTTCACAGGAAAAAGTGACCAAGGTACCTCTATTTGAACTGGATCATGGAATGGAACTAAGCAATTTAACAAGTATTTATGTACCACCAGTTACAGAAGAACAGCTGAGATTTAGAGAGTTTTCGAAGCTTCGTCAAATTATTGCACAGCTTCGAGGACCAAATGGTTGCCCTTGGGATCAAAAACAAACGCATGAAAGCTTAAAGAGATATTTATTAGAAGAAGCCTATGAACTTATTGATACGATAGATGAGCAGGATGACGATGAGATGATTGGTGAATTAGGTGATGTTCTGTTGCAAGTGATGCTTCATGCTCAAATTGGAGAGGATGAAGGGATGTTTACCATTGATGATGTAGTGGAGAGTATTTCAGCAAAGATGGTTCGACGTCATCCACATGTATTTGGTGATGTTCAAGTACGTGACGCAGAAGAGGTAATGGTCAATTGGCAAAAAATTAAAGAAGAAGAGAAGGGCGAGAAGGTAGAAGAGGCCACTTCTTTATTAGCAGATGTAGAAAAATCATTGCCGAATTTAATGCGAGCGGAAGCCTATCAAAAGCGAGCAGCTAAAGTAGGCTTTGATTGGACTGAAGTTACAGACGCATGGGCAAAAGTCCGTGAAGAAGTTGATGAAGTAGAGGCTGAGATTAAGAACGCTACTCCGAATCTTGCTGGAATTAAAGATGAGTTGGGTGATGTCTTTTTTGCCCTAGTTAATGTAGCTCGTTTTTATAAAATCGAGCCAGAGGAAGCGGTTTATGGGGCAAACCAGAAATTCTACCGTCGCTTCTCCTATATTGAAGAGCGAGTAAGACAAAATGGAAAGAGATTTTCGGATTATTCATTAGCTGAGCTCGACCGCTTTTGGGACGAGGCAAAGGGAAAAGAACTATAAATGAAGGGTGAGAGAAAAAATGTCAATGCGATTAGATAAATTTTTAAAAGTATCCCGTTTAATTAAGCGTCGTACATTAGCCAAGGAAGTAGCTGACCAAGGTCGGATCTCCATTAATGGGGTACAAGCAAAGGCTAGCTCAAACGTGAAAGAGGGGGATGAACTGACCGTCCGCTTTGGACAAAAGCTTGTAACCGTTCGTATTGATAAAATTGTGGAGACAACGAAAAAAGAAGCGGCTGCAGAAATGTATACGATACTGAAAGAAGAACAGCTAGGCAGCGGGCAGTAAAAGGAGGCTTGTTCTATTTTATCTTCTCACTACATACATTTGTAAAAAACTAGTGTTAATGTGAGGGATGAAGATGAGCCAATATGTAGACCCGAACGCAAGCTTTTCAAAAGGTACTGTTCCGGAGCATGATGTTACAATGAAAGGCCGTCGACTATTAGATATAACTGGAGTAAAGCAAGTAGAAAGCTTTGATAACGAAGAATTTTTACTTGAAACATCCATGGGTTTTCTCTCGATCCGTGGCCAAAACTTGCAAATGAAGAACTTAGATGTCGATAAAGGCATTGTTTCTATTAAGGGAAAAATATTTGATCTTGTATATTTGGATGAGCATTCAGGGGAGAAAGCTAAAGGTTTCTTTGGCAAATTATTCAAATGACGCTGACAACGCAATTTTATACCTTATTGGCCATGATTGGTATGGGCAGTTTTTATGGAGCTGCCCTAGATACCTATAATCGATTTTTAAAACGCTCTGAACGTAAACGCTGGATTGTGTTCATTCACGATGTTCTATTTTGGGTGATCCAAGGGTTACTCATTTTTTATGTATTGTTTTTAGTGAATGAAGGGGAATTTCGCTTTTACTTATTTTTGGCCTTACTTTGTGGATTCGCCGCGTATCAATCATTATTTAAAAAGCTATATCAAAGTAGTTTAGAACTATTTATAAAAATTGTCATAAATATTTTTAAATTTTGTGTTAAATCATTTCAAATTTTGATTTTACTTCCGATAAATTGGGTATTACTGACTATTTTCAATTTGATTCTGTTGATTTTTAAAGTGCTATTTTACTTAATTAAATGGATAATTAAGTTGTTTTTAATGATTTTACGTGTCATTTTGATGCCTTTTCAGTGGATTTTTAAAGGAATATGGAATATCGTGCCAAGTGCGGTTACGAAAAAGGTCGAGAAGTTTTATAATAAAATGACAGGTATTTTTATAAAGTGCAAGAATGTTATAAAGACAATATTTAATAAGTGGAGAAAAGAAAAAGATTGAGGTGTGAATAGATGAATAGCCTCCGCAAAAAGAACGTAACTAAAATGGAAAATGCTTATGTTGTTCAGCAAGAAAAAAAAGCAGCAAAGGTTATGAAGAGGAAACGTGGGTTAAAACGCAGATTAACTTTATATGCAGTTTGTGCTGCCCTATTGACGGTGTTGGCTATATCCACACTACTATCTCAACATAGTTCATTACACGATAAGACTCTTCAAAAGGAAAAAGCAGAACAACAATTAGCAAGTCTAAAAACAGATGAAAAAGCATTGAAGGCTGAGATTGTCAGGCTCAATGATGATGAGTATGTGGCTAAGTTAGTAAGAAGAGACTATTTCTTATCAGAAGAGGGAGAAATCATTTTTAATTTACCAAAAGATGAAGAAGACCGTGACTAATATTGACACTGTTTTTTCCCTTTCGTATTATAATAGATAGTGGAGTGATTTTTAACATTTCTAAGGAGGAACATTTTTTTTATGTCAATTGAAGTAGGCAGCAAGTTACAAGGTAAAGTAACAGGCATTACTAATTTTGGTGCGTTCGTGGAACTTCCTGAGGGTTCAACGGGTCTAGTCCATATCAGTGAAGTAGCTGATAACTATGTAAAAGATATTAATGACCATCTTAAAGTCGGTGATATAGTAGAAGTAAAGGTCATTAACGAAAAGGATGGAAAAATTGGCTTATCTATCAAAAAGGCCAAAGATCGCCCGGAAGGACAGCAATCAGGACAATCAACGCATTCACAACGTCCACCACGCCAAAATAGAGGAAATGACCGTTCTAAAGATTTTCGATCTAAGGACAGTTTCCGTCCAAAGGAAAACTTTGAGACAAAAATGGCAAAATTTTTAAAAGATAGTGAAGACCGCTTATCTTCCCTCAAACGCAATACCGAAACAAAACGGGGAGGTAGAGGGGGAAGACGCGGGTAAACTGCTGCTGAAAATACTAGTAAAGCAAATTATTCCTGTGAAACAATTTCATTTATTATATAAGAGCAAGCCACTAGTTGGCTTGCCTTTTTTGTGTAACCACAGCTCACCGCGAACTTAAATTACCGATTACTTGGTATCTATCAGGTTTCCCAATTCTCCATAAAATATGTAGTCATTGACTCTGTTCCGCTTATTGTTTTGTCGTTTTCTATTTGTATGGAAAATATTCCGGTTATATTTTGCGAAAAAAAGCTAAAAAAGGGGATATTTTTAATAAAAAACAAGGCTATATGTTCGTGAAAACAAAATACCTCTATAAAAATCTGTATACAAGTGGATGTTCTAGGAGAATCCCGTCGAACTCTTTTTTTTTGCACAATTAAAATTATGACAAAAAATTGAACAAGCACTTTATATAATGATACAAACGAATAGGAATGGAGTGTTTGATATGGAAAAAGTGAATCGGAGTTTCATTGAACCTCTAGGAGAAGCACAATTGAAGGAGGCGAAGGATGGGGCAATTAATTGGTACCATCAGGCACAAGTGAAGATGGAGGCAATATTCTTAAATAAAGGCATTCCAGTTGCTATTATTGGCTTTCTTTTAGGACGAGCTTTAATTCTATCGCAATTATCTCCATTCGCTTTACCATTCTTTGCAGCTGTTTTTTTAGTGAAAAGAGATCACGCTGTTCTTGCACTTCTTGGGTTACTGACAGGCGCTTTAACTATTCATTACTCCTATAGTATTGTTATCTTTTCCTCCGTTTTCTTATTCCTTATTCTTCATAAGATTAAGAAACCAGATATTGAGGGGCAATATAAGACCATTGCGATGTATGTATTTGTCTCACTGTTCTTGGTTAATCTAGCTGAGCAATACCTCATATTCCGATCGATTCAGCTGTATGACCTGATGATGTGTGGTGTTGAAGCAGGATTAGCGATGATTTTATCATTAATCTTTATTCAATCTATACCGCTTTTATCTATTAGAAAAAGGTCACAGGCATTAAAAACAGAAGAAATTGTGAGCATAATTATTTTACTGGCATCTGTGATGACAGGAACAATTGGCTGGGTGGTTTATGATTTATCGTTAGATCATATTTTTTCTCGTTATCTAGTCCTACTATTTGGACTCGCCGGTGGAGCGGCTATTGGTTCAACTGTAGGAGTCGTAACTGGTTTGATCTTTAGTTTGGCGAGTGTGGCAAGTCTCCAACAAATGAGTTTGCTCGCCTTTTCGGGCTTGCTTGGCGGGTTGTTAAAAGAAGGAAAAAAGGTCGGTGTTGCAATTGGTTTATTAATTGCAACTTTGTTAATAGGTTTATATGGTGAAGGAACCAATAATATTATGATTACTCTCTATGAATCACTGATTGCAGTCGTATTGTTTCTATTAACACCAACATCATTAATTCAAAAAATTGCTAAACATATCCCTGGAACGACAGAGCATGCGGATGAACAACAGCAGTACGCCCGTAAGATACGTGATGTCACTGCTCAGCGAGTGGAGCAATTCTCGCATGTATTTGAAGCACTGTCTAACAGTTTTTCACAAATAGATGAATATGCAAAAAAGGAGGAAGAAGAAAAAGAGTTAGATTATTTTTTAGGTAATGTTACAGAAAAAACTTGTCAAATGTGTTTTAAGAAGGAACAATGTTGGACAAAGAACTTCAATACAACATATGAAGGCATGCAGGAGATTATGTATCAAATGAGTGAAAATGATGGGCAACTGCCACAAAAAGCTGCTAATGAATGGGGGAAATACTGTAGGTCCGGACCAAAGGTAATCAATGCTATATCACAGGAGCTTATGTATTACGAGGCTAATCAAAGGTTAAAAAAACAAGTAAAGGAGAGTCGTAAACTAGTAGCCGACCAATTAAGAGGCGTTTCTGCGGTTATGGAGGACTTTGCAAAGGAAATCATGCGAGAGCGGAAAAGCCATCAACAGCATGAAGAATCTATTATGGAAGCAATTCAAGACTTTGGACTGCATATTGGAAATATAGAAATCTACAATTTGGACCAAGGAAATGTCGATATAGAAATGAGTATTCCATATTGTCACGGGAGAGGAGAGTGTGAAAAGTTAATTGCACCGATGCTATCAGATATATTAGGTGAAACTGTTATCGTACATTCAGAGAAATGTGCAGAGCATCCATCTGGCGAATGTGAAGTTACTTTTCGGTCCGCTAAAAAGTATACAGTTGAAACAGGAGTGGCACATGCCGCAAAAGGAGGAGGTCTTGTATCGGGGGATAGCTATACAACACTTGAAATTGGCAGCGGTAAATATGCAATAGCTATCAGTGATGGAATGGGAAATGGAGAAAGGGCTCATTTTGAAAGCATGGAAACCTTAAAGCTGTTACAGAAATTTCTACAAACGGGTATTGAAGAGAAAATTGCTATTAAATCAGTTAACTCCGTTTTATCTCTCCGTACGAATGATGAAATTTTTTCAACCTTAGATTTAGCGATGATTGATTTACAGGATGCAAAAGCTAAGTTTTTAAAAATTTGTTCGATTCCAAGCTTTATAAAAAGAGGGGATAAGATTATTAAAATTGAATCCAGTAATTTGCCAATGGGTATGTTTGAGGACTTTGATGTAGACGTTGTGTCGGAACAGCTAAAAGCTGGTGATGTGCTCAT
The DNA here is from genome assembly GCA_963751845.1 of uncultured Bacillaceae bacterium. GTDB lineage: Bacteria > Bacillota > Bacilli > Bacillales > DSM-1321 > Peribacillus. Next base: position 312,446 of record CAVVWH010000027.1, read on the forward strand.
TATGATGAGTGATGGAGTCTTTGATGGGCCAGGACATGTAGAGAATATGGAATTTTGGATGAAACGAAAAATCAAAGAATTACAAACAGATGATCCACAAGCTATTTCAGATTTAATCCTAGAAGAGGTGATTAGGACAAAGGGAGTGATCGATGATGATATGACAATTGTTACTGCAAAAATTATGCACAATACACCGAAATGGGCGTCTATTCCTATCACTAGTAAGCGTAAAAAGGCTCAATAAAATGTGTATAAATTCTCCTTTTTTAGTCAATTATGTTAAAGGTGTAATTGAAGGGAGAATAGTAAATGAAATCAGGAACTTTACGTCAAATCTTACTTATAACAGATGGTTGTTCAAACCAAGGTGAAGATCCATCAGCCATGGCAGCTATGGCAAGTGAACAGGGGATTACAGTTAATGTCATTGGTGTTGTTGATAATGATGTGATTGATGAAAAAGGTTTAAAGGAAATTGAACATATTGCGAATTCTGGTGGTGGTGTTAGTCAAATTGTGTATGCAAAGCAACTATCACAAACCGTTCAAATGGTAACTCAAAAGGCAATGACTCAAACAATACAAGGAGTGATTAATCGGGAGCTACAACAAATCTTAGGAAATTCAACGAGTTTCGAAGATTTATCCCCTGATACACGAGGGGAAGTAATGGAGGTGGTTGACGAGCTTGGCGAAACAAGTAAGCTCGAAGTGTTAGTGCTTGTTGATACTAGTGCAAGTATGAAACATAAATTACCAACAGTGAAAGACTCTCTGCAGGATTTATCTCTTAGTATGAATGCAAGAATGGGTGAGAGTCGGTTTTCAGTTTTCGTATTTCCCGGGAAAAGAAAAGAAGTGGAAAGATTGCTAGAGTGGACACCTGATTTGAATTCTTTATCAAAAATTTTTCCGAAATTAACGACAGGTGGTATTACACCAACTGGTCCTGCTTTACGCGCGGCAATATCCTACTTTAATAAAAAGCGTTCATTAAGGAGCTTATTAACAAATGATGAACAATACTATGAGGACACAATGTAAATTGAAACAAGGAGACCGGATTGTTGGGAAATGGAACAAAAATGAGTACAAAATCATCAAAGAATTAGGATCTGGAGCGAATGGAGTGGTTTACCTAGTCCACAACAATAGTAAATCATTTGCTTTAAAACTAAGTGACAATGGAACATCGATTATTTCTGAGATGAATACTCTTAAATCCTTTTCTAAGGTCCAGGGGTCTGCCCTTGGACCTTCTTTTGTTGAAGCGGATGATTTTTTGAATTCCAGTAAGAATTTTCCATTTTATGTAATGGAATATATTGAAGGGCTAGGGTTGTTAGAGTTCATTCAAAAAAACGGGACACGATGGATTGGTGTGCTAATGCTTCAATTATTAACAAGTTTAGCGGACTTACATAAACATAACTGGGTGTTTGGGGATTTGAAACCAGAAAACTTAATTGTGACAACCACAACCTATAAAGTACGATGTATCGATGTTGGGGGTACTACAGTGGTAGGGCGATCAATTAAAGAATTTACTGAGTTTTTCGATCGGGGATATTGGGGGCTAGGATCTCGAAGGGCGGATCCGCAATATGATTTATTTGCTGTAGCAATGATTATGTTAAATGCTGTTTATCCAACTCGCTTTTCGAAAAAGGGAGAAGGATATTTGCAATTAAAGGAGAAAATTATACAGAAGCAATCATTAAAGCCATATAATAAGATATTGGAAAAGGCATTACTTGGAAAATATGCTGCAGCGGAGGACATGCGTCAAGACTTAATTACAATTATAAGCAATCATAAGCATAGTGATCTTTCCAAAACACCTGCCACTAAACAATCTTCGTCAACAAGACAGACTAGCCGTGCACAACATAAAATGAGAGTAAAGCATAAAAAGAAGGGTTGCTTTGTTGAAACTTTTGTACTTGTCACTGTTATTTCGTTATTGTATGTTCTCTACATTTACGACCAATTGTTATAATGAGAAAAGCGGAACCGGCTTGGTCTGCTGCCGGTGTAGCTGGACAGAGAAAAACGGATACAGTAAAAAAAATTTGAAACTATTTGCTGGTTTATTCGTAAATGTAGAGAATACGAAAAGGGAAGAGCATAATGTTAAAGAATAAAGTACTAGACATTATTCATAAGTATAATCTAATACAAAAAAATTCAAAGTTACTAGTAGGTGTTTCTGGTGGACCAGACTCACTTGTATTGCTGCATTTTCTTAAGCGAATTCAAGCTATGTGGAACTTTGATTTAGTAGTCGCTCACGTAGACCATATGTTTCGCGGTGAGGAATCTTATGAAGATTACCTTTTTGTTGAACAAACATGTACGAAATGGGGTATTGTGTTTGAAGGTACACGAATAGATGTGCCGGCCTACATGAAAAAGACCGGGGAGAGTACAGAGCTTGCTGCCAGAAAATTACGTTATGATTTTTTCGGAGAGATCATGAAAAAATATGAGTGTACAATCTTAGTATTGGGACATCATGGCGATGATCAAGTGGAAACGATGCTTATGCGTTTGACAAGAGGAGCTAGTGGAAAGGCGAGAGCAGGGATTCCTATCAAAAGGGCTTTTGAAAATGGGTTTATTGTTAGGCCGTTTTTAGTTGTAACGAAAGATGAGATTAATCAATATGCAAAAAAACATCAGCTAGAGCCGAGATTAGATCCAAGTAATGAAGAAGATGATTACGTCAGAAATCGCTTTCGACATCATGTATTACCTTTTTTAAAGCAAGAAAATCCTCTTGTACATGAACAATTTCAACGCTTTAGTGAAGAGATTTATGAGGATGAGGATTATTTACAAGAACTCGTTGTACGTAGAATGAATGAAGTATGGCTGGAGAAAACGAAAGAGTACGCAATAATTAATACGGATTCGCTTCTAGTGATGCCTAAACCTTTACAAAGAAGAGCGATTCAACTAATATTAAATTATCTTTATTTGGAGAGACCTTCATCGCTTTCAGCTTTACATATTCATCAGCTTTTAACTTTATTTCTGAATCCTCAACCGAATGCTGAGTTACATCTCCCAGGTGGTTTAATTGCTAAGAAATCGTATAGTACTTGTATCTTTCGATTTTCTAAATATGAAAATTTAGAGTATACTTTATTGTTACAGATTCCTGGTGATACTTTACTTCCGAATGGATATATAATTAAAGCAAAGTATATAGAGGAAGCTATTATTGGTGGAAATGATTCGTTTATTCTTCCAGTTTCAAGTGTTACTTTTCCTTTGATGGTTCGTACTAGAAAGGAAGGCGACCGAATGAGGGTAAAAGGCTTGAACGGGAGGAAAAAGCTGAAGGATATTTTTATTAATGAAAAGGTTCCAATGTATAAAAGAAATAATTGGCCAGTTGTTGTTGACCAAACAGGTCAAATCATTTGGCTTCCTGGTTTAAAGAAATCCTACATAGAATCAGAAACTCTGACAGATGAGTCATCTTTTATTTCTTTACAATTTAAAAAAGCTTAATTCTTCATAGGGGGCAATTTACTATAATGACCATGAAAAATGACATTGAAAAAGTGTTAATCACTGAGGAAGAACTTCAAAGTAAAATTAGGGAGCTAGGTGCTCAGATCGAAAGAGACTATCAGGATAAATTTCCATTAGCTGTTGGCGTTTTAAAAGGTGCTCTTCCATTTATGAGCGACTTATTAAAACGAATCGACACTCACTTAGAAATGGATTTTTTGGATGTTTCCAGCTATGGTAATTCAACAGTGTCCTCTGGTGAAGTGAAAATTATTAAAGATTTAAATACATCAGTAGAAGGTAGAGATGTGCTCATTATTGAGGATATCATTGATAGTGGTTTAACTCTAAGCTATTTAGCTGAACTTTTCCTTTACCGAAAAGCAAAATCTGTAAAAATTGTCACTTTACTAGACAAACCTACAGGACGTAAAGTGGATATTAAACCGGATTATACAGGTTTTACTGTACCTGATGCTTTTGTTGTTGGATTTGGATTAGACTATGCAGAAAGATACCGAAACTTACCTTATATTGGTGTGTTAAAGCCTGAAATATATAACAACAAATAAGGATGGCACCAAGAAAAAACAGCGGTGTTAAATTATTGTAAACGAATTATTTTCTAGTATACTATTTAGTATAGTTTTTACCCATGGGAGGAGGTAAGGTATGAATCGTATCTTCCGCAATACAATATTTTATTTACTAATCTTTTTGGTCATCATTGGGATCGTAAGTATCTTTAATAATAACAATGAGCCAACAGAAACAATTACCCAAGACCAATTTTATAAAAATTTGGAGGATGGGAATGTAAAATCTTTATCCATGCAGCCTGATAATGGAGTGTATGAAATTGTAGGGCAGCTCAAGGGTCAAGATGGCAAGCTTTTTGTAACATATATCCCGGTAAGCGAATATTACCAAGCTAAAATTGGTGACACTGTTGAAAAACAAGGTATAGACAAATTTGAAGTGAAACCTGCTGAGAAGGCAAGTGGCTGGGTGACATTTTTAACAAGTATTATTCCATTTGTGATTATTTTCATCTTGTTCTTCTTCTTACTAAACCAAGCCCAGGGTGGCGGCGGTGGCCGAGTTATGAATTTCGGCAAAAGCAAAGCGAAGTTGTATAACGATGAGAAGAAAAAGGTACGCTTTAATGATGTAGCAGGAGCAGATGAGGAGAAGCAAGAACTTGTTGAGGTTGTTGAATTTTTAAAAGACCCTCGCAAATATGCTCAATTAGGTGCTCGTATTCCAAAAGGGGTGCTATTAGTTGGACCTCCTGGTACAGGTAAAACATTGCTTGCTAAAGCAGTAGCTGGAGAAGCTGGTGTTCCTTTCTTCTCTATTAGTGGTTCTGATTTCGTTGAAATGTTTGTTGGTGTCGGTGCGTCTCGTGTACGTGATTTATTTGAAACCGCTAAGAAAAATGCCCCATGTATTATCTTTATTGATGAAATTGATGCTGTTGGACGTCAACGTGGTGCAGGTTTAGGCGGAGGCCATGATGAACGTGAACAAACCTTGAACCAATTGCTTGTTGAAATGGACGGCTTTGGCGGTAATGAAGGAATCATTATGATTGCTGCAACAAACCGTGCTGATATTTTGGATCCAGCGTTATTACGTCCAGGACGTTTTGACCGTCAAATTACAGTTGGTCGTCCAGATGTAAAAGGCCGTGAAGCTGTATTAAAGGTACACGCTCGTAATAAGCCATTAGCAGATAGCGTAGATTTAAAAGCGATTGCACAACGCACACCAGGATTTTCCGGTGCAGACCTTGAAAACTTGTTGAATGAAGCGGCTCTTGTGGCAGCTCGTCAAAATAAAAAGGTTATTGATATGTCTGATTTGGATGAAGCATCAGACCGTGTTATTGCAGGACCTGCTAAGAAAACACGTGTTATTTCTAAGAAGGAACGTAACATTGTTGCGTGGCATGAGGCTGGACATACTGTTATTGGGTTAGTGTTAGACGATGCAGAAGTTGTTCATAAAGTAACTATTGTACCTCGTGGCCAAGCCGGTGGATATGCGGTCATGTTACCAAAAGAGGACCGTTTCTTCATGACAGAGCCGGAACTAAAGGATAAAATTGTTGGGCTATTAGGTGGTCGTGTAGCTGAAGAAGTTACCTTTGGTGAAGCGAGTACAGGTGCTCATAATGACTTCCAACGTGCTACAGGTATTGCTCGTAGCATGGTTATGGAATATGGTATGAGTAAATTAGGACCACTTCAATTTGGTAACACACAAGGTCAAGTTTTCCTTGGCCGTGACTTTAATAATGAACAAAACTTCTCTGATGCCATAGCGTATGAAATTGATTTAGAGGTTCAACGTATCATTAGAGAAGCATATGAAAGATGTACTCAAATTCTTAAGGAAAATCGTGAAAAGTTAGACTTAATAGCAAAAACTTTGCTTGAAGTAGAAACGCTTGATAGAGATCAAATAACAAGTCTTTATAATGAAGGTAAATTGCCAGAGCGTGACTACAAGACGTTAAATGGAAACCTTACAACAGATGAAGATGTAAAGGTAAACATTAACGCTAAAAAGGAAGACAATGAGGCAGTACTGCCTCCTCTTGATGAAAGAGGTTCAGAAAAAATGGAGACGACTGTAGAGGACGATATTAAAAATCCTCCTTTACAGGAAGGTAGCATACAAGATCAAGATAAGAATAATAATAAACTTTAAGGTTTCATAAGTGAAAGGTATTCCTAAGGGGGTACCTTTTTCTTATAGAGGTACTTACGCTTTTCATATAAAATGGCAGTGTGTTATGATGTGGGAGAATAATTTACCGGAGTGATGATAACAATGATTTTTGTAATAGATGTGGGGAATACCAATACGGTAATAGGTGTTTATGAAGATGATGTTTTAAAATATCATTGGCGAGTAGAAACAAATCGTAATAAAACTGATGATGAGTATGGAATGATTATCAAATCATTATTACAGCATGAGGGTTTATCATTTGATCAATTTGGCGGAATTATTATCTCTTCCGTTGTTCCTCCTATTATGTTTGCATTGGAAGGAATGTGTAAAAAATATTTCGGGGTTAAACCATTGGTTGTTGGACCAGGAATTAAAACAGGTTTAGATATTAAATATGAAAATCCACGTGAAGTGGGTGCAGACCGTATTGTAAATGCTGTTGCGGGGTTACATGAATATGGCAGTCCACTTATTATTGTTGATTTTGGAACTGCTACAACGTATTGCTATATTAACGAAGACAAACAATATATGGGTGGTGCTATTGCCCCAGGTATTAATATTTCAACAGAAGCACTATATACAAGAGCGTCGAAATTACCTAGAATTGAGATTACTCGACCCGACAGTATCATTGGAAAGAATACGGTAGCTGCCATGCAATCGGGAATTTTATATGGATACGTTGGTCAAGTTGAGGGTATTGTCTCTCGAATTAAGGCGCAAAGCAAAATAGAACCTATAGTTATTGCTACAGGGGGATTGGCTACATTAATCGCAAATGAATCAACAGCTATTGATATTGTAGAGCCGTTCCTGACATTAAAAGGACTTCAATTAATATATAAACGTAATCGTGAGCAAGTGAAACATTAGAAAATTGAAAGCTAGGTAGCAAAATTTGAATTTTGAAAACGCATCTAAAAGGGGCGAAAGCAGTGAACGATTATTTAGTAAAAGCATTAGGATTTAATGGTCAGGTGCGTGCATATGCAGTTTCCACAACTAAAACAGTGGGTGAAGCACAGCGTCGTCATAATACTTGGCCTACGGCTTCGGCGGCATTAGGGCGTGCTATAACAGCAGGCGTCATGATGGGTTCCATGTTAAAGGGCGATGAAAAACTAACAATTAAGATTGAGGGTGGCGGTCCGATTGGAGCCATTCTTGTTGATAGTGATTCGAAAGGGAAAGTTCGTGGCTATGTGAATAACCCTCATGTTCATTTTGATTTAAATGAGCATGGAAAATTAGATGTAAAAAGAGCAGTTGGAACAGATGGTATGTTATCTGTAGTGAAAGATATTGGGTTACGTGATTATTTTACAGGACAGGTTCCAATTGTGTCAGGTGAATTAGGGGAAGACTTTACGTATTATTTTGCTATTTCTGAGCAAGTACCTTCTTCTGTAGGTGTGGGTGTTCTTGTCAATCCAGACAATACGATTCAATCAGCCGGTGGTTTTATTATTCAATTAATGCCAGGAGCAGAAGATAAAACAATTTCTGAAATTGAAAATCATCTACAAACGATTCCCCCTGTTTCAAGAATGATTCAAATGGGGTTAACGCCGGAAGAGATCCTAGCACAATTGTTAGGCGAGAATCATGTACAAATACTAGAGAAAATGCCTGTAGAATTTGAGTGTCAGTGTTCGAAGGAGAGAATTTCAAATGCACTAATTAGTCTTGGCAAAGCAGAAATTGAAGACATGATTGAAACGGATGGAAAAGCAGAGGCTCAATGTCACTTCTGCAATGAAAAATACCATTTTTCTAAAGGAGATTTGGAAGAATTACTGGAAGAGGCAAAATAAGTTTTACCATGAAAATGTAGTTGCTTTTGCTTTTATGATTGAATCAAAGGTATTAGGCTGTATGACACAAAGTGTTAATTTTAAAAATAGTTGAAATAAGTTGACAATAGGCCATAAGTTTTGATAATTTTATATTAATAAAACTAATAAAAATACTAGGTAATTAAATGAGGAGTGGAAAAAATGGCACGCATAGTTAATTCTGTACTTGATTTAGTAGGTCACACACCTATCGTAAAATTAAATAATCTTTCTGATGAAAATAGTGCTGATATCTATTTGAAATTAGAATATTTTAATCCAGGAAGCAGTGTAAAAGATCGTATTGCTTTAGCGATGGTTGAAGCAGCTGAAAAAAGCGGTCAATTAAAAGCTGGAGGTACTATTATTGAACCAACAAGTGGTAATACAGGAATTGGTTTAGCGCTTGTAGCAGCCGCAAAAGGATATAAAGCAATTCTTACTATGCCAGAAACAATGAGCGTGGAACGTCGTAGCTTACTTCGTGCGTATGGTGCAGAGTTAGTGCTTACACCTGGTCCAGATGGAATGAAAGGTGCAATTGCAAAAGCAGAAGAGTTAGCTAAAGAAAATGGTTACTTCTTACCCCAACAGTTTACAAATAAAGCAAACCCTGAGGTTCACCGCCAAACAACTGGTCCTGAAATTGTTGAAGCATTTGGGGATGATACACTAGATGCATTCGTTGCGGGTATTGGTACAGGTGGAACAATTACAGGTGCAGGTCAAGTACTTCGTGAAAAATATCCAGAAATCAAAATTTATGCTGTTGAACCAAAAGATTCTCCAGTATTATCTGGCGGTAAAACAGGCCCACATAAAATCCAAGGAATTGGAGCAGGATTCGTACCAGAAGTGTTAAATACAGAACTTTATAATGAGGTTATTCAAATCACTACAGAACAAGCATTTGAATATGCTCGTCGTGCTGGCAAAGAAGAAGGAATCCTTGGTGGAATTTCTTCAGGTGCTGCTATCGCTGCAGCGGTTCAAGTGGCTAAACAACTTGGAAAAGGTAAAAAAGTATTAGCGATTGTTCCGGATAACGGAGAACGTTATTTAAGTACAGCACTTTATCAATTTGATTAATTGTTGAATAGAATAATTACTATCAAAGGTTATATCATAAAGATGATAGTATAAAAAGGCATCGACTTTAGCTGTTAAGGTGATAAGTCATGCTTTTCAAAAAACGAAGTTCCTTTTAGGAGCTTTGTTTTTTTATATAGGTAGTATTTAATCTCGAGACTTGCGTTTTGAAGTATAAAGTGAGTACACTCTTTATATGGAATTTTTACTGGTAAAAGGAGATCGGCAGAATGTTATTAACAAGTAAACTACAAACAAAGTGTGGACCCTACACATTTGACTATCAAAAGAAAACCTATATTATGGGGATTTTAAACGTGACACCAGATTCTTTTTCAGATGGCGGTAAATTTAATCAATTGGATGTTGCTTTAAAGCGTGCAGAGCAAATGATTAACGATGGAGTGGATATTATTGATATTGGTGGGGAATCTACTCGTCCAGGTTATGTGCGAATTTCAGATGAAGAAGAAATAGAACGCGTTGTGCCCGTTATTGAGGCAATTTCGAAGAATCTTGATGTGCCCATGTCTATTGATACGTATAAATCTGCAGTGGCGCGAGAAGCCATTAAAGCTGGAGCACATATTATTAATGACATTTGGGGAGCAAAGGCAGATCCAGACATGGCAATTGTGGCTGCGGATTTACAGGTTCCAATTATCCTTATGCATAATCGTGAAGGAAATAAGTATGAGTCATTTATGCGTGATGCCCTAAATGATTTATATGAAAGTATAGCTATTGTAAAAAAAGCTGGTGTTAAAGATGAAAATATTATTCTTGACCCGGGTATCGGTTTTGGCAAAAGTGTTGCGAATAATTTAGAGATGATGCGAAATCTGGATACGCTCGTTTCATTAGGATATCCGGTACTACTTGCGACATCTCGTAAATCAACTATTGGACATGTGCTAGATTTACCAACTTCTGAACGGCTTGAAGGCACATTAGCAACGAATTGTTTTGGCATTCAGCAAGGTTGTCAATTGGTTCGTGTCCATGATGTGAAAGAAATGGCAAGAGCTGCGAAAATGATGGATGCTCTTATGCAGTTAGGTGAATATAGTGGATAAAATTTATGTGAATCAAATGGAGTTTTATGGATATCACGGCGTCTTTCCTGAAGAAACGAGGCTTGGACAACGATTTGTTGTAGATGTAATAGTAGAAACAGATTTATCAAAAGCAGGGCACAGTGACCATTTAGAAGATTCAATTAATTATGGAGAGATTTTTGAGGTAGTGAAAGGGATTGTAGAAGGAAAGCCATTCAAGCTTTTAGAGGCAATCGCTGAGAGGATTACGGATGAATTATTAGCGCGCTTTTCTGCAATACAATCATGTACGGTGAAGGTGATCAAACCAAATCCGCCCATTCCGGGTAACTACAATTCGGTTGCTGTAGAGATTACAAGGGGTCGCTAATATGGAAAATATCGCATACTTATCTATAGGGTCCAATATCGGAAACAGATTAGAAACCTTTCAAAGGGCTCTCCAATTATTAGATAAAAACAATGAAATTAGATTAGAAGAATTGTCCTCTATTTATGAAACAGATCCTGTTGGTTACACGAATCAAGCTTGCTTTTTAAACGCTGTTATAAAAATTTCTACTTCTTTGAATCCAGAGGAACTGCTTCAGGTATGTCTTTTTATCGAAAGCCAATTAGGAAGAAAAAGGGAAATTCATTGGGGACCCCGAACGTTAGACCTTGACATTTTGTTATATAATCAAGAAAATATTGAGACAGAGAGTCTTATTGTTCCACACCCTCGGATGCAGGAAAGAGCATTTGTGATAATTCCGCTTATGGAGTTAGACTCAGGCATCAAACTTCCGAACGTTAACGCAGCTTTAGACGATATTCTGAATCAGATACCGGATAAAGAAGGAGTACGATTATGGAAGCAGAAAAATGGGGACGACGTATTCGCGCCTTTCGAAAACTAAAAGGGTTTACGCAAGAAGAGTTTGCGAAGGAAATAGGTGTGTCTGTTACTTTTTTAGGTGAGGTTGAAAGAGGAAATAAGATGCCATCAGCATATTTTTTACAGGATGTGGCAAATATGCTCAGTGTATCGCTTGATGAGCTGCGGCCACTAGATGATAAATAATAGAATAATAAGGAGGTTTCAATGTGTTAAAGATTGGCAATGTTGAAATTAACAATCCAGTTGTGCTTGCACCGATGGCTGGTGTTTGTAATTCAGCATTTCGTTTAACTGTAAAAGAATTTGGCGCAGGTCTCGTATGTGCCGAAATGGTCAGTGATAAAGGCATCAATTTTAAAAACGCAAAAACGTTAGATATGCTTTATATAGATGAGAGAGAAAATCCGTTGAGTCTACAAATCTTTGGTGGTGAAAAAGAATCACTTGTACAAGCGGCAAAATTTGTGGATAAAAACACTAATGCGGATATTATCGATATCAATATGGGGTGCCCAGTTTCGAAAATCATTAAATGTGAAGCAGGTGCAAGATGGCTTCTTGACCCAAATAAAATTTATGATATGGTATCTGCAGTGGTGGATGCTGTTGATAAGCCTGTTACGGTTAAAATGCGCATTGGTTGGGATGATGATCATATTTTTGCGGTTAAAAATGCTCAAGCAGTAGAACGAGCTGGTGGTAGTGCGGTTGCTGTACATGGTCGAACTCGTGTTCAAATGTATGAAGGGAAAGCGAATTGGGATATCATTCGTGAGGTAAAACAAGCTGTAAATATTCCGGTTATCGGAAACGGTGATGTTTTAACACCGCAGGATGCAAAAAGAATGCTTACTGATCTTGGTGTTGATGGCGTCATGATTGGTCGTGCAGCACTAGGAAATCCGTGGATGATTTATCAAACAGTGAAGTATCTAGAAACAGGCATGTTAATGGACGAACCTTCAGTTCGTGAGAAAATGGATGTATGTGTTCTTCATATGGACCGCCTTATATCATTGAAAAGTGAACACCTTGCTATACTTGAAATGCGCAAACATGCTGCATGGTACTTAAAAGGCATAAGCGGTAATGCAAAAGCTCGTCGCGAGATTAATGAATGTAATACAAGAGAAGATATAGTAAAGGTGTTAAACGAACTTGTAGAAGAGATTGAAGCGAGGGAACAAAATATTCAAGTGGTATAACCGTTTGACATTACCTTCCTATTTATCTATAATACGCTTAACTTCAACTGCCAGATTTGCTGGCAGTTTTTATATGGCCTGAAATAATTCCGCTAAAAGGCTTGTTTGACTTCTTTGTTTTATGTAAGAATATATAAGGATATTGAAACTATATCGTGCATGACTATATAATGCTTGAAATATACAGACGGAGATGATATTTAATGAGTCATGAAGAATTAAATGACCAGTTGCAAGTAAGACGCGATAAAATGCAAGCGATGCAAGAGAGTGGAAGAGATCCATTCGGTAGTCGCTTCGAGCGCACTCATACTGCAGAACAAATTAAAGAACAGTTCAGTGATAATTCAAAGGAAGAATTAGAAGAGAAGGAAATTCAAGTAACGGTTGCAGGACGTGTCATGACAAAGCGTGGCAAAGGAAAAGCTGGTTTTGCACATATTCAGGATGTTACTGGGAAAATTCAAATCTACGTTAGAAAAGATGCGGTTGGCGATGAACAATACGAAGATTTTAAACATACAGATCTAGGAGATATTGTGGGAATTACAGGTCGTGTGTTTATAACAAACACAGGTGAACTTTCTATTAAAGTGAAAGATTATGTATTTTTAACAAAAGCGCTTCGCCCACTTCCTGATAAATTCCACGGTCTAAAAGATGTAGAGGAACGTTATCGTAAACGCTATGTGGATTTAATTACAAACGAAGAAAGTAAGAATACATTTATTCTACGCAGTAAAATGGTTCAAGAAATCCGCCGCTATTTAGATGGTCAAGGGTACCTAGAAGTGGAAACACCAATTCTGCATTCTGTTGCTGGAGGAGCAGCTGCTCGTCCTTTCAATACACATCATAATGCTTTAGATATGCCATTGCACTTACGAATTGCGATTGAGCTTCATTTGAAACGTTTAATCGTAGGCGGTCTAGAAAAAGTATATGAAATCGGACGTGTATTCCGTAATGAAGGTGTCTCTACAAGACATAATCCTGAATTTTCACTACTTGAGCTATATGCAGCATATGCTGACTTTAAAGACATTATGAGTTTAACAGAAAACATTTTTGCACATGTTGCCCAAGAAGTGCTTGGTACGACAACAATTCCTTATGGGGAATACGAAATTGATTTGAAACCAGAGTGGAAGAGACTTCATATGGTAGATGCTGTTAAAGAGTATACCGGCGTTGACTTCTGGAAACAAATGAGTAAAGAGGAAGCTCAAGCATTAGCTAAAGAACATAATGTTGCTGTTAGAGATACTATGGAAGTTGGACATATTATCAATGAGTTCTTTGAACAGTTTGTTGAAGAAAAGTTGATTCAACCTACATTCATTTATGGTCACCCAGTTGAAATTTCACCTTTGGCTAAGAAAAATGCAGAGGATCCACGCTTTACAGATCGTTTTGAATTGTTTATCGTGGGTCGTGAGCATGCGAATGCTTTTACAGAGTTGAATGATCCAATTGATCAACGTCAACGTTTTGAAGCACAAATAGTAGAACGTGAACAAGGTAATGATGAAGCACATGAAATGGATGAGGATTTCTTAGAAGCATTAGAATATGGTATGCCGCCTACAGGTGGTTTAGGTATTGGTGTAGACCGTATGATCATGTTATTAACGAATTCATCATCAATTCGCGATGTCTTATTATTCCCATTAATGCGTCACCGTTAATAGCTAGTATGTGAGATCGAGTAAGATTTGTCCTTAAACGTCGAAGGAATTCTACGAACATGGGACAAGCTTACTCGATTTTTTTATTATTATTTTAAAAAAGCATTGCTTTAGTTTTATAAAAGTGTTATATTTATATCTGTTGTTACGAGCGAGTGACACATTAATTTAAAAGGCTTTTAAAAAAACTTTTAAAAAATGTTGACAACGGCTTGTGAGAGTGGTAATATATAAAAGCTGC
>CAVVWH010000028.1:0-52504 GCA_963751845.1 uncultured Bacillaceae bacterium
TGTTTGGTGACGATGGCGAAGAGGTCACACCCGTTCCCATTCCGAACACGGAAGTTAAGCTCTTCAGCGCCGATGGTAGTTGGGGGTCTCCCCCTGTGAGAGTAGGACGTCGCCAAGCAAATGATTAGAGGCTAGCAGAAATGCTAGTCTTTTTTGTTGGAGATAAAAGAAAATTGTTAAGTTTTTTGTCATATTTGACCGATTTTCTGCACATTACCTTAATTTTGCAGTAAAATGAGAAGGAATATTCCAGACCTATGGAGGAACTTACAATGATTTACCAAGTAAAGTTAGTGAAAGGGCTATTGTCTCCAGGACGTAATCGATATCATTTACATGAGGCAGAGGCAGTAACACATTTTAAGGGAAAAATCGTTCTTTTGTATTTATTAAGCATTCTTATTTATGGGTTTTATGGTTTTCTAGGTATTGGTTCAGAATCATTTTCCAAAGAGTTGCTAAATCTAGGGACTAGCGAAATTGCAATGGGAAAAGTACTTATTTTAGCAGGAAACCTTGTGGCTGGATTAGTCTATCCAACCGTTTATTTGTTCCTTATTGCGTTATTCTTATGGGTTGTTACGGATATTGAATTTGTAAAGCTATTGATTGTCCAAATGATCGTTTTTATTTTACAACTACTAGAGAAAGTGTTAATTATGCCATTTTTAGTTTTTATGCAGTTAAGCCATGATTCCAATCCTTTTTCTCTAGGGGTAATAAGTCAATATTTGACTTCTAATGAGTACGTCATACATTTTCTGGGGGAAATGACAATATTTCAAGTGTTGATTATTGCGGTCCAATATTATTATTTGAAGAAATTTACTGAACGGAATAAATATATGGTTCTTTTAGCTGTAATATTGAGTTACTTGATTTTATGGCTTATAAATGCGTTGTTAGCATACATAAAAGTGGGCGTATTTGTTTAGGGGTGGTGAATAGTTATGAAAAGATGGAAAAAGGTATCTGTTGTAGTCATTTCCGGAGCGCTACTTGCAACGAATCTATATTTAATTATGAAAGAGGATAGCAAAGTATCGCGTTCAATTTTTGTGAAAAGTTGGACTAAGGTTGAGAACTCAACGGTTACAGAAACATACGATACAAAGGGTGTTACAACAGCAGCTGAAAAATATAATGTGTATTTTAATGGAGAGAATCAAATATTCGGACGTTTTCTCGTAAAAGAGGGAGATGAGGTTGCGACTGGAACTCCATTATATGAGTATACTGTGAAGAATTTAGAGCAACAGACAGTTGATTTAGAGCGTGAGATTGCAGCATTAGAAAGTGATATAGCTGGTGTTGATGAATATATAGAGAAACTTACAGATTATCCAATTCAGGTTCCCGATGATGGCACAACAAGTTCTTCTGATATTAATATAGCTACTCTTGATCAAGAAATATATAAGCAGGAGTTAGAGAAAAGCAAATTAGAAGATAAGAAAACAAAATTAGATGCACAATTAATGGCTCTTAATGAGCAAAGCGGTCCACTTACGATGGATAGTGAGGTAGATGGGATTGTAAAGGGAATGGATGCTGCATTAGGGAATCCGGTCATGACAATTGCTTCAAATCAACAAGCAATTGAAGGTGTTCTTTCTGAGTCGGAGTACAAAAAAACTGAGGTCGGGATGAAAGTCAAAATTAGCTCCCCTCAACTAGAAAAAACGTTGAATGGTACGATAGGACATGTAGAAAATTACCCTACAAAAGAACCGTCCTTGAACCAAAAATCCTATTTTCCTTTCCAAATCATAATGGAGCCTACTGATACTGAAACTAAGCAGCTAGTAATTGGTTCAAAGGTTGACGTTAGGGTGATTACAAATAAGGTTAGTGATGTGCCAACAGTGGCAGCGAAAATCGTACATGATAAAGATAAACCATATGTTTATAAGCTAACGGACAAAGGATATATAAACAAAGAATATATATCTGCTGGTGCACAAAATGATAATAAAGTTGAGATTGTAGACGGCCCAGTAGTAGGGGAAACCGTCCTTGAATCACCAAAATTTATTCCTAAAAATCATTCCCAGTTTATTACACCTATTCAAACAGAGAAAGTAGATTTCTCGGTGTATGAAAAATTGACAACACGTGAGAAATGGCGCTATTTCTTAATCGGAATGCTTGAAAAGTAAATGTGAAGCCTCATCAGTGGAAATTGGTAATACTTACCTTTTTTCAGCTTTGTAATTATTTAGGGTTTATTCCATCTTAGTGGTATGATAGTATGACTTTAAATATATTGTAAAAAGGAATGCTGTGCGGTCGATATTGTGAACATAATGGGAAAAAGTGAGCGCTCTAATTCCTCTAAAAGGTTGGAGGGAAAGTGGGTTATGAAGTATGAAAGTAGAGACATTGTATATATGCATGTACAAGCTTCTGAGAGATTTGTCATCACGAGCGGTATGAGCTTTAGGGAGTTTGCATCCTCATTAGAAAAACCTTTGAACCACGTCCTACTTTTAAAACATGATTATGATGATACGGAGTTTAATTTAAACGTTTCTTTAGATTATGTAACAAATGAAAATGTGGCTAAATTAGTCAAAGCAGATGTAAGGTCGTTCGGTAATTTTTGCTGGGTTGATTTTCAAGAAGAAAGTAGCTTGGATGATTTGGATGGAATGGAATTGGCGGAGTTACTTTATCTAGGCCATATGAAGCATCATTTAAAGCAACCATTTTTTTCAAAGCTGCATAACCAATTTGTCTATTTAGCACAGGATGATGAATGGTTTAGCAAAGTATATTATCGCTCTATAGCCATGTATTATAAATTATTAGGGAACTTTCTCTCCATAAAATTTGAAGAATTGAAAATGGATCGGGCATGGTTTGGTATAAGGAAAAAAAGGGGATTACCACCTGTACCAGTGGATGTGCTTTCGGATTTGTCAACGATGCTGACTGAAGGGCTTGTCTTTTCGTTCAAAAATGCGGTGCAAACGAGAACAAAAATTGAGATACCAATCTGGGTTGTTGGAGATTTTACTAATATGGATGAAATGTTAGATAGTTATTATGATGTACGGACTCAAAAACCTGATGCCTATGTTACATTCCTATGGAAACTAGGAGTATGGTCCATCGTTAAATAATATGCGAACGGTTTACCCCTTGTCATGAATAAACAAGGGGTTTTATTCATACGTTTGACATAGAATAAAATGAAAGAAAGTATTGATAAAAGCAAAATGACTGAAAGAAACTTTTTTCGTTTTCAATCTAAAATGTTACAATGAACATGCGAAAAGAATATTGGAGGTTCTAATGAATGAAAACTAAACTTGGATTGCTTTATGGTGGAAAATCTGCGGAACATGAGGTTTCATTGCAAACCGCATTAGCAGTCATTAAAGCACTTGATCTAGAAAAGTTTGATATACATCCGATTTACATAACTAAAGAGGGGACTTGGGTAAAAGGACCACAGCTTACGAAACCAGCAGAAAGTGCTGCGGAATTAGTATTTTCGGAAGAAAGTCAAGTTTCACCACTTGTACTGCAACGTGCAAGTGGTTCAGCTCATCAAGATGTTGAAGTAGGCTATGATGTGATTTTCCCACTTCTTCATGGAACAAATGGTGAAGACGGTACGGTTCAGGGGTTGCTAGAAATATTAAATCTTCCTTATGTAGGGAATGGTGTGTTAGCTTCATCGGCAGGAATGGATAAAGTCATTATGAAGAATATTTTTGCACAAGCTGGCCTTCCGCAAGTAAAGTACTCATGGTTGATTCGCTCGGAATGGGAAGAAAATCCAGAAGCAGCCTATAAAAAGATTGAAGATGCTTTAGGCTATCCTAGTTTTGTAAAACCAGCGAACCTAGGGTCAAGTGTTGGAATTAGCAAGTGTATAAATAGAGAGGAATTAGAAAAGGCATTTGTTGAGGCATTTCAATACGACCGTAAAATCATTGTTGAAGAAGGCGTCACAGCACGTGAAATTGAAATTGGTGTATTGGGAAATGATAATCCTTCTTGTTCTGTTACGGGAGAAATTATTGCAGCCAAAGACTTTTATGATTACACAGCGAAGTATTCCGATATCAAAACAGAGATGGTGATTCCCGCTAATGTGACTCAAAGTCAGTATAAGGATATATCAGAAATGGCTATTACTGCATTCAAAGCGTTGGATTGTTCTGGACTTGTTCGAGCTGATTTCTTTTTAACAAAAGAAGGACAGTACTATATCAACGAAGTGAATACAATGCCTGGTTTTACTCCATATAGTATGTTTCCATTAATGTGGAAGGAAGCAGGAGTGGAATATCCAGAACTCATTGAAAAGCTAGTGGAACTAGCTCAAGAGCGCTATGATGAAAAACAAAAAATCAAATATACTGTATAAACCTTTTCTTAGAGTTTAGTTATGAATATATTATGATAAACAAGCAGGAGCATTCAGACACTAGGCTTCTGCTTTGTTTTATTTAATTTGGAGGCGCGTGATGATTAATCGAACGTTAAAACAGATTCATGAAATGATTGGTGGTTTGAATGATATTTCGAAGTGGGAGTCTGTGAATATTGTTGGTGTAGCTATTGATTCTCGCAAAGTAACCCCTAATAACTTATTTGTTCCGTTACGTGGTGAAAAGGTAGATGGACATCGTTATGTTGAAAAAATAAAGGATCAAGGAGCAGCTGCATCTTTATGGCAACAAGATGTCCCGAATCCACCTACAAATGTTCCAATTATCTTAGTGGAAAATACCGAATTTGCTCTTCAAGAATTAGCAAGAGCCTACCGTCAGCAATTGAATGTGAAGGTTATTGGTGTGACAGGAAGTAATGGTAAAACAACTACTAAGGATATGACAGCAGCATTACTGGCAACAACCTATAAAGTGCATAAGACTAGTGGAAATTATAACAATCATTTAGGTTTACCTTTAACGATTCTTTCTATGGATGAGGATACGGATGTAGCTGTGTTAGAAATGGGTATGAGTAGTCGTGGAGAAATTGAATTTTTATCAAAGCTAGCTCGTCCTGATCTTGCCATTATAACGAATATTGGCGAATCCCATTTGCTTGACTTAGGATCTCGAGAGGAAATTGCTAATGCTAAGCTAGAAATTATTGAAGGATTAGCTGATGGAGGAACATTGATTTATTACGGTGATGAACCTCTATTGAAGGATAAAGTTAGTAATAAACTTGAGTCTTTACGTGTTTTATCTTTTGGACGCTCCCAAACAAATGATTTATATGCTTCTTCGATTCAGCAGGGAAACGACCATACAGCTTATACAATTGCCGGGAGTATTAGAAGGGGAATATGAAATTCCCGTTCTCGGTCATCATAATGTCATGAATGCTTTAGCAGCGATGTTAGTGGCAAAAGAGATGAATGTGAGTCAGGAGAAAATTCGTGAAGGTTTAGCTTCTATTCAATTGACGAATATGAGAATGGAAATGGTTGAAGGAGCAAATGGAGCAAAGATCATAAATGATGCCTATAATGCTAGTCCGACTTCAATGAGGGCTGCTATTGAGCTAATGGAAGGATTGTCAGGATTTAATCGTAAAATATTAGTGCTAGGCGATATGCTTGAGCTGGGGTTACAAGAGCGTGATTTTCATTTGAAAATGGGAGAACAAATTTCTAAGGATCATATTAACAAAGTGTTTACATTTGGTCCGCTGGCGGAAAACATTGCAATAGGGGCACGTAAAACATTTGCCGAAGATGATGTTCAATCATTTCAGAATAAACAGAGCTTAATCGATGAATTGAAAAAACAAATTAAGACAAATGATATTGTTCTTGTTAAAGCGTCAAGAGGAATGCGTTTAGAAGAAGTTGTGCAAGCACTACAAAAGTAAATAATGAAATATGGATGGCTCAACAGAAGCAATAATAGCTTCAATAAGCTTTACGATGTTGATCAGTTTTGGTTTTTTATCATTTGATAAATTAAGCTTTGTTAGGTAACCATTTAATAAAATGACTTAATGGAAAAATGGACTTTATCACTAGGTATAGAGTCCATTTTCTTTATTTTTCATAATTTTGTTGATTTTTAATAGGCATTTATACTCATAACTGATTTATACTTAAGGTAAGATTGCTTTAAATAGGGGGATTTTGGAGTGGGTAGTTGTCCATTTAAGTCATTACTAGGGAATCAAGTTGGGGGAGTGTCTTTAGAAAATAAAAAAGGGGCTACTACTTTAAGTGAATATTCCACAGGTTCTTCATATGCAACTTTTGCTGAGCTACAAAGTGGAGACAGAGCTTTAAGACTGAAGTTTGTAGGATTAGATGAACAGGATATTATTACTTTAACAAAGTTAAAGCCATTAATTGAAGGGGATATTAGAGAAATTGTTGGTCATTTCTATGCCCGTGTTGCGAGTATTCCACAGCTAACAAACATTATTCAAAAACATTCCACTATTGATAAGCTTAAGCAAACCTTAGAACGGTACATACTTGATATGTTATCAGGTGATATAGGAGAAAACTATATTATGCATCGGAAAATGATTGGAAAAGTCCACAATCAGATTGGGTTATTTCCCGAATGGTATATAGGAGCTTATAGTATTATTCAGAATGAAATGCTTAATATATTATTAAGAAAGTGTAAGACTACTGAAGATGTAAGTACTTTTTTCACTTCTTTTCAAAAGCTTTGCTCTATTGATATGCAGATTGCGATTCAGACGTATATAGAATGTTACACTTCATCTATGATGAAATTTACTGAGATCGAGGAATTACAAAATAAGTTGAATGATTCAGCAGCTTTGTTAGCAGCTAGTGCAAAACAAACGACTTCTTCCATTATGGATAAAGAGGTTCAAGTTGAAAAAATACTTGAGGAATTTGATGTTATTCAAGAAGAGTTTAAGGAAATGATTTCTCAAGTGGAGCTAAGTAAAGGCAATGTATCCCATGCCTTATTAAAGATTAACCAGGTTGCTGAATTAATCGAAAACGTTAAATGTTTAACAAGTGATTTAAATGAAAATTCCATTCAAATTGGGGAAGTGGTCAAAACGATCCGTGTTATTTCTATGCAAACGAATATTCTCTCTTTGAATGCTGGGATTGAAGCGGCGCGAGCTGGAGAGCACGGCAAAGGTTTTTCAGTAGTGGCACAGGAAGTTAGGAATTTAGCTAAACAAACAGAAGTTGCTTTAGATCAAATTCAACAGCAAGTTTCTTCAGTGCAAAATATGGTTAACAAATTTGATAATAGTTTTCAAGGTATTGTGAACGAAACAAGTCACTTCAGTGAAGCAAACAAAGAAATCATTGGAATTTTGAACAATTCCGTTGGAAGAATGAAACAGAGTGATCAGAGGGTAAGTACATTAGGAAATGAAATTGGTGATTTTCAACTAACATTTGAGGAAGTAACTGAATCTTCTCATCGGATCTCTGAGATGGCTGAACGATTAAGTGTTTTAAATAAGAAGCTAACACAGAAATTTAGTAGTAATTAACGAACATCCTATTACATGGTAATGCAATAGTATTCTTTACTTAACTAACATAATGTAGATGAATCAATACAATCTGTATTTGCATATAATAGCATGAGGGCATTTTTACTTATTGTGAACACCTTGTAAATAATCATTAATTTTTTTGTGAAAAAATAGAAATATAATGGATCATCCAGTATTATATAATGTGTTATCTGTGTGAGTATTTATAATCTGTAGACATCCTTTATTGCAATAGCTAGTATAAAGTGATATGATACAGTATGGGTTTAAAGCCCATATAGTTCAAGTTAATCTGTATTGTCATGATTTCTCTTCATGACCTTCATTTTGAAGGATTATGTACTTTTAGATTAAATAGGCCGAGCGTCTTGATTATTCATAAAAGCTGCCAGATTAGGCGGCTTTAGTTGCTAATAGGAAAATAAGCTTATATTTGCTTATCCACTTCTGCACTTCCTCAACGCACCGGGCCTGTTTTTGTATAGAATCTTGGCTCTCGTCAAGTTTGATATGCAGCTATATATAAGCTGCATGAAAAAACAAGGTGCAGTAGCCCTCACCTGAAAACTTCGGTTGGATTACCGATAATTGCTACTTAACTTTTCCATTTTTAATTGAATCTTGATAATATGTACGGGTAAAGTAATATGCATCGATTTGTAAACCATAATGTGCATTTGTTATAACATCAGGCGTTGGAAAAAAGGCTGGTGTATTTATTTTGAATCCATATATTGAGTTTAACAAAGTAGTCATTTTTAGGTGATTAATGAGAACCTTTTTTATACGGGGTAAAGTACAGCCTCCGACACATTTGTTGTAATTTGAACAATAATAGTGCGAAATGCACAGATAAATTTATGATAAAAAAAGGAGCACGAAAACATTGACATTGTTTAGCGAATTAGGATTAGATAGAACGTCTATGAAATCGATTGAAAAAATGGGGTTTGAAGAAGCGAGTCCGATACAGGCTCAAACGATTCCATTAGCACTTGAAGGTAAGGATATTATTGGTCAAGCACAAACAGGAACAGGTAAAACAGCAGCATTCGGTATTCCTTTAATAGAAAACATTGATATTAAAGACGATAATATTCAGGGGATTGTTATTGCACCAACACGTGAACTTGCTATTCAAGTATCTGAAGAGCTATTCAAACTTGGATATGGAAAACGCGCACGCGTATTAGCGGTTTATGGTGGACAAGATATTGACCGTCAAATCCGTGCTTTAAAGAAAAAACCACATATCATCGTGGGTACACCTGGTCGTTTATTAGACCATATTAAACGTAAAAACATTCGTTTAGAAAATGTTCATACAGTTGTTTTGGACGAAGCAGATGAAATGTTGAATATGGGCTTTATTGAAGATATCGAATCAATTCTTTCAACAGTTCCAGATGAAAGACAAACATTACTGTTCTCAGCAACAATGCCTGATCCAATCCGTAAAATTGCTGAAAGATTTATGCATGATGCAATTCTTGTGAAGGTAAAAGCAAAAGAAATGACGGTTTCTAATATTGAGCAATATTATGTTGAATTAAGAGAAAACGAAAAATTCGATACGTTAGCACGACTTCTTGATATTCAAACACCAGAACTTGCTATTGTGTTTGGTCGTACAAAACGTCGTGTTGACGAGTTATCTTCTGCCTTGAATATCCGCGGTTATATGGCTGAAGGAATCCATGGTGACTTAAGCCAAGCGAAGCGTCTATCAGTATTAAAGAAATTTAAAGAAGGTAGCATTGATGTTCTTGTTGCAACGGATGTGGCTGCACGTGGTCTTGATATCTCTGGTGTTACACATGTTTATAACTTTGACATTCCACAAGATCCAGAAAGTTACGTTCACCGTATTGGACGTACTGGACGTGCAGGTAAACATGGTGTAGCGATTACTTTCGTAACTCCAAGAGAACGTGGTCAATTACAAGCTGTTGAACATACAACAAAAAAACGTATGGAGAAAATGAAAACTCCAACCTTAACAGAAGCGCTAGAAGGACAACAAAAAGCTGTAACAGAAAAAATTATGAACACAATTGAAAATGAAGATTTATCTCTATACTTGGGTCAAGCTGAAGAGTTACTGCAAAAGCATACTGCAGTTGATTTAGTAGCAGCGATGCTTAAATCAATGACGAAAGAGCCAGACCAAACACCTATTAAATTAACAGAAGAGTCTCCATCAATGCGTCGTGATCGCAACCGTGGTGGTAGCAGCAATAATAGACAACGTAGCGGTCGTAGTTCTTCTGGTCGTAAAGACTTTGGAAACAAACGTCCGAGCAATCGTAAGTCAAACGGACATGGTAATAGTAATCGTAGTTCTAGCCAAAAAAGAGAAAAACAAAATTATTAATTGAGAGTAGAGTCGCGATTTTTTGCGACTCTTTTTTCATACACTTATGTAATTGTTAGAGAATGGGGAAATAGATACAGATCATAAATCCGACAATATTTAACAAATATTGGAGAGGTTTATAGTATAATAAAAAGCATGTATTTGAACAGCTGTCTTAGAACGAGGAGGAAAATATGAAACCTCAAAATCAAATTTCCCAAAGGGCTTTAAAGGTGTGGCGTATCATTGGAGTTATTGAATGTTCGATTACTTGGGTGATTACGATTGCTGTGCTGATTTTGACTATTATGTTTGATTGGCCATTTTGGATTGTTGGGATATTGGCTGCAATTGCTTTAGTTCAACCTTATTTTTGGATTTATTTATTCCCTTTAGTTAAATGGAAACGTTGGCGATATGACGTACGTGAGACAGAGATTGAAATCCAAAGAGGTATTTTTGTTATAAAGAGAACTCTTGTACCAATGGTTCGTGTTCAACATGTGGAAACAAGTCAAGGTCCACTGTTAAGGAAGTATCATTTAGCTTCTGTGGATATTTCAACAGCAGCAACTGTACATACAATCCCAGCCCTTGATTTAAGGGAAGCGGATGAATTACGTCATTATATTTCTAAAATGGCTAGTGTGGAGGAAGAAGATGTCTGAACCAAAACGACTTCATCCTATTGCGATTTTATTTAATATTTTTAAGACAATTAAAGAGTTAATTGTTCCAATTGTTTTTTTTACAGTGCTTCCTGGACGTGATATAGGACTTCCTGAATATATTCGATGGCTTATTTTTGGTGGTATTTGTTTAATTGTGATAGCTTTAGCTGTTATAAGTTGGTTGAGATTTACTTACCGTGTTGAGGATGGCGAATTGAAGATTGAGTCTGGGGTATTTGTAAGAAAAAATCGGTATATTCGTTTCGAAAGAATACATAGTGTTGATCTATCTGAGGGAATTATTCAACGTTTGTTTGGACTTGTTAAAGTGAATATTGAAACAGCTGGAGGAGCGCAATCAGAAGCTGTCTTATCGGCTATTCATAAAGACGAAGCAGAACAATTAAATGGGTATTTGTTAGAAGCGAAAAAAAGCAAGAGTATCATGGAACAAGAGAGTAATGAAAACCAAGTCGATGATGAAATATCACACATCATGTATAGACAAAGTTTTTTAGAACTGTTTCTAATGTCTGCTACCTCCGGTGCAGTAGGAGTAGTATTGTCAGGGATGGCTGCGTTTTTATCCCAATTTGACGAAATGATTCCATACGAGCGCTTGTTTGGTCAATCTAAGGAAATGCTGGAGCTAGGAACGGTACTATTAGTCAGTCTTGTTATTGCAGGAATCTTTCTCATTTATGTGGCCGCCGTACTAATTATGATGTTGAAATATGCTCATTTTACCGTTGAGAACAAAGATGGTGAATTAGTCATCTCAAGGGGGCTGCTTGAAAAAAGACAATTGACGATACCGCTCGGCAAGATTCAGGGCATTCGTATTATAGAGAATGTAGTGAGGCAGCCATTAGGTTATGCGACGGTTTGCTTGGAATATGCTGGTGGATCCTTGAAGGAAAAAGAAAGCCTAACAGTCATGTTGTTTCCGTTAATAAAAAAGAACCGTATCCAAGAAAGACTAGAATTACTTATCCCAAATTATCAATCTAACTTGTCTCTCATTCCATTACCTATAAAGGCTTATCCCCGTTATGCGTTTCGTCAATGTATTTTTTATATCCCCATAGTCATTGCTTGCATATACTTTTTAAATCCATGGGGTTATGCCTCTCTATTATTGTTACCCATGGGATTTGGATGGGCCTATTTACAATATAAAGCAGCGGGTTGGAATATTAATGATTCTCAATTGACGATTAGGAGCCGTTTTTTATCAAAGCAAACTCTTTTAATGCATAAAAACAAAATTCAGTCCATTGAATCAAGCACAAGCTGGGTACAAAATAAAAAGCAGCTGACGACTGTATCGGCCTTAGTTAAATCAGGAATCACGTATAGAGAAGGGAAAGTCAGAGACGTAGATGTAAAGGATTTTCCTAAGATTCAAGCTTGGTTTTTAACTAAAAAAGAGTAGTTAATCTTAGAAGTTTTATTTTAATTCTTTAATTCTCTAAAGCCACTGTTTGATTATATATTGTATGAGCCGTTGACATAATGGCCACAAAAAGAGCATCGAAACAGGGTGCTCTTTTTGTCTGAAAGATATTTTTTGAAAGCATATGAAAGAAGTCAGCTTCCTTTATTTCTCCAAAATAATGGGGAGAGTACTAAGCCTGTTAGTAATCCGGTTATATGGCCAACAATGTTTATATTAGGCTGAATAAATGTCATAATAACAGCAATACCTGTTAGAGTGTAAATAGTATTTATTTCTGAAGCAGTGAGATTCTTTTTTCTAAATAGAGCTAAATAGAGAAAAAAACCGAGGATGCCAAATATGGCACCACTTGCACCGATATGGATATAAGTGAGTGGTTTTAAGAAAAAAGTTGCAATATTTGCAATTACACCAGTGGATAAAAAAAATAGAGCAAATTTAGATGAACCGAGGTATTTCTCAATAGTTGGCCCGAATATAGCAAGTGAGAATCCATTAAAAAGCAAATGTGTGAACGATTGGTGTAAAAAAATGGGGGTTATCAAACGCCACCATTGTCCCTCTGAAATGTATAAGTTGATACCCGTTCCATAATTCAAAATAGGTAGAAGTGGGAACAGAATGAGTACAAAAACAATCATCATCAAAAAAATAAAAAAACTAACAGTTGGAAAATAACGGACATATTGTTGGAAGCTTTCAGTTCTTATAAACATAGATACTCCTTTCTGAAAGTAAGTATTAAATTCCGATGTATTTTGGTGACGAGTTTACCAAAAGAAGAGTTGTACTAGTTTATGATGGATTTCATTATTATAGAAGGAGTTGTTTAGATGATACAAGGAATTGGTATTGATATTATAGAAATTGGACGGATAAAAAAGATATTAGAACGCCAACCGCGATTTCCAGAACGTATTTTAACTGAACATGAGATTCAAAGATTTAATCAATTGAAGGGACAGCGTAAAATTGAATATTTTGCCGGTCGCTTCGCAGCAAAAGAGGCTTTTTCTAAAGCAAATGGAACGGGCATTGGCCAGCAACTTTCCTTTTTAGATATTGAAATTTCAGTGGATGGGGCTGGAAAACCTTGTATAATCGCTCCGTTCTCTAAAGGGGTACATGTATCGATTAGTCACAGTAAAGAGTATGCCATTGCTCAGGTAGTTATTGAGGAAATGGAGTAACACAGAGTCGCTTCAGTCCAGCCGCTAAAGGTAAAAAGCGTATCCGTGTCTTTTCCTATTTTCTTCGCGAGCTGACCAAGCCGGTTCCGCTTTTCTATTCATATTTGTCATGGTTGTCTCATATACTTCTATTGCTATAGGGAGACAAGGCCCGGTAAAAGGTACATGGCAGCTGAAACTTGGGTGGCGTCAAGATAAGAAATCGACACCTGAATGTAAAACACATAACATCAAAGATAAACGCCACTGTCCGGATCCTGCCTACCTGCTCTCTTATGTTTAAATAACAAAAGGGGTTGAAAAGATGAAGAAGTTGCTAATTCTTTTTGCTGGGATCATGTTGTTGTTGGCTCTAAGTGCATGTGGTCAGAAATCACAGGCTGATGTTGTAACAGCCTTGAACAAGAAAATGGAAGAAATGAAAGGGTACAAAGCGCATGCGAAAATGACCTTACAAATGGGGGATAATCCTCAAGTGTATAATGTGGAGATTTGGCATAAAAACCCTTCTTATTATCGTGTGAATTTGAAAAATCAAGAGAAGGACCAAAGCCAAATGATCCTACGTAATGATGAGGGGGTATATGTTCTAACTCCGGCGCTAAATAAAAGCTTCAAATTTCAAAGTGAATGGCCAGAGAATAGCAGCCAAGCGTATCTTTATGAGTCGCTTGTAAAAGATATTACCGAGGATAAAGCTGCTAAATTTAAAGAAGTCGACAATCAGTATGTATTTGAAACAAAAACACGTTATCAAAATAATAAAATGCTTCCTTATCAGCAAGTTACATTAAACAAAAAGGATCTGGCTCCCGTGAGTGTCAAGGTTATGGACTCGGATAATAATGTTCTAGTATCGGTAGAATTTTCTGATGTGAAATTTGACACATCCTTTGATAAAGATGCTTTCGATATGGAGAAAAATATGACAAGCGCTCAGCTTGAAGTTCCAGTAATGGCTGAAGTGCAAGATCAAAACTTTTCTGTAAAATATCCAGCTGATATCAATGGAATGAGTCTATTGGATGAAAAAGAAGTGAAAACGGATAAAGGACAAAGAGTTGTATTGACATACGAGGGTGAGAAGAGTTTCACTTTGATTGAAGAAAAAGCAGAAGTGGTTCAGGCAAAAATCGTTTCAACAAATATCAATGGAAACCCAGTAGATCTTGGATTTACAGTTGGAGCGATAACTAATAATATGATTAAATGGACATTTGAAGGAGTAAATTACACATTGGCTTCTCAAAATATGACTTCTGATGAAATGGTAGAAGTAGCTAGGACAGTCGGTATAGATCCAGTAAAATAAATGGGATTACACCATTCACTTGTCGTTTTCTAATTTTTAAAAGAATGAATGAGGTGGGCTTAATAGAGCGAACGCTTCTATGCCTGCCTTTTCTTTTAATTAAAAATGAAATACTATATAATACTTTACATTCTTAAAAAGGAATATAAAATAGATATAGAATGTAAGTTTCGGTTAACAGAAGGAAGGTTACCATGGATGGACATGCAAGATTTTCATCGTGATACGTGGGTAGAAGTAAATTTAGATGATATACATGATAATGTAGCTTCAATGAAACAAATGTTACCATCAGAAGTCAAAATGTTTGCCGTTGTTAAGGCTAATGCGTATGGCCACGGCGATTATGAGGTAGCAAGCACAGCGTTAAAAGCTGGGGCTGATTTTCTAGCGGTGGCTTTTTTAGATGAAGCTCTTGCATTGCGAGGAAAAGGGATTACAGCACCAATTTTAGTGCTTGGGGTATCTAAACCAGACAGGGCAGGAATTGCCGCTGATGCTCATATTGCTTTAACGGTTTTTAGTGTAGATTGGCTTGAGCAAGCGAAGAAGTATCTGAAAAATGATCAGAATCTTCATGTTCATGTGAAAATTGATAGCGGGATGGGGAGAATTGGGGTTAGAAGCAAAGTGGATCTCATGAAAATTGATCGTTGGTTAGCCAATGAAGCTTCTTTTTCCTTTGGAGGAATTTTCACGCATTTTGCTACTGCAGATCAACTAGATATGACCTATTTTCGAAAACAACTTGATACATTTAAAGCCATGCTATCATCATTGAAAAAACTGCCTGAAATCGTGCATGCATCGAATAGTGCGGCTGCATTAAGATTTACTGAGCCTTTGTTTAATGCAGTACGATTTGGAATTAGTATGTATGGATTAAGTCCATCTCCAGAAATAAAGCCCATTTTGCCATATGCTTTAAAAGAAGCCTTTTCCTTAAAAACGGAAATTGTATACTTAAAGAAATTATCCCTTGGAGACTGTGTTAGTTATGGGGCCACATATACAGCCCAGGGAGATGAATGGATTGCAACCTTACCAATAGGTTATGCAGATGGTTGGATACGAAAACTCCAAGGCCAGGAGGTCATTGTTGCGGGCGAAAAAGCTCCGATTATCGGAAGAATCTGCATGGATCAATGTATGATTAAGCTCTCTAAACCAGTTCCAATTGGGACAGAGGTTATACTTATTGGAAAAAGTCAGGGATTGTCTATTTCTGTAGATGATATTGCGACTAAATTAGACACGATAAATTATGAGATACCATGTATGATTGCATCGCGAGTACCAAGGGTATATATCCAAAATAATCAAGTTTCGCATGCTCGAAATCCACTATTGAATAAAATTTGATGTATAAATCTTACAATAATATGAATAAAATTTGTTGTGATTTGTTGATAATAGGTAAAGGAATGGAATATACTCTTTGCAGACAGGAATTTTAATGGTAATATGAAATAGGTATGTATACTAGGTGTGTAGCGATTGGTGGAGGTGTATGTTTGTGTCTGAATCCAGCACAACAAGAGAGATATTAATTCGATTACCTCAATGTTTATTAAATGAGTTAGATGGGTATGCGAGTGAGGAAAATGTGAATCGTAGTGAATTTATTTATCGTGCCACAAAAATGTATCTTCGCGAACGTAAAAAAAGAGAATTTCGTGAATCGATGAAACGTGGTTATATTGAGATGGCAGCTATTAATTTAACGATTGCCTCTGAAGCATTTCAAGCAGAATATCCAGAGTATGAGGCTGAACATGCCGTTGAGCGATTAGCTAGCGGAGGCTGAGACAGTGATTGTTGTTAAGCGTGGTGACGTGTACTTCGCAGACCTTTCTCCGGTTGTCGGTTCAGAACAAGGTGGAACCCGTCCGGTGCTCATTCTTCAAAATGATATCGGTAATCGCTTTAGTCCGACTGTGATTGTGGCAGCTATTACAGCTCAAATTCAAAAAGCCAAACTGCCAACGCATGTTGAGATTGACGCGAAAAAATACGGATTCGAGCGAGATTCCGTCATTCTCTTGGAACAAATTCGTACGATTGATAAGCAACGCTTGACAGACAAAATTACGTATCTCGATGAACCAATGATGCAAAAAGTAAATGAAGCACTTCAAATCAGTTTAGGTTTGGTAGAATTTTAGGGAAAACACCTCCCTTTTATTAGGGTGCCATAATATTAAATATTCCTTTTTATGTAGGGGAAACAGACGATTCTAGCGCAATGCTGGGATCGTTTTTTTACAATTAAGAATAAATTTGTCCCATAACCTGTTCATTTGATAGACTGAATTTAGAATAAAAAGGCTTGGAGGAAGTAATATTGATAGTTAACGAAAAAGAATTAGTGCAGCAAATAGCTAACGAATTAACGTTAAAAAGCCATCAAGTGCAAAGTGTCATTAATATGCTAGAAGATGGAAATACAGTTCCATTCATTGCTCGTTACCGTAAAGAAATGACTGGATCATTAGATGAAGTACAAATTCGTTCAATTATGGAACGTTGGAATTACTTAGAAAACCTGAATCATCGAAAAGAAGAAGTCCTTCGCTTGATAGAAGATCAAGGAAAATTAACACCAGAATTGAAAATGCAAATTCAAAAATCAAATAAACTTCAAGAAGTAGAGGATTTGTATCGACCTTATAAACAAAAAAGAAGGACAAAAGCAACGGTAGCAAAAGAGAAAGGATTAGAGCCTTTGGCTTCATGGCTACTTGAATGTCACTTGAATTCATCAGTAGAAGCAAAAGCCAAAGAATTTATTTCTGAAGAACATGAGGTTTTAACAATAGAGGATGCTATAAATGGTGCAAAGGATATTGTGGCTGAGCAAATTTCTGATGATGCTGAATTAAGGAAATGGGTCCGTGCTTCTATTTTTAAAACAGGGAAGATTACGTCTACTGTTAAAAACGAGGAAAAAGATGAGAAGAAAGTTTTCGAAATGTATTACGAATATGAAGAGCCTGTTCAAAAAATTGTTCCTCACCGCGTATTAGCGTTAAATCGAGGAGAAAAGGAAGAGGTGCTTCGTATTGCGATTCATCCTGTAACGGACGCGCTTATTAGTTATTTGGAACATAATATTATAAAAAAAGATAACTCTGAAGCCTCTATTTTTCTGAAAGAAGCGATTGAGGATAGTTTTAAACGATTAATATTGCCATCAATCGAACGTGAAATTCGCAAAGAGTTAACAGAGAAGGCAGAAGATCAGGCTATCCATATTTTCTCAGAAAACTTGAGGAATTTATTGCTCCAGCCACCATTGAAAGGGAAGGTTGTGCTGGCTGTTGATCCAGCTTATCGTACGGGATGTAAGTTGGCGGTAATTGATGAAACGGGAAAGGTGTTGGACATTAGTGTCATCTACCCGCATCCACCAGTTGCCAAAAAAGAAGCAGCTCGGGAAAAAACGATTGCGATTTTAAAACAATTTTCTGTTGAAATTGTTGCGATAGGTAATGGTACAGCTTCTCGAGAATCTGAACAGTTTATCGCAGATATCTTAAAAGAAGTACAAGCAGGTATCTCTTATATTATTGTAAATGAAGCAGGAGCAAGTGTTTATTCAGCATCAGACATTGCCCGTGAGGAATTTCCTGACTTGCATGTAGAAGAACGCAGTGCTGTCTCAATTGGAAGACGCCTTCAAGATCCTCTTGCTGAGCTTGTGAAAATTGACCCTAAGTCTGTAGGAGTTGGTCAATATCAACATGATGTTTCTCAGAAAAAGCTCACGGAATCATTAGATTTTGTGGTAGAAACGGCTGTTAACCAAGTGGGAGTGAACGTGAATACGGCTTCGCCATCATTACTTCAACATGTAGCTGGTCTTTCAAAATCAGTTGCTCAAAATATTGTGAAAAAAAGAGAAGAAGAAGGAAAGTTTACGAGTAGAAAAGAGTTGAAGAATATTCCTCGACTTGGTGCAAAAACCTATGAGCAATGTATAGGATTCTTACGGATTTTAAATGGAGATGAACCACTCGATCAAACAGCTATTCATCCAGAAAACTACGGAGCGGTTTACAAACTATTGAAGAAAATAGGATTTACCTCAGCTGATATAGGCAGTGAGGCTTTGAAAAATTCGCTAAGTAATTTAGATATAGCTGAATTAGCAAAGGAATTAGAAATAGGGGACATTACCTTAAAGGATATTATTGAAGACTTAATGAAACCAGGTCGGGACCCTCGCGATGACCTAGCTAAACCACTTTTAAAGCAGGATGTATTAAAAATTGAAGATTTACAAGTAGGAATGGAATTGCAGGGAACTGTACGGAATGTAGTAGATTTCGGTGCATTTGTTGATATTGGGGTTAAACAAGATGGGCTTGTGCATATTTCTAAACTAAGCAATCGCTTTGTTAAACACCCTCTTGATATTGTGTCGGTTGGTGATGTTGTAACCGTTTGGGTTGATAGTGTAGATATTAAAAAACAAAGAGTGGCTTTAACAATGCTACAACCTAAGGACCAAAATTAATTTTTATGAAAACATCTTCCTTGTGAAGATGTTTTTTTAGAAGTGGAGGTTATCTTTTTTATGGTAGAAAAACCAACATTGATTAAGCATTTTTATTTGGGCAAAATTTTTCTCATAAAAAGCTTTCCGAATTTGTTTTTGAAACCAATTAGGCATAACTTGGCCCTCCTATTATTCTAATGGTTACATAAGTATATGTTATAATGGGTTGTCACGTTACGGTTGAAAGGAAGAAACGGAAATGAATCAGGAACAACTTCAAAAACTTGTTGAAGATATCTCTGTGACCACTTTTAAAAAGAGATTTGTTCATTCTGCCTACTTTAATTCTCGATTACGAACAACCGGAGGTAGGTATTTACTACAGTCGCATAATATAGAGATTAACAAGAAATATTATGATGAACGAGGTGTAGAAGAGTTAGTGGGGATTATTAAACATGAACTTTGCCACTATCATCTTCATCTGGAGAAGAAAGGTTATCAACATAAAGATCCGGATTTTAAAAACCTATTGAAAAAGGTTGGGGCACCAAGATTCTGTATGCCGTTATCATCTGTAAAACAAAAGAGAAGTCCAAAGACGTATCAGTATCAATGTAAAAGTTGTAGTCAACGATATTTAAGGAAACGACGGATTAATCTTAATCGTTTTGTTTGTGGTAAATGTAAAGGTAAATTGCTGATGGTGAAGGAGTTATAAATTCGTAAACAGTTAATTTAAAAAGTAAAAAAAGAGTCCTTGACTTTGACTAAAGAAATATATATAATCTAAAGAGTCGAAAAGATAACGCGCTGTTACTTAAGACGAAATATGGTCCTTGAGATATAGAAGGAACCCAATTGCATAATATTCCGCAGTAGCTCAGTGGTAGAGCATTCGGCTGTTAACCGAACGGTCGTAGGTTCGAGTCCTACCTGCGGAGCCATTTTTTTGGGGAAGTACTCAAGAGGCTGAAGAGGCGCCCCTGCTAAGGGTGTAGGTCGGGTGACCGGCGCGAGGGTTCAAATCCCTCCTTCTCCGCCAGTTAAATATTTTTTAAGGCCCCTTGGTCAAGCGGTTAAGACACCGCCCTTTCACGGCGGTAACACGGGTTCGAATCCCGTAGGGGTCACTTTGTTGAATATATTGGTCCGGTAGTTCAGCTGGTTAGAATGCCTGCCTGTCACGCAGGAGGTCGCGGGTTCGAGTCCCGTCCGGACCGCCATTTTGTTTTCAAAAGTAGCTTGCGTTTCTGAAGTTATTTTGCTATAATATTAAAGTAGCATTGGGCTATAGCCAAGCGGTAAGGCAACGGATTTTGATTCCGTCATTCGAAGGTTCGAGTCCTTCTAGCCCAGCCATTTTCATATGAGTTATTAGCTCAGTTGGTAGAGCATCTGACTTTTAATCAGAGGGTCGCAGGTTCGAATCCTGCATAACTCACCATTTTTTATTATGCGGGTGTGGCGGAATTGGCAGACGCACCAGACTTAGGATCTGGCGCCGCAAGGCGTGGGGGTTCAAGTCCCTTCACCCGCACTTGTTAAATATTATTTGACCTAGATAACTAAATATGATATTATAATAAGGTCGCTTTCGCGGTCGTGGCGGAATGGCAGACGCGCTAGGTTGAGGGCCTAGTGGGGGCAACCCCGTGGAGGTTCAAGTCCTCTCGGCCGCACCAAGAATGAATCAAGAACCATCTGCACCCGTAGCTCAATTAGATAAAGCATCTGACTACGAATCAGAAGGTTGTGGGTTCAACTTCTGTCGAGTACACCATATTACGGGAAGTAGCTCAGCTTGGTAGAGCACTTGGTTTGGGACCAAGGGGTCGCAGGTTCGAATCCTGTCTTCCCGACCATTTACTTTTTTATTATAAATATGCGGGTGTAGTTTAGTGGTAAAACCTCAGCCTTCCAAGCTGATGATGAGGGTTCGATTCTCTTCACCCGCTCCATTATTGCTCTTTGAAAACTGAACAAAACAAAGCGCCAACGTTAATTTTTAAGTGAGTACACACTATTAAAAAAGTACAAATGAGCTAAGTCAAACATTTCTTCGGAGAGTTTGATCCTGGCTCAGGACGAACGCTGGCGGCGTGCCTAATACATGCAAGTCGAGCGAATCTTTGGGAGCTTGCTCCCAAAGATTAGCGGCGGACGGGTGAGTAACACGTGGGTAACCTGCCTGTAAGACTGGGATAACTTCGGGAAACCGGAGCTAATACCGGATAATTTCTTTTCTCGCATGAGAAGAGATGGAAAGATGGTTTCGGCTATCACTTACAGATGGACCCGCGGCGCATTAGCTAGTTGGTGAGGTAACGGCTCACCAAGGCAACGATGCGTAGCCGACCTGAGAGGGTGATCGGCCACACTGGGACTGAGACACGGCCCAGACTCCTACGGGAGGCAGCAGTAGGGAATCTTCCGCAATGGACGAAAGTCTGACGGAGCAACGCCGCGTGAGCGAAGAAGGCCTTCGGGTCGTAAAGCTCTGTTGTTAGGGAAGAACAAGTACGAGAGTAACTGCTCGTACCTTGACGGTACCTAACCAGAAAGCCACGGCTAACTACGTGCCAGCAGCCGCGGTAATACGTAGGTGGCAAGCGTTGTCCGGAATTATTGGGCGTAAAGCGCGCGCAGGCGGTTCCTTTAAGTCTGATGTGAAAGCCCACGGCTCAACCGTGGAGGGTCATTGGAAACTGGGGAACTTGAGTGCAGAAGAGGAAAGTGGAATTCCACGTGTAGCGGTGAAATGCGTAGAGATGTGGAGGAACACCAGTGGCGAAGGCGACTTTCTGGTCTGTAACTGACACTGAGGCGCGAAAGCGTGGGGAGCAAACAGGATTAGATACCCTGGTAGTCCACGCCGTAAACGATGAGTGCTAAGTGTTAGAGGGTTTCCGCCCTTTAGTGCTGCAGCTAACGCATTAAGCACTCCGCCTGGGGAGTACGGCCGCAAGGCTGAAACTCAAAGGAATTGACGGGGGCCCGCACAAGCGGTGGAGCATGTGGTTTAATTCGAAGCAACGCGAAGAACCTTACCAGGTCTTGACATCCTCTGACAACCCTAGAGATAGGGCGTTCCCCTTCGGGGGACAGAGTGACAGGTGGTGCATGGTTGTCGTCAGCTCGTGTCGTGAGATGTTGGGTTAAGTCCCGCAACGAGCGCAACCCTTGTTCTTAGTTGCCAGCATTTAGTTGGGCACTCTAAGGAGACTGCCGGTGACAAACCGGAGGAAGGTGGGGATGACGTCAAATCATCATGCCCCTTATGACCTGGGCTACACACGTGCTACAATGGATGGTACAAAGAGTCGCAAACCCGCGAGGGCTAGCTAATCTCATAAAGCCATTCTCAGTTCGGATTGTAGGCTGCAACTCGCCTACATGAAGCCGGAATCGCTAGTAATCGCGGATCAGCATGCCGCGGTGAATACGTTCCCGGGCCTTGTACACACCGCCCGTCACACCACGAGAGTTTGTAACACCCGAAGTCGGTGAGGTAACCGCAAGGAGCCAGCCGCCTAAGGTGGGATAGATGATTGGGGTGAAGTCGTAACAAGGTAGCCGTATCGGAAGGTGCGGCTGGATCACCTCCTTTCTAAGGAAAATGAAGAATTTAGGTTCTTCATTCAAGAGGCGCTTTTGTTTTGTTCAGTTTTGAATGAGTAATTCATTCAAACTTAAAAGATAAATTTGAAGCATCGAAAAGTCATGCTTATTATTTTCGACTTGTTCTTTGAAAACTAGATAATAGATAGAAGGCAAATTATTTTTGCGTCAATTTTCAAAACACCGAGTAAGATTTTTTGTAAATGAAAACTTTAACTATCATACATATGGTTAAGTTAGAAAGGGCGCACGGTGGATGCCTTGGCACTAGGAGCCGATGAAGGACGGGACTAACACCGATATGCTTCGGGGAGCTGTAAGTAAGCTTTGATCCGGAGATTTCCGAATGGGGAAACCCACTGCTCGTAATGGAGCAGTATCTTTACCTGAATACATAGGGTACTGAAGGCAGACCCGGGGAACTGAAACATCTAAGTACCCGGAGGAAGAGAAAGCAAACGCGATTTCCTGAGTAGCGGCGAGCGAAACGGAATTAGCCCAAACCAAGAGGCTTGCCTCTTGGGGTTGTAGGACACTCAACATGGAGTTACAAAGGAACGGGGTAAATGAAGAGATCTGGAAAGGTCCGTCAAAGAAGGTAAAAACCCTGTAGTTGAAACTTCGTTCCCTCCTGAGTGGATCCTGAGTACGGCGGGACACGAGAAATCCCGTCGGAAGCAGGGAGGACCATCTCCCAAGGCTAAATACTCCCTAGTGACCGATAGTGAACCAGTACCGTGAGGGAAAGGTGAAAAGCACCCCGGAAGGGGAGTGAAATAGATCCTGAAACCGTGTGCCTACAAGTAGTCAAAGCCCGTTAATGGGTAATGGCGTGCCTTTTGTAGAATGAACCGGCGAGTTACGATTTCATGCAAGGTTAAGTTGATAAGACGGAGCCGCAGCGAAAGCGAGTCTGAATAGGGCGAATTGAGTATGAGGTCGTAGACCCGAAACCAGGTGATCTACCCATGTCCAGGGTGAAGTTCAGGTAACACTGAATGGAGGCCCGAACCCACGCACGTTGAAAAGTGCGGGGATGAGGTGTGGGTAGCGGAGAAATTCCAATCGAACTTGGAGATAGCTGGTTCTCTCCGAAATAGCTTTAGGGCTAGCCTCGAGGTAGAGAGTATTGGAGGTAGAGCACTGATTGGACTAGGGGCCCCCATCGGGTTACCGAATTCAGTCAAACTCCGAATGCCAAATACTTATACTCGGGAGTCAGACTGCGAGTGATAAGATCCGTAGTCAAAAGGGAAACAGCCCAGACCACCAGCTAAGGTCCCAAAGTTTATGTTAAGTGGAAAAGGATGTGGAGTTGCTTAGACAACCAGGATGTTGGCTCAGAAGCAGCCACCATTTAAAGAGTGCGTAATAGCTCACTGGTCGAGTGACTCCGCGCCGAAAATGTACCGGGGCTAAACATAACACCGAAGCTGTGGATGGACATCGTAGATGTCCGTGGTAGGAGAGCGTTCTAAGGGCGTTGAAGCTAGATCGTAAGGACTGGTGGAGCGCTTAGAAGTGAGAATGCCGGTATGAGTAGCGAAAGAAGGGTGAGAATCCCTTCCACCGAATGCCTAAGGTTTCCTGAGGAAGGCTCGTCCGCTCAGGGTTAGTCGGGACCTAAGCCGAGGCTGAAAAGCGTAGGCGATGGACAACAGGTTGATATTCCTGTACCACCTATACATCGTTTGAACGATGGGGGGACGCAGGAGGATAGGGTAAGCGCGCTGTTGGATATGCGCGTCTAAGCAGTTAGGCTGGAAACGAGGCAAATCCCGTTTCCGTGAAGGCTGAGCTGTGATAGCGAGGGAAATATAGTACCGAAGTTCCTGATTCCACACTGCCAAGAAAAGCCTCTAGTGAGATGTAGGGTGCCCGTACCGCAAACCGACACAGGTAGGCGAGGAGAGAATCCTAAGGTGTTCGAGAGAACTCTCGTTAAGGAACTCGGCAAAATGACCCCGTAACTTCGGGAGAAGGGGTGCTTTTTAGGGTGAATAGCCCAGAAAAGCCGCAGTGAATAGGCCCAGGCGACTGTTTAGCAAAAACACAGGTCTCTGCGAAACCGCAAGGTGAAGTATAGGGGCTGACACCTGCCCGGTGCTGGAAGGTTAAGAGGAGAGGTTAGCGCAAGCGAAGCTTTGAATTGAAGCCCCAGTAAACGGCGGCCGTAACTATAACGGTCCTAAGGTAGCGAAATTCCTTGTCGGGTAAGTTCCGACCCGCACGAAAGGTGTAACGATCTGGGCACTGTCTCAACGAGAGACTCGGTGAAATTATAGTACCTGTGAAGATGCAGGTTACCCGCGACAGGACGGAAAGACCCCGTGGAGCTTTACTGCAGCCTGATATTGAATTTTGGTACAGCTTGTACAGGATAGGTAGGAGCCTGAGAAGCCGGAGCGCCAGCTTCGGTGGAGGCGTTGGTGGGATACTACCCTGGCTGTATTGACATTCTAACCCTCGCCCCTTATCGGGGTGGGAGACAGTGTCAGGTGGGCAGTTTGACTGGGGCGGTCGCCTCCTAAAGAGTAACGGAGGCGCCCAAAGGTTCCCTCAGAATGGTTGGAAATCATTCGTAGAGTGTAAAGGCACAAGGGAGCTTGACTGCGAGACCTACAAGTCGAGCAGGGACGAAAGTCGGGCTTAGTGATCCGGTGGTTCCGCATGGAAGGGCCATCGCTCAACGGATAAAAGCTACCCCGGGGATAACAGGCTTATCTCCCCCAAGAGTCCACATCGACGGGGAGGTTTGGCACCTCGATGTCGGCTCATCGCATCCTGGGGCTGTAGTCGGTCCCAAGGGTTGGGCTGTTCGCCCATTAAAGCGGTACGCGAGCTGGGTTCAGAACGTCGTGAGACAGTTCGGTCCCTATCCGTCGTGGGCGCAGGAAATTTGAGAGGAGCTGTCCTTAGTACGAGAGGACCGGGATGGACGCACCGCTGGTGTACCAGTTGTTCTGCCAAGAGCATCGCTGGGTAGCTATGTGCGGACGGGATAAGTGCTGAAAGCATCTAAGCATGAAGCCCCCCTCAAGATGAGATTTCCCATAGCGCAAGCTAGTAAGATCCCTGAAAGATGATCAGGTTGATAGGTCAGAGGTGGAAGTGTGGTGACACATGGAGCTGACTGATACTAATCGATCGAGGACTTAACCTATTTTAATGTTTTGATTACACGCAAGCTTTTACCTTCTTTATTATCTAGTTTTGAAGGAACAAGGTTCCTTATATGTTTGGTGACGATGGCGAAGAGGTCACACCCGTTCCCATTCCGAACACGGAAGTTAAGCTCTTCAGCGCCGATGGTAGTTGGGGGTTTCCCCCTGTGAGAGTAGGACGTCGCCAAGCATAATTTTTCTTTATTTGCATATAATGAAATATTAGCATCATTACTAACGTCGCGGGGTGGAGCAGTCCGGTAGCTCGTCGGGCTCATAACCCGAAGGTCGCAGGTTCAAATCCTGTCCCCGCAATCATGAAAGTAAAAAAGTCAATAACCATTGGTTTATTGACTTTTTTCTTTTGTCCATAATGTATGCAAAATCGCTAAATGAACGAAAAAGAAGATATTTGTTTATTGATGTAAAAAAAGGTACACTAAATTTAGAATGTTTTTCTAATCCTTAGAACAACGGATCTAGGGATTTTTATATAGAAATGATGGTAATATGCTTATCAACTATCAATTAGAAAATTACTTTGGTAGTAGGATTGAATATATTAAAGGTGATTAGAATATGAAACAATTTGAGTGGATTTCATATAGAGAAGAAGATACAGAGCAGTTTGCCATTTCATTAGCAAGTCGGTTAAAAGGTGGGGACGTTATTGCACTTGAAGGAGATTTAGGTGCAGGAAAAACAGCTTTTACCAAAGGATTAGCGAAAGGTTTAGGGATCACTCGCACTGTAAATAGTCCAACTTTTACGATTATCAAAGAATATCAAGGACGCTTGCCTTTATATCATATGGATGTGTATCGAGTAAGTGAATCTGATGAGGACCTAGGGTTTGATGAGTATTTTGAAGGTGAGGGGGTAACCGTTGTTGAGTGGGCACATTTGATAATGGAACAGCTCCCTGAGGAGTTATTAGTTATTCATATTCTTCGTTTAGATGATGATCATCGTCGTTTTGTATTTGAAGCTCATGGAAATCGTTATGTTGAGTTATGTAAGGAGATTTTATAATGAAGGTTTTAGCCATTGATACTTCTAATTTCACGTTAGGGATTGCTTTGATTGACGGTAATCGAGTGATGGGGGAATATATCACAAATTTGAAGAAAAATCATTCTGTTCGGGTTATGCCAGCGATTGAAACGTTATTAAAGGACTGTGATACGCTGCCAAAAGAATTAGATAAAATTGTCGTAGCAAAGGGTCCTGGTTCTTATACTGGGATTCGTATTGGTGTGACGATTGCCAAAACCTTAGCTTGGACTTTGAAAATTCCATTATCAGGGGTCTCTAGTTTGGAGGCTTTGGCTGCTAATGGTCGGTACTTTAATGGATGTATCTCGCCCTTATTTGATGCAAGGCGCGGACAAGTGTATACAGGTTTATATGAATATAATCACGGACAATTGACAAACGTTATAGAGGATTGTAATATGCTATCCACTGAATGGGCCTCTCGATTAAGGGAAAGGAATCATCCTATACTATTTGTGGGGCAAGATGTGGAGATTCATCGTGAAGTAATCAGTCAGATTCTTGGAGATTTAGCATTTTTCGCTCCAAGTCAATTATTTAATCCGAGACCAAGTGAGCTTGCTTTTTTAGGAAAAGTTAAGATGGAAGAGGATATTCATCATTTTGTACCGAATTATGTACGTATGGCTGAGGCAGAAGCCAAGTGGCTTGAGCAGCAATCGAATACAAAAGATGAGGAAAGCGACCGATTAAAATGAATAATACAATGATGTTTCGCAGGATGAAAGTGGATGATATTGAACAAGTGCTAGAGGTTGAAAGGCAGTCTTTTACACTACCATGGAGTAAAGAAGCTTTTTTTAATGAGTTAACAGTAAATCAATATGCGGTGTACATCGTTATCGA
This sequence comes from uncultured Bacillaceae bacterium, assembly GCA_963751845.1. Lineage (GTDB taxonomy): Bacteria > Bacillota > Bacilli > Bacillales > DSM-1321 > Peribacillus. The sequence goes on from CAVVWH010000028.1 coordinate 27,674, forward strand.
GGATAACGGGAAAATTGTAGGGTATTGTGGTTCTTGGGTTGTAATCGATGAATCACATATAACTAATATTGCTATTTTACCGGAATATCGAGGTAAAAAATTAGGTGAAACGTTACTTCGCAAAATGATTGAGATTTCAATAAGCATGGGCGCTATACGGATGACATTAGAGGTTCGTGTAAGTAATGCTGTGGCCATTGCTTTGTATGAAAAGTTAGGATTTCAAAAAGGCGGTATTCGGAAAAGATATTATACCGATAATCATGAAGATGCAAACATAATGTGGGTGAATTTCTCGTGAAAGAAGATCAAATTATATTAGCAATAGAGACAAGCTGCGATGAAACAGCAGCAGCTATTATTAAAAATGGTACGGAAATTTTGAGTAATATCGTTGCGTCCCAAATTGAGAGTCACAAACGTTTTGGTGGAGTTGTCCCAGAGATTGCTTCTCGACATCATGTAGAGCAAATAACAATTGTAATAGAAGAAGCTCTACAGCAAGCAAATGTTGATTATGAAGATATCGATGCGGTAGCTGTAACGGAGGGACCTGGTTTAGTTGGGGCCTTGTTAATTGGAGTGAATGCAGCTAAGACCATTGCATTTGCACATGGAATTCCTTTAGTTGGCGTTCATCATATTGCAGGCCATATATATGCGAATAGATTAGTAAAAGAAATTCAATATCCTGCGCTTTCTCTTGTTGTTTCCGGAGGACATACGGAGTTAGTTTTACTTACGGAACCAGGGACTTTTAAAGTAATTGGTGAGACAAGGGATGATGCTGCTGGAGAGGCTTATGACAAAGTTGCACGAACTTTGAATCTTCCATACCCTGGTGGACCTCATATTGACAGACTAGCGCATGAAGGTACACCAAATATTAAGTTACCACGTGCTTGGCTCGATGGAAGTTATGATTTTAGTTTTAGTGGACTAAAATCTGCAGTGATTAACACGCTACATAATGCTGAGCAGCGTGGTGAGAAGATTGAACCTGCTGACCTTGCTGCAAGTTTTCAGGCAAGTGTGATTGATGTAGTAGTGACTAAAGCAATAGCAGCGACGAAAGAGTATAAAGTTAAACAGGTTTTATTAGCGGGAGGAGTAGCTGCCAATAAAGGACTACGTGCAGCTCTTGCGGAGGCATTTACTGAATTACCTGAAGTAGAATTAGTAATTCCACCAATCAATTTATGTACAGATAATGCAGCTATGATTGGGGCGGCCGGCAGTGTTTTGTTTGAAAAAGGAAGACGATCTGGATTAGACTTAAATGGAAACCCAGGGTTAGATATAGAAGCTTTTTAATCGAAGATATACACATGTGAATAAGTTTAAAGGGGAGCCCAGGTTGGCTTCCTTTTTATTTACTTTAAAAAAGTATAACTTCTTTAAAGGATTAAAGTATAAGAAAAGACGGCCTTCAGATCATACCGTAGGTGCATCAACTTTCTCCATTAGAGCGATAAGTCGTGTATTTCTAATCATAGTTTATCCGGGTTAAACAGGCTGTAAAACCCCCACTGATGGAAGGTTCACTTTATATCAAAGAGGAAGATAATATAAGAAAAGGGGTCATTAGGGACATTAACTTTCGCTAGTTGGGCTAAAAGTTTTGCCTGTGGATAAGATTCTGAAAATTTAAAATAATTATGGATAATATATGGTTTCTGTTGATAAGTGGATAACTTTTGTGGATAACGTGGATAAGTGAGAAGAATATATAAAATATAGGCATGAAATTGTGGATAGTATTGTGGATAAAGCAATCTAAATTATAACTAATTGACAATAAAAGCATCCCTAAAATTTAGGGATGCCATAAAGTCTATTATTAGATTTTAAAAGTATTGATTATTCCTTTTAATTCTTGTGCTATTTTGGTTAAGGACTCTGAAGATGCAGTAATCTCTTCCATTGAAGCTAGTTGCTCTTGAGAAGATGCTACGACATTTTGTGAAGATTGTGCTGAATTTTTGGCGATTTTCGCCATCGTTTCCACTGAGGATAACCTTTTCTGTACTTTTTGACATTTGTTCCGCAATAGTTGAAACTTCATTTGCTTGTTGAGCAACATTTTGCGTGGCTGACAGAATTCGTTTAAATGCCTTACCTACGTCGTATATTTGTTTTAAACCTGCATCGACTTCCTCGCTCACCGTATTCATTGACTGTACTGAAGAATGTGAATCCTTTTGTATTAAATCAATTAAATCAGATACCTGTTTCGACGATACCGCTGTTTGTTCTGCTAATTTCCGTACTTCATCTGCGACTACTGCAAAGCCTTTACCATGTTCACCAGCTCTGAGCCGCTTCGATTGCTGCGTTTAAAGCTAGTAGGTTTGTTTGGTCCGCAATATTTGTAATCATGGAAGCGATTTGTCCAATTTCTTTTGAACGTTCAGTTAACTGATCTACGATATTAGAAGAAATTTTGAAAGATTCAGTAATGTTTTCCATTTGTTGTACTGCTTGTACTATCGATTGATTTCCCTGCTCCGCTTCATTTGCCATTTTTGTTGAATCAGTCGATACATTTAATATAGTATGTGTGATACATTGAATATCTTTTGACATTGCTTCGATTGAATTAGATGATTTTATGGCGCCATGGAGTTGTGTTTCAGAGCCACTAGCTACTTCCTGAATAACTGCTGCAATCTGCTGTGTCGAATTTGTTGTTTCTTCAGAGCCAGCAGATAACTGTTCTGATGCAGAAGCAACATGTTCAATAGAATCAGCAACTTCTTTAATAAGAGTACGAAAATTATGTAACATCATATTAATTGAAGACCCCAATTTACCTAATTCATCATTACGATTTGAAATGTTATCGTCCACTTTTTTTGTTAGAATTCCTTTTGAAACATCTTCTGAAACGGCCATTAGGTGTTGAATAGGTGTTAGAATGCGCCGATTAACTAGCCATGTAAGTAAAGCTAAAATGATGATTAGTATACCACCAATAATAATTGATACCATTTTTAATTTACTTAACACTTCACTACTTGTCATTTGTTTTTGATCGATGTATAACACACCAACAGGCTTATTTGAAAAGTCTTTTAAAGATGTTATCATTTGAACACTTCGTATAGAATCAGAATAAGAAGTTTTAAACACTTGTACATTGGGTTGTGTGCTTGATACGTACTTTGCAAGGTCTGATTTATTCACATTTTTAGAAGTTGAAAGTAAGGTTCCTGTGTTAGGTAATAAGGCAATATCATTATGTAATGTATCTTGGATGTCTTGTAATTCGCTGTTATCAATTAATCTTCCGAAAATTAACATACCGGATGATTCGGCATTTTCTTCTTCATTTGTAATCCGTGAAACAGCAATAATAGCTAATCCTTTTGAGGTTTTGAACTAATCCTGAAAAGTCATTTTTCTTTTTCATTTGTCTCAAGATATTAGGAAAGGCTAACTTTCCAGTAAATTCATTTACATCTCCAGCTTGAGAAATAACCTTTCCTTTAAAATCGCTTGTGGAGATAAAGTCAACATTAGGAATAATACCAAGATTAGAATTTATGTTTTCATTAATCCAATTAATATCTTCATTTTTGACAGCGATTCGGTTATCTTCCCATTTAGAATTTGTCACTGTTACATCTAATAAGTTTTGGCCATATTTATTAATTAAATCTTCGGTTGCCTGACTAGATATAGTCACACGCTCTTTTTCCATTTGGGCTAAATCATTAGTTATTTGATCATATAGATAGTATCCTACTATAGAAATAGGCAGAACGAGTAAAAGTAAAAATAAGACTAATACTTGTAATATTAATGACTTGGAAATTTTACTTTTCATAACTTCACCTCGATAAACAAAATAGGTCTAATCGAATGAGTAAATAATACTGATGTTTTAAATATACTATTTTTTTCAAAAATATCCACATTTTAAATGAAAAAAACTCCAAGCAGTGAAGACTTAATGAAAAGTTCACTTCTTGGGGTTTTGGAATGATTATAAAATTAGTCATCCAACTCTGTCCATTCTTCTAATAACAAGTCTAGAGCTGTTTGAGCTTCCTCTAGTTTTGTTTGTAGATTTAATACTTTTTCATGATTTTGAAACACTTCTGGATCACAGAGAATTTGATTATATTCTTGGATATCTGTTTCAAGTTTCTCCATTTCTATTTCTATTTCTTCAATTCGTCGCTTTCGTTGTCGTTCTGCTTTTTTAGCTTCTTTATCGATTATATAACTTGTTTTATCTGTATTTTGTTCTTGTTGTTTACTCTGTTGTTGTTGTTGTTCGAGTGCCTCATGTTCAGCTTGTTCTTGTTTTTTCTCCACATAATAGTCATAGTCACCAAGAAACTCTTCATTTCCCTGTTTGGAGAGTTCAATAACTTTTGTAGCAATTCGATTAATAAAGTAACGGTCATGGGAAACGAAAAGTATGGTTCCTGGATAATCAATAAGCGCATTTTCAAGCACAAGTTTACTATCAATGTCCAAATGGTTGGTTGGTTCATCAAGAATTAAAAAATTTCCTTTTTCCATCATTATTTTGGCTAGAGCCAGTCTAGCTTTTTCTCCACCGCTAAGTGTGGAAACATTTTTTAAGACATCATCTCCACTAAATAGGAAATTTCCTAAGATCGTACGAATTTCTTTTTCCGGTTTTAATGGATGTTCGTCCCATAATTCGTTAAGTACACGTTTATTAGAGACAAGATTAGCTTGCTCTTGGTCATAGTAGCTAACTTGCACATTTGTGCCGAAACGAATCTCACCTGATAGGGAAGGTAGCCTGTTAATAATGGTTTTTAATAAGGTTGACTTACCAACCCCATTTGGACCAACGAGAGCAATACTTTCACCTTTTGTTATTCGGATATTAATATTTTGCGAAATCTTCTCATTTGGGTAACCTACAGCTAAGTCTTTTAGTTGCAACACTTCATTGCCACTTTGTTTTTCAATTTGAAACGAAAAAGTGGCTGACTTTTGGTCACCTTGGGGTCTATCTAATACATCCATTTTTTCAAGTTGCTTACGTCTGCTTTGTGCACGTTTTGTTGTGGAAGCACGAGTAATGTTTTTTTGAACAAAGTCGCGTAGCTTTTCAATTTCTTCTTGCTGTTTTTCAAATTGTTTCATGTCTCGTTCATAATCTTCCGCTTTTTTTACTAAATAAGAACTGTAATTCCCATGATATTTCTTCATGGAATGTCGCGAAATTTCATATACTTGGTTCACAACTTTATCGAGGAAATATCGATCATGAGAGACAATGAGAACTGCCCCATGATAGCCTTGTAGGTATTGTTCAAGCCAAGATAGTGTTTCAATATCTAAGTGGTTGGTCGGTTCATCGAGAATTAATATGTCCGGTTTAGTTAAAAGTAACTTACCAAGTGCAAGCCGTGTTTTTTGTCCACCACTTAACGTGGATATGCGTGTGGAATAATCAAAGTCTCCAAATTGAAGTCCATGTAAAACCGAGCGAATATCTGATTCATATTGATATCCACCTTGTTCTTTAAATTTAATTTGCAACTCATCGTATTCATTTAGTACTTTTTGATAAACTGCTTCATCGGAGAAAATGTTTGGGCTCGCCATTTTTTCTTCTAATTTCCGGATTGCTTGTTCTTGATGAATTAAATCATGAAATACCGTGAGCATTTCATCCCAAATGGAAAGCTCAGATTCTAGGCCTGTATCTTGAGCCATATAACCAATGGTTACGTCTTTTGGCTTTATAATTTCTCCTCCATCATGGGAAATTTGTCCGGCAATAATTTTAAGTAAGGTGGATTTGCCAGCCCCATTCCTACCAACTAGTGCAATTCGGTCTTTATGTTGAACTTCGAGCTTCATATTAGATAAAATTAATTCAGCTCCGTAATATTTTGATACTTGATTAATTTGTAATAAAATCATGCATTTCACCTCAGGTTGTTTCATCCTATATTCATATTAAATAGTGTACCGTATGATAGAACCTATCGGCAAATAGACGTGTTTTCTCACAATTTAAACAAGCTGTTACATTCTTTGGAATAATAGTGTATTATTTTAATATGAATATTTACAGAGGAATAATGAAAAGATCGTGTGAAAGCGAGGGTCAATCATGTCTCAAGAACAATTAAAGATACCGCAAGCAACGGCCAAAAGGCTACCCTTGTATTATCGATTTTTAAAAAACCTGCATTCTTCGGGTAAACTAAGAGTTTCATCAGCGGAACTAAGCGAAGCTGTTAAGGTAGATTCTGCGACGATTCGTCGTGACTTTTCATACTTTGGTGCGCTTGGAAAAAAAGGCTATGGATACAATGTTAATTATTTATTAACATTTTTTAGAAAAACATTAGATCAGGATGAATTAACAAAAGTTGTTTTAATTGGAGTAGGGAATTTAGGGACAGCTTTTTTGAATTATAATTTCATGAAAAATAATAATACAAGAATTGAAATGGCTTTTGACGTAGATGAAGATAAAGTAGGTACGCTCATATCTAGATGTTCCGGTGTATCATATGGACGAAATTGAAACTCGTATGCAAGGTTCGGATATATCCGCTGCGATTTTAACTGTGCCAGCTCCAGTAGCTCAGCCTATTACAGATCGTTTAATTCAATGTAACATTAAAGGAATTTTAAATTTTACACCTGCTCGTTTAAATGTACCGACCTCTATTAGAATCCATCATATTGACTTGGCCGTAGAGATTACAGTCACTCATTTACTTCTTAAAAAATTATCCATTAACAGATGAGGAAGTTACGGAGATATAGAATGAAAAAAGAAAGTAAGCAGCCATCATGGCTGCTTATTTTTCTTTTTTTGCATAGATTTTACTTTAAAGTGCAGGAGAATCATCCGAATTCCAGAGCCAAAATCTAAAGTGGCAATAATGACTAGGATATAGGCAAAGATTCCCCAGCCTGATGAAGTAACAGTTTGTACAGCTATAGCAGTGAAAAGAGATGCCTAAGCTGGCATAGATAATTCCAAGTGATAAAGGGGACTGACGTTTCATAAAAAACCTCCGATGAATGCTTGCGTATTTTTAAGGAAATTCTCGATTTCTTGTTGATAAATTTGGACTACAGCAACAAATGTATTCATAGAAACATGGGCGAAAATTGGAACTAGAATACGCTTTGTTTTTACATAAAGAAAGGCAAAGGTAAGTCCCATAGCTGAATATAATAGTAAATGCGCTAGTTCCATATGTGCTAATCCAAAAATAACCGAGCTAATTAAAGCTGAAATAACAAAATTAAATCGTTTATAAAGTGAGCCAAAAATAATTTTCCGGAAAATGATTTCTTCTAGTATGGGACCGATAATGGAACTCACAATAATCATGAGCGGAACTTGTTTAATGATTGAAAGAATTTCCTGAGTATTATCAGATCCGGGTGTAATACCCAATTGCTGTTCAATTAAAACAGCGAGACTTTGAGCAAAAAACGCTAGAAAGATACCAAAAATCGACCAAAAAATTGAAAGAGGAATAGATGTTTGATTTCGAGAATAAGCATTTTCTTTCATATCATGTCTCATGAAAAATAATACAAGTAGTAATGCTAGACAAAAGCTGAAAATAGTCCAGTAAGCAAAGGCTTTTATTCTCAACCCATCTATAGGAGCACCTAGAGCTTCACCGATGTACTCAAAAATCGGAACACCAATAAAACCAGACAATTGCATAGCAAGATAAGTAATAATGATAAACCAGTATGCTTTTTTCAAAAATAAGTCTCCTTTAGTTAATCACGACATTATAGTGAAAATGGTATCAAAAATTAAAGAATAACTCCACTTTTACATACTAATCATGGATATTTCCCTTTTAGAATTATAGGAAGTTCTTTTGTAATCAGAAAAAAATCGGAAAAATTATGAAATTTTTTGTGTTTGATACTTGCAAAAAGGCAAGGATTTATTTAATATAATAATTGTGTTAGCACTCAGGTGCAGACGAGTGCTAATAATCAAAAATCATTTAAATCATTTGAGGAGGGTGTTTCACTTGTTAAAACCATTAGGTGATCGCGTTATTATTGAACTAGTTGAATCTGAAGAAAAAACAGCAAGCGGTATCGTACTTCCAGATACAGCAAAAGAAAAGCCACAAGAAGGTAAGGTTGTAGCAGTTGGTACAGGCCGTGTTCTTGACAATGGCGAACGTGTTTCTTTAGAGGTTGCCCAAGGCGATCGTATTATCTTCTCAAAATATGCTGGTACTGAAGTGAAGTACGACGGTAATGAATACTTAATTTTACGTGAAAGCGATATTTTAGCTATCATTGGCTAATTAAAACATATATCATAGTTAAACGAATAATATTTAAAATTTAGGGAGGTACTATATAATGGCTAAAGAAATTAAATTTAGTGAAGAAGCTCGTCGTGCAATGCTTCGTGGTGTTGATGCACTTGCAGATGCAGTAAAAGTAACACTTGGACCAAAAGGACGTAACGTGGTTCTTGAGAAAAAATTTGGTTCACCACTTATCACAAATGATGGTGTAACGATTGCAAAAGAAATCGAATTAGAAGATGCATTCGAAAACATGGGTGCTAAATTAGTTGCTGAAGTAGCAAGCAAAACAAATGATGTAGCAGGGGACGGTACTACTACTGCAACTGTTCTTGCTCAAGCTATGATTCGTGAAGGCTTAAAAACGTTACAGCTGGTGCAAACCCAATGGGTATTCGTAAAGGGATTGAAAAAGCTGTTAATAGCTGCAATTGAAGAATTAAAAGCTATTTCTAAACCAGTTGAAAACAAAGAGTCAATCGCACAAGTTGCTGCGATTTCATCTGCTGACGAAGAAGTAGGTCAATTAATCGCTGAAGCAATGGAACGCGTTGGTAACGATGGTGTTATCACAATTGAAGAATCTAAAGGATTCACAACTGAATTGGATGTTGTAGAAGGTATGCAATTTGACCGTGGATATGCTTCACCTTACATGGTAACAGATTCAGATAAAATGGAAGCAGTTCTTGAAAATCCATATATCTTAATCACAGATAAAAAAATCGCTAACATCCAAGAAATCCTTCCTGTACTTGAGCAAGTGGTACAACAAGGTAAACCACTATTAATCATTGCTGAAGATGTAGAAGGCGAAGCACTTGCAACACTTGTTGTGAACAAACTTCGTGGAACATTCAATGCAGTAGCTGTTAAAGCTCCTGGATTCGGTGATCGTCGTAAAGCAATGCTTGAAGATATCGCAGCTCTTACTGGCGGTGAAGTGATCACAGAAGAAGTAGGTCTTGATCTTAAATCTGCAACAATCGAATCACTAGGACGCGCTTCTAAAGTTGTTGTAACAAAAGAAAACACAACAATCGTTGAAGGTGCTGGAGACACTGCAGCAAATTCAAGCTCGTGTAAACCAAATCCGTGTTCAATTAGAAGAAACAACTTCTGAATTTGACCGTGAAAAATTACAAGAACGTCTTGCTAAATTAGCTGGCGGTGTTGCAGTAATCAAAGTTGGTGCTGCTACTGAAACTGAACTAAAAGAACGTAAACTTCGTATTGAAGATGCATTGAACTCTACTCGTGCTGCAGTTGAAGAAGGTATCGTATCCGGTGGTGGTACAGCACTTCTTAACGTATACAATAAAGTGGCTGAAATCGAAGCTGAAGGCGACGTAGCAACAGGTATAAAAATCGTATCTACGTGCAATTGAAGAGCCTGTACGTCAAATCGCTCACAATGCTGGTCTTGAAGGTTCCGTTATCGTTGAACGCTTAAAAGGTGAAGCAGTAGGAACAGGATTCAACGCAGCTACTGGCGAATGGGTAAACATGATCGAAGCTGGTATCGTTGACCCAACAAAAGTAACTCGTTCCGCTCTTCAAAATGCTGGCATCTGTTGCGGCTATGTTCTTAACAACTGAAGCAGTTGTTGCTGACAAGCCAGAACCAGCTGGTCACGGCGGAATGCCTGACATGGGCGGCATGGGTGGAATGGGCGGCATGATGTAATAAACATATTTCGGATTTCCGAAAGTAATAATGTTTATATGAGAGAAGACCTATTGGGAGTTTATTTAAACTCACAAAAGGTCTTCTTTTTCATATTTAATTAAAAGATAAATAAGGAATATTTTATTTTATATTTTTTCATATATTATATTGATAGATGAAAGAACGTAAAAATACAGTCTTAAAGGTACACGTCACACTCTCTCAATTCTCAAAAGGTTAATTATTGGCGTTCAAAGGCTCTCAATTTTTTGGTGGGGAGTCTTTTTATGCTTTAAAAGGCTTTTGGTCACATTTTGGTCAATGATTTAGCTCCATGTACTTTTGGAATTTTGTTACCGTGTGTGCTTTATTTAGCTGTTTGTAAAGGTTCATTATTAGAATAACCCAAATGTTCACAGAAATTTCAAAATTGACTAAATAGTATGATGATTTATAATATAATTGTACGTAGTTCAAAATTTCTCTGAAGAGGAGGATTTTATGATGACAAGTATGAAGGCGCTTAAATTTTTTGGCCCAAAAGAGAGGGCTTTAGTTGAAACAGAAAAACCAAAAATTATTAAAGGTGGAGACGCAGTAGTTAAGCTTTTAAAAACAACTATTTGCGGTACAGATTTACATATTTTATCAGGTGACGTACCTGCCGTGAAAAGTGGAACAATTCTTGGACATGAAGGGATAGGGATTGTTGAAGAAGTTGGTCCGGAAGTATCAAACTTTAAAGTAGGCGACAAAGTAATCATTTCATGTGTAACTTCATGTGGTAAATGTGACTATTGTAAAAAAAGCCTATACGCACACTGTAAAGATGGTGGCTGGATTTTGGGTCACTTAATTGACGGTACACAAGCTGAGTACGTACACATTCCACACGCTGACAACAGCCTCTACCATATTCCACAAGGTATTAGCGAGGATGCAGCAGTTATGCTAAGTGATATTTTACCAACTGGTTTTGAAATTGGTGTACTTTCAGGTAAAGTACAACCAGGTGATGTGGTAGCGATCGTTGGTGCTGGTCCAATCGGTATGTCAGCATTACTTACTGCACAATTTTACTCACCAAGTAAAATTATTATGGTTGACATAGACGAAAACCGTCTGGAAGAGTCTAAGAAATTCGGTGCAACACACACCATTAACTCTAAAGATGCTAATGATGCACTAAAAAAATTATTTGAATTAACAGACGGTGTTGGTGTAGACGTGGCAATCGAAGCTGTTGGCTACCCTCAAACATTTGATTTATGTCAAAAAATGATTTCTCCAGGTGGTCGTATTGCAAATGTTGGTGTACATGGCGCTCCTGTAGAATTACAATTACAAGATTTATGGATTAAAAACATTACAATTACAACTGGTTTAGTAAGCACAAACACTCTACCGTTATTATTAAAAACAGTTGAGTCTGGTAAGTTAAAACCTGAAGAGCTAGTTACTCATAAATTTAAATTTGAAGATATTATGGAAGCATATGATACTTTTGCAAATGCTTCCGAAGAAAAAGCATTAAAAGTAATTATTGATTTTCAATAATTAAATTTTCCTCAAAACGTTAATAATCAGCGTTTCAAAGGCTCTCAACCGATTTGGGTTTGGGGGTCTTTTATATGGCTGAAATGTGCTTTAGACAAACACGACCACATATCATAGCTAGATGTATCTTTGGGATTTTTGTGCTTTTCATATTTGTATCAAAATGTTCGTTCAAAATAGTGTGATAGTAACTGGTTGAACTTTTCAAAATCAATTTTTTCTTTTATCATTTCACCATCAATCCATTGTGTAAAAGAAGTATCCGTTAACGTAACACTTCCAGTTGTTGTTATTTTGGTGATTAAAGGATGCTTGTTAAAAAGAGATTTTGGATGCTCTTTGATAATTTTTTGTACCTCATTCAGTTCAGATACATCGCTCACAGGCTGTTTAGAATCAAATGCATATCCTATTCTCCAATCAAGATCCTTGTGTTTTAACTTCACTTTTAAAATATAGTCTCCAAAATCGCTATTTTCCTTTTTAACTAGAAACTCACCATTGTTAGAACTTACTATCTCACCAGTTAACGGAACAGGTTTTAATGGTAGATTGCCACCAAATCCTGTATCTACTAAATAAGTTTTTTCATCATGAATTAAAAGAATCGCGACATGGGTTCTCCCAATCGTTCCCCATTCTTGTGCAGTATCATTGTAAACGACTCCTCTGATTAAATTAACGTTAAAACCATTTTCAACCAAGAAAAAATATAAGGTTGTGTTTAATTCATAACAAAGCCCCCCCTCGTTTCGAACCAAAACTTTGTCCAGCATATTTTCTTTATTAATTTCGGTTGATTGAGTTCTAATGACACCCAAGTTTTCAAAAGGAATCGTTGTGGCTGTTTTTTCAAGTATATAATCAAGTTTGTTAAATGTGATTTCTTCATTTTTAGGAATCCCAATCCGTTGGCGAAACAATGTGTTGTACATGAAGACTTCCCCCATTTTCTATATTAATTTATTATATTTATTTCTATAATATTAACTATAATCCTTTAGTACAACCTCGAAAAAAACGAATTGCTAAATGAATTGTCTTCTAGGACTTTTTTAATTGAGTTTATAGTTTTATCTTTTCTGCATTTTCATTTTCAACAGATGTATCAGCTAAAAAGCCAATTGTATCAGATAAGGAAAAAAGGAAAGTAGTAGCTGAAATTAAAAAGGTAGAAACTAGTAATAAAAACTTACTTAAGAAAACGAAAGATGCTAAAAAAAACTTGTAATTATTTTAGACGAATATGAATATACATATGAGTTAATCCAAGCATATGAGGATCAAACGGGAGATCTAACTAGTTTTAAGGAAGCAAAAACTGAGTTGGAATCTGTAAATGAAGAACTTACTACGGTAATGCCTGATTTATATATTCCGCATAAAATGATAGCATCAGAAATTAAAATAGTAAAAGCTAAGTATAAAAAACAATCATATAAAACAAGTACTAAACAAATAAAAGGAATTAAAAAGGATATTTCTGAATCACTTGATTTATTAGAAGAGATAAGTGACGGATTGAAACGGAAACGGAAGTAATTAAAGAAGCTCAAAATATGATTAAGGTGTTCTTATAATTTTTACTTTGTAAATTGGATGTAATTTAAGATATAGAAATTTTTCCTTTTGATTGTAATTAGGTTAAAATTAATTTATGTAGCGGTTACTATGTTGAAATAGGCATATCTAGATGATACGATAAAACTATAAATTGGATATATTTAGAGGGAGTAACTGCCTGTTATGTCAGGATTCAAAGTCGTCAACCGGATGATATCCCGGCTTTGGAAACTTTATTTTAAGTTATGTGAGACTCTACAGTGAGGAACTTATCCCCTGTAGAGTCTTTTTTCATATACAAGAATTTATAGATTCTTAATGAGTTTAGGTGCCTAATGCTAGACGCCACTAATTGAGCAAACGCTTGACTAGTTAACGGCACCATTTTCACCTTAAAAGTTGAGAGGGGGAATAAAAATGACAGATTACTATCGTAAGTCATCTGAAGAAGTTATGAAAACATTAGGTGTCACGGATCAAGGATTGAGTCATGAAGAGGTTCAACAAAAACGTGAAGAATATGGCTTTAATGAACTAGAGGAAGCTAAACGGAAAAGTACAATGAGAGTTTTTTTAGAACAATTTAAAGACTTTTTAGTGATTATTTTAATAGTTGCCGCCGTCATTTCTGCTTTTTTAGGAGAGATGGAAAGTACGATTGTTATTATGATTGTTGTGATCTTGAATGCGATACTAGGCACGGTCCAACATGTTAAGGCAGAACAGTCCTTAAATAGTTTAAAGGCATTGTCCTCTCCTGTTGCAAAAGTGTTGAGAAATGGTCAGAAAGAAGAGATTCCATCAAAGGAAGTAGTAGTCGGTGATATTCTTTATTTAGATGCAGGTGACTATGTTAGTGCAGATGGAAGAGTATTAGAAAGTTATAGTTTACAAATAAATGAAAGCTCGCTAACTGGTGAATCATTGGCGGTGTTAAAAAGTGATGAACCGATTGACGAAGAGGATATGCCAATCGGTGATAAAAAGAACATGACTTTTTCCGGAAGCTTTGTGACCAATGGACGTGGAGTGGTTATTGTAACGAGTATTGGGATGAAAACGGAAATTGGGAAGATTGCTAATCTGTTGGAGTCAGCCAAAGAGAAAAAGACACCTTTACAAGTAAGTCTTGATCATTTTGGGAAAAAGCTAGCTTTTGGTATTATCATCATCTGTTTGCTAATCTTCGGTCTTGACCTTTTCCGAGGAAGAGAGCTAGTTGATTCCTTTATGTTTGCTGTTTCACTTGCAGTTGCAGCAATTCCAGAAGCATTAAGCTCGATTGTGACGATTGTGCTGGCCTTTGGTACGCAAAAAATGGCGAAGGAAAATGCGATTATCCGAAAGCTTCACGCTGTTGAAAGTCTCGGCAGTATTTCCGTTATTTGTTCTGATAAAACGGGAACACTTACGCAAAATAAGATGACAGTTCAACAAGTATTTGTGGATCAAAAAGTAATTCCGCACGATCAATTATCGAAGGGAAATCCACTCGAGAAAAAATTCGTGTTAATGGCATTATTATGTAATGATTCGGTGACGATGGATCAAAAGGAAATTGGAGATCCAACTGAGGTTGCACTTGTGAATTTAGGGGAAGAGTATGACCTGGATGAATTAAAGGTAAGAGACCACTATCCAAGAATAGGGGAAATTCCTTTTGACTCTGATAGGAAGCTGATGAGTACGGTCAATAAAGTGGATCAAAAAAGTGTCATGATTACAAAAGGAGCTCTTGATGTTCTTCTTTCTAGGATTGTTAAAATAGAAACTTTACAGGGAATCATAGATTTTACTGAAGAGCATCGAAATGAAATAGAAAAGGTGAATCACAATTTTTCAATGGAGGGATTAAGGGTTCTTGCATTTGCTTACAAAGAACTAGAAGAAGGTCAAACCATTGATGTGGAAGACGAAAGGGATTTAGTTTTTGTGGGATTAACCGCTATGATGGATCCACCGAGAAAAGAATCAAAAGCAGCCGTTGAAGACTGTATTAAAGCAGGTATTAAACCCGTAATGATTACTGGTGACCATAAAATAACGGCAGCCGCGATTGCTAAACAAATTGGTATTTTAAAGGATCCTTCCGAAGCGATTGAAGGACATGAAATTGAAAAATGGACGGATGAACAACTGCAGGACAAAGTAGATCAAATTTCTGTTTATGCCCGTGTATCACCAGAGCATAAAATTCGAATTGTCAGAGCATGGCAGGAAAAAGGAAATGTCGTGGCGATGACAGGTGATGGGGTGAATGATGGACCGGCATTAAAACAAGCTGATATCGGTGTAGCCATGGGTATAACCGGAACAGAAGTAGCGAAAGAGGCTGCATCAATGGTCTTAACAGATGATAATTTCTCGACGATTGTCAAATCGATTTCAAATGGAAGAAGTATTTATGCTAATATAACAAATGCGATTAAGTTTTTACTAGCAGGTAATACAGGCGCCATTCTCGCAGTTTTATATGCATCTTTGTTTGCTTTACCGGTACCATTTGCCCCTGTTCATCTGTTGTTTATTAATCTACTTACAGATAGTTTACCAGCGATCGCAATTGGGCTAGAGCCACATAATAAAAAAGTAATGAATGAAAAGCCGAGGGATATTCACACCCCTCTATTAAATAAGGCATTTGCTTCACAAGTTGGGCTAGAAGGGTTATTAATTGCAGCTGTCACACTAATTGCTTTCTATTTAGGATTATCTACTGGAGACCATATAGCAGCTAGCACTATGGCGTTTGCGACATTATGTTTGTCTAGATTATTGCATGGTTTTAATTCACGCTCTAAACAATCAATTTTTAAAATAGGGGTCTTTTCAAATAAATATAGCTGGATTGCGTTTATTGTGGGGGTTGTCCTTTTACATCTAGTATTATTAGTTCCATCGCTTAATGGGTGTATTTGAAGTTGCAGCCTTGAGCGGAACGCAATTAGGTTATATTTATGGTTTGGCATTTGTTCCATTTGTTTTGATTCAGTTGTATAAACTCTTGTTTGTCAGGGACTGATTCAAATTTAATCAAACGATTGATTAAGAAGCTTTTACGAAAAAAGGGATAGCTAGTAAGTCTTATAAAACAGACTTATTGGATATCCCTTTTTGAATTTTATTATTAGAATTTAAGAGACCAATTGTATAAGGAATTAGGGACTTTAAGTCTGGTGTAGGTTACATCGATTTTCGCACGTAGGACTAATAATTTGGGTTGTTTTTAGTTGACAAGATTTAATGAAAGAGATAGAGGATAATACAGGAAACTGTCGAAGTAGATGGTAAAGACTAGTATTGGAGATAAGGAGGATATGAAGGATGCCCAACGAACAAATACATCATCAGTTAGAAAAAGTATTGAACAATATCGACCAAGTCGTCATTGGAAAGAGAAATATAGCTGAACTAAGTATGGTTGCCTTGTTAGCTGGGGGGCATGTGTTGCTGGAAGATGTTCCGGGTGTGGGGAAGACGGTAATGGTCAAAGCGCTAGCAAAGTCGATTGGAGCATCTTTTAAACGAATCCAGTTTACTCCAGATTTACTTCCATCAGATGTTACAGGTGTTTCTATTTTTAATCCAAAGGAACAAGAATTTATCTTTCGCCCAGGACCGATTATGGGTCATATCATTTTGGCAGATGAAATTAATCGAACGTCTCCAAAGACGCAATCAGCGTTGCTAGAGGGTATGGAAGAGGCGAGTGTAACTGTTGATGGTGAAACAAGACTATTGGGCAAACCATTCTTTGTTATGGCGACGCAAAATCCGATTGAACATGAGGGGACCTATCCACTTCCAGAAGCTCAGTTAGATAGATTTCTATTCAAAATGAAAATGGGATATCCAAATGCGGTTGAAGAATTAGAAATATTACGACGAGTTCAGTACGATTCTCCTCTTGAAGATTTACAACCTGTTCTATCTCTAGAAGAGTTACTTCAGTTGCAATCAGAGGTTAAGAAGGTTTTAGTTGATGACACGATTAAAGCATATATTATAGAATTGGCCAATCGTACGCGAAATAATGATTGGATTTATTTAGGAGTTAGCCCGCGAGCATCTATTGCTTTAATGAAGGCTTCGCAAGCATATGCATTTTTAAATGGTCGAGACTATGTGTTACCTGACGATGTTCAATATTTAGTACCTTTTGTATTTGCTCATCGATTAATTTTAAAATCTGAAGCACGATATGAAGAAATGAATAGCGAGTTCATCATTCGTGAAATCATTTCGACAACTCCTGTACCCGTGAAACGAGCTGTCCTGTGATGCAAAAGGTCAAAATCTTCACAAAGGGTATCTATCCTTTTATCTTATTGATAGCTACTTTTGTGTTTGCTATGTTTCAAGGTGGATTTGTTAGTTGGTTTTTATTTTATACATTTTTGCCGTTTGCCCTTTATTCGTTTGTACTCTTTTTTTATCCCCTTTCCTCTTTCGAAGTTGAGCGAAAATTAATAAAAAAAGAATACTTTGCAGGAGATACAGTGGAAGTAAGGGTAACGTTGACTCGGAACAATCATTTTCCTTTTTTATATATTATTTTAGAGGATGAAATGGAACAACCTTGGGGTCATTCAGCTACTTCGCTTGTCTTTGTTGGTTTTAAGAAATCAATAGAATGGACGTACTTGCTTAAAGATGTGCCACGTGGAAAGCATAGCTTTCAAGGGATTCGCCTGCAGACAGGTGATGTAATAGGCTTATGTCATAAAAGGCACTTTATTGAAGTGTTAGATACGATCCTTGTATTTCCTATTGTTAAGCCACTAAGTATGAAGGAGTTTAACAGCTTATTTAGTGGGAATGATGGTGTGTCCCAAAGAGTACGAAAAGAAAGATTAGTGACTTCTGGAGTCAGAGAATATCAATCTGGAGATCAGCTGTCATGGATTAACTGGAAGGCAACTGCGAAAACAAATAAAATGATGACTAATGAATTTGAAGAACCAATAAGGGAGAATCTCTGTCTTATTCTTGATTTAGAGCCTGCACCTTCCTTAGAACAGCTTCTATCATTTACTGCCTCTTTTGTTCATTTTGTAATGAAGCAAGGAATGGAAATTGGATATGTAGATTCTGAGAGCGAAGTGTTTGTACCAAAAGGAAAAGGTGAGCGGCAACGAAAATTGATTTTTTACCAACTTGCACAAGTAAAGGCTCAAGGACAAGGGAAATTTGAACGCTGCTTATTAAAGATAGGCAAGCTCACAAATCAGACGACGCTTGTCGTAATGACGACACAATTAACGTTTGAAAAGCTAGAGGCGATTCGTGCTGTTACCCAAAACCACGCTATAACCTGCTTTGTTGTCCAAACAGAAGGAATGGCACAAGACGAGGACTATATGATCAAGGAATTATCAATGAAGAAGGGGATAGACGTGTTATTTTTGTCGGTAAAAGAAAAAGAGGGGTGGAGGGTGCGACGATGATAAATCATCAGCGGATGGATACAATAAGGCAAATATGGCTTTATTTATTTTCTGTTTTTCTACTTATGGAGTGGATCCGCCCTGTATCAGAATTTACGGATACTGGATATACGAATGGATTTCTTCTGTTTATTGTATGTTCCCTCATTCTTCATTTCTTTTCCGTACATTGGCTATTTCGCTTTCTTCTATTAACCTCCTATATGATAATTTTTATCCAATTCGTATTTTTTGATGTACCATTTTGGACTTTTACCTGGATCAATGATTATGTTTCCGAGTTTATGCTAAACGCTTCTTATGTATGGGAACGAGACTGGGGTTTATTAACGAATTCATTTAGAACGGTCTTACTTTTTGTCATGCTTTGGCTTATTACATACTTAATTCACTATTGGGTTAATGTAAACAGTAATATGTTTTCCTTCTTTTTTATGACGATTCTTTTTTTAGCGATTCTTGATACATTTACGTCATATGATGCAAAAAATTCTATTATTCGTGTTACGGTACTTGGATTAATGACGATGGGACTCGTCACTTTTTTTCGTTTAGGTTTATTAAAAAAAACACCTGTACCTTTTAAGTTTTTAAGTAAATGGTTAGTTTTACTTGTATGTATGCTCGTGTTTAGTACTGGCGTCGGACTAGTTGCTCCAAAGTTAAATCCACAATGGCCGGACCCTGTACCATATGTACAATCTTTTTCTAAGCATACAGTTGAAGAAGAGGCGTCTATTAATAAGGTTGGATATGATGAGGATGATACAAAGCTTGGCGGTACCATACAATCAGATTCTTCCGTTGTTTTTTATAATACGGCGAATAGTTCTCATTATTGGAAGATAGAAAGTAAGGATGTATATACGGGAAAAGGGTGGGTTTCCTACCCTGGGGAATCACTTACCTATCCAAATGGTGAGGAATGGACTGAATTTGAAAATCAGGAAACTTCTACGCTACCTACTAAGGAATTTGAAGCAAATGTATCGGTAATCGAAGACAATCATCATATACCTTATCCTGCAGATAGTTTTTTGAAAAAGGTAGATGCGACTGGTGTGAACGCATTCCGTTATGATACTAGTACTTTGAAAATAACTCCTGTGACTGATTTTCAAAGTGTTGAGAGATACACGATTATGTATGAACGACCACGTTATGATATTGCGGAGTTAAGAAAAGTGAATACTCCAGATGCCAACATGGATGAATTGATGACGAAAAATACATATTTACCTGATCAGGTACCAGATCGAGTTCGTGATTTGGCGATAGAACTAACAGAAAATCAAGCAAATTGGTATGATAAAGTAAAAGCGGTAGAGATGTATTTTGACAGATCTGAATTTGTTTATTCTAAGGAAAACATTCCATATCCTTCTGAAAATCAAGACTATGTCGATCAGTTTTTATTCGAAACAAAGATAGGTTACTGTGATAATTTTTCCACATCGATGGTTGTTTTGTTGCGTGCGGCAGGCATTCCTAGCTAGATGGGCTAAGGGATATACTGAAGGGGAACGTACGATTTATCAAGGTGAATCAGTTTATAAGGTCACGAATAATAACGCTCACTCCTGGGTAGAGGTTTATTTTTCAGGAATTGGTTGGGTGTCATTTGAACCGACGAAGGGATTTTCCGGAAATGCTGACTTTTTTAATTCAGAGGCCATTGGTAATGCAAAATCAGAGTCAAATACATCTGAACAAAAGCAAGCATTCGAACAGGACGCAAAGAAACAAGAGAACATCATAGATAATAAACAGAATATGACAACGTATAATCTGAACGGAATTTTTCATTTGAAATGGTGGGGAATAGGACTATCTATTCTAGGGTTAGGAGCTTTTAGCTTATATGGGACTCGTAAAAAATGGTTGCCATTCTTGCTTATCACTCGCTTTAAAAGAAAACAAAGTAGTTTTGTCGAAGCGTATCGGGTTCTTATCAAGCAGTTGTATCGTGTGGGTTTACAACGAAAAGAAGGACAAACATTAAGAGATTATGCGGCATATATCGATTCATTATACGGAACTAATAAAATGACAGAACTAACAAGTTTTTATGAAAAGGTGATTTATCGAGGGGATTTAGAAGGGGATGCTTGGTGTGAATATCGTTCATCTTGGGAGTATCTAATGAAGAAAACTAGTTCTTGACCTTGTTTTTATTATATTGATACTTTATGATAATATCTTGATGAAGCAATTTAGTAAACCAATTACTTGACTCATTAGACTCAAGTGAAAATATATATATTTGAGGTGACATAAGTGGCGGGGAAAACAGAAGTAAACCAAGAAATGATTGTAGTGCTTGATTTCGGAAGCCAATATAATCAATTGATCACACGCCGTATTCGTGAATTTGGAGTGTATAGTGAATTACATCCACATACGATTACTGCAGAGGAAATTAAAAAATTAAATCCAACTGGAATTATTTTTTCAGGTGGTCCGAACAGTGTCTATGATGAGACAGCTTTCCGTTGTGATGAAGCAATTTTTGAATTAGGATTACCGATTTTCGGGATTTGCTACGGTATGCAATTAATGACTCAGTATTATGGTGGAAAAGTAGAGCCTGCACAAAACCGTGAATACGGAAAAGCAGAAATTGAAAGTCCAAAATGAGTCTGCTTTATTTACTAATCTTACCTAAAGAGCAAATTGTGTGGATGAGCCATGGTGACTTAGTGGTTAAAACACCAGAAGGCTTCCAAATAGATGCAACAAGTGCATCTTGTCCGATTTCTGCGATGAGTGATCGTGACCGTAAATTATTTGCTGTACAATTCCATCCTGAAGTACGTCATTCAGAATACGGAAATGATATTTTGAAAAATTTCGTATTTGAGGTTTGTGGATGTAAAGGCGATTGGTCTATGGGGAATTTCGTAGAAGTAGAAATGGAAAAAATCCGTCAAACCGTTGGCGATAAAAAAGTTCTTTGTGGTCTAAGCGGTGGCGTTGATTCTTCGGTTGTTGCTGTATTAATTCACAAAGCAATCGGAGACCAATTAACATGTATTTTTGTTGATAATGGTCTACTTCGTAAAGGGGAAGCCGACAGCGTAATGAAAACATTCAGCGAAGGCTTCCATATGAATGTAATTAAAGTAGATGCAGCTCATCGTTTCCTAGACAAACTTAGCTGGCGTTTCTGATCCAGAGAAAAAACGTAAAATTATCGGAAACGAATTTATTTATGTTTTCGATGATGAAGCAACGAAATTAGAAGGTATTGATTTCTTGGCACAGGGCACACTTTATACAGATATTATCGAAAGTGGAACAGCAACTGCACAAACAATTAAATCACATCATAATGTTGGTGGACTTCCTGAAGATATGCAATTTAAGTTAATTGAGCCACTGAATACTTTATTTAAAGATGAAGTACGTGCTCTTGGAACAGAGCTTGGGATTCCAGATGAAATTGTTTGGCGTCAACCATTCCCTGGACCAGGTTTAGGAATTCGTGTTTTAGGTGAAATTACAGAAGATAAACTTGAAATTGTTCGTGAATCTGATTTTATTCTTCGTGATGAAATTAAAAAAGCAGGATTGGAACGCGAAATTTGGCAATACTTCACAGTGCTTCCTAACATCCGTAGTGTAGGTGTAATGGGTGATGCCCGTACGTATGACCATACAATCGGTATTCGTGCTGTAACATCCATTGATGGTATGACATCAGATTGGGCTAGAATTCCATGGGATGTACTTGAAATCATTTCAACGCGAATTGTTAATGAAGTATCACATGTAAATCGTGTAGTGTATGACATTACAAGTAAGCCACCAGCAACAATTGAGTGGGAATAGTTAAAAAAATCTGAAGTGTTGTAGCATCAACACTTTCAATGATTTTTGATTTTTTAAGCTTAAATTGATTATTTCAGTTTTTTAATGAATAAATCGTGTATCAAAATAATTGCCTAGCATAGTGTAAAATAGATTATTAGGAATAGTTGAATATTAAATATATTACGTACATTAATGATTGAAGTATTTGAAATATAAGAAAATTATATTTGCGAACATTGTATAATATTATGTAAAAATATTCGTTTAATATTTGACGTTTATTTTGTAGATTGGTACACTATACCTGTATAATTAAAATAAAATAATGTTTCGTCGTATAATATCGGGAATATGGCCCGAAAGTTTCTACCGAGCTGCCGTGAACAGCTTGACTACGATGTAAAAGTATTGGTGAGTTATTAAACATGCAACTTCTTTACATGTAGCAGTCAAGCCTTGTTCGGTAGAGAAAGGGCTTTTTTCTTAGCTTACGTTTATTAGAGGAGATTTGAAAATGAAGAAATATTTCAGTTTGAAGAACTAGGCACGAATTATCGCCGTGAAATAGTAGGTGGAATTACCACGTTCTTAGCTATGGCGTATATTCTAGCTGTTAAATCCGAAATATGATTTAGAAAGTATCGAGGACTAACAGATGAATTAAGAATGGTGCGGTTTTACCGCAACTGCTTTAGCTGCTGCAATTGGTTCAATTCTTATGGGACTTATTGCAAGATATCCAATCGCGCTTGCTCCTGGTATGGGGTTAAATGCCTTTTCGCATTTAGTGTTGTACTTGGTATTGGAATTCCTTGGGAAACAGCTTTAACAGGTGTATTGATTTCAGGTATTATTTTCGTTCTACTATCGTTATCAGGTATTCGTGAAAAAATTATTAATGCAATTCCAGCTGAATTGAAATTTGCAGTTGGTGCGGGTATTGGTTTATTTATTACATTTGTTGGATTTCAAAATCAGGAATTATTAGTTGATAATCCAGATACTCTTGTTGGATTAGGTGAGTTTAATCAGGTAATGCTTTATTAGCTGTATTTGGTATTGTCGATAACAGTTATTTTAGTAACAAAAGGTGTAAAAAGCGGCATCTTTCTAGGAATGATTATTACGGCAATCGCTGGGATGATTTTTAATTTGGTTAAATCCCTTCAGCAATATAGTAGGATCAGCTCCAAGCATTGCACCAACATTTGGTGCTGCTTTTGAAGCATTTGGTAATCCAAGTGATTTATTCACTGGTCAAATGTTAATCGTTATTTTAACCTTTTTATTCGTATCCTTCTTTGATACAGCTGGTACATTAGTGGCTGTTGCACAACAAGCAGGACTTATGAAAGATAATGTTCTTCCGGGAGCAGGGAAAGGGTTACTTGCAGATTCATTATCCATCGTATGCTGGTGCAATTCTTGGTACTTCTACTACAACATCTTATGTTGAATCAACTTCAGGTGTTGCTGCTGGTGCACGAAGTGGATTTGCAGCGATTGTAACAGGTCTATGTTTTATTTTAGCTTTTCTTTTTTCTCCGTTTCTATCAGTTGTCACTTCCGCGGTGACAGCGCCAGCATTAATTATTGTTGGTATGCTAATGGCTTCATCTTTAAAATTGATTCAGTGGGATCAATTTGAAGTGGCAGTTCCAGCTTTCCTTACCGTTATCATGATGCCAATAACATATTCTATAGCTACAGGTATAGCTTGTGGATTTGATTTTTTATCCAATCACGATGTTCATGAAAGGAAGAGCAAAGCAAGTGCATCCAATCATGTAGGGAATTGTTCGTGGTTTTCCTTTTATATTTTATTTTCTTACGATAAAGAAGACTTTCATTAGTGGGGGGAATTCTTACCCCACTAATGGAAAGTCGCATTTATCAGGTCTTTACGGGCAGTTGAACCTTTACGTTCCTTCCTCGATTTACTCGAAGTCTTAAGGTAGGGGTCTTACTGCCCGTTATGACGTGATAAAAATTATCCAAAAAATATAGAGTTGAATTGAAATGAGTTTCTGTATTATGCAAATCCATTTTGATTCAAGTTTTTTTATTGGTCAACTAATATGGATGAATATAACTCTTTTGGGGATTAACAGTAAAAAAATGAATTTATAATTCATATATTTCATTGACGTAGTAGGAATGGGAGTGTTAGTATATACAAACACCACTTCGGATACGTGTTAACAATTTAAATTCTGAAAAAATAAATTTATAAAAGTGTTGACATGATTAACGCAGGGTGGGGTAAAGATTAATAAAGTCGCTTCTGAGAGGAGACGATGAATTATTGTTCTTTGAAAAACTGAACAAAACAAAGCGCCAACGTTAATTTTTAAGTGAGCACACACATTAAAAAAAACAAATGAGCAAGTCTAACATTCTTCGGACAAGTTTGAACCTGGCTTAGGACCAGAATGCTGCGGGCGTGCCTAATACATGCAAGTCGAGCGAA
>CAVVWH010000029.1:0-26659 GCA_963751845.1 uncultured Bacillaceae bacterium
CCAAGAACATCTAAAATTAGATGTTCTTTTTTTGTTCATGGAAGTTTACTTTAATTTAATATCACTTTTGAATATCCGTTTTTTCTCCTAGCATCTTCAATAATTCTTTTAATGCGAAAGAATTATAGGCCCCTTTTTTTGTAATGATTCCGAGTTTCCATAGGAGAGTTGAGTTTTCAATCGGTACGATTTTGACATTACTGTTCGTTTGTTTATCATAAATTAATCTTGGTAATAAAGTGATACCGAGTTTTGCTGAGACCAGCTCCACGATTAAATCCCACTGTGAGCTTTGATAGGCAATCGTAGGGGTAAATCCATCTTCTTCACATGCTTGTATAATGAAGTCATGTAAAGTAAAGTCTTCTGAAAATAAGATGAACTTTTCATCTTTTAGTTCGTTCAAGGAAACGGAATGTTTATGGGCGAGTGGATGATCTTCGTGGAGATATAAAACGAATTCATCTTGAATAAACGGATAGATATTGAATTTGCTCTCATTGGCTGGCATTACAACGATTCCAAGATCTATCTGTCCCTCCTCAACAAGCTGGCCAATCAACTTAGCGCCTAATTCAATTAACTCTAGAGATACTTTTGGATACTGCTGGAGAGATTGACGAGCGATTTCGGGGAAAAAAAGTGTGCCGATTAGAGGCGGAATTCCGATTTTAATTTCTCCTGTAGCAATATCCATGAGCTCATCTAAAAGGATGTTTAATTCGGACAATGCTACTAGTGCTTTTTGCCCCTGCTGGTATACAATCTGTCCGGCATCCGTAAGTCGTAAGTGTCTCGTTGAGCGATCAAACAGTTCAACATGAAGTTCCTCTTCTAACTTTTTAATAGCTTTACTTAAAGAAGGTTGTGTTAAGTAGGAATGTGCAGCAGCTTTTGTAAAACTTTTATGATTTGCCACCTCGATAAATGATTTTATGTCCCGTAATTCCATGTTGGTCTCCTATTTATTCCATATTTTCATACAATATATTCCTAATATGTATTTTACTTATATAAAATAGAGATGTAAACTTAAATAAATTAATTATTAAGAATATTTTTGATATTAGAGGAGGCAGTTACATGAAAAATGGCAAAGTAATGAAAACGTTTTCGGAAGCGATTTCGGATATTGGGGATGGTTCAACGATTATTGTTGGCGGTTTCGGGCTTTCTGGTATACCTGAGTGTTCCATTCAGGCGCTTAAAGAGCAAGGAACAAAAGATTTGACGGTTGTCAGCAACAATTGTGGGGTTGATGACTGGGGACTTGGGCTATTGTTGGCCAATCGTCAAATAAAAAAAATGGTGTCATCTTATGTTGGAGAAAATAAAATTTTTGAACAGCAGTATTTAAGTGGTGAATTGGAAGTGGAATTAACACCACAAGGCACACTTGCAGAGCGAATTCGGGCTGGTGGTGCAGGCATTCCAGGTTTTTATACAGCAACAGGTGTAGGTACACCAATTGCAGAAGGAAAAGAAACGAAAGAATTTAATGGGAAAACCTATTTACTTGAAGAAGGCATCGTAGGCGACTTTGCTCTTGTAAAAGCGTGGAAAGCTGATACGCTTGGAAATCTTGTGTACCGAAAAACTGCTCGTAACTTTAATCCATTGGCGGCTATGGCAGGGAAAATAACGATTGCCGAAGTTGAAGAAATTGTTCAACCAGGAGAATTAGATCCGGATGAAATCCACACACCAGGTATTTATGTACAACGTGTGTTACTTGGAACGAATTATCAAAAACGAATTGAGCGTCTAACGGTTGCCAAAGCATAAAATTAAAAAAGAATGGAGTGAACATAGATGAAAGATGTACGTCTTGCAATTGTAAAAAGAGCAGTTCAGGAAATTAAGGATGGTATGAATGTTAATCTGGGCATTGGCATACCGACTCTTGTCGCAAATGAAATCCCAGCTGATTTCAATGTATTGCTTCAATCAGAAAATGGCCTACTTGGTATCGGTCCGTATCCAGTAATGGGTGAAGAAGATCCAGATTTAATTAATGCTGGAAAAGAAACGGTTACAGCAGTTCCAGGTTCCTCGTTTTTCGACAGTGCAGAGTCATTTGCGATGATTCGGGGCGGTCATATCGACCTTGCGATTCTTGGTGGAATGGAAGTGTCTGAACAAGGTGACTTGGCGAACTGGATGATTCCCGGAAAAATGGTGAAAGGCATGGGAGGAGCAATGGACCTTGTTAACGGAGCAAAACGTGTTGTCGTGATCATGGAGCACGTGAATAAACACGGAGAGTCGAAAATTAAAAAGGTATGTTCACTTCCATTAACTGGGCAACAAGTTGTACACCGATTAATTACGGATCTTGCTGTTTTTGATTTTACGCCTGAAGGAATGGTTCTTGTTGAAACACAAGGTGGTGTTTCTGTTGAAGAAATAAAGGAAAAAACAGAAGCGCAATTTTCAGTGGCTCCTGAACTTGTAGCTGCGAAAAAAACTAAAAACAAATGGTCAAGAGGACGCAATTATGATTGAAGCGTCTGGAAAATAAACTTTATAACAAAGCGCTCCATTTTCTGGGAGCGCTTAATTGATGTTTGGTCTAAAATAAAAAGTATTAATGGGGTGTCACTAACATTTTTCGATTATTACCTTATCCCTTTTTTAAATCGTTCTTAAACATTTGCCTCTTGCAACATTTCAACCCTTTCCTTAGATGCTTGCTTAAGCCACTTTATTGTTAACTCTTTATGATTACCTATATTTGTATAGCTAGGAATCTCAATTTCGACAAGAATCTCTTTACTTTTTCCATTAGAAATATTACAAGTACTCTGAAATTTATGATCACCTAACAATACTTCAACTTCATAAAAACCATCTTTAGGAGGTGTATTAAAAAAAGATACTTCAAGTTTAACTTTAGAGGTAAAGTCAGAATAAGAGTAAATCTGGGTTATAAATCCTTTTGTTAGATAATGTCCCCCCAGAGATTCAGCAATTTGTTCAACCTTTCCATCACTTAGAAAGTGTCTAATCAAAGTAGAACTTATCTTATTTCCGTATAACTCCACTTTAGGTATCGTTGTTACACGAAATTCTCCTTTTCCATGTGTTTCAAGGGTTTTCATATTACCTATCCCTTTACTACCATAGGTAAAGTCAAATCCAGCAACCACTTCTTTAACTTGTAAAGAAATTAAATACTTTTCAACAAATGTTTCTGGTGCTAAACTTGCAAACTTTTTATTAAAATGTACGATATATAATCGTTCTACACCAAGTTGCTCCAAAATCTCTATTTTTCTATCTAATGATAGTAAATAATTAAATTTCACTTGATTTAATACTTCTTTTGGGTGGGGAAAAAACGTTAGAACAGCTAATTCTATACCTTTTTGTCGTGAGATATGTTTTGCTTTTTCAAGTAGTTTTCTATGCCCTAAATGAACTCCATCAAAAAATCCAAGAGCCATGACACTTGGTTTTAAATCCGTCAACACACAATCTGTTATATGATTAAGAAAGATTGTTTTCAAATGACCAGCTCCTTCAGCCTTTCCAGATTTTTGTAGATTGGTGCAATAATTCTATGGATATAGGCTCATACTCTTTCAATCTTACTGAAAGAATACGAGCCTATATGGTGAATATTTTGATCTATTAAACAACTTTTCCTTCTTAATGGGAAGCAAATCTTATTTATTTTTTAACTAACAATGGACTCAAGCCCTTTTGCATATGAACAAGTTCATCAGCCAAATTTTTAATACGAGTTACAATTTCTTCATCATTAATCTCATTTTGTTCATTGTAGTGACTCGTTTTAGCGTATACAAAACTTGGAGCAATATATGCACGAAAGTAAGATGCTATCGGTTTTAATTGATTTTCAATCATTAAATAATGCTGATAAGTCCCACCATTAGCTGCAAAACCCATTACTTTGTGACGAAAAACCTCTGGAGGAACCAAGTCAATAAGATTCTTTAAAGGTGCAGGAATGGAACAATTGAAAACAGGTGATCCAATTAAATAAAAATCTGCCTCAATTACTTTTGCTATTGCGTCTTGTGTATCTTGGTTATAATCCTCTACTTTTCTTCCATCAGAAAATTGTAAGTCATAATTCCTTAAATCTAACATCTCTATTTCTATTTCAGGATATTTCTGTTTTACTTCATCTAGTATTCTCTGTACTAAAACTGAAGTTTTCACACCTACAATTGTCCCAGATATGCCAAGAAGTTTCATAAACCTTACTCCCTTCTAGAAAATTATGCTTTAACAGTCTCAGCTAACGCTTCTTGTCCTTGTGTTTCCTTAAATGCTGGCATAACTTCTTTTGCAATCAATTCCATGGATTTTAATACTTTTTCATGTGGTAATCCGCCGAAATTCATAAGCATCATGATATGATCACAACCAGCATCCTGATATTTTTTGATCATTTCAATAACATCTTTTGGAGAACCAATTAGAGCTTGCTCTCTATCTCTTAAATCTTCATATGTTGCACTTTTTCCATACATACGCGTATCAAGATATAAATCTAAATGAGGTTTAGCAGTTGCTATTGCTTCTTCTGTTGTTTCTGCTACGTACGTATGAAGCGCAAGTGGAATGCTTACTTTCTTTTCATCATGACCGGCTTCACGATATGTGTTTTTGTAATTATCTATAATATCTTTTAACTCTGAAATGGAGTTGCAAGCTACATAAGGAACTCCACTAATGCTATAACCCATTTTTCCAACAAAACTAGCACCATTATGACTTAATGTACCAATCCAGATTGGAACTTCTTTCTGTTTTGGTGTAACTTCTAGTTTAATATCTTTGAATTGGTAGTAATCTCCATCATGTGAGAATTTTTCACCTGTCCATGCTTTTTCAATTACAGCAAGGCTATCATTAAATCGTAATGCTTTATCTTTCCCCGCAACATTAAATCCAGCAAATTCGTGTGGAAGATAACCACTGCCTAAACCTAAGTTAAGTCGACCGTTGCTAAGTACATCTAGTAAAGCATAGTCCTCTGCCACTTGAATTGGATTCTTAAATGGTAATGTCACAATCGCAGTACCTAGTCGAATATTCTTTGTACGTTCTGCTGCTATAGCAAGAAATGTTTGAGGAGTAGTTAAAATTCCATACTCACTAAAATGATGTTCAGCAAACCAAGTAGCGTCATATCCTAAACGATCTGCTACAACCGTTTGTTCTAATACCTCGTTTAATAATTGTTCTGGTGTCCGTTCAAATTTATCCTTATAGTTATCAAATACTGTAAATAAACCGAATTCCATCTAAAAAACCCCCATTTAGTTTTTTTACAAACAAAAAACCAGCAGTAATAGAAAATTAAATAAAGGAAAGCCTTTATTTAAATTTTTCCTATTACTACTGGCTCTTTATCTACGTATTGAGGTTTGGCCCATGTCCTTGCTCGGTAGATAAACCAGCTTGATACTAGTTTTATGTTGTTAATTTAATTATACACAATTTACCAATTTATTGCAAACGCTTTCTGTTTATAAATTATTTTTTTCTTGATACTTTTTCTTAGCCGCAATTAATGCTTGAATAACAGCCTTCTGTGGTGGAACAATAAACCTATTTTCTATATCTAAGACAATATCCTCTATATCCTCTAAAGATTTTCCTCGAATTAATGAACTGATGAAATCGTTTGTTAATGTTTGTAAAAAAGTGAATGTTGCATTTATAATTGTATCAGTTTCTGTATCGATTACTAGAATACATCCTAGTGATTTTTGTAATTCGAAAAGTGGTGTACCTTTTGGCAATTGAGCAAATCCAGCTACTAGTACATAATTATCTTTAACTTCTAGAGACATATAAATCTATCCTTTCTATCATGTTGTTTTAAAATTTATAATTATTATTATATAACATAATTGGTTATTATTTCAAATTGATGGCTCTTCATTATTAGAGAAAGGGTGTTGAGACGGAAAAAATTAAAGAATACAAGTTTGGAATTTGTGAAATATTATTGACAAATTATATTTTTATTGGTTAAAATTACCATTAATTATTAATGAATGAAGCTAATTTACTATGTGTTGGAGGGTTAACAACTATGAATTGGAAAGAAAATAATAATTGTGTCTTAACAACAGGATTTGCACAATTACCGAAGGGCACACCTCTATTTGAGATGCAGAAAATTATTGCTTGTGTTTTAGTGATTGATACTGATGAAGAAATTGTTGTTGAGGCTTCCTTTAGTTTTCTTATGGATCTTACTAATGAATTTATATGTTCTATTATTAAAGGTAGATCAATTCGTAATGGAATAGAGGAGATTAATAAGGAAATTGAAAAAAGGTATATTGCTGGTGAACAAAGAGCAATTATTCAAGCACTTAGAGGGTCCTATGATCGATACCTTGAATCAAAAAAGGATTAAATTCATGTAAATAAAAAACAGATAAAGTTCTTTATATTTTAATAGTTAATATTCCATTTTGTCTATTTTTTACATAAATGTTGTAATTTCCATAAGTTTACACTATAATTACAGTAATTAAGTTGTAAACTAATTTTATAATTAACTGGGTTATTTTTGGGGTGCGAGCTAAAAACTCAATCTTGTAGAGAAGATAAAAGCCAGTAGCTATATCCTATAGAACGTAATTAATTTGCGTTTTTGTGGATTGTAGCTGCTGGTTTTTTTGTTAAGTTTTTTACCTATGATTAGTAATGCCAAAATTAGAGAAGAAAGGGAAGTTAAAATGATGAAAACTAGTCTCTCTGTCTTCCAAGATCACTTGATAGATTATGCAGGGTTATTTCCGCCTTCTAATCTAACATTGGATGTTGCACTCAAAAATTATGCGAATTATATCAATAGCCAAGATTCTTGGATGTTGGGACCATTTATTACTCCAATCACCAAGATTAACGAACTCCCAATGTATGCTAATTTATTTTCAAAGAAAAGTCTATTGAAACTATCCATTACGGGTAGAAAAAGTGAGTCTAAGAACCAATGTATTGTTCAACTGAAAGAAGACATAGAGCAAATTCACAACTTTAGTAATCAATTTCATCATTGGTCTAATGTAGAAACGTTCGAAATTCCTTTGCCGCCTGTTGTACCAACTCAGTTTTTGTTGGAAGAAATTTCTACGGAGGCCGAAAAATTAGGAATGAAAGTGTTCTGTGAAGTCACCCTTCTTAATAATGATGATTGGAAAGAGCATGTATCTAACACATTGGATGCTATCGCAACATTCAATTCGGTACATACTAGTAGATTAGGAGTAAAGTTACGAACCGGGGGAATAAAAGCAGAAATGTTCCCAAGTACTGAAGAAGTTGCTTTTGTCATCGCTGCATGTCGTGATCGAGATTTACCAATGAAGTTCACAGCTGGATTACACCACCCGATTCGAATGTATCGGGAAGAAGTAAAGACAAAAATGCATGGATTTCTAAATATCTTTCTAGCAGGCCTGCTTGCTTATCATCTAAAACTAGATGAAAAAACGGTAGAAGAAATTATTTCTGAAGAGAAGGCAAATCACTTTATAATGGCCGATAATCGTTTGGCTTGGAAAAATTTAAGTATTACAACTCAAGAAATTAAAGACTTGCGAAGCTTATTATGTTCATTTGGAAGTTGTAGCTTTGATGAACCAAGAGATGAATTAATGAAATTAAAAAATCAACAGGAGGCAATATTATGAAGAAATCATTTATAGAAGTAAATTCGTGGTCTCATTTTCCTATTCAAAATCTCCCATATGGTGTGTTTAGTACAGAACATAATCAAGAACCGCGAATTGGCGTTGCGATAGGGGACTATGTATTAGATTTATCAGTATTAGAAAAAGAAGGATTTTTTAAAGACATAATTGGACCAAACGGCCCTATTTTTAATCGTCCTACTTTAAATGACTTTATGAGTTCAGGAAAGGAAATATGGAGTGGCAGTACGGAAAAGACTTCAACTCTTATTGTCAGAGGATGAACCGCAGTTAAGAGATAATTACGATCTTCGTAATCGATCCCTTTATCTTCAAAATGAAGTGGAACTTCATCTACCTGTAAAAATTGGGGACTATACAGATTTCTACGCCTCTAAAGATCATGCGACAAATGTCGGCATTATGTTTCGCGGTAAAGAAAATGCTTTAATGCCTAACTGGACTCATTTACCGGTAGGTTATCATGGCAGAGCTAGTTCTGTAGTTCTTAGTGGAACGAGCATTCGTCGCCCTATGGGTCAAACAAAACCAAAAGATGCGGATACTCCAGTGTTTGGTCCTTGTAGACAGCTAGATTTTGAATTGGAAATGGGATGTTTTATCGGCATTGGAAATGACCGTGGCGAACCAATTCCAATTGAAGAGGCAGAAAATCATGTTTTTGGAATGGTTTTAGTCAATGATTGGAGTGCACGTGATATTCAGGCATGGGAATATGTTCCATTAGGTCCTTTTTTAGCTAAGAATTTTGCAACTTCCATTTCACCGTGGGTGGTTCCATTAGAAGCATTAGAGCCTTTCCGTGTAAAAGGGCCAATTCAGGATCCAAAACCGTTAGAATATCTTCAACAGTCAAAACCGGGTTCATTTGATATTCAACTTGAAGTGCACTTAAGAAGCAAAAGGATGAGTACACCAAAACGAATTTGTTCTAGTAATTATGAAAACTTATATTGGAGTATTGCTCAAGAAGTTGCCCATCATACCATTGGAGGATGTGACTTAAATCCTGGAGATTTATTGGGTTCAGGTACGATAAGTGGCCCTGAAAAAGATTCTAGAGGTAGCCTACTAGAATTAACATGGAGAGGCTCAGAACCAATTCAGTTAAACGCTGAAGAAAAGAGAGAATGGCTAGAAGACGGAGATGAGTTGACAATGACTGGTTGGTGTCAAGGCGATGGCTACCGAATTGGTTTTGGAGAAGTAGTTGGAGTCATTGAACCAGCTCTTGACTTAGAATTAGCATTACGGAGAAAATCCAACATATCTCAGTAAATAGATTAAAAAGGTAATAGATATAAGGAGGTTGCAATAGAATGGCGTATTATCAGAAATTAGGAAAAATCCCTCATAAGAGGCACGTAACATTTCGTAAGGATGATGGCTCACTTTTTAGAGAACAAGTGATGGGAACAAAAGGATTTTCAGGGATTCAGTCTATTTTATACCATCACAATGCACCTACCGAGTTTTATAAAACAGATTTAATCGGAGAATGTGGTTTGGAGTATGAGGAGCAAGGTGCGCTTCGCCCTCGTCATTTTTATACAGATAATGTAAATAAAAAACCAAGTGATGCTGTCATGGGAAGAGAATATGTACTTGGAAATGAAGATTTGTTAATAGGTGTAGTGAATCCAACTGAACATATGGATTATTTCTATCGTAATGGTGATGGAGATGAGCTGTTATTTGTGCATCATGGTACAGGAAAAATTGAAACAACCTTTGGAACTCTTCAATATAAGCCAGGTGATTATATTGTGGTTCCTATAGGGACCATTTATCGAGTGACACCAGACCCAGGAAAATCTAAGTTTCTAGTGGTTGAGACATCTAGTTGGATCTCGACACCTAAGCGTTATCGAAACGAATTTGGTCAACTTCTTGAACATAGTCCTTTTTGTGAAAGAGATATAACGGGGCCCGAATCTCTGGCTACCTACACGGAAAAAGGGGAATTTGAAGTTCGAACAAAGTCAAGAGGCTATTTACATTCTCATTATTTTGCGCATCATCCTCTTGACGTAGTTGGCTGGGATGGATATTTATACCCTTGGATTATAAATGTAAGCGATTTCGAGCCAATAACAGGGCGTATTCATCAGCCACCACCAGTTCATCAAACATTTGAGGGAGAAAATTTTGTTATTTGCTCTTTTGTTCCACGTCTTTATGATTATCATCCAGAATCCATTCCAGCGCCTTACTTCCATAGTAATGTAGACAGTGACGAAGTCTTGTATTACGTGGAAGGGAATTTTATGAGCCGTAAGGGAGTGAAGGAGGAGTCTATTACCCTTCATCCAGGTGGTATTCCACATGGTCCACATCCTGGAAAAATAGAGGAGAGCATTGGAAAAAAAGAGACGCTAGAATTAGCCGTTATGATTGATACCTTCCGCCCTTTAAAAGTTGTGAAGAAGGCACAACAGCTAGAAGATGCAAATTATCAATATAGCTGGGTTCAGAAAAAATAATAATGTAAAAGTGAAGAAATACTCGCATAACAAGATTATGCTGTTCTCACGTAATCTCCATAGTCCTAGAATTGTAGAGGAAACGGTATGAACAGCCCCCTCCTTAATACTTTTCTTTGTAATGACTAAGGTATGAGAGGTCCTTCTAAAAAGAATTAGAGGGAAAGCTTACTAGTAATTGACCCATTAAAAGATTTTATGAGCCTATCCTAAGGAGTGGAATAAGAATGAGTCAAGTTGTTAAAGAAATGCCTCAAAATAAAGAAACCTCAGTGAAAAATGGTGGGGTCCCTCGTAATTTAATGTATTTAATTGTAAGTATCTGTTTTGTCGCTATATTAGCAGATGGATATGATTTGGGTATTTATGGAGCAGTTGTTCCTAGTTTATTAGAGTATCAACCTTGGGGGTTATCACCTGCTCAAGCGGGTACGATCGGAAGCTATTCATTATTTGGGATGCTAATTGGAGCTATTTTAATCGGTACAATAACCGACTTTTTTGGTAGAAAATGGACATTGGTAATAGCTGTAACCTTTTTTTCACTGACTATGGTTGGAGCAGCATTAGCTACATCACCAGAAATGTTTGGCTTCTTTCGTTTTATTGGAGGAATTGGATTAGGTGGTGTTATTCCAACTGCTTCTGCCCTTGTAATTGAGTATTCACCTTCTCATCGTCGATCATTAAATTATGTACTTATGTTTTCAGGGTATGCCTTTGGTACAGTTTTAGGTGCTGTCTTAGCTATTTTTCTCTTGGAATCCTATGGTTGGAGATTGATGTTTTGGATTGGAGCGATTCCATTATTAGTCGTACCGGTTATGATAAAATTTTTGCCTGAATCAGTGAGTTTCCTTCTTTCTCGGAATCGAAATAAAGAAGCGGAAGTTATTTGTAAACGATATCAAATGGATATTTCCTTCTTTAAGACTGAGAAAGAGGAAGATAAAAAAGGTACAGGGAAAGAGAAAAAATCAATTAAAGCGCTTTTCTCGAAGGAATATCTGAGAGCAACATTGTTCATCTGGTTAGTATATATCACGGGTTTCTATTTAGTGTATGGGCTAAACACGTGGTTACCACAAATCATGAGAGAATTGGGCTATTCACTTAACTCTAGCTTGTCATTTTTATTAGTCATGAATCTTACGGCGGGTGTAGGAGCCATTTGTGCTAGTACTATTGCCGACCGTTTAGGTTCCAAAAGAGTAATTGCAGTTGCTTATTTCTTAGCCGCGGTATGTGCTTTCTGTTTAACACTTGGTGCTCCACCGATTTGGGTGACTTACTTATTAGTAGGAGTAGCTGGATTTGGATCAGTAGGTATTACACAAGTCATGAATGCTTTTGTATCAAAGTATTATCCAACTCATTCTAGAGCTACAGCATTAGGCTGGGGTCTTGGAATCGGAAGGATTGGGGCCATTTCAGGACCAATACTTGTTGGAGTATTGTTAAGTATGAATGTTAACCTAATCTGGAGTTTCTATACATTTGTCATTGCTGGAGTCATTGCGGCAACTGCAATTATGTTAGTACCAAGTAAGAAAAATGAAATTATTTAATTGACTAAAATGGCTCATAACCTTTTGATTTCAGAAAGGTTATGAGCCATTAAAAATAATACATTGCAAATGGGGATAGAAAGAGGGCGGTACAGTGTGATTCAACCCACACCAAAATTGTGGACAGTGCAATATTTTTTTGTTATCTTGACCACTTTTCTGTTTTTTGTTTGTATGCACATGATGAATGCCGGATTTCCAGTCTTCGTTACACAAATAAGTGGGAATCCGGCAATAGGCGGGGGAATGATGACTGCTTTTATGATAGCAGCTATTAGTACCCGACCGCTGATTAGTGCTTTTCTTCAAAAGATTGAAATAAAAAAAGCGATTGCTATAACACTATGCCTTATTTTTATCTGTATTTTTCTCAGTTATGAACAAACATCGATCCCTTTCTTACTATTTATTAGAATTATAGAAGGAATAGGTTTCGGAGTGATTACTACATTATTAGGAACGTTGGTTACGTTCCATATTCCAAGTGAACGAATAGGAGAAGGAATTGGTTATTTTAGCATGGCCTCAAGTCTAGGCGGCACTATGGCACCTGTATTAGCTTTATATATGATTCATTCCTTTTCCTTTAATTCTTTGCTTCTATTAGCATTTGCCATTATTATAAGTAGTTTAGGATGCAGTATATTTATTAAACGCACTCATTTAAATTCCCAGCCTAAGTCTCATAGTACTTTAATTCAAAATGTCTTTGACAAAGGTGCTATACTTCCTAGTATTCTTGTTATGTTTCTTTGTATGACATTTGGAGGAGTGTTTAGTTTAATTGATGGGCTTGGTAAGGAAACAGGACTTGGAACACAAATTACCTTTTTCTTTGTTACCTTCGTTATTCTCATGCTTAGTATACGACCTATATCAGGCAAAATTTTTGATAAAAAAGGTCATAGGGTTTTAATAGTACCAGCTAGTCTTTTTGCATTAATTGGATTACTCTTATTGGGTATTACAGAAAATCTGTCTACTCTATTAGCTGCAGCTGTTTTTTACAGTATTGGTTATGGAATAATTCAGCCAACCCTTCAAGCATGGGCAGTTAGTCAAGTTAGCCCAGATAAAAAAGGAACGGCCAATGCCATGATTCTTACGGGTATGGATTTAGGAATGGCGATAGGATCACCAATTCTTGGCCTAATTGCTGGTTATACTAGCTACAAATCTATGTTTGGCTATTCCTCCATTTGTATTGTTATCTTTCTTGCAATTTATCTGGTTATGATTATAAGAAGTAGAAATAAAAAATTAAAGCCAGCAGTCGATAAAGAAGTAGTTAGTTAAGATAGAAACTAAGTTTTGGTTTCTTTAATCAAAAGAGGCTGTAAAAGTAGATGAAAATCCACTTTTACAACCTCTCGTTTTTTCATTCATAGTGTGCTCCTTTTCGGAAAAACACATTCTATATCCAATTAAAATATGAAAAGAGACAAGGCTGACTTCAAAAATTCATTAGTATCGATTTTTTTAGTCAGCATCTTTTGTTAGAAATAATTCAAAGAGCAGTTAAAGGGTGTTAGCAGTCAACTTAACGGCATATACATGATCTTTCATCATTAGGTGCGACAGATAGAGAGTATAGACTAACTTTATGCGATCAATTTAGTGAACAATATGTGAAATATTGCACAAAGTCATTGAAAAACATGTCAGAGAGTAGTATATTTCATTTATGAAATGAATCACATAACAAACTTAAACCCCTTTGTTTGGTCGTGAAAATTTCTCCCATCCCCTTATTTACTAAATCAGCCATGCATTTATTGCGTGGCTGGTTTTTTTTGAGATAAAGTGAAACTTCCATCAGTGGGGGTTTTCTTCATCCCCCACTGATGGTTAGTCGAACCAATCGGACCTTTACGGGCAGTTGATCCCCCACCTATCTTCTTTGGATACTCAGAATCTTGAGGTGGGGGACTTACTGCCCGTTAAGGCGGGATAAAAGATCAGTCACATCACCATAAAAAAGCAGACATCTCACCGTATAAAATATACAGGTGTGATGTCTGCTTTTCTAATAAGTAAAGAGTAAGTTAAAATTGAATTAACGACTAGTGTACCCAGCATCAGCGTGAATCGTTGTTCCAGTTACGTAAGATGATTGATCTGATGCTAACCAAAGACTAGCTTGAGCAATTTCTTCAGGTTGTCCAAAGCGGTTTAAAAGACTCAGTTGAGGAGCATATTCTTTTTCATTTAAACCGAACTGTTCTAAAGCACCACGTAGCATTGGCGTATCAATTGCACCTGGTGCAACGGAATTTACGCGAATGTTATGGGCACCGTTTTCAAGAGCAGCTACCTTTGTCATGCCTACTACACCATGTTTAGCAGCAACATAAGCGATGTTATTTGGTTGTGGTCTGAATCCACTTACTGATGAAATATTTATGATTGATCCACCTTGACCTTGTTTAAGCATTTGTTGTAGTTCATATTTTAGGCATAGTGCCGTTCCCGTAAGATCAACAGAAATTAGCTTATTCCAGTAATCTTCATCGAATTCTGCAACTGGTTTATCATCTGGAGTTAATGCGGCGTTATTAACAGCTACATCAAGACAACCAAATTTTTCAACTGTAGCATCAATCAAATGTTTCACTTGTTCGGATTTAGAAATATCAACTTTGACAAAAAATGCAGTTCCTCCATTAGCTTCAATTTCAGAAACGGCGGCTTGTCCTTTTTCTTCGTTAAAATCGGCAACAACTACTTTCGCTTTTGCTTCTGCAAAAAGTTTTGCTGTTGCAAGTCCCATACCCATTGCTGCGCCTGTAACAATTGCCACTTTTCCTTCTAATACTGGAAATACCATTTTTATCATTCCATTTATTAAAAGTAATGTATCGATAACACTGGTTTACCATTCAATTATAAGAGTTCCTGTTAATGAAGCAAACGTTTACAAAAAAACCAAGGAGACCTACGCAACCTCATGTCAGTTGTTCAGGTTTGAACTTTGTAGCTCCAAACTCTATACATTTCCTTTCTCATTAGGTATTTAAGGAAAATAGAAATTGAGTTTGCTCTCATGTTAGTGTTGCCTCAATTTCAGCCTTCAATTCATTGGCATTTAGTTCTCTAGGATATTGATATTCTTTGTTATTGATAAAAACAGTAGGCACCATTTTCACATTTCTACGGATGGTCTCTGCCGTTACGATTAGGCTAATTTCGGTATTTTGTGGTTCTTTTTTTAACTGATATTTTTCAGCTAATAGATGTTTGATTTCCTGATAGCTCAATTGATCTCATTGTCCTTGAGCCTCTATTATATTAAGATTTTATCGACTTTTAGCGTGATACTTCACTCTTAAAGAATGAGTAGGGTGGATAGTTAAACATAAAAAGAAGCCATTTAATTTGGCTTCTTTTTAACTTTGTTTATATTAGTCTTTTGCCTTATATATCAGTTTTACGAAATACTCTTTAATTCCTCTGTTAATCGTAAAAACTCTTCTTTGTTTCGTGCTTCTAATGATCGGTCGATTTCTTTACGAATTTGCTCTTTTCGAAAATTAAGGAGGACTTTGTCTAAAAACATTTCAGCTAATTTAGAATCCATAGCATTTACTTCAGTCTCCGGTGGAGTAATAAGCAATTTCTCTTCCATTTGAAACCAACTCCTTGTCCTTTTTTTTATTATACAACTAATTTTCAGATAATTCAAACAATTCTTGATAATTTTTTAAAATTGCTATTCAGCTTATCTACCAGTAGGTTTGAATACGGTATTAGAGAATTGCTGGAATAAATAAGAAAGGTATGAATTCAGTTCAAATTGATCGTTATAAATGAAGTCAGATAACAGGTTCTTTCTTTCTCCTAGCATATTTTTCCTCCTTTTTAATAACTTTCTTATCTAGAGGATTACCAAAATACCACTCTTTTATACACTTAAAGTATTAAAAAAACAAGACAAGCATTGTTAGGACGGCATTTTGTATCTAACGCCTATGATCGAGCCCCAGAACAAGTTGATTTGGCGTTTGATCCTCCACTAAAATTATTAGTGTGATGGGGTGGGGGAGACCACAAACATGATAGTGGGATAGTAACTGAAATATTCCGGTCATTTCAAAAAAACAGCTCCCATTCGCACAGGAACGGGTTCTCTTTTCGGATGCACAACATACTTTTAGCATTCTCAATAACAGCAATATTGCAACACCTTTTGAATCCGAACAAACCTTGATTTATCCGGGTTCTGATATTGTAGCAATTACAAATCGCATAGCAAATTACATGTCAAATAGCAGGTAGAGAACAAAAATTCTCAATCTGCTATTTTGTCTGCTAAACTGTATGTCATTTTGAAAATTAAAACAACAATATTATTAACATACCCATCGTAAACGCTTTTACTTAGACAGTAAGAGCAAAAAATCGATGTAGAGAGCTCTCAATGACCAAAAAGTAGAAGTTGGTCAGAAAAAAGGGCGAGATGAGTGCTCTCAATGACCAAAAAGTAGAAGTTGGTCAGAAAAAAGGGCGAGATGAGTGCTCTCAGTGACCAAAAAGCAGAAGTTGGTCAGAAAAAAGGGCGAGATGAGTGCTCTCAATGACCAAAAAGCAGAAGTTGATCAGAAAAAAGGGCGAGATGAGTGCTCTCAATGACCAAAAAGCAGAAGTTGGTCAGAAAAAAGGGCGAGACGAGTGCTCTCAATGACCAAAAAGTAGAAGTTGGTCAGAAAAAAGGGCGAGATGAGTGCTCTCAATGACCAAAAAGTAGAAGGTGGTCAGGAAAAAGGGCGAGATGAGTGCTCTCAATGACTGAAAAGTAGAAGGTGGTTAGGAAAAAGGGTGAGATGAGTGCTCTCAATGACCAAAAAGAGAAGTTGGTCAGAAAAAAGGGCGAGATGAGTGCTCTCAATGACCCAAAAAGAGGAAACGGAAGCTGTCCGAATGATACATTGATTAAAACAAATAAAAAAATAGCAGAGACGAATCTGAGTTCAAACTGTTCTGCTATTTTGGTTATGAATATTTATGTTATTTGTAGTGATTTTTTACTGTTCGCACAGGAGCTACTTTTATCTATTAATTTTAACTAAAAATCTCACTAATTTTCGCAATTTCGCCTTCCGATAATTCCACTTGTAGAGCGTTTAGATTACGGCCGACTTGTTCCGGTTTTTTCGCACCTGGGATGAGCACATCGATGGCAGGTTGCTGTAAGTACCAGGCAAGCACCACATCGCTCACTTCAACACCTTTGCTTGCTGCTATTTCGCGGACACGGTCAACTTTTTCTAAATTGCTGATAAATACATCACCTTGGAATTGCGGTTTTTTAGAACGGCTATCTTCAAAGGTTGTATCTTTATTGTATTTCCCAGCTAAAAGTCCTGATGCTAGCGGGAAATAAGGAACATAAGAGATATGATGTTCAACAGCATAAGGAAGAAATTCTTTTTCGGCGCTGCGTTGAAGCAAATTATACTCGCCTTGGTATACATCGACATACCCATCTTGATTGGCTTCTTTTAATTGCTCAAGTGAAAAATTAGACACACCAATTGCGCGAATTTTTCCTTGATCCTTCAATTCCTTTAAAACACCAACCGCTTCAGCTTTCGGTGTAATTTTGTCTGGAAAATGAATATAAAATAAATCAATATAGTCCGTTTGCAGACGTTTTAGGCTACCCTCAACGGCATCTCGCAGGAAAGCAGGGGAGTTATCAACCTCAACTTGTCCATCGACGAATTTATGAGCACCCTTAGTGGCAATGACAACCTCTGAACGATTGCCTCTTTCTTTAACCACTTCGCCAATTAATTCTTCAGAATGACCGAGCCCATAATACCAAGCCGTATCAAAAAAATTAATACCATGATCGATAGCAGCACGTACGATATTGCGACCATTCTCATCCTCTATATTCGGATAAAGATTATGTCCACCCACTGCATTTGTACCTAATCCAATTGGATTTACATATAAATTCGATTTGCCAATTTGCACTTGTTTCACCATCATATCAGCTCCTTTGTTACCCATATTGTA
Source organism: uncultured Bacillaceae bacterium (assembly GCA_963751845.1). Classification (GTDB taxonomy): domain Bacteria; phylum Bacillota; class Bacilli; order Bacillales; family DSM-1321; genus Peribacillus. The sequence goes on from CAVVWH010000029.1 coordinate 17,782, forward strand.
GCAAACAGTGCGCTTTACTGTCATTTTTCACTACATACGCTTACCTAGATTAAAGGAATCTTGCAAATTCCCACTATAATCTTGCAATTTCACGTGATAATCTTGCAAATTACTTCTATATTCTTCAAATTCACAGAAAAATCTTTGAACTTAAAAATAGCATCTAAAAAGCAGCCTCCCGAGATACTTTATAAGCAATCTATTAACGGAATCCCGCCGATTTCCATGATAATCCCGCCAATTCACCAAAAAATCCCGCTAACACACAAAACAACACATACTAGAAGCCCCCTCTAAGCAGGAATCAATCCAAATTACATAAGAATCGGTCCAATTTCCTCAATAATCGTGCCAATTCACTAAAAAATCATGCCAATTTCCTCAATAATCGTGCCAATTCATCAAAAAATCATGCCAATCCAAAATACCACCAACCAAAAAATCCCGCCGTGATCATCACAGCGGGTCCAACCCAATCAAACTACTCAATGCAACGAAACCAATTCCTTAATCTCATCCGTCGAGAGCTCGGTAATCCAGTTGTCGCTGCTAATAATTTCATCATTCAGTGCTTGCTTTTTATCAAGCATTTCATCAATTTTTTCTTCCAATGTGCCGGTGCAGATTAGCTTATGCACATGCACGAACCGTTTTTGTCCGATGCGGTAAGCACGGTCGGTCGCTTGGTTCTCAACCGCGGGGTTCCACCAGCGGTCATAATGGATGACGTGGTTGGCGGCCGTTAAGTTCAATCCCGTTCCGCCAGCCTTCAGCGATAGGATAAAAATCGGGAAATCGCCATCCTGGAACCGATTAATCATATCATCGCGCTGTTTCTTGTTGGCGCTACCGTTTAAAAATGGAACCTCCACACCGTATCGTTTTTCAAGCAATCGTTTCATCATATTTCCCATGCCAATATACTGGGTAAAAATAAGGCAGCTTTCATCCTGCTCGCGAACGGCATCAACGAGCTCACTTAGCTTATCGAGCTTGCCTGACCGCGCACGCAGATGGGAGATATTTTCCTTCAATACATCTTCCTTTAAATACAGCGCGGGATGATTGCATAGCTGCTTAAGCTTATTCAGCATTTGCAGAATGATTCCCTTCCGTTCAAATGAAGAAAGCTGCTCGATATTGGCAAACGTATCCTGCAGTAGCTGTTCATACAGCGAGGCCTGTTCCGCCGTGAGCGGCACAAATTCCTTCTGCTCCTGCTTATCCGGTAGGTTGAGCGCAACTTCCTTATCGCGCTTCGTCCGACGTAATAGGAAGGGCTGAATCAGACGCTGCAGCTCCTTAATTTTATCCTTTTGATCCTCGCGTTCAATCGTCGCGACGTATTTTTCCTGAAACTGTGCAAGCGTGCCGAGATAACCTTTATTAATAAAATCAAAAATCGCCCACAACTCACTCAAGCGGTTCTCCATTGGTGTTCCCGTCAGAGCAACATGGTGCTGACCATGCAGCTTCCGAACCGCTCGCGACTGCTTCGTTTGCGAATTTTTAATATTTTGCGCTTCATCGAGAATAATGCTGCCCCAATGAACAGAAGCGAGCTCCTCAAAATCATGGTGCGTCAACCCGTAAGACGTCAGCACGACATCATAATCGGCCATATAATCAGCAAATTTCTCGCCCTTCACTCGATTCGAGCTGTAATGCAGATGCACCTTCAAATCAGGTGAGAATTTCTCAAGCTCACGCTGCCAGTTGCCAAGCACAGAAGTCGGACAAACAATCAGTGCCGTCTTCACGACCCGCGGCTCGCCCCCGTGTTCACCAGCACGAACATCAAGCGTCTCACCAACCTGCTTCTCCACTTCAACCGCCTCATGTTCCTTCACATGCAGCAAATAAGCAATCATCTGCACCGTTTTCCCAAGCCCCATATCATCAGCAAGACAGGCGCCAAAGCCATGCTCTCGTAAAAATAACAGCCAACTCATGCCAAGCTGCTGATAAGGACGCAACTCTCCTTGTAAAGAAGCGGGTGTCTCTAACAATGGAATACTCTTCGTCTCACGCAAGTGCCCAACCATTTTGCGAAGCTCTTGGTTCAACTCAAACTGAATCCGCAGCATATCATCCGATTCCTCATCGTCTTCGCTATCCGTCACATCACTCAATAGCTCCTGCTGCAATAAATCGCTAAGCTGAAGCCCTTTGGCATTCGCCGTTTCCATCAGCTCTTGAATTTGCTTAATAAAAGCTGGGTCCAGCTTCACCCACTGGCCGCGAATATACACGAGACGCCGTTTTTCATTCACGAGATTAGCAAACTCTGCTTCGGAAAGCTCCTCGCCATTCAAAGAAAAGCGCCAGTCGAAGTCCATCAGCGCCTTCAAGCCAACATAGGATGGGCCTCGAGTGGCTTGGCTCTTCACCTTCGCTTTTACCTTAAGCGAAGATTCCTTCAACGCCACCCACCAGGAAGGTAACAAAATTTCTGCGCCAAGGAACAATAATTTTTCACTTACTTCGGTTAAAAATTCCCACGCCTCAAACTCGGTTAGCTCCCGTTTAAACGTACCATTCTCCTCAAGCCATGGAACAACTTTTAACCAACGCGTAAGTACCTGATCAATCTCATCTCGATATTTATTCCAGCCATGCGGTAATCGTTTTTCCGTATACGATTTCAACCACATCTTCATCTTTTTTCGACCGTAGCACAACTTCAAGCGCCCACGGACCTTCTCCATCTGGAGGCTCGTTTAAACGAAGCCCAACCGTAAATGGCTTACTGTCATTGGCTAGCCCAAGCCACTCTGCCCATGTTTCTTTATCGAAAAAGCTCTGCATTTCCTCTGGGCTGAGCCGAGCATCCTTTAACGCCGTAATCGCCTCACTCCACTTATCCGAAATAGGGGAGTAGTTTTTCAAATACATATTCGCGGCCCCGTTGTACCATTGATCGATAAAAGAACGATTGGTCCCGGCCTCAACAACTGCCTCCATATCAGGAACAATCGTTTCGTCCCAAAATGCGGGCACAAATTCATCCTCGACCTCTTCCGGCAGCTTCCACGCCAACTCACTCTGCTGCAGGCTCGCGAAATCAGGCACAGGAATCCCTGCTTCAATCGATTCATGCAAGACAGGTGCAGCCGACAGACAAAGAGAAGCCGTTTCCGACCATTCCCAATCTATAAAAGAGTTAAAGCTTTCTCGCGCAAAGAAGTTCAGCAGCCCCCATGCATCAAGAATATAAACAGGATGGCCGTCCCATGTATCGATGGTGATCTTCGTTCCATAAAAGCTAGCATCATCCCAAGTGAACAGCAGCCTACGGAGATGTGTGGACTCGAGAAACCGTCCTTCCCCACTAACGACAGCGAGACTATATAGACTATTGTCGAGTGACGCCACTTTAATTTTTAATTTCTCTGGGTTAAACATCGATTAGCTTACTCCTTTTTAATTCTTCTTGAAAAGCACGTAGCCGCTTTGTAGAGTCCAACACATATTGCATATATCGCTCAAACGTCTCTTCCTGCTTCAATTTTTTATAAATCGTGCGGATCTTTTTCAAATAGCGCACCGCTTGCTTGTATGCGGACCGGTTTTTTAGCGACACCTTTGACTGCACTTCATGATAATACAAAGGCAGAATCAACTCTGGCTCTTTGGAAATGACTTCTTTGATCAATTCAGTACTAATCATTTCAATACTGACCTCTGAATAGATATGCATTTCTACCCATTTTTTATACTGCTTTTGCTCAAAAAGAAAGTCGGCATATTTCCAATAGCTATGCGGTAAGGTCGTTCGGTAAAATTTCTCTAGCAAATCTAGACGCTGCGACTTATAACACCAGCTGCTAATCGACCGGGTAAAGGTTCGTACAAAATCAACTCGTTCATAATAATCGTCCATATCTGTTAAAAAAGTCCCCACATGCGCAATCACAAACTCAATAAACGGCAGCGGTCGTTTATCAGACAATAAATTCAACCAATAATAGCAATAAGGGATCGAATCTGCTTTCAGTTCGGAAAGCCATGTGACTGCTTGCTTATCCTCATTCTCCAACAAATCTAAATGAATCGTTGCAAGGATATAAGCAGTCCGCTCCTGCGTCTCTGGATATAACGTGTCAAGCTCTGCCTGCACTCGTTTCAGCTCATCCTTTCGCCAATTTGACGCTGTAAACAAAAATGTCCAAATCTCCCGATACAAATCAATCCGTTCAAACTCCAGCATATAATTCCCATCAAGCAGCTTCTCGATATCTTCCTTTAAGCTTTCTATAAACGGATCGAACGCAAACGGACGAGCCTGCCGACTAAGTGGCTGAATCATGTCTATTAATTCTTCCGTCAAATTGATGGCAAATGAATAAAAGACACGTACTGTATTCGGCTCTTTCTGGTGGAGTCGTAATAATTGAAGTGATCGCATAAGGGTACAAAACAGAGTCGTAAAATGGTAAGGTAATTTCCATTCCCGCTCCAGCGGCTCTTTCTTTCCTATATAATTCAGGTAGTGCTGGAGGCGATTTTCCATGATATAAGGAGGAACCTGAAGATTGCTCTCAATTTGCTCCGAGAAGGACCTCGCAACGAACTCCTTAAAAGAAACATAGCTCTTCTCAAGAACTCCATCTTCCTTCTTCTCAGCAAAAATTTCACTCGCCCGCTTAATATTTATTTCTTTTGGGAGGGGAGGAAGTACACTTGTTTTCCACTCTTCAACCCACTCCATCACGCTTCCAGCTTCACTATAGAAGGAAAAGAAATACCGCCATTTGGTGTCGACAAATAAAATCATTCCCACAGGTGCAGCTCCACAATGGAGGAAAAAGTAGAGGCATTTCTACCTTATATGGAGCTAAGTCATAGACTTCTGCATGAATGACATCTTCTTCTACAGGAGCAGCATCGACGACCTCCTGAAAATATAAAGCCATCCCATCTTGGACAACCGCTACATCCTGGTCCTGATCCGGCTTCAACAATTCCTTCACTTGCTCAGCTGCATACTCTAATAATCCTATTTCCATGATCTCCTCCAATTCACCCATCTGTATCTAACGTCCATTCTCTCATTATCAATATCGTCAAAATGTATAGGGTTAAAACATGTTTGTTGTGTTTTACCACGGGGGCTCTCCGCTTTTCCATTGTCTAGCTCCACCGGCTAGCCCGCTTGGCAAAAGGCGCCTTCCGGGATCTTTTCCTATTTTCCTAGGCTACATCGCGTGGGCCTCAAGTCCATACGTCGTTGAACGGGGCTCCTCCGCTTATCATTTAATCATCTTATTATTATACCTCATTTTTGTTAAGAATTTGAATGGGAACATGAAGAACGGCTTATTGTCTGAAGGTCCAAGGTAAATGATGAAAACATGTTCCACATTAATCTGTCGGAAGTTGGAACCATGAATTTGCCAAATACTCAATAATTTATGCAACTTACGGCCTAGCTCTGCTAAAATATATAATAGAAGAAATGAAGAGGGGAGCACAAAAAATGAAGAGAAAACTCATCATTTTTCATATAATCATAGCTACAATCCTGCTGCTAGCTGGCTGCACGGACAAGCCAAAGCCAGAGGATCGTTTTGCCCAATACACAAAGCTCTGGAATAAGCAGAACTTCGAGCAAATGTACGACTATCTCTCTGCAGATACGAAGAAAAAAATAACCGAAAAACAGTTTACTGAACGTTATGAGAAAATTTATAACGGAATCGAAATCAAGGACCTACAAGTCACCTACAAGCGTCCTGAAGAACTACCAAAGCATGATGATAAAGAAAAAGTGAAGCTGACCTATTCTGTTTCGATGAACACAGTAGCGGGTCCCGTAAGCTTTAAACATAAAGCCACTCTTATCAAAGAAGGGGAAGATGAGAAGGAGAACTGGTACATCAATTGGGATCCGAGCTATATCTTCCCGCAATTAGAAAAGGGGGAAAAAGTATCTGTTGAAACCTATCCAGCTGTTCGCGGTGAAATCGTTGACCGCTACGAACGTGGTCTAGCGATGAATGGAACGGTCGCTGAAGTTGGCATCGTCCCTGAACAAACGACCAATTCAACCGTCTCACAGGTGGCCAATCTATTAAACGTGACAACAACAGAAATAAACGAACAGCTTCATCAATCGTGGGTGCAGCCGGGCTATCTTGTCCCTATAAAAAAATTAGCCCCAACTGAAACAGCGATCATCAATCAATTGACGAACATCCCTGGTGTTTCAATGACCGAGGTCGAGGAACGAATGTATCCCTACGCTGAAGCAGCCGCCCATCTAGTTGGCTATGTGGGCCAAGTATCGGCCGAGGATTTGAAAAAGAACAAAGGCTACACGGCCAATGACATCATCGGCAAACGGGGTCTTGAGCAAATTTTAGAAAGTCGTCTCAAAGGGGAATCAGGGGCAAAGATTTCGATTCATGCGGCTAACGGCACTGAAAAAATCATTGCCGAGGACAAAGGAAAAGAAGGAGAAACAATCAGACTAACCATTGATGCTGAGATTCAAAAAGACATCTACCAGCAATACAATAACGAAGCAGGCTCAGCAGCTGCGATTGATCCAAAGACTGGTGAAACACTCGCACTTGTGTCCAGCCCGTCCTTTGATCCGAATAAATATGTACGTGGCATTTCAAGTGCTGAACAAAAAGCACTTGAAAACGATCCAAATCAGCCATTAATCAATCGGTTTAGCTCTGTCTATACTCCAGGATCAACGATGAAAGGAATAACTGCCGCCGTCGCCTTAAAAAATGGCATCAACCCGAATAAAGCCATTAACATTCAGGGCATGCAATGGAAAAAGTCGAACTGGAAGGACCACTCCATCACCCGTGTGGCTAACCCAGGCATCCCGATTGATATGGAAAAAGCGCTCATTTATTCCGATAATATTTATTTTGCGCAAAAAGCATTAGAAATCGGCAAGCAAAAATTCACGAGCGGACTCAAAGACTTTGGCTTTGAAGAAAAGCTTCCGTTTGCCTATCCGATTACGGCATCGAATATCGGTGACATCAATAGTGAAGGTCGTTTGGCAGACAGCGGCTACGGCCAAGGACAAATCCAAATAAGCACGCTTCATCTAGCTGTTGCATATAGTGCCTTTTTAAATAAAGGAAACATAATTACACCATTCATTAATAGAAGAAGAAAAAATGAAACCATTTATATGGAAGAAAAACGTCATCACGGCGAAGCAAGCCCAACAAATCACCGACATGCTAAAGCAAGTCGTAGAGCATCCAAAAGGTAGTGCCCACAAATTAGCTGATTTGGACAAAGAACTAGCAGGTAAAACAGGAACTGCTGAAATGAAGCTAGCAAAAAATTCCACTGGCACCGAAAATGGTTGGTTTGTCGCCTTGGACACAAAAAGTTCAACTTTAATCATGGCCTGGATGATCGAAGATGTGAAAGGTAGAGGCGGAAGTCATCTCGTGGTTGATCGAATGAAACCAGTTTTAGATAAATATGTGAAATAATTGTGAACGGAACCATTAGCCTGCAAGCTAATGGTTCTATATTATTATTTTTATATAATTCAATTGTTAGTATAAAAGATACTTAGTAAAGGCAATGGATTATATGAAATCAATATATTTACTATTTTTAAAACATTATATATAAAATGAAATAGAAATGAGAATCTTACTCTAAAATTGAGATGATCAGTCTTTATTAAGTATAATACGGTACAATATTCACTACTAATAATTTATAAAATATGTAAAAAGATGTATAGAATTTCCATTGATAATTATAGGACTTTGCAATGAGAAACTAAAAAAAACTAGAAATTCCAATTAATTTGTATTATGATAGATACACATGGATGAGTTGAGTGAAGGATTCAACTCATTCTTGTATGTACTACTATTTAATCGGTTTATTTTTTATAATACATAGAAAAATCGATTGCTAGTACTTAACATGTTAGATTCGTTAGTCACTAGATAAGTAGGTTCATTGTTGAACAATACTGATTTGGTGCAAAACTACAATAGATAGACCGAAGGGAGATTACTTTCTAATGGAAAAAAAGAAAGCAATTAAAATCGCAACAGCAACAGCTATCGCTGCAACAGCAATTACTGGAGCAGTTACTGTAGCTCCAGCACAATCAGACGCTGCAGTTAGTGTAAAAGCCAAGTTTCAGCATCACAAAAGGCAATGAAAAAACCTTACACTACTTACACAGCAATCTAAAAAACTAGCATCTGCATCTGTTATTAAAAAACAAATTGCATCTGCTAAATCAGCACAAGCAAAAGCTAACAGTGCTATTAAAAACTCAAAAAGCTCTGCAAAAGTAAAAGCTGCATATTACAAACAAATTAAAGCATATAGCATCTACATCACTCGTGCACAAGGGTATGTTAACGCTATTACTCTTAACACAAGAGCTGAAGAAAAAGCACTTGCAGCTGCTCTTGAAGCTGGAAATGTAGAAGAAGTAACAACAGCACGTGCTGCTCTTAACTCTAAACTTTATAAATATAACAAAGCAGTAGCAAAAGTTTACTCTAAAACTGTTCGTGACTTATTAAACAAAACTTATGCTGTTTCAGCTAAAGAAGTAAATGCAGAAGCTAATACAATTTATCGAAGAAATCAAGATGATGCTAAATATGCTGAAACTTTAAAAGCAGTTACAGAAAAAGTTGATGCTTATGTAGCTCTAGCAAATGGAGAACTTAAAACTCAAGCTCAAGTTGACGCTGCAAAAGCTGCAAAAGCTGCAATCAGCTTAACTGATCTTAAAGATGCTGACAAAACAGCTCTTCAAACAAAAGTTGACGCTGCAGATAAAAAAGTAACTGATGCTGAAGCAGCATTGAGCAGTTCCTGCAGTTGAGAGTGTAAGTGCGATTAACGCTAAACAAAT
>CAVVWH010000030.1:0-123683 GCA_963751845.1 uncultured Bacillaceae bacterium
CATTGTCATGAAGGATAAAAGTAAACGTTTAATGGGCATGAATGTATATATCACAAACATGTCGTTAGAAGAAGTACCAACAAACTACGTGCATTCATTGTATTCACTTCGTTGGCAGATTGAGATTTTGTTTAAAACGTGGAAGTCATTCTTTGAAATTGATGAATGTAAAAGTATGAAAAGAGAACGCCTAGGGTGCCATTCATATGGACAACTCATCGGTACTCTCATCTGTTCTTCTACGACATAAAAAGAGCTTAGCTATTTATTTAAGAGAAACTCAACATAAAGATTGTACAATGCGAATATAATCTATTGATGAAACTTTAGCTAATCTTGGGGAAACTCTTTATTTGAATAATAGACCTGATAATTAGGGGGAGAAGTTATGGGTTATACGGATAACTATAATAGGGATATCTATGGTATCTTGGATTTTTGGGTTCGAAACAATTATGACCACAGCACCTATCTTGATCGGGAAATTAGCCATCATGAATTGGAATTAGCACGTGCCAACCAAGATTCGACACAAAGAATGGGAAATGTTCTTAAACAGATTGTGGCAAAGTCACCTGATATCGGAAATTTGATTCACGAAGTTCAACAGTCTATACATGAATATCATGGTATAGTTACACATACGATGGATAGAGCGTTACATTGTGAAGTTATTATTTCCACACCCACTTCGCTCCTTGACCATATGGTGAGGGAAGCAGAGGAGTCCCAGCGTATTTTTAAACTATTACAAAGTGGCGGCGGCCAATATACACCTTCTGATGCATTTATACATGAAAGCACATTTTGGTTAAGGCAATTTGCAGATCACCTGAACTATATACAACATTATTTGGATGGATCTAATTATGAACTTCGACAACAGGTAATTGAAATGACTCATAAGTTTGAACGGATTTTATTACAAGCACAGGCATTAAGAACAATGATACGCAAACCCCGTAACGAGACGTTACCAGTTTTAACACAATTTAATAAAATGGTTATTAAAGAGGTTAAGGCGCTAGAGAACTTTAAGTTGGAACTAGATGATATCATCAAACATTGTGCAGCTGTTACAACTGCGCCGCCTGGTTTGTTAGAACATATTGCAAGAGAGGCCCATCACTTATGGAGAAACTTAGAGGATGGGGTTATAACCTAATATTCTATGGCCGGGGTAAATCACCCCGGCTATTTATTTTGATATATCTTTGGTTTTCCAATAGTCAATCAAGTACTCGACTTGTTTTTCGTCCACTATGTTTACAGCAAAATAAACAATATCCTTATATTTCATTTTTCTAATTGGGTTTTTTACAACATTATGCATTTCCCTGAAAACCATTATATACTGGCATTGTAACAAATAAGATAATAGCCCTCTTACCATTAATGCCCCAAGTACCTCTTGTGCCTATAATTACGGGTAAGGGGCTTTTCTTACCTTGTAGATAATTGTAAACCCACTCTCGTTCGCTTACACCTTTTTCATCCATATGGATAGTCTCCCCCCTATTTGAGCGATTATTTAATATCTGCGATTTGCTTTTCCGGCTAACTAATTAAAGTTCTCTGACGTACCGTGTTTTACCTCATTACTTTTGGGTACCCTTTTTATTTCAGTTGAATAGAACAAGGTGTACAAAAGATAAAAACAGTGAATGTTAGGGGTGGAAATATGAACCCTTATTTGGAAAATGTTTTTTATTATCCGATACAGCGTTATCCGACATCTTGTCTAAGTAAAGCAGAGGTTGATTTAAAAGGCCAAATGAGGCGTCTTTTGGGGGAACATGTTGCTTGGATACGGATGACGATTAGTAGTCTTGTTTTAAATTTACCGGATGCCTCCTTTGTTGTGGCTCGTCTTTTAAAAACAGCAACGGATATGGGCGATTCACTACGACCTTTTTACGGAAACCCAGTGGGTGATGCGTACGGTCAACTACTAAAAGAACATATAACGCTTGCAGGGGATTTAATAAAAGCATCAAAAGAAGGAAATAAAGAAAGGGCAGAAAAGATTGAAAGATCATGGTATCGAAATGGCGATGAAATTTCAGTGTTTCTGAATGGCATCAATCCTATATATCTTTACGGGGGTTCAAAAAAATGTTTCGTGAACATTTAGATATGTCAAAACATGAGGTAGTTAGCATGATGAATAAAGACTTTGGTACTGATGTGGCGATATCTGACATGATGTTAACGGAAGGCTTGGAAATGGCTGACGTTATATCTGGCGCAATAATACAACAATATCCCTGGGCCTTTATTTAAAATGAAAATAATAGCTTTGGCTTCCCCAAAATATTTTGATATTTAATTTACCCTAAGGAGAGATTGACTTTTATAATAAACAGACATCAAAAAATTCCTTTTTCCAAGAATATTTTGATGTCTGTTTATTACTTTTTTAGGGGCGTCAGTTACAAGTTTGCCTTAATTAACACGTTTTTCACTCATAAGTTCGCTAACGGTACCTAGTTTGTATCCTTTGCTTTAATATCTGTTATCATGGCCTCCATCCCTTCAGCCGTAGGCTTTGTAGGATGCATTAGAATCATTGATCCACTTTCTACCTTTGACACAACTCTTCTAACCATTTCTGATGTTGCAGGCTTTCGCCAATCAACCGTATCGACTGTCCATAGAATGGTTTTCATATCAAGCCGGTTAGCGACTTGAATCGTTGCCTTATTAAAACTTCCACTTGGTGGGGCAAACCACTTTGGTGTTATACCAAGGGTTGCCTTAATGACATCATTTGTCTTTTTCAACTCCTCCATGGTTTCGGCTTCAGAACGCTGTTGAAGATTCGGGTGACTATAGGCGGTTGCCAATTTCATGACCGGCATCCTTAATCGCCTTGGCCAAATCAGGATTCTTTTTAACCCAACTGCCATCAAAAAAAAATGTCGCCTTGATTTGATGATCGTTTAAAGCTTCGAGGATTCCCGGATATATTCGTTTCCCCAGGCAACATTGATTAAAAAAGCTACCATTGGTTTTTGTGGGTTGCCTCTATAGATTGGTTCGGAATCTAAATCTTCCAAATGGACATTTGGTGCGATTTCCTTATAAACAATCTTGTTTTTATCAAACTCACCATTTGCTTTCATTTTTTTATAACTGGCTTTAATATTTACACCTAGCCCATTATATCCGGGTATTGCTTTCCATACCCTGTCGACTTTTGCATCAATCGGTTTAATTTCATGCTGCTCACTGTACATTTGAATTTTTCTATAAAGGTCATCCTTATTAACTTCAGAAGAAGTTGATGTACCCTCCAACATTAAACCCCTTCGACATAGCCTTATATGGGTTGATAGAGAACCCTAGCATCAACACTAACAAATGAAAACAATATGAGGTGACTAAGGTAATTTAGCTTCATATTTCCGCTCCTTGTACTAGTTTAGTAAATTTCAACTGTGAGAAAGTCTTTTCAATTGGATTTAAACAGATGTTGTTTTTGCATAGTTGGCTCGCGCCGTTGTTAATTCTCCCTCATGAATTTTGATGGTATTAAGTTTCCCACTCGCCAGAGGATTATGCTCTACATAAAGTTCCAGCCTTTTTCTTTCACCTATCAGCGCTCCTTGATAAGCAAATCGGTATAGTTCTCCCTTGATTGGAGAATGATAATAGAAAAATACCAAATGGAGGATTAATTATGCCCAATAAAGATTATTCAGATGGAAGGCTACCGGAAACCCCCAATCATATTGGATGGATTCCGTTGTATTGCCTAAGTTTCCTCGTTTAGATAAAGACATTCATGTTGATGTGGTTATTGTAGGTGGTGGCATAACCGGTCTTACCTCTGCTTACCTTTTGGTAAACGAAGGTTTGAAGGTCGCCGTTATAGAGGCGGATAGATTACTAAATGGAACGACAGGCCACACGACCGCAAAGGTCACTGCCCAGCATGGTTCATATACGATGAATTTATCGGTAAGATTGGAAGAAGCAAAGCAAGACTGTATTATGAAGCAAATTAAGAAGCTTTAAACTTTATTGAAAAGACAGTGGAGCAACATCAAATCAATTGTGATTTTAGCAAGCAGGACGCCTACATATACGCCACTACTGAGGAATATGTTTTATATTGTGCTTGTTTTAATGAAACCTCATTTGCACCACCTTCATAATCAGGGCCTCGATATTGAACTCCATCGTCTTCCCAAAAACAAATGTCGCAAATATCATATGTTCCTGGTGGTTCTTCATCTAATGTTTTATAACCACAACAAGGACAAGTATATTTCATACGATCACCTCGAAAATTTATATGAATTTTACCATACCTTCTTTTTGAACTAAAGGGGACTTAATTTATTAAAAGCAAAGAAAAATGGACTGCTGAAACAGTCCATCATTTGTTCAATTTTCGCGTCCTATACATATAAAGCACAATCCTGCTCCGGAAAAGCGTCCTTTAACAGAAGACTCGATATCAAGATAATCTTAACAGACATCAATATCGATCTTCAGTTAGTGCCCCCTTATATGTCCTTGACGTTGACTGGGTTCTTACAATAGACCTCAAAGCACCATGATGTCAATGATTCTCCTAATTCGAATGCTCTTCTTTTATGAATTAAATGGAATGAATTATAGTATTTCTATATACCCTTCTGTTCCATGCACGCGAATTCGTTGCCCATCTTTTATCAGTTTGGTAGCATTTTCCACTCCGACAACTGCTGGTAAGCCATATTCACGTGCGATAACTGCTCCATGGGTCATCAGTCCACCAACTTCGGTGACTAGGCCTTTTATGGATACAAACAATGGTGTCCAGCTAGGGTCAGTAAAGGAGGTGACTAATATATCTCCATCTTCTAGATCAGCATCTTCCATGTTTAAGATGACACGTGCTCGTCCCTCTATAACTCCGGAAGAAACAGGTAGACCTACAATAGCTTCGGCTGGGAGATTTTCTCGTTTGTACTTACCTGCAATGATTTCACCATCAGACGTGATAACACGTGGGGGAGTTAGTTTTTCATATAATTTGTACTCGTCTTTTCGTTTGCTGATGATCTGGTAATCCAGTTTATTTGTGCGTACGACTTCGCGAAGTTCTTCAAAAGTGAGATAGTATATATCTTCTTTTTCATGAATAACGTTGGCTTGTACGAGTTGTTCGGCTTCTTTCAGTAAAGCCTGCTTATAAACGAAGTAGCGATTAACCATGCCGTATTTTGGATATTCACGATAACCGATGAAATTCCGGATCAGGTCGATCATTCGTTTTGTTTCTTTGGCTTTTTGTTCACCATCCGGTAATTGCTTCAATCGATCTAATAACTCTTGTTCTTTTTTCAAAGCTTCCTGTCGCCCTTGCTCAAATTTCCGCTTGCCGGCATTAGGCTCAAAGTTTTTGATGTTACTGAGAATCATGGGGACAAGTGTAATTGGTTTTTCGCTCCAACGAGTTTTCGTAATATCGATTTCTCCGGCACATCGCATTCCGTATTTGTTGAGATAAGCATAGATAGCGTCTCGGGTTTCCTGTCCACCATCAAACTTAACCAGTTCATCCAAAAAGTTATCATCTTTTACATGTTGTAAATAATCAATTACTTCCGGATAAGGACGAATCACATCTGCGACATCCAATAGCGCCAGACCCATTTCCGAAGTAATATTGTTTGGTACAGATTGAGAAAGCGTGTCTGCTGCGTTTTTTTCACCTAACCACTCCTTCATTTTTTCATTGATCCATGATGAAGCATTCATAGCAGCCATAAACACAGCTGAACTTTGTGGGTCAAATAAAATCTTCTTTAATTGCTGGATATCTTCCAGAATAAAATCAAATAAATCCGATCCTGATTTCGTTTGGATGTTTTGTTTTAACTCTTCTATCGATGTTTGACTACTCTTAATCAAATCAGAAACGATTGTCGGATCGTTTTCAATTTGTTCCAACATATCTTTATTGCTTTTACCGGGACTCTGTTCTTTTTTATCATCTGGTAACGATTTTATAAAATCTCCCGCTCTATGATGGTCATAAGTGCATCTTTTATGAGCGGATCGTGTTGTCCCATGGCATTTAATAAAATTTTTCTGCTGACAGGTGAAGCCAGTTATGTGTAACATCAACAAACAACCTTCCACCAGCTTTACGCATGGGTGCACGAGTTGTTAACAGGAAAAAAGACAATCCCAATGGTTTCATGGGGTCGGTCATCATTTGTTGATGACCGACAGATACATAAACGTGATTTTCCTGATCATTCGCTTCAGGGATCGGGTATAAAGTAGTGATTGGCCGGCTCTGGACAATATAAAATGTATCATCAACCAAACACCATTCGATATCTTGTGGGCAGCCGAAATGATCTTCGATCTTTCTTCCGATGCGTTCAAGCTGTAAAATTTGTTCATCAGTAAGTGCTTGAGTCTTCTGCTGCTCAGGCTCAATCTGCTGTGTCTCTGTACCGCCATCTTTTAATGCATAGATAGCCAGCTTCTTGGTTGATATCTTCTTATCGACGATTTCCCCGTCCCGTACTTTATAACTATCGGCATATACCAGGCCGGAGACCAGGGCTTCACCAAGTCCGAAACTGGCATCAATGGATAGCACCTTTCTGTTAGAAGTAACGGGATCGGCAGTAAACAAAATTCCTGAAGCCTGCGGGAAAACCATCTTCTGAACGACAACAGATAGATAGACTTTACTGTGGTCAAATCCATTTTGAATGCGGTAGATTACTGCACGATCCGTAAATAGCGAAGCCCAGCATTTGCTGATATGCTAGCAAGATTGCTTCTTTTCCGATAATGTTCAAATACGTATCTTGCTGGCCTGCAAAGGAGGCTGTGGTAAATCTTCTGCAGTTGCGCTGGATCGTACTGCATAAGCATTTTCTTCGCCAAGCTGGGAGAGATAGTGAGTAACTGCTTTCACAACATCGGAAGGAATTTCTACTTCCATAATGATTTGTCGAATCTTCCTGCTGATTTCATCAATTTGATCTCGATCTTCTACTTTTAGCATGGTTAGTCGATCCAACAAAGCATGATACGTTTCGTTTTGTTCGATGGCTTTTTGATATCCCACTGTTGTAACACAAAATCCTTCTGGTACTTGTATTCCTTGAATTTTTGATAATTCCCCTAAATTCAACCCTTTTCCGCCAACGAGCAAAAGCTGCGTTTTTTCCATTTCCTGAAAACCGAGAACCAAGGAATTCATTCTATATCTCTCCAAGAAATCTCAGTGAACTACCCACCACTTAGCACCCTACGGTCTGCTTGAAGTGGGGGCTTCTCGACTTATCGTTACTTTTACTAGCCAACGAAAAATGACCGAGCTAACCCTCTTGTTCCAAGAGTTTTTGTTTTTATGATAATGCTAATAGGCGTAACCCTTCATTTTTGATATTGATTGCTGAATTGTAGTCTCGATCTGCCACATAACCACAAGAACATTGATAGGTACGTTCAGATAATGTCATAGATTTTTCTGCACCACAACAAGAACATTTTTTAGTAGAAGGAAACCACTTATCAATTTTTACTAGCTGTTTTCCTTGTTCTTTTAGCTTGTACTTTAAAAAAGTAGTGAACATGCCCCATCCATTGTCATGAACGCTTTTACCAAAGTGAAGAGCTTGAGACATGCCTTTCATGTTCAAGTCCTCAATCACTACAGCATCAAAATTGGAGACTAACTCTTTTGATTTGTGGTGAAGAAAATTCATGCGTTGATTCGCTATTTTTTCATGTAATTTAGCGACTACTATACGCTGCTTATTCCAACGAGCAGAACCCTTATTGCGTTTAGAAAGAATACGTTGTGCTTTTGCTAATTTTTCTATCATTGCACGATAATAGCGAGGATAATTGGCTTTTTTATTCTCACTACTAACGTATAATTCAGACATTGCAAAATCTAACCCTACAACCTGTTCTATTGTTTTGGGCTGTATGTCTTTTTCGTATTCTGTTAGTACAGACACGTAGTATTTCCCTGATTTTGTTTTGGAAATCGTACAAGATTTTAACTTATATTGTTCAGAGATTTCCCTATGTTTCCTAATTTTCACTAATTTCAGTTTAGGTAATTTGATATGACCACCTTGCAATTCGATATTTCCGTTCACTCGATTGGTTGTATAAGACTGTTTTGCCTTAAGGTTTTTGAACTTTGGGAATTCGGCATTACCTTCAAAGAAGTTCTTATATGCTTTTTGCAAGTTAATTTGTGCGTTTGCCAAAGCTAATGAATCCACTTCTTTTAAGAATGGAAATTCATCTTTATATTTTGCAGGAGTCGGAAACTTTTGTTCATTTAGCTTCTCTTTGTCATCTTTGAACTTTTTGTAAGTTTCCTTGCGTTCTGCCAACATTTTATTGTAAACAAAACGAACACAACCAAACGTTTTAGCTAATAATACTTCCTGTTTTTTGTTTGGTAGCAAACGGAATTTGAAGGCTTTGTTTTGCTTAGTCATATCAATTCACCTCCTACATATATCATAACTTTATTATAGAACAAATGTTCTTGTTTTACAATCGTTTTTGGCAAAAGCCAACCGAAATTCATCTCCCACCTACTTATTGGGTTACGCCCTTCGCATTCCTTGAGGATGGGAGACTTCTTTCGGAAATCCGTTAAATTCAATACAGACACTTTGAGATTTTCGCTTTTCTATTAAGGAGATGATTAAATGTTGGTAAATATAGCAATAGGAGCGGTTATTTTTGGGTACGCAGGCTGGACCATTTTTCGTCATGTAAAGAAAAGTAAACAAGGAAAATGCGCTGCCTGTTCATTCAAGAATGATTGTGGAAAAAAATGCAACTCATAGTGGATTCTAGTAGAAGAAAGAGTCTGTCCAAAGAGGATAGACTCTCTTTTTTTGATAGATAGAAAGTATATAACTTTCAATGTCTACTGCTGTGTTGCTTCCGTCTTCTTATTTTACCCTTTTAAATCAATAGTATTACCTAAGGTTGGATGGGGAGCTTGAATCATTTCGAGCAATTGGCCAGCATTTTGCTGTGTCGTATCCATTACATTTTTAACTAGAGCAATGCCTACACTTTGACTAAGGGATGCTTGGTGTAAGCCGATTGATAATGCAGCAATATCCATTGAATTCACCTCCACTTTATTCTATTATCGGTTCAGTTTATTAAAAGTTTGCTACTGGTTATGTTAGAACATTATGTCACCTCGCAGCATAGCTGAAAGGCGTATGAGACCGCGGTCACACACGATATGAGCCAAATCAACAAAGTGTATAACAAAGCTGAATGAATAATATGGGACTTATAGCCTTACTATTAATGACGAATACATAAATAAGTAGTTAAAAAGACACAAAGAAATAATAAAAAACATACTATTTTTATTATTTTGAGATTATTATAGAGGTAGCTATATATTTAACTAGAGAAGGATTCATCGTAATAAGGCATAAATATTTATCGATGGCCATTTGTGGGTAAAGGGGGGGAAACCTTGAACAGAATAGAATTTATAAAAGCAAATAAGTGGGGGTTAATATTTCCACTTGTACTGCTAATAATCTCTTTATTGTTTAGAAATCAGTTGTATGGTGTTTTTGGGGAAGACAATTATGTGGTTGTTCATTTACTTATGGAAATATTTATTATTGTTGTATCATTTACAATAGCTATACAAGCATGGCTGATTTTTCCTTACATTTTATCTAGTCATCGACTGAATATAGGTGCCCTCTTTTTAGCCTTAGGTTTGTTAGAAGTAGTCCATGCACTTTCTTATGCAGGCATGCCCTTTTTTATTGAGGAAAGTTCACCATATACGGCCACATGGTTTTATATGATTATTCGAGTGTCACAAGCATTGGGTTTATTGATGATTTTGACAATGAAACATAAAAAGGTTCATCGAGTTAGGCGTTGGATTGCTTACAGTTTAGCTTGTCTATATGCTTTTGGATGGATGGTGATTATCTATTACCCAACTCAACTATTGCCTGAATTAGTGACTCCAGGAGAGGGTCTAACGGCATTAAAGATTGGGATGCAGTGTTTTGCTATAATTTTACAAGTTATATTAATCCTATATCTATTGAAACATTTTCAAGCGAATCAGACACATAACACAATGATTATTATGGCCTCTCTTTATTTAATACTTAGTGATTCAATGTTTATATCGTATAAAAGTGTGTATGATATTGCGAATTTTATCGGACATTTATTTCAACTGACTGGTTATTATTATATTATAAGAGCATTATATTATTCTTCCGTAGAAGAGCCATTTCAAGCGTTAATAGCCACGGAAAGACAGTTGAAAAGGTCTGAGGGAGTTCTACATTTTAAGGCTTATCATGATGAATTGACAAAGTTACCGAATTCACGTTATTTTTCAGAAAGACTGTCAGCATCATTAAAAACAGCTGGTATGAAAAAGGCTGTTATGATGATTGAAATTGATCGTTTTAAGCCCTTTAACGAATCACTTGGGCATTCTTTTGGGGATTTGATTTTACAAAAAACAGCTAAACGTTTAAGGGATTCCCTTTCTAGTATGTTTTTTATAAGTAAGCTGAGAGGGGAAGAATTCACGATTATCGTCGATAGATTTGAAAATGAAAAGGAAATTATTAATCTATGTGAGCAAATACAAGAGTTGATGAAAGAGCCTTTTCAAATTCAGCATTTTTTGTTAAATATCAAATTAAATATTGGGGTTGCAATCTATCCTGATCATGGTGAAAATGATGAACAGCTACTAAGGCATGCACAAGTAGCCATGCGTGAAGCTCAAAAAGTAACGGAACGCTATGTGTTTTATCGTTTAGCAATGGGCAAACAACTTGTAGAACGTTTAATGCTTGAACATGATTTGCATCATGCGGTTGAAAATGGGGAGCTTTTTCTTGAATATCAGCCGCAGGTTAATTTACAGACAGGTGAAATATATGCAGTGGAGGCTTTAGTCCGATGGAAGCACCCAGAAAAAGGTTGGATTTCCCCTGGCGCATTTATTCCAATTGCTGAAGAAACAGGTCTTATTGTACCGATTGGTGAATGGATTTTGGAGACTGCTTGTAAGCAGACTAAAAAGTGGCATGATGAGGGGATACCTAATATTGGAGTTGCTGTTAATTTGTCCATTCGGCAATTTTTCCAACAAAATTTAGTTCAAATGGTGAAAGATATCCTCGAGAGAACGAATCTAGCTCCATCTTATTTAGAATTAGAAATCACGGAAAGTATGACGATGGATACTCGTCATACAATACAAGTTTTACAGGATTTAAAGAAATTAGGTGTCAAAATAGCGGTTGATGACTTCGGAACAGGTTATTCCTCTATGTCGTATTTGAAGGATTTTCCGATTGATCGTTTGAAAATAGATCGTTCGTTTATTAATCAAGTGCAATCAAATAGTCATGATGGTGCTCTTATTTCTATGATTATTTCTATGGCCAAGCATCTTCAATTACAGGTTGTCGCTGAAGGTGTAGAAGAAGTTGACCAGCTTGCTTTTTTAACTGAACGTGATTGTGATAGTATTCAAGGGTATTTATTTAGTAAGCCAATCTCTCCTGAAGAAATTTCAACAAATTTTGATGAGATTCAAAAAAGGGCCGTGTCTCTAGCTGGATTAGAAGAGTCATATTTAAGAGATTAATTAGTTTTTCTTAGATAAGAGCGTAGATTTGTTAAATCAATGATGTAAAAAAACAGGAGTCCTTATGTGTGGACGGCCTGTTTTTTTACTATTAGAGACTCCGTTTGCTTTAGTAATGAATCTTAAAATAGAGATAGTATATAACCACCAATACCTCCAGATAGGACGATAACCCATGGTGGCAATTTCCAAAATACAGACATGCTGAATAAAAGCGAGGCGAAGGCAAAGTCGATGGATGTCAAAATAGAACTTGTCCAGATTGGGTGATAAAAGGCAGATATAAGAATACCTACAACGGCTGCATTTACTCCCATCAATGCTCCCTTGATTTTTGCATTTTTACGTAAGGTATCCCAAAATGGTAGTGTACCTAATATAAGTAGAAACGCTGGTAAGAAGATGGCGAATGTAGCTAATAAGCCACCTTGCCAGCCGTTCATTACTGCACCAAGATAAGCTGCAAAAGTAAATAATGGACCTGGTACAGCTTGAGTGGCTCCATATCCAGTCAGAAAAGCATCTTTACTGATCCAACCAGTTGGTACGAATTCGCTTTCTAGCAAAGGTAAAACGACATGTCCACCGCCAAAGACCAAAGCTCCTGAACGATAAAAACTATCAAACATGGCAATCCACTGTGATGTAGTGAATTCTCTTAAAATAGGTAGCAGAATGAGTAGAGCAAAGAAAGAGATTAGACATATACCTGCAAAGCGTCGCGAAATAGGAAATGAATGACTGGTCTCCTCATTTACTTCTTTCTCTTTGAAAAGAATGAATCCAATTAGGGCAGATACAAGAATAAAGGCTATTTGTACGTACGTTGTTTGCCAGAGAAGAGTGCCAATTAATACGAATAAGGCGATTGCTTTTCTTTTTAAATCTGGCGTTAGAGTTTTGGCCATTCCTAGAATAGCTTGAGCTACGATGACTATAGCGACAATTTTTAATCCATGTATCCAGCCAATCTCTGCTAAATTTATATGACTTACCATCAAGGCAAATAAAATTAAGACAATGACAGATGGGATGGTGAAGCCGATAAAAGCTAATATTCCTCCTAGAACTCCAGCACGCATGACTCCAATGCCAATTCCGACTTGACTGCTAGCTGGTCCGGGTAAGAACTGACATAGGGCTACGAGATCTCCATATGTTTTTTCATCTATCCATTTTCTTCTATTAATATATTCATTATGAAAATATCCTAGGTGGGCAACGGGTCCGCCAAAAGAAGTAAGGCCTAATTTTGTTGAAATAAAAAGTACTTCAAGTAAGGTTTTTAACTTTCTAGTAGTTTTAATGCTTTCCATTTTTCATCTCCTTTAGGAACTAAAATCCTTAGTTATATTGAAAGTGTATCATTTAGATGAATTAACTAATGAATATCTACAGTGAATTTACAGATTATTAACATTTACTTATATCTAAAGCATATATTTAAATAAATGTAATTATTTTGGAAAAGTGGAAGTTTCACTTTTTGGTTTCTAATACAGACTAGCCCCTTATCTAATAGGAGGTATGATATGGACGTTTTTGTAAGACAGGGTGATACACTATGGTATTACAGTCAATTGTTTAAGCTGGATATTACACTTCTTATTGACTCTAATCCCAATATTCAACCTAATTTGCTTTCGATTGGTCAACGAATAGAGATTCCAGGATTTGTAAGTATAGATTATAGAATAGACCACGGTGATTCTTTATGGAGTATTGCCACGAATAGAAATCTGTCGTTAGATGCTTTATTTCTTGTTAATCCTTCCATTGATGCAAATGCCTTGCAAATTGGTCAAATCATTAAAGTACCTTTGCGCATTACATGGCGACTTGTTCAACAAACATCAAACTATAGCTATGAAAAATTAATGAATGATTTAAATCATTTACAAGATATGTATCCATTTATACGAATGTCTACAATTGGAGAGACAGCCCTTAGTAAAAAAATTCCAGAGGTTTTAATAGGAAAGGGAAGTAAAAGAATTCATTATAATGGATCTTTTCATGCGAATGAATGGATTACTACCCTTGCAATCATGACATTTTTGAATGATTATTTATTGTCACTGACTAATCTCGGGGATATTCGAGGCGTGGAAATGTTGCCTTTATATAATGCAACGATGTTATCAATCGTTCCTATGGTAAACCCTGATGGTGTAAATCTTGTTATAAATGGTCCACAGGTAAAAGAACTTTATCGCAGTGGGGTCATTGAGTGGAATAACGGGAAGACTGATTTCTCAGACTGGAAGGCTAATATTAGAGGTGTGGATTTGAATGACCAATTTCCGGCTCGCTGGGAGTTAGAGAAAGCGCAGCGACTGTCTAAACCGGGACCAAGAGATTACCCAGGAGAGAGGCCACTATCTGAACCTGAAGCAATTGCAATGGCTGAGCTGACGAAAAAGCGTGACTTTTCTAGGGTAATAGCGTTCCATACACAAGGTAAAGAGATCTACTGGGGGTTTGAGAATCTGGAGCCACCATCTTCAGAAGTAATCGTGAAGGAGTTTAGTAGAGTAAGTGGATATAAAGCTGTACAGACATTAGCAAGTTATGCGGGATACAAGGACTGGTTCATACAAGATTGGAGACGTCCAGGATTTACTGTTGAACTTGGAGAGGGAACAAACCCACTTTCACTCTCACAATTTCAGGAAATTTATCAAGAGTCGCTTGGAATTTTTCTTGCTGGATTATATATGTAAAAAATTTTTTTATTCTAATTAATCTTAATTTAAGAGAGGTCAGAACTCATCTGTTGAAATCCAGATGAGTTTTTTACTTGTAAACTAGATATTCGTAATCTTAAAAATGTATCATTTTTCAAGAGATTAATCTATTTAGTAGATGATAAGGATATTGAAATGGAATTGTAGTTTAGTAGGTGAATTTCTATTATTAGATGTATTAGTAATGTTCTTTATTTTAAGTTTTAATGATTTATAACATTGACGGAATTTTTAAAAAAATATACAATACTTTATATGACACCTTATGTTAGGAGATATAACATACAATGAAAATTATTGATGCACTACACAATTCTGTTGTTTTCCAAATGTCATCCGATGAGTTAGTACGGATTTTAGAAGATATTAAGAATAAAAAAGAATTAGCTATTGATGTGCTTAAGTTTAAGATAAATAAGTTTGAGATGAAAAAAAGAGTGGAGGAAGCGTATTATCAGTCTTTATCGACATTTCAAAAAATCTTTGCGGCTCGTCCACCTAGTCATCATCAAGCTGTTGAATATTTAGTGAATGTTAAAAATCGCTTTGCTGAAATTGAAGATATTAAACAAAGAATTTTTATTTTAAATCAAATGATTTCGAAGGTGAAAATAGAATCGGAAAAAGAGGAAATAATAGTATCGCCAATCATTTTGGAAGAAATCAGGAATTGGTATGGAACGGAGGACAACTAGAAATGACTATTGAAACCGTAAGTTCAGGTCTGGATACAATCTGGGTCGTGTTAACAGCAGCTATGATTTTGTTAATGGAAGGTGGCTTTGCCTTATTGGAAGCCGGCTTTGTTCGTTCGAAGAATAGTGTGAATATTATTATGAAAGTTTTTGCCGATATTACGATTGGGACGCTCGTGTATTTTATCATTGGCTTTGGATTGATGTATGGAAAGGATTTTTTTGGTTTATTTGGGACAAGCGGCTTTTTAATGAAAGGGGACTTATCTCATTTAGACCTTTCTATATCTATTGATTCGTTTTGGTTATTTCAAGGGGCTTTCGTTATTGCTGTTATTTCTATCGTTTCAGGGGCTGTAGCAGAAAGGATTAACTTTCGCGCATATCTGTTATATATTATTGCGATGACAGCAATTATTTATCCGATTGCTGGTCACTGGGTATGGGGGGGAGGCTGGTTAAGCGAATTAGGGCTGCAAGATTTTGCAGGTTCAGCTGTGATTCATGCCCTAGGAGGATTTTCGGCATTGGCTGCAGCTATTTTAATTGGCCCAAGGAAAGGGAAATTTACTGCCGAGGGGTTGAGTTCTGTTGCTTTACCTAGCAATCTACCCTTAGCATCAGTTGGAACATTTTTACTGTGGTTCGGTTGGTTTGGTTTTAATGCTGGAAGTACTCTGGCAGCTACAGATGGTCGGATTGGACATATAGCTATTGTTACAATGCTAGCTGCAGCAGCAGGTGGAGCGACTACATTATTATATACTTTATTCCGATATGGACGTTCCGATGCTCCATCCGTCATTAATGGCTCTTTAGCAGGTTTGGTTGGGATTACTGCTGGGTGTGCGTTCGTGAGTGATTATGCCGCTATTTTAATCGGTGTGGTTTCTGGATTATTAATGATGGCTGCAACAAATTGGCTAGAAGCAAGAAAGATTGATGATCCTGTAGGTGCATTCCCAGTCCACGCAATTTCAGGGGTTTGGGGAACCGTTGCGGTTGGTCTTTTTGCTTCTGAAGGTGGTCTTTTTACAGGTGGAGGCTGGCATCTACTAGGTGTACAAATTGTAGGATTAGTTGTTTTATGTACTTGGGGCTTTTTGTTAACCTGGGGTGCTTTAAAGATTATTAATGTATGGATTCCTATTCGTTCTTCAGATGAAGAACAGGAATTAGGATTGGATATAAGTTATCATGGAATTACAGCAACCTATACGGCTACTGAATTTATAAGAGTAGAGGAATATTATCGTAATTTTGATACCGAAGTAAGAAAAGAATAATAAAATGGCAAACAAGCCTTGGATAAATCCAGGGTTTGTTTATTTGTGTAACAATCTAAGTATGTAAAATATTTAAGTTATGTACACCATATTTGGATAAGCTCCAATAAAAGAAAACTTTAGTAACTTTATAAATTCTAGTAAATGGTAAAATGGAATAGAAGCAGCATAAGTGTTAGAGCTTATGCTGCAGTTTTGTTTTAGAACCCATCTTCCTGAGCTGAGAACGGTATTTGCAATCTATTTTCGACCGCACGTAGTCTTTGATTAATTCTGTTCAAGCGGCGGGTATGGCGCTCATCATTTTGATTAAGACGAGAGATTTCTTGGTTGATTCGATTGATTTCTCGATTTTGTCGAGCTAGCTCTCTTGTTTGATCTTCATTTTGTCTTTCTAGCTGTCTAATTCTTCTTTCAAGACCTTGAAATTGTGGCGGTTGGCGGTCGATATCATATACATCTGGCTGTTCGATATATGAATAATCATAAGGGACGTAGGTTTCAGGTTGAACGGGAAGATATTCTGGATAATAACCGTATGGATACATGTTCATCTCTCCTTAAATTAACGTTTTAAGTAGGCGGGCACACCCCTTATACAATATGCAAAGAGGCTGTAGGTGATTGGGTAAATGCCTATAGATATATATAGAAGCAGATTGACTCTATTTCATAGAAATAAACCATTAAAAAGCTTTAATCTATATTTGCAGAAAGAGGACGAATCGTATATCGTAAAATATAGAATGAATTGAAACTTTATTACGTAATAAACGTATAATTAAGATGAATGATGTTGTTTTTTGTAGTATGAAACATAAATGAAGTTCTACTTTTAGGGGTGTGGTAAGATGAAGCGATTTTTTGCGATACTCATTCAACTAATTATAGCAATCCCAGCTACCGTAGTAATTTGGCTAGTATGCTACTTTGCTTTTAATTTAGCATTTATTGTATCTGTGATTGGTTCCATTGTTGGAGGGGGAATCCTGTATTGGATTATGTCGCTCTATTTAAATCACGTTTATGTAAAAAAACACGGTCTAACTAGGAAAGAATACCGGTATATAAAAGGAAATTTGGCGGAAGCAAGGAAAAAAATATCTCGTATAAATAAAACACTGCTTACAATTCGCCATATAACATCATTAAAGCAAAGAATAGAATTGATGAGATTGTTAAAGAAAATACAACAATTAACAAAGCGCGAACCAAAGCGATTTTATAAAGCGGAGCCATTTTATTTTTCTCACTTAGATTCAGTTGTTGAGCTATCTGAAAAATATGCTCTTTTATCTCGACAACCAAATAAAAGCCGCGAGTTGAATCAATCTTTAGTAGAAACGCGACGAACGCTTGATGAACTTACTGAAACGGTTGAAAAGGATTTATATGAAATACTTGCTGAGGATATTGAGGATCTTCATTTTGAATTGGATGTAGCTAAAAAAATGATTAATACGAGAAAAGAATCCGAGTTACTCGATGAAAGCAGGAGATTAAAATGAGCGAAAATAATTTGATTCCAAATAATAGTGGTGCAGATTTACTGGATGACTTGCTTGCTAATCCGTTTGGTGAACAAGAACCTACAGCAGTAAATACAACATCAGAGGGCAAGACTGCAAAATTAATTGATGTCATTCCAGAAGAAAATCGGGCTAAAGCCTATCAGCTTGCTGAGCAGATTAACCCAAAAGATTACCAAGCCATGCTCTCTTACGGGACACCCGCTCAATCTAAGCTACTGACGTTCTCGCATACCATGCTTGAACATGTGCAAAAGAAAGATCTTGGAGAAGTTGGCGAAATTATTGGTGATTTAATGAAAAAACTTAATGAAGTGAGTCCTGATGAACTAAAGCCAGAAAAGCAAACTTTTTTCGGCAAACTTTTCGGGAAGCTTTCAGGCTCTATTCAGGAAGTACTTTCAAAGTATCAAAAAACAGGGGCGCAAATTGATCGAATAAGCGTTAAGCTTGAACGAAGTAAAAATGGCTTACTATCGGATATTGGTGTATTAGAGAAATTATATGAAGCAAATAAAGATTATTTTCATGCATTAAATATCTATATTGCTGCGGGTGAGATTAAACTTGAGGAATTATATAATAAAACAATTCCAGAGTTAAAGCGAGTTGCACAGCAATCAAGTGATCAAATGAAAGTTCAAGAAGTAAATGATATGGTTCAATTCGCTGATCGTCTTGATAAACGATTATACGATTTAAAATTAAGTAGAGAAATTACTATCCAAAGTGCTCCACAAATTCGTTTGATACAAAATACAAACCAAGCATTAGTTGAAAAGATTCAATCGTCTATATTAACAGCTATTCCATTGTGGAAAAACCAAGTAGCCATTGCATTGACATTAATTAGACAACGTCATGCATTAGAAGCACAAAAACAAGTGTCGAAAACAACCAATGAATTATTGTTGAAAAATGCAGAAATGCTTAAGACGAATACAATTGAAACGGCAAGAGAAAATGAGCGTGGTCTGGTGGATATTGAAACCTTAAAGAAAACACAACAAAATTTAATTTCAACTCTTGAAGAAACAATGAAAATACAACAAGAAGGCCGTGTGAAGCGTCGTCAAGCAGAACAGGAACTTAGCTCTATGGAAAATGAATTGAAACAGAAATTGTTAGATATGAAAGGGGAATAATCCTTTATATCGATAAAGCTTAGTCTAATAGATTGAGCTTTTTTTAATAGGCAATATTTACTTGTTAAAAAAGTTTAGTAAACTAGCTTCCGTTGCGTGAAAATCCTCACTTTTTCTAGTATAGTAATAATTAAAGGAGTGAGGGCATATGTACCTGACAGTAAAAGAAACAGCAGTGTATTTATCATTGCCGGAATCACAGATTGAAAGTTTGGTTTTACAAAATAAAATTCGAACTGTTCATGACGGTGAACAGTATTTGATTTATAAAGACCAGTTTAAAAGCCATTTTGAACAATTAGAAAAATACAAGAAAATGATGGAAGAATATTATAGTGAACCTATTCCAGATGATATTGATGTTAAGGATGAAGACTAGTATTGTGATATGAAATAAAAGGATAGTTAGGAGATAGTTGAGTGCTTAAAGAATACTTGCATAGTGAAGGGTTTTCTAGGTTCATAACATTAGTCATTTTGGTTATTTTTTTAATAAGTATTGGCAATATGCTCAATTTATTGTTGTTTACCTTTATTTTCACATTTTTAATGGGTAGGTTAGAGCATTTCGTAACAACTCAGTTAAATAGACTTATTCGAATTAATTCTAAAGTAGTGATTGTTTTTTTATATCTCATCATGATTTCTATATTGGGTATCGTGCTTTATAAGTACTTGCCAGTCATTACGATGCAATTAACAGAATTAGTTAAGCAGATTGTTTTTTTCTTTCAACATCCACCTGAAAATCGATTAATTCAGTATAGCGTTTCATATGTAAATGATTTAGCAAATCCACTTGATTTTCAAAAACAGATGAATCTTCTTTATCTTTATATTGCTGATTTTAGTAAGTTGACGCTACAGATTTTCCTTTCAATTTTACTTAGTTTGTTTTTCTTATTGGAAAAAGATAAAATTATTCGTTTTACATCCACCTTTAAATATGGGAAATTAAAATGGTTCTTTATTAACTTGGGACATTTTGGACATAAATTTGTAAATTCGTTTGGAAAAGTGATTGAGGTTCAATTTCTTATTGCACTAACGAATTCAGTGCTTTCCCTTATATTTTTGTCGATTATGGGCTTTCCTCAGTTAATTGGACTTGGAATTATGATTTTTTTCTTAGGACTGATTCCAGTTGCTGGTGTTATTATTTCACTGATTCCACTTAGTATGATTGGTTATAGTATCGGTGGAATATCGACAGTAATTGCTGTGTTAGTGATGATTGTCATCATCCATGCGCTAGAAAGTTATGTTCTTAATCCGAAGTTTATGTCGGCTAAGACTAATTTACCTGCGTTTTTCACCTTTATGATCCTTCTATTTTCTGAGCATTTTCTTGGAATTTGGGGATTGATAATAGGTATTCCAATTTTTATATTTTTATTAGATATGTTGGATATTCATGAAAGTAATAATAAAATAGCAAATGAATAAAAAAACAGTATTCCCATTGATGTGGGAACTGTTTTTTGTTATTTTAATATATTTAATTCTGTGAAGTTAGCAGATATTTGACTGCCTTTATAGAAAATTCAGACTCCTTTTAAAACTAATATTATATTTTGCTAAAGTTTTTAAAAATTCTTCTTGTTGCATAAAAAAACATTAGAATGTATAATACGTGTATTAGAAATCAGAAAAGATGTATAGAATATCCATACATCTTTCCGTAAAGAATATAATACAAGGAGGAGATTTTTGTGAAAAAGATACATTTTTCGCTGTTAGTGCTAATGATGTCATTAGCAGTTATTCTTTCTGCATGTGGACAAAAAAATGAAGAACAATCTACGGATGACGCTTCTACAGATAAAGCTATTCGTGTTGTGACCAATGCTGATTATGCACCTTTTGAATCTTTAGAGGGTGATAAAGTGGTGGGATTTGATGTGGATTATGTTAATGCACTTGCGAAGGAAGCAGGCTACAAAGCTGAAGTTGTACATGTTGGTTGGGACCCGATTTTCGTAGAAATGGAAAAGAAAACAGCAGATATGGGTGCTTCGGCTATTACGATAAATGACGAAAGAAAGCAATCCTATGATTTTTCAGTGCCATATTTTTTATCAACTGTTAAAATCTTAGTTCCAGAAAAAAGTGATATTAAATCTGCTGCAGATTTGAAAGGTAAAAAAGTTGCTGTTCAAACAGCTACTACTGGACAAGCCGCTGTCGAAAAAGTATTAGGAAAAAATGATCCAAGCATTAAAAAGTTTGATAATAATAACTTGGCGATTCAGGAACTATTATCAGGTGGGGTTGATGCCGTTGTTGCTGATAATACAGTTCTTGAGAAGTATGTGCAGAATAACCCGGACCAAAAGTTAAAGGTTGTTGCGGATAATAAACAATTTGTTCCAGAATATTATGGACTGTTATTCTCGAAAGGAAGTACACTAAAGTCTGAAATTGATAAAGCTGTAAATACTCTTTTTGAAAATGGCACATATGCAAAGCTTTATCAAAAATGGTTTGGAACAGAACCGGATATTGAAACATTACAAGCACAACAATAATAGGAAAGTTAAGAAAACATACGTAACTTTTTACGAAAAGTTACGTAGTTTTTTGTAAAATAAAGTAATTATAAATTTTGAATAAGTATTAGTGTCTAGCTACAGCGCCCTGACCAAGGCGCTTCCGCTTTTCTTTTAAGGAGTGGTGATATGGGTTTTCGATGGGATATTATTGTTGAATATGCTCCTTTCTTATGGAAGGGAACATTGCTAACAATTGGATTGTCTATTGCTTCTATTTTATTGGGTGTAATTTTAGGTTTATTTATTGGATTAGGGAAGACCATTAAAAACAAAGTTCTCGCTTTTCCGTTTGTTTTGTATATTACTATCTTTCGAGGAACACCTTTGTTCCTACAAATCCTTATCGTCTATTTTGGCGTTGTACCGGCTATATTAGGAGAAACAAATGGAATTATTGCTGGTATTGTTGCGATGTCTCTTAATTCTGCTGCTTATGTAGCAGAAATTTTTCGTGCTGGGATTGAATCAATTGATCGTGGACAAATGGAAGGGGCTCGCTCACTTGGGATGACAAATTCGCAAGCAATGGGATATGTTATTTTACCGCAAGCGTTTAAACGAATGATTCCGCCGCTTGGAAATGAATTTATTGTGTTGTTAAAGGATTCTTCATTACTCTCTGTTGTAGCAGTTCCGGAATTAATGTATTACGGAAAGGCGATGGGTGGCCAATATTTCAAGGTTTGGGAGCCCTACTTGACAACTGCTGTCATCTATTTGATTTTGACGATTATACTAAGTGTGTTATTAAAACGACTTGAAGAAAGGCTGAAGACAGAATGATTAAGGTTGAGAATTTAAAAAAGTCGTTCGGTAAAAATGAGGTTTTGAAAGATATTAATGTCACGATTCAGCCGAAAGAGGTAGTTGTAGTCATTGGGCCATCAGGTTCTGGAAAATCAACATTTCTCCGCTGTATCAATCAGCTTGAAACCATCACATCTGGTCATGTTCTTATTGAAGGACTTGATACAACTGATAAAAGCGTTAATATTAACAAAGTCCGTACAGAAGTCGGAATGGTTTTTCAACATTTTAATTTATTTCCTCATAAAACGGTAATAGAAAATATTATGCTTGCCCCAGTTAAAGTCCGGAAGGTTTCTAGGGAGCAAGCTAAGTCAAAAGGGATGGAACTATTGTCTAAGGTAGGCTTAGCTGATAAGGCTAATGCATATCCAGATTCATTGTCAGGTGGGCAAAAGCAGCGTGTAGCAATTGCGAGAGCTTTAGCAATGGAGCCAAAAATCATGCTTTTTGATGAGCCAACATCTGCACTTGATCCAGAAATGGTCGGTGAAGTATTAGAAGTTATGAAGCAATTGGCTAAGGAAGGGATGACAATGGTCGTTGTTACACATGAAATGGGATTTGCTAGAGAAGTAGGCGACCGAGTCATCTTTATGGATGAAGGTTATATTGTAGAAGAAAATGTTCCAGAAAAGTTGTTTACAAATCCGCAACAAGATCGAACAAAATTATTTTTAAGCAAGATTTTATAGAATATCTAAAAGTAAAAGCCCTTCCGAAATCGGAAGGGCTTTTGGAAATAGTTAGGGTTATTACTTAATGTATGAAGCACCTATTAGCGATTCAGGACTTTGTCCAAGCACAAGCATGCTTAATTTGGCATAACCAATTGATTCATAGTTTGCGAAAACTCTTCGTAAAATATGGATACTTGGGTTATCTTTTAGCTTTTGTATCTCTGCTTTATATAGACTAATGACTGAAGGCATTACAAATTCGGGAGCGAATTCATAAGGGTTTTCATCCATAATTAACCGGCCCATATACTGATATTTAAATTGAAATGCTCTTGTTAGTCCTACTACATGGAGTAATTTACTAAATAATTCGGGGTATTCATTTTTAATATACTCCAGTTCAGTTTCAGCAGTTTGCAGTTCATCTACACTTGATAAAGTGACCATAATATCTCCCTTCGATCTATGAAAAGTTAATCCCATCTCCACAATGCTTATCTCATTAACAAGTCTACTCCCGTAAAAGTATAATGTAAAATGGTTATATTTTATTGATACTATAGCTTTTGTCTATGCTATAACAGCAATTAATCATCGATAGCTTTTAAAACGGGGATATATGGGTTAATCAAGTAAAGCTTGGCTTGTAAAGCGTAACCATTCTTTTGCCGCAAAGGAGGGATTACGATTTTTGCTCCAAATAACACCTAATTGCCAACTGACAGAAGGGTTTTTAATTGTTACAGACCGAACGCTACTTTTTAAATCCAAACATAAATTTTCAGGTAATAAGGCTACTCCCAACTGACAAGCAACCATTTCCTCAATAAAATCCCATCTAGAACTTTCTGTAATGATACGCGGGGTATATCCAGCTAATTTACAGGAGGAAATTACAAGATCGTGTAGAACATAGTCTTTATTAAAGAGAATAAAGTCTTCATTTTTAAGTTCCTTTAAATCAACCTCTGCACTTTGAGCAAGTGGATGATCTGGATGAAGAACTAATTTAATATCTTCTTCTAATAAAGAGAAAGAGTGAAAAAGTTCAGCATTCGTTGGCAAAACGATGACACCGATATCTAGTATGTCACTTTCTACGGCTTCCTCTATTTTTTTTGAACCGTCTTCAACTAATTGGTACGTAATATTTGGATATTCTTTATGAAAACGTCCAATAATGGTTGGGAAAAAGGAAGAATCTATAATGGGTGGTAGCCCAATTCGAATATGTCCTTTGTGTAACCCTGAGAGAGATTCTACTTCTCTTTCTAAGTTGTTAAATGCCAAATCAATTAATTTAGCCTGCTCTAGCACTACTTGGCCAGCATCAGTTAGTGTTAATTGTTTGCGTGAGCGGTCAAAAAGTTCGACACCGAGTTCGATTTCAAGATTTTTAATCATTTTACTAATCGTAGGTTGGGTAATAAATAAATGTTCTGCCGCTTTTGTAAAACTTTTGAAATGTGTTACTTGAATAAAGTATTGTAAATGTTTAATATCCAAAGCTCTCACCTGCTTTTCCTAGGTCAGTTATTATTATTTTACACGTTTAACAATTGGAATAGGAGTAAAGTGCTTGAAATTAATGAAAAAAGCTAACTTCTTAAAATAAAATTGGCTTAATCCATTTACTTTATTAACAAAACAGGAATTGTAGAATTTTGAGTGACATAGTGGCTGACGCTTCCTAAAAGTTCCTTAATGCCACTTAACCCTCGACTTCCCATGATAATTAGATCACAGTCATGAGCACGTGCATGGTCTAAAATAGCTCTAGCTGGAGTACCGACAAGAACATAGGAACGTGTTATGTTCGGTAATTCAGTTAGTTTAGCTACAGCTTTAGAAATGACTTTTTTTCCATCTTTCATTAATGAATCTTCTATATTTTGTTTGTTTTTACTATACATATTAAAATTGAGAGGCCACAGTACAGAATGGAGTAGTTCAACTTCAATTGTTTGATCTGTCTTGGCTAATTCAATTGCCTTTTCTAGCGATTTCATGGCTAACTCAGATTCATCAAAAGCGACTAAAATTCTTGAACAAAACATAGTGTACACCGCTCCTTTTCCTGTTGCACAAAGTGAAACAGTCAAATATAACTACATTTTATCACTTTTCAATATTGAAGAGAATGCTAAGATGTATGAATGAAATTGAAACTATTGTTTATACTATAAAAAATGGGTATATTAGTATTTTTTGATAGTTTTATTACTAGATAAGTTTATCCACAGAAAAAACCAAGATAAACCCTATAAAAAATGAACTTATCCACATTATCCACAGACTTATCCCCCGATTTCCATAAAATTCATGTGGATAAACTAGTGTGTAAAAACAGTAAGTTATCAAAACATTTAGAACTTATTCACAATATCCACTGGATTGTGGATAAACCTGTGTGTAAAAGTTGTCGAATTTAGTAGTTACTTAAAATTTTATTGCTTTTAATACCGTATTATTAAAAATCTAGTAGATTTCGAGGACCATTATTAACATTCTGGTTTAACAAAAGCTTATAACGATAAAAAGAGACCATATATTTGGTCTCTAACTCAACTCTGTTGATGACTTTCAAAGTATTTATTTTACTATACACTGTAAATCATTTTCAATGAGTACAAATGGCTAGGTCATTTAGTTAACTAAGATGTCTTACGTTTTTGATTTTCCTTTTGCTCGTTGGTCCGCAGCTGTTGCACGTGCTTGAGCTTCGATATCAGCTTGGTCAGCAAGCTCTTCAGAATATTCTTCGTCAATTCCATCACTAATGATATTGGTAAATTGCGTTTGTTCATTTTCATGTTGATTTTGTTTCATTTTTAAATACCTCCTATCATTTATTTTCAACTGTTACGCTAAACGGGTGCTATCCGCTTTTCTTTGTCTAGCTCCACCGGCTAGCCCCTCGAGATGCTTCGGTCCAGTTGATGAAGTCAAAGAGCGACTTCACCTTCTGGCCCTCCAGCACTTGTCGGGGCTGACCAAGCCGGTTCCACTTTTCCTTGTCTAGCTTCAGGCACCCAGCGCCTAACGGACTTCCCGCTCCTCCTTACGATAAGTCAACATCGACGCTCGCGCTCTTTCGTGTTTCCTTTATCTCATACGGAGCGGGAAAGTACCGACGTCGCTGAACGGGTGCCTTCCGCTTTTCTAACTAGCGTCGGGATTTTTTTTCTGAAAATCCAGCTGCACGATCTGCATGTTTGAATTCATGAGAGTATAAAACTTGTTGAGTAGTAGTCAGATTCGATTTTATTTTATCTGCTTTTTTATTTACCATGTAATCATCTCCTCATTAGTTGATAATCCTATTTTTTCCTTAAATGCTTGTAACATACGTGAAATTTAAAAAACTCGAAAAAGACGATGGCTCATTCTTATAAAAATTAGATTTTACAAAAATGAGCCATATTCCAATATTATTTAAAAAAAGATGAAAGTGCTTGCGATAGGGTAGGATAAGTGAAGGAAAATTGCTGATTTGATAATGTTGATGGAAGCACATATTGTCCCTCTAATACAAGGATACTCATTTCACCTAATAGTGTTTTAAGTATAAATTCAGGTATAGGAAGCCAATGAGGGCGATGAATAACTGAACTAATTATTTGACCAAATTCTTTCATTTGTACAGGTTGAGGAGATGTGAAATTTACGGGTCCAGATATTTGGGGATGATTTATGCAAAAAATAATGGCCCTTACGACATCTTTAATATGAATCCATGATAACCATTGAGTTCCCTTGCCAATCGTTCCTCCAGTCATTAGTTTGTAGGGTAAAACCATCATTGGAAGAGCACCATGATCCTTGTCAAGAATTACACCGAATCGTGTTAACATGACACGATCACTATATGGAGAAGAGTGAAGGGCTTCTTTTTCCCAAAGCTTAACCGTATTAGCCAAAAAATCATCACCAATCAAATCGCTTGATTCTGAAAATGTCAATTGATCTGATGTACCATATACTCCGATAGCACTAGCATTAATAACAAATGATGTTTTATTAGGTAATGTTGATAGTATGCGTTTCATTTCTCGCGTTGCAGTTATTCGACTTTCTACAATACTTCGTTTTCGATTGGTAGTCCATCGCCCACCATTTAAGGATTCCCCGGCTAAATTAATAAATCCATCTAAATCTTCTAGTTCCTTTTCAGGAATAGCACCATCGTATAGCCAGCCAATATAAGAAAGTTTTTCTTGACTTTGATACTTTTCAGGATGCCTTGTTAAAATTAACAATTCGTGTTGTTGTTTCACTAATTCTTTAATAAGTGCAGTTCCAACAAATCCTGTTCCGCCAGCGATTGCAATTTTCATGGAAGACACTCCCTATATATATATATTTGTGCTTACTGTAACATGAAAGAGAAAATTTTTTAAAGCGAAAGCCACTTTCGAATATGTTAAAGTAAGAGTGGGGGGAGCTTATGCCAACGATTACGAAAATAACAACCCAAAAGAAAAGAACCGATCGATACAATATCTTTTTAGATGAGAAATATGCTTTTAGTGTTGATGAAGCAGTCTTGTTAAAATTTCAATTACAAAAAGGAAAAGAAATAAATTCCTTTGAACTTAGCCAAATTCAATTTCAAGACGAAATTCAAAAATCCTATACAATGGCTTTAGGTTATTTATCATATCGAATGAGGTCAGAAGCTGAGGTTCGTTTATTTTTACAGAAAAAAGAAATCGAAGAGCCGCTAATTAATGAGGCCATTCATAAACTATATACTTTTAATTATTTAAACGATTTGGACTTTGCTAAAGCTTATGTGCGCACTCATGTCAATGGAGGAAATAAAGGGCCCATCACACTAAAGCTCGAATTAAAAGAAAAGGGAATAAAGGAAAATTTAATTCAGGAGGCACTTTTAGGATATCCTTTTGATGTTCAAGTTGAGCATGCAAAGCAGTTGGCAGAAAAGTCGATTAAGAAAGAAAAAAATATTTCTGAACGTGCATTGAAGCAAAAGCTTGAACAAATGTTAAGTCGGAAAGGCTTTCCTCATGATTGTATTGTCATGGCACTTGAGGATGTAAAGATTGACAAAAATGACGAAGAAGAATGGGATTCCCTTTGCTTTCATGCAGAAAAAATTGTGCGGCGCTACCATACCGAAGAAGGCTATCGATTTCAACAAAAGGTGAAGCAAGCTTTATTTCGAAAAGGTTTTCCTCTGGAATTAATTGATCGTTATTTAGCTGAAATATCAAATGACGCAAATAAATAGCAAAATCGCGAATTTTTCGTTAAGATAGGGATACAAATTAGAAAACGAAAGTAAGGAGTCAGATGTAATGAACGAAGGTAGATATAGTTCCATGTCACCATACGAATTACAGCAAGAAATAGCCATGCTAAATGAAAAGGCCAGAAAGTCTGAGCAATTAGGTATGGTTAACGAGTTTGCTGTGCTTGAAAGAAAAGCAATCATGGCAAAAGCGTATTTATTAAATCCGGAGGACTTTACACCTGGAGAAATTTATCAAATTGAAGGAGACCCAGGTGTTTATTTTAAAATTGATTATCTAAATGGTGTTTTTGCCTGGGGTTATCGATTGGGTGGTTCTGGAAAGGAAGAAGCTCTTCCAATTTCGATGTTGAAAGAAGCTAAGGAATTAGGGTAACCTAATTCCTTAGCTGTCGTGCACGGTCCGTTTTCTTTATCTGTAGGTATCAGCCCATACTATGCTAAACGGGTACCTTCAAATTTTCATTGTCTAGCTCCAGGCATCCAGCACCTAACGGACTTCCCGCTCCTCCTTACGATAAGTCAACATCGACGCTCGCGCTCTTTCGTGTTTCCTATATCTCATACGGAGCGGGAAAGTACCGACGTCGCTGAACGGGTGCCTTCCGCTTTTCATTGTCTAGCTTCACCGGCAAGCCCCTCGAGATGCTTCGGTCCAGCTGATGAAGTCAAAGAGCGACTTCACCTTCTGGCCCTCCAGCACTTGTTGGGGCTGACCAAGCCGGTTCCGCTTTTCTAATTACGATTGTTTTCTTGTCATTGCTTGAAGAATAACATCGTGTTGGGTTTCTTTTGTTTCACCATTAATTTGTGACCAAGAATGCTTGGGGCTTTGATTAGGATTTATAAATTTACCTTCATATCGTCTGTTGACCATACTGATCACACTCCCAAATTATATTCTTTCATTAGATGCTTTCATGCGTTCCTGTGGATGGGTGTTAATGGAACCATTTGCACGTTTGGAAGAGAATTCGGCTTTAGCACGGGGTTCTCCCTGAAATTTATTATTTTCTTGGTTAGGAAATCCTCTTTCTTTATTTCGCAATGTTTTCTCCTCCATATTAGAAAGAATTAAAAACGCGTTTCCGCGTATTACTAGTATGGTTCTGATGGGGAGTACAATGCTGCAAAAAAATTGGCAATGAGGTGATTGGATGAATGGGTATCTTGAAATACTTAAGCAAAAGCTTTTAGATAAGAATGATCAAATAAGTAATGAACAGGCTCTAACATGGATTGAACTGTTATGGGAAGATTTTGAGGCTACCTATGCAAAAGCTGGACATAAATATGCCGGAGAAGAAATGACTTTTCGGGTGGTTAATCAGTGGATTGATCATTATGGAGCGAAATTGCACGAGTTTATTGCGCAAAATCCTAAATATAAACAATTATTAAATAAACAGGGTTGAGATGATAAGTCAGCTAAGGTAGGGGAGTAAGCAGAAAATCACATATAAAAAAGCTGAATCTGCAGATTGTCGTTGATTCAGCTTTTTGAAAAGGAAAAAAACTCCTTTTATAATATTACATTTAATTTTTTTTGAAGCTTAGCTTCGCTGAAAATCCAACCGGTGTATGAATTTAAGATATTCAAATCATGATCCAGATGCACAACTGCGACGAAGGGATAATATCCATTGCTTCGATAGCGTAAGTCAATAAAACGAACAGCATAATATTTCTCTTTTTCTTCAATTTCCCAGCGATAAATGGGAGAAAAAGAAAGAAAAGCAGCTAAATTAATATCATGTTTTGCAGCTTCTAATACTTTGCTCTTAGGTAAAGGAATACGATCAAATGTATCTAAAATCGTGACGACCCCATTTTCCGCACGGGCAACATAATAATTCTTTTCTGTCATAACAGAAATTTTCCATCGGCGAAATCTCATGGTGGGTGATAACAGAATTTTACTGGCACCTGTTATTTGCTGTCGCACATTTCTTTTTACTAGAGCCCTTTCCTTAAAACGAGCAATGTAGTAAAAGAAGATAATAATATAAATGGTAAGGAATAAAAATCCAGGTGATAAATCAAATCCCCACAATATGAGCCCTACTACGTGAATAGCAAAGATAAATGGATCAAACGTGTTAATAACACCAAGGGCTACCCATCTAGTGGATATGGGTCTTAATGCTTGTGTTCCATAAGCATTAAAAATATCAACAAATACGTGAAGAAATACGGCAAAAAAGGTCCAAAGCCATAAATGGAGTAAATTGGCTGACGGTAAAAATGCAAAAGTGACTAGGCTAATTAATATCGGCCAAAGTAAGACCGCAGGGATTGAATGAGTAATTCCACGATGATTTCGTATATAAATAGCGTTATTTCGTAATTTGAGAATTGTATCAATATCAGGAGCTTGAGAACCTAAAATAGTACCCACAAGCACTGCCTGAGCAGTAACAGAACCGTCTATTACAACGGGATCTAAAGTTGCTAGTCCTCCAAGGGCAATTCCCATTACAAAGTGAGTACCGGTGTCCAAAGTAAAACCCTCCCTGACTACGCTTTTATTTAATGATAACGCATTTTTATAAAATTACCAAATGAATATATTATGACTAATTTAACAGTTGTAAAGGTTATTTTACAATGTTGTATCATTTTATATTTATTGTGAAAATCATTTGTACGAAACGCTTGCATATAGCATAATCCTTACTTCATAATATTTTTACAATTCTGGAGGAACTGAAGTGAAAAGTGAACTTGAACAATCTTTAGTAAAGATCGAAAGAGAGGCCTTTCAGCGGGATTTAATTTCCTGGTTTGAAACTGAGCAACGTACTCTCCCTTGGAGAGAAAATAATGACCCCTATCGTGTATGGGTATCTGAAATTATGCTACAGCAAACAAGAGTGGATACAGTTATACCTTATTTTAACCGTTTTATAAGTTGGTTTCCTACTTTAGATGATTTTGCGGAAGCGGATGAAGAAAAGATATTAAAGGCTTGGGAAGGACTAGGCTATTATTCGCGTGTTCGTAATTTACATAGTGCTGTAAAAGAAGTAAAAGAATCTTATAACAGTGTTGTTCCTGATAGTCCAGAGGAAATATCAAAATTAAAGGGTGTGGGTCCTTATACGGCAGGAGCCATATTAAGTATCGCGTATGGAAAGCCTGAGCCTGCAGTAGATGGAAATGTGATGCGTGTTTTATCACGGATCTTATTGTTGCATGATGATATTGCAAAAGCGAAGTCGCGCAAGACTTTTGAAGCAGCCGTCAGGGAATTAATTGATCACAAACATCCGGCTGCTTTTAATCAGGCTCTAATGGAACTAGGGGCACTAATTTGTACACCAGGTAGACCTGCATGCTTACTTTGTCCCGTTCAAAGTCATTGTTTAGCTTTTGCTGCTGGTGTTCAGTCAGAATTACCCATAAAAATTCAAAAGAAGAAAACTCGAGATGTATCGATCGTGGCAGCGATTGTTGTGAATGAAAAGGGAGAATATTTAATTCATAAACGGCCTTCCACAGGCTTACTAGCAAATTTATGGGAGTTTCCAAATTTTGAAATGCATACTTCTCTACAGTCAAAACGGGATTTTTTTGAAGAAAATTTTCTAGAGGTATATGGTGTGAAGCCTGAATTAACTGATTTAATTTTGACGATTGACCATGTATTTTCACATCTTGTATGGAAAATCGATGCGTATAAAGGTATTCTTTCATCAGAAATAGAAGAGCAGGTATTAATGAAGAATCAATTGAAATGGGTGAATAAAGAGGAATTAGAGCAGTATGCCTTTCCAGTACCTCATCAAAAAATAATGAAAGCTTTTTAAACAAGATATTAGCCAGCGTATTTCAAAAATATGCTGGCTAGTTTACATGTTATGTCTAAGTGATGATGAACTTTCTTTTAATCATAGCTTGTCTCAGTACCGTAACCAGTGGCTAATTGC
The DNA here is from genome assembly GCA_963751845.1 of uncultured Bacillaceae bacterium. Lineage (GTDB taxonomy): Bacteria > Bacillota > Bacilli > Bacillales > DSM-1321 > Peribacillus. The sequence goes on from CAVVWH010000030.1 coordinate 32,311, forward strand.
TTTAGACCGCCACGGTTTTCAATTTCCTCAATAATTTCTCGGTGAATGCTCTGTCCTTCTTGGTTTAAATAAGGTACCATTTGTTGAAGAGAGTGGTGAAAAAAGCTGAGTTCGTTTTTATCCCATTTTGATTTAGGTAACATAGATAATTCTGTCATATCACGACCTATATACATGAAAAGTCTCCTTTCTTAGACATATTTAATCGTGTATTTTGGTGTCAATTTTCATAACCGTCGCTGAACGGGCATCTTGCGCTTTTCTCATTATTTTCTCTTTTAATTTTATTTTTATCCTTGAAAGGTGGAATATACAAATGGAACAAAAAGTGGCTCTTGTAACAGGAAGTAGTAAAGGATTAGGACGAAGCACAGCCTTAAAGCTAGCTGAAGCTGGCTATGATCTTGTGATTAATTATGCACGCAGTAAAACAAAGGCTCTAGAGGTAGCTGCTGAAATTGAAGCCATGGGGCGTAAAGTATTGGTCGTTAAAGCAAATGTTGGGGATGTAGAAAAAATTAAGAATATGTTTGCTCAAATTGATGAGTATTATGGTCGCTTGGATGTTTTCATTAGTAATGCAGCATCTGGTGTACAGCGTCCTCTTATGGAACTGGAAGAGTCTCATTGGGATTGGACATTAGATATTAATTCAAAAGCATTATTGTTTTGTGCCCAAGAAGCAGCCAAATTGATGGAAAAAAAAGGTGGTGGGAAAATCGTCAGCATTAGTTCGCTAGGTTCTATCCGATATTTGGAAAATTACACGGTAGTAGGAGTTTCAAAGGCAGCGTTAGAAGCATTAACACGTTATTTGGCCGTTGAATTAGCGTCTAAAAATATTTGTGTAAATGCCGTATCAGGTGGAGCCATTGATACAGATGCATTAAAACATTTTCCAAATCGAGAAGAACTGCTGGCGGAAGCGGCAGCAAAGACTCCAGCAGGTCGTATGGTACAAATAGAGGATATGGTTCATACCATCATGTTTTTACTTTCTGATGAATCTAGTATGATTCGTGGTCAAACGATTATTGTTGATGGGGGTATTTCGTTACTTGTTTAATAAATAGTAAAATTGTTGGGAATAGATTTCACGATAATGGTTATCTTATTATCGTGGAGGTGATTTCAATGGCTACTAAAAAAACTCAAGCGGGAACAAACGTAGGTAAAGTAAAACAACAAAATGCTGGTGGGCAATTTGGTACTGAGTTTGCAAGTGAAACAAACGCTCAAGAAGTGAGACAGCAAAACCAACAATCTCAGGGCAAGGCTGCTCAACAACAAAATGCTGGTGGGCAATTTGGTACTGAGTTTGCAAGTGAAACGGACGTTCAATCAGTAAAACGTCAAAACCAACAATCTCAGGGCAATGCAGCTCAAGGCAATTTGGGACAAGAATAACCAATAGGTTAGAGGCATTCTTCTTTGGAAGAGTGCCTTCTTTGTGTGTAATAAGTCGCTCAACGGGTGCCTTCCATTTTTCTACTATTTGACAAATGTTCTGTTTTTTCTACATATTAATTGGAAGGTAATAATGATTAACAAACAGAATATATACATTAAGCAAAATAAAAGTAAAGTAGGTGCTTATTAATGAATGAATTCGACCGCCTGATAGGTGAGCAGTTACGAACTATGGACAAGCTTTTATTTTTACAATCAGAAATTGAAAGATGTCAGCAAATTGCAAACGAACTTTTTGAGTTACATGAAATGAGTGAAGGCGATCATGTTAGAAAAATTATAGAGCAGAAAAGAAATGAACTTGAGGAAATTCAAGTGGAATTTGAAAAGCAAACTGAAGAAGTGATTCGTCATTTTCAATTGGAACAAACCGCATTATCATAGATTATTCATGAGACTAATTCAGAAGTAAATGGACTGTAAAATGTCAGAAGTTTTTCGACTCTTTACACATATTTACTCATCGAGTAGTCTCTTTTGTTTTATATTTATTAATTAATTGCTATAATAGAGAAATATAATAAAATTGGTAAAATTAACGCATGCAATAATAAGAAGGAGTAAGGGCATAGAAGGGTGAAAAAGTGTCCATAGAAAGTAGGGAGAGAAATCATGGGGATTGTTCCTGCTGAGGGAGGAAAAATCCAAATCCAAAGTTATAAGCATAACGGACATATCCATCGAATCTGGGAAGAAACAACAGTTTTGAAAGGGACGCAAAATGTAGTTATTGCAGCAAATGATCGAACAATGGTGACGGAGTCAGACGGTAGAACTTGGATTACAAGAGAGCCAGCAATTTGTTATTTTCATTCAAAATACTGGTTTAATGTAATCGGAATGTTAAGAGAAGATGGCGTATATTATTACTGTAATATAAGTTCTCCATTTACGTATGATGAAGAAGCTCTAAAGTATATTGATTATGATTTAGACATCAAAGTTTTCCCGGATATGACGTTTAATTTATTGGATGAGGATGAATATGAAAGACATCGGAAAATTATGAATTATCCTGAAGTGATTGATCAAATATTAAAAAGAAACGTAGATTATTTAATTTATTTGATCCGTCAACGTAAAGGACCATTTAATGCAGAGTTTATTGATACTTGGTATGAAAGATATTTGACTTACCGTTCCTGAAGAAGACCTGTTGTATAATCAACAGGCTTTTTTATGGTACTCTGTAGCCTTATTATTAGCTTTGTTAAATAAAACGAGCCAAAAAACAACAGAAACTTATAATAAAGCCTGATTATTAAAAATGGGGGAAGCGTGTGGACAGCGTAAAGAGATATCTACAGTTTGTTAGGCCTTATAAATGGACGATTATCGGTACAATTATTATTGGTATTATAAAATTTGCTATTCCTTTACTTATTCCTTTACTCACCAAATATGTGGTCGATGACATAGTAGGAAATAACGGTATATCGATGGATACAAAAATAGACCGCTTATTTTGGATAATGGCGATTATGCTGTTTATTTTTGTTGTATTGAGACCACCAATTGAGTATTACCGTCAATATTTTGCTCAATGGACAGGATCAAAAATATTATTTGATATTCGAAATCAATTGTTTAGCCATGTTCAAAAGCTGAGTTTTAAATATTATGCAAATACTAGAGCAGGTGAAATCGTTTCACGAGTGATTACAGATGTGGAGCAAACAAAGAATTTTGTCATTACAGGGATGATGAATCTTTGGTTGGATCTTGCTACCATCGTGATTGCTATCATATTTATGTTTTCGATGGACGTATCATTGACCCTTGTTTCATTAGTTTTGATTCCCTTTTATATGTTTTCAGTTAAACATTTTATGGGAAAGCTTCGTTCGTTGACACGGGTTCGATCTCAAGCATTAGCTAATGTGCAAAGTCATTTACAAGAACGTGTGCAAGGTATGGCGGTTATAAAAAGCTTTGCCAATGAAGATTATGAAGCAGAGCAATTTAATAAGCAAAATAAGCAGTTTTTAGATAAAGCGCTATTGCATACGAGTTGGAATGCAAAATCATTTGCTGTTGTCAATACAATTACAGATATTGCTCCACTTGTTGTTATTGGATATGCAGGCTATCAGGTCATTCAAGGAGACTTAACAATAGGGGCAATGGTTGCATTTATTGGCTTTATTGATCGTCTATATAATCCATTAAGACGCTTAGTTAATTCCTCAACGACTTTAACGCAGACATTGGCTTCTATGGATCGAGTATTCGAGTTTATCGATGAAAAATATGATATCGTGGACAAAGAAGATGCAAAGGAATTAAAACAGGTTGAAGGACGAGTTACATTTGAACAGGTTTCCTTTTCATATGAAGATGACGGAGAACTTATTTTAAAAAATATTAACTTAGATGTTAAACGCGGTGAAACCATCGCATTTGTCGGAATGAGTGGTGGAGGTAAGTCTTCATTAGTTAGTCTTATTCCACGATTCTATGATATAATTGAAGGTCAAATTTTGTTAGATGGTCAAGATATTCGTAATTTTAAAGTACGGAGTCTTCGGGATAAAATAGGCATGGTTCTACAGGATAATATTTTATTTAGCGAATCGGTTAAGGCGAATATTTTAATGGGGAAACCGGATGCGACTGATGAAGAAGTGATAGCTGCTGCAAAAGCTGCTAATGCTCATGATTTTATTATGAATTTAGCGGATGGATATGATACGAAGGTAGGGGAACGTGGCGTTAAGTTGTCAGGAGGTCAAAGACAAAGAGTGGCTATCGCCCGTGTGTTTTTGAAAAATCCACCAATACTGGTGCTTGATGAAGCTACTTCGGCACTCGATTTAGAGAGTGAACATTATATTCAAGAAGCGCTAGATAAGTTGGCATTTGACCGGACGACCTTTATTGTTGCACACCGCTTGTCGACAATCACACATGCCAATCGAATTGTTTTAATTGAGCATGGAGAAATTGTTGAAATCGGTACTCATGAGGAATTGATGCAAAAACAAGGGCATTATTTTAATTTGTACCAAGTCCAATTACTAGATAAATGAAAAGCTTACTTAAAAATATGCCTGGAATCGTCTAGTAGGATTCCAGGCATATTTGATTTCGTCACTCTCAGTTTTCCTCAACAGTTACTTCATTTACGCTCTTATGAAATGAATGAAAGCTTAAAATTAGTTTCTCTAAATGTTCCAACTGTTCATCATATTCACTAATGGCTGAAATAAATGGGAGTATTTTGGATGATAAGTGTTCCTGATCTTCATACATCGCATCTATTTTGCTTTGTTGTTCAAAAAAGAGAGCAAGTAATTCTCTGCGACTTAAACTATCTTCTTCATTCCATTCAGAGTTTATTAATTTTACTTTTTTTTTATTTTAGTTAACTAATTATCTTAATTCTATAAAGGTTCATTATAAAATGCTCAATATGATTTGTCATCTAACTCCTTTAAACAAAATGTACTATACAAGGTATATGATTTAGGTTCAAGAGATATATCCTGTCGATAGAATCATATTTTTGTCTAGAAAAAAAGCTGGCTCCTTTAGTGGGAAGCCAGCTTTGAACTATGAAGTTAAGTAGCTAATTATTCTGTAGATACAGATGGGTCTGCTTGTTCTTTGACTGGTACTATTTGAACGAAATGTTCACTTGGCTCTTGTAGTAATTGTTCAAGAGAGTCAGCCTCATCGATTTGACCTTGTTCTTTTAGAAGTGACACATATTTGCCTAGTAGATCTTGAATATCATTCAAGCCTTGTTCGTTTAGAGATTCGATATTTACTTTTGCTCCTTTGGCAATTCGGCGTTGTAGGGCTTCTTTAGTTAATCCGGCTTGCGGTTGATGTCTTAAATAAATAACTCCACCGGTCATACCAGCACAAATCCAAGGGCCTGGATCACCTAATACTAAGCCACGGCCATTCGTCATATATTCGAATGCAAATCCTTTAATATTTGCATTTACAGCTATATTCCCATGTTCTTCTTCTGGAATTGGACGTTTTAATTGCCCGCCAATAATAATATCTGCACCAGATAGACGAATGCCAGCACGAGCGTCAGCATCACCTTGAGCGACTAGTAAACCATGTTGAGCACCGTAACCAAATCCTTTACCAACAGAACCGTTATAAAGATTTCCATCTTTACCAGGGGACTTGAAGATAAATATATTTCCACCAATAGATGTTTTACCAATTCCGTCCTGGGCTCCACCATTTACTTGAATAGAGATGCCATCACTGTTGTACGCTCCTAAACCATTTCCTGGAATAGAACCATCTTGATAAGAAAGTTGTACAGGCGGTAATTTCTTATATGAACCATCTAATCGGTTGCGAACACGGTGACCAGATACTCTGCTGCCTAGTACACGTTGCTCGGAGGTTACAGAACTAAAGACGCGAGATTGTTGAAGATCTTCGACATGTGCATCTAAATATTCCGCTCCAACTGCTACTTGTATGGCACTCTCATTTACACGAGAATTTGTTTCTTTATGAGAAAAGGTCGAGATATCCAATGTTTTTAACAAGTATGTTAAGTCTAATAATTGTTGTCCTTTTACTTGTTGAAGTAAATCAGAACGACCTACAATATCCTGTAAATTTTTCACGCCTAGAGCGGCTGTTAAAACTTTAAGTTCTTGACCGAAAGCTGTAAACATATTCATTAAACCTGAAACAGCTAAGTCAAATTTTCGTGGGACAAAGCGACGTAATCCATGTTCCTTTGCTTGTACCTCAGATTCAATTTGTGTAGCAATACCAACGTGACAAGTATCTAAATGGCAACCGCGGCAAGTTGTACAACCAACTGCAATCATGGATAATGTACCGAAGCCAATTCTATTTGCTCCCAAAAGCATTAATTTTAAAACGTCTGAAGCACTTTTTACACCACCATCTGCCCATAGTTCTACCTGATTACGTATTCCTGCTTCTAATAGTGCATTGTGGGCAGCTTTAACTCCAATTTCAACAGGAAGTCCTACGTGTTCAAGAGCATGGATACGAGCGGCACCTGTACCACCATCAAAACCAGAAAGTGTAATGATATCAGCACCAGCTTTAGCAACACCGACAGCGATGGTACCAATGTTCGGTACAACTGGTACTTTAACAGCTACTTTCGCTTTGTCATTTGCCGTTTTTAATTCATAAATCATTTGCGATAAATCTTCAATCGAATAAATATCATGATTATTTGATGGTGAAATCAGGTCGGAACCAATTGTTGCATTTCTAGCTTCAGCGATTTTAGCCGTTACTTTTGATCCTGGAAGATGTCCGCCTTCACCAGGCTTTGCACCTTGACCAATTTTGATTTCTAACAGATTAGAAGAATTAAGTAGCTCTGCATTAACTCCGAAGCGACCAGATGCAATTTGTTGACCACGTGTGTTCGGATATTTACCGAGCATATCTTTAATTTCTCCACCTTCGCCATTTAAGCTAATCATGTTCAGGCGATTGGCCGCTTCTGCATAAGCTCTAAAGGCTGTTTCATTTTGTGAACCAAATGACATCGAAGAAATGACAAAAGGATAGTCATGTTTGTTAATTGATATATTAACATCTTCGGCAGAAATAGGTGTATCAGCATCCTTGAAAGATGTTAAATGGCGAATCGTTGTTGGATTCTTCTCTTCCTGTTCGGAAATCTTTTCACGATAGGCTTCATAGCTACCAGTAGCCGCCATTTCACCAATAGATTTCCAAATGCGAGGGAATATATGGAATGTTTTTCCAACTCTTGTTGTTTCATCTTGATAATCGACTGCCCGCTTAATGGCATCTTCTTTTAATGTTTCGAAATTTTGTTCTACTTCATCGGAACCGAAAAAGTTGACGATATTTAAGGTTTTGGCAATTTCATCATTTAATCCGATGCTTGAGAATAAGCGTCCATATCCACGCAGCTCATGAATTCCGATTGTCGAAATGACTTTTTCTAAACCTTTATTCAACGCATTAAATAGGTTAACAGAAGGCTTAGTATCATTTGCTGGTAATGATAAGAACATGAAGTATGGACTGATTAGGTTTGCTCCAAGACCATAGGCTACAATAATGTCATGTAAGGAGCGAAGTGCTGCCGAACGTAGTAATATCGAACAGTCACGGCGTTTTTCAGTCTTGACTAATACTTGGTCAACTGCTGATGTGACTAAATGTGGATCAATCCATAAATTACCGTTTTGATGTGCCGATGTATCATCGATAACAAGTAAAGTTTTCCCCATATCAACTGCAGCGACAGCTTCTTTTGAAATTCTTGATAACGCGTCAGGAATGGTCTCTGATTCTTTAAATGTGCTAGAAATAAAATGAATCAGATTTTGCTCTTGGTACTCTTGAATCACCTGATCATAGCTAGGTTGGTGCACAAGGCTAGAACATTCGTAGCCATTAGTACCTTCAATTAATAATGGTGTTAATAATTCAATCACTTTACCCGCCTTTTCAGCTGCGAAAAGAGTTGGACGTTTACCGATAATCGTTCTAGTTGAGAAGTGCTCTGTTTCACGATCACGGTCAATCGCTGGATTTGTTACAACAGCAACACTTTCTTTAATAAAGTCAGCAATATTCGTTCTCTCTGGATTAAGCGCTGCTAGCGGTGCATCGTGTCCGAGTGAGCGTATGGGTTCAACTCCCTTTTCAGCCATTTGTTCAAGCAACTGGATATGCTCTTTTTCCCAACCAAAGGCTTTATATTGTCCATTATGAATGGATTCTGGTTGGTGAACAGTGATGACCTTCTCAAAAGTAGCTGGTGTTAGACGTTCGTGGTCATTAGCTAGACTAAATCGGTTGGAAAAGCGTTCGTATACTTCCTCTTGATACTCTTTATAGTTGTATCGTTTAATTGTATCGCCATCCCATTTTAGACCTACCTTTTCCCCTGGCCCAAGTGGTTTTGGATCTCCTGTATATTCAGAAGATGGAATAATACCTGGTTCAGATGAAAATAAGTAAGACGTTTCTGTTTCGATATTCCAAAGTGGACGTAATCCTAAAGAATCAACAGAGAATACAGCTTCATTACCAAATCGAGATATAATGCCTGCTGGACCTTGTGCAAAATGGCCCCAAGCTTCTCTTATATACGTATATAAATTTTTAAGATGGTTTGGATATACTTTTATTTCATTTAGAATAGGTGGGAAGATTAAATCTACTGCTTCAAATAAAGTGTAACCATGACGACAAATAAAGGTCTCAATAATTCTACTTAGATCTTGGGAGTCGCTTCCATCTTTTACAAGAGGAATATTTAACATTTTTGCTTCATCACGTAGTTTAGCGATTGTATTAATTTCCCCATTATGGCCTAGTACACTAAAGGGTTGAACTCGGAAAAAGCTTGATTGTGTATTTGTTGAAAAACGATTATGACCTAAAGTCATTGCTGAAGCAGCAATAGGGTCAGCAAGATCTGGATAATATTTTGGTAGAATATCGCCGGCACCCATTACTTTGTATACCGCATGATATTGACTTAAAGAAGCAACATGAATATGTTCATTTTTTTCAATGTTAGGAGTCAGTTCAAATAATAAAGCAGATAGTTCATTTTGTGGTTGAGGCTTAGCCGTACAAGCAATTTGCCAAAATACAGGATTTTCCTGAATAGCGATTGGTCCTAATGCATCTGAACGATAAGCTTGATCGGTTTCAAAAACGAAAGAAAGTCCGTTTTCTAGAAGTTTTTCTTTAATTTCCGCTTTTAACTCTTGAGGGTTTGCTTTAGTGCTTAAAAAGAAATGACCGACAATAAAATTATTTTGGTCAACGATGCTACTATCGATATTCTCAGCTTCTAGCTTTTTTTTCCAAAGTTCTCGTGGAATATCAATATGGATGCCTACTCCATCACCCTCACCATTAATAAATCCAGCACGGTGATTCATTTTCACTAACGCATTAATACAAGAAAATATATTTTCGTTTGTAGGAATTCTCTTTTTTTCAATACAAGCTACGATTCCACAAGCGTCATGTTCTTCTCTGTAAAACTCTTTAAAAAAGGATGGATTCCATTGTTGGTTCATATCTACGGCCTCATAAGGACATGCCTTACGATTGCCTTTCACCTCCTGAGACTTTAAAGTAGAGAGTATTAACGGATTTTGTGATTTAAACCTTGAAGGACGTTTTAGATGACAGGAATTATGTTTCCATTTGTATTAAATAATTACTCCTTGTGTTTTAAGGGGTTCATATTAAAACTAAAAAAAAGTTTAAGTTTTTTATAAAAGGAAAAAAATAGTGATTTAATGTAATGATAGCATTTGAATATATATAAATCGATTTGATTACAGTATATTGGATAGAAATTGGAAAAGCGATATGATTTTGAGATTAATAAAATGATTGAAAACGTTTACTTCGGAGTGGAGTTAAATAAAATCCCCGGAAAATCTGCTATTTCCGAGGATGGTTGAATTGTAAATTTTTAATGAAGTAGATTTTGGAAGGCTATTTCAACAGCCTTTAATGTGTTCAGGATATCTTCTTCAGTATGAGCGATCGTTAAGAACCAAGCTTCATATTTAGATGGTGCTAGATTAATTCCTTGCTTAAGCATTAATTTGAAAAACTTAGCGAACATTTCGCCATCAGTGTTTTCGGCTTGCTCGTAGTTTTCAATTTTTTCTGTTGTGAAATATACCGTCAAGGCCCCTTTTAGACGATTAATCGTTATTGGCACTTGGTATTGCCCGGCTAACTGTAAAATTCCGTCCTCAAGGATTTTTCCTAAGCGATCTAACTCTTCATAAAGACCTTCTTTTTGCAAAACTTCTAAACAGGCGATACCTGATAGCATGGAAGCTGGGTTACCCGCCATCGTTCCAGCTTGATAAGCTGGTCCTAATGGAGCAACTGTTTCCATAATATCTTTTTTACCACCATATGCACCGATTGGCAGTCCTCCACCAATAATTTTCCCTAAGGCAGTTAAATCAGGTGTTACTCCAAGTAAGTCTTGTGCCCCTCCATACATGAAACGGAATGCGGTGATGACTTCATCAAAAATGACAAGAGCACCAGCCGCGTGTGTTAACTCGATGACATCTTCTAGGAAGCCTTCGTTTGGTTCAACGATACCGAAATTGCCAACGATTGGTTCGACTAGTACACCAGCAATTTGATCGCCCCATTTTTCTAAGGCTTCTTTAAATGGTTCAATATTGTTAAATGGCACGGTAATGACTTCTTCAGCGATAGCTTTTGTAACTCCAGCAGAGTCAGGAGTACCAAGGGTAGAAGGGCCTGATCCAGCAGCTACAAGTACAAGGTCGGAATGTCCATGGTAACAACCAGCAAATTTAATAATCTTGTCACGACCAGTATAGGCACGAGCTACACGAATTGTCGTCATGACTGCTTCAGTACCGGAATTGACGAAACGGACTTTCTCTAAATTCGGCATAGCTTCTTTAAGCATTTTGGCGAATTTTACTTCGTGCTTCGTAGGTGTCCCATATAAAACGCCTGTCTCAGCAGCATGTGTAATGGCTTTTGTAATATGTGGATGAGCATGGCCGGTAATGATGGGACCATAAGCTGCTAAATAATCAATATACTTATTGCCGTCCACATCCCAAAAGTAAGCACCTTGCCCTCGTTCCATTGCTACTGGCGAACCTCCACCAACAGCCTTATATGAACGAGAAGGGCTATTCACACCTCCAACAATATGTTCTAAGGCTTCTTTATGTAAAGCTTCTGAATTAGTAAACTTCATTGAATAAATCCTCCTAAATCAATTGCGAATTTCATCTATTATCATAGCACTTTGTATAATAAAAGGGATGGAGCTATTCAAAAATTATAAAGAAATCAAGCGTTTATATTGTTTAACTACATATCATTGGATAAACTAATTCATTGGGACAATAATTATTGGAGGACAACAAAGAATGATTAATGCGATTGAAGTAAAGCAGTTGCGTAAAGAATTTAAAGCTTACTCAAGCCGTTCGGGTTTGAAGGGAGCTTTTCGAGATTTGCTGACGAGAAATTATAAAATTGTGCCAGCGGTCAATGATATATCTTTTACTGTCAAGCAAGGAGAGATGGTTGGGTATATTGGAGAAAATGGTGCGGGAAAATCGACGACGATTAAAATGTTAACGGGAATTTTAACACCAACATCTGGTGAAATTATTGTGAATGGAATGAATCCTCACCGTGAACGTGAGAAATTCACTCGTACGATTGGAGTAGTATTTGGACAGCGTTCACAGCTTTGGTGGGATATTGCTGTTCAAGAATCGTTTCGATTATTAAAAAAAGTATATCGAGTGTCTGACGAACAATACAACGACCATATGGCGCATGTTATAAAAACACTAGATATTGAACCTTTGCTCGATAAACCTGTCCGTAAGCTATCACTTGGTCAAAGAATGCGCTGTGAGTTAGCAGCTGCTTTAATTCATAACCCACCCTTGTTATTCCTAGATGAACCAACGATCGGTCTTGATGTGCTAGTAAAGTTAAAAATTCGCGAGTTCTTAAAAGAAATTAACGAAAAATATAATACTACAATTTTGCTAACAACACATGACTTAGGTGATATTGAGGCACTTTGTGATCGTGTCATTATGCTTGATAATGGTGAAATCATTTATGACGGTGAATTGCAAAGCTTGAAAGACAATTGGGCTGAAGACAAAGAAGTCCATTTTCAGTTTACGAAACAAGTAAATAGAGCAGAGCTCGATGCGCTGTCGTTATCGTTCCCTGTTGCTTGGGAATATGATGAAAAAAATCAGTCTTACATCGCAGTTATTAAAGATGAAGGAAATCATATTTCTGATCTTATTTCAGCAGTCGTTTCTTCCTTTCAAATTAAGGATGTTAAAATCCATGAAACATCCATTGAAGAAATTGTTAGAAACATATATGAAACAGGTACAGTGTAACCAAAGTACTTGAAAGGGGAAAGGTCATGTGAGTAAATACATCGAGATGATTCGGATGCGTTTTTTGATGATGCTAGCGTATCGTCTGAATTATTATACAGGAATATTAATTTATACAATTAATATTGGAGCTTACTATTTTTTATGGAGTGCTATTTATGGGGAAAAAAGCTCTATTGAAGGGATGACGAGTGGACAAATGACCTCGTATGTTGCCATCGCTTGGATGGCTAGAGCCTTTTATTTTAATAATATCGACCGGGAAATCGCGATGGAAATCCAGGATGGAAAGGTTGCGGTGGAGCTACTTCGTCCCTATAATTACCTAGGGATGAAGACGATGGCTGGTTTAGGTGAAGGGATTTTTCGCTTTTTCTTCTTTTCCTTACCGGGAATGATTATTGTGTCGCTTATTTTTCCTGTGGACATTCCATTAAATCTAACTACTTGGGGTTATTTTGCTATTTCACTTGTGTTTAGCTTTATTATTAATACTCAAATTAATTTACTTACAGGTGTCATGGCATTTTTCTTTTATAATAATACCGGATTAATTCGGGCCAAACGAGTGATTGTTGATTTATTCTCTGGTTTATTGATCCCTATTAGTTTCTTTCCATTATGGGCACAGAGTATTATGAATTATTTACCGTTCCAAGGAATTAGCTATATACCTAGTATGATTTTTACAAATGGTTTTAGTCAGAATGATTTGATGGTTGCACTTTTTCAACAATTCATTTGGGTAATTATTTTAATGGTTCCGATTCAGCTTTTATGGATACTGGCTAAAAAGCAGCTGATTATTCAAGGGGGTTGATGAGGTGTTTTATGTAAAAATTTTTTTTCAGTATGTTAGTCAATATATGAAAACAAGATTGGAATACCGTTCCGATTTCATTGTTGAAATTTTATCAGATTTATTAAATCAAACCGTGAATTTAGTATTTATTATCGTTGTTTTTGGTCACACACAGTTGCTAAGTGGTTGGAGTCGGGATGAAATCATCTTTATTTATGGATTTTTCCTAGTACCATTTGCTTTATTTTCTTCCTTTTTTAATATATGGGATTTTAATGATCGCTATATTGTAAAAGGGGAAATGGATCGGATTTTAACTCGTCCAATTCATAGTTTGTTTCAAGTGGTCATTGAACGTATGGAGTTAGAGTCTCTATTCGGGCTAGTCACTGGATTAATCATTCTTATCTATGCAGGCTTTAACTTAGGACTTGATTTATCATGGTATGATCCCATTTTATTTGTTTTATTTGCTGTGGGTGGTGCGCTTGCCTATGCGTCTATTTTTATCATTATAGCAAGCATTGGTTTTTGGTCTGATTCAAAAACATCGATTATGCCGATGATGTATAATATTGGAAACTACGGACGATATCCAGTGAATATTTATAATAAAGTGATTCGTTTTATCTTAACGTGGGTGCTGCCGTTTGCTTTTGTTGGTGTATATCCAGCGTCGTATTTTCTTGGAAAAGAGGAATGGTATTTATATTCGTTCTCAACGCCTATTATAGGTATTGTCTTTTTCACCGTCGCTGTATTCATCTGGAATCAAGGAGTGAAAAAGTACCGAGGAGCAGGAAATTAATAGGATCCCTTCAGCGATTGTTGTTGAAGGGTTTTTTTGAAGAAACAAGTCATATACAGCAAAAATAACGAGTAAAGATAATGTTGATAGCTTGTTTTGAAATGAGGCATGTATATGATGTTTTATATATTATTTGTCGGCATTATTTTTTGTATGACTATGAGTATTCGCACATTATTTGAGGCAAATTCAGAGCAAAAAGGTTTTTCAATGGAAAATTTACTTTGGCTTGGGAATTTATATACTACCATTTTGGTTGGCTTTGCACTTGTATATTTATTATTTGAACTTCAAAATTACTCAGTGATTTTAGATATGGGAAATAGGGTTGATGGTAAATTTTCTGATCAGTTAAAGACATCCTTCTATTTTAGTGCTATGACGATGTTCTCGGTAGGTTATGGTGATATTAGTCCAATCGGTATCGGCCGCATGATTGCGACGGTACAGGCGTTCGTTGGTTACACTTTACCAGCAGCCTTTGTTATTCGGACAGTGATTGAAATGGATCAGTTTGATCGAAAAGAGAAGTGAAAGTTGTTTTTCACGTATAAGTTGGGTACGATTACCATAAGAACAGCAAAGGAGGTAATTAAATTGACAGTACATATTGGTGAGAAAGCACCTGAGTTTCATTTAGTTAATCAAAGTGGGGAGAAGGTGTCATTAGCAGACTATTTAGGTAAACATATAGTCTTATATTTTTACCCTAAGGATATGACACCGGGTTGTACGACAGAAGCATGTGATTTTCGTGACCATCATGAACAATTTGAAGATTTGAACGCAGTTATTATTGGTGTGAGTCCAGATCCCGTCGAACGACATGTGAAATTTATTGAAAAACACGGTCTGCCTTTCGTGTTATTAGCCGATGAAAACCATGAAGCGGCAGAACTTTATGATGTGTGGAAATTAAAAAAGAACTTCGGAAAAGAATACATGGGCATTGAACGGTCGACTTTCGTCATTAATAAAGTTGGAATTCTTGAAAAGGAATGGCGAAAAGTAAAAGTTAAAGATCATGTTGAAGAAGCACTAGAGTTTGTTCGCAGTTTGGAAAGTTAAAAAGAATGGTAACTTGTCAGCCTATTTTTGATGAGACAGGCGTTTGTCCACTCAAAGTGAGTGGAATTGAATATGCTTTAATTAAGGGAATACCTCCTCATAAATTTAGTTACACGGGATTTTAATTCCCGTGTTTTTTTATCCTTTAAATATGCTGCTAATGCACTAGTAATATTGACAAAGTATACTTAATGAAGGTAAACTATTTATAAATATTACAATGTAATAATTTATACTTAATGAGAAATCGAGGTGTATGGTGATGTCTGAAGTTCATTTAAAAGAAGCTTTAGATTCGTTGAAAGGTACCGGTGTTAGGATAACCCCTCAACGACATGCAATACTTGAATATTTAATAGACTCCATGTCGCACCCAACGGCAGATGATATCTATAAAGCGTTGGAAGGAAAGTTTCCAAATATGAGTGTGGCAACCGTTTATAACAATCTTAGAGTGTTTCGTGAAGTTGGTTTGGTTAAAGAGTTAACTTATGGGGATTCTTCAGCAAGATTTGATTTTGTTACAACGAATCATTACCACGTAATCTGTCAAGATTGTGGAAAGATTGTTGATTTTGATTATCCTGTATTGGATGAAGTTGAACAATTTGCAGCTCAAGTAACAGGGTTTAAAGTGAATGAGCATCGGATGGAAGTATACGGTCAATGCCCTGAGTGTTCTAAGAAAGAAGTTCATTAAAAAAAGTTCCACCTTTTGGTTGGAACTTTTTTTATGTCCAGAGCTAGGCACCTAACGTCGGTAGGAAATCACTGTTGGATGAAGGGAGGATTATTTGTTCACTTACAAAGCGATTCAATCTAACTGTCCATATTCTTTTGATTATACTTTTCATTGAAATCTTTTCCCTCTAAGTTTCTGTCTAATGTAAGTGATTCGTTGCAATGCATACAAATATCTACACGACCTAATATTTTCGTAGGCTTATTACAGCTTGGACAAAGAACTTGTACAGTCTTTGTAGATAGCATTCCAATCCAAAAATAAACGATAGTACTTGCGACGATACTAAATAGACCTAGAAGCATAAAAATAGTCATAATAATCGGCTGAGATTTAAAGATAATACCGAGATACATAACTAGAAAACCGATGAAAACCAAGCTTAACGCGAATGTTCTGATTTTATTGATTTTACTTGAATATTTAGCCATGTGTATCCCTCCTGACAAAACTATATCATAAATACTGGAAGAGAGATAAAGATAGAAATGAAATTATTTCTCTGCAGGATAAATGAAGAGTTTTGTCGAACTTTATCTTTTGTAAAAAAATAAATGTCTTGGAGGAATACTAATGGAGGATATTCTTCGTCCCATTTACCAGGAACGTGCTAGTTTGAAATCAACTTTAGGGATATTACTTATTAAAAAGTTAAAAAATGATAGGTCTAATACAGACGCGTTTGATTACGTGATTTTTGTTGTGGTAAATGAATCAGAAGTGCCAGTATTTCAAAAACATTATTTATATAAAGAATTAAAAGTTGCTTTGCATATTGTAAATGAAAGTCAATTGAAAGAGTGGCTCCTATTGGGGTCGAATCGGAAAGTTGTCAACTGGATTCAAAACGGTAGGGTAATATTTGACCGTAATGAATATCTTGAGCAATTAAAAAAAGAAATGAATGAATTTCCATTTCATGGCCGCAAATTAAAAATGGGTATAGAATTTTCAAAATTAATTCGGAGATATATAGATGGAAAAGCATTTTTTGAAAATGGCCAATTCCTGGATGCATTTAATCATGTAGTTCATTCGCTTCATCACTTAGCTCGCTTAGAAGTAATGGAAAAAGGTTTTTATCCAGAAGTGACGGTTTGGAATCAAGTGAAATATATTGAACCAGAAATTTTTAAATTATATAAAGAGTTAATATATAGTGATGAGACGTTAGAAAAAAGACTGGAGCTTTTATTTATCGCAAGTGAATTTTTAATATATTCTCGGGCAGATATTGGATCTCAGCATATACTTGAAGTAATGGGGACTAAGGTTGAGCCGTGGTCAATTGCTGAATTAATGAATCATCCTGAACTTAAATATTATGCCGTAGATTTAAGTGTTTTATTAGAATATCTAATTGAAAAGCATGTTATTCAAACGATTAAAGTAAATACCAAAGGTCAAGAGATTTTTCACAGTTATTATCAAGCGTAAAAATAAATGATGAAAATGATATTTCTGTATTGACCATTAAAGTTATTGATGATATATTAATAAACGTCGCTGCAAGACATTAGCTTTTGTAGTGATGAGTATTTTTTTAAAAAACATATTGACACTTTCAAAGTGTGTGTGTTAAGATAAAAAAGTCGCTTCTGAGAGAAACGATAAATGATTGCTCTTTGAAAACTGAACAAAACAAAGCGCCAACGTAATTTTTAAGTGAGTACACACTATTAAAAAAGTACAAAGAGCTTAGTCAAATATTTCTTCGGAGAGTTTGATCCTGGCTCAGGACGAACGCTGGCGGCGTGCCTAATACATGCAAGTCGAGCGAATCTTTGGGAGCTTGCTCCCTATAGATTAGCGGCGGACGGGTGAGTAACACGTGGGTAACCTGCCTGTAAGACTGGGATAACTTCGGGAAACCGGAGCTAATACCGGATACTTTCTTTTCTCGCATGAGAAGAGATGGAAAGATGGTTCTGCTATCACTTACAGATGGACCCGCGGCGCATTAGCTAGTTGGTGAGGTAACGGCTCACCAAGGCAACGATGCGTAGCCGACCTGAGAGGGTGATCGGCCACACTGGGACTGAGACACGGCCCAGACTCCTACGGGAGGCAGCAGTAGGGAATCTTCCGCAATGGACGAAAGTCTGACGGAGCAACGCCGCGTGAGCGAAGAAGGCCTTCGGGTCGTAAAGCTCTGTTGTTAGGGAAGAACAAGTACGAGAGTAACTGCTCGTACCTTGACGGTACCTAACCAGAAAGCCACGGCTAACTACGTGCCAGCAGCCGCGGTAATACGTAGGTGGCAAGCGTTGTCCGGAATTATTGGGCGTAAAGCGCGCGCAGGCGGTCCTTTAAGTCTGATGTGAAAGCCCACGGCTCAACCGTGGAGGGTCATTGGAAACTGGGGGACTTGAGTGCAGAAGAGGAGAGTGGAATTCCACGTGTAGCGGTGAAATGCGTAGAGATGTGGAGGAACACCAGTGGCGAAGGCGACTCTCTGGTCTGTAACTGACGCTGAGGCGCGAAAGCGTGGGGAGCAAACAGGATTAGATACCCTGGTAGTCCACGCCGTAAACGATGAGTGCTAAGTGTTAGAGGGTTTCCGCCCTTTAGTGCTGCAGCTAACGCATTAAGCACTCCGCCTGGGGAGTACGGCCGCAAGGCTGAAACTCAAAGGAATTGACGGGGGCCCGCACAAGCGGTGGAGCATGTGGTTTAATTCGAAGCAACGCGAAGAACCTTACCAGGTCTTGACATCCTCTGCCAACCCTAGAGATAGGGCGTTCCCCTTCGGGGGACAGAGTGACAGGTGGTGCATGGTTGTCGTCAGCTCGTGTCGTGAGATGTTGGGTTAAGTCCCGCAACGAGCGCAACCCTTGTTCTTAGTTGCCAGCATTTAGTTGGGCACTCTAAGGAGACTGCCGGTGACAAACCGGAGGAAGGTGGGGATGACGTCAAATCATCATGCCCCTTATGACCTGGGCTACACACGTGCTACAATGGATGGTACAAAGAGTCGCAAACCCGCGAGGGCTAGCTAATCTCATAAAGCCATTCTCAGTTCGGATTGTAGGCTGCAACTCGCCTACATGAAGCCGGAATCGCTAGTAATCGCGGATCAGCATGCCGCGGTGAATACGTTCCCGGGCCTTGTACACACCGCCCGTCACACCACGAGAGTTTGTAACACCCGAAGTCGGTGAGGTAACCGCAAGGAGCCAGCCGCCTAAGGTGGGATAGATGATTGGGGTGAAGTCGTAACAAGGTAGCCGTATCGGAAGGTGCGGCTGGATCACCTCCTTTCTAAGGAAAAATGAAGAATTTAGGTTCTTCATTCAAGAGGCGCTTATGTTTTGTTCAGTTTTGAATGAGTAATTCATTCAAACTTAAAAGATAAATTTGAAGCACTCGAAAGAGTCATGCTTATTATTTGTCGACTTGTTCTTTGAAAACTAGATAATAGATAGAAGGCAAATTTATTTTTGCGTCAATTTTCAAAACACCGAGTAAGATTTTAATTGGTAAATGAAAAGCTTTAAGTTTTTCATAAGCCACATGGTTAAGTTAGAAAGGGCGCACGGTGGATGCCTTGGCACTAGGAGCCGATGAAGGACGGGACTAACACCGATATGCTTCGGGGAGCTGTAAGTAAGCTTTGATCCGGAGATTTCCGAATGGGGAAACCCACTGCTCGTAATGGAGTAGTATCTTTACCTGAATACATAGGGTACTGAAGGCAGACCCGGGGAACTGAAACATCTAAGTACCCGGAGGAAGAGAAAGCAAACGCGATTTCCTGAGTAGCGGCGAGCGAAACGGAATTAGCCCAAACCAAGAGGCTTGCCTCTTGGGGTTGTAGGACACTCAACATGGAGTTACAAAGGAACGGGGTAAATGAAGAGATCTGGAAAGGTCCGTCAGAGAAGGTAAAAACCCTGTAGTTGAAACTTCGTTCCCTCCTGAGTGGATCCTGAGTACGGCGGGACACGAGAAATCCCGTCGGAAGCAGGGAGGACCATCTCCCAAGGCTAAATACTCCCTAGTGACCGATAGTGAACCAGTACCGTGAGGGAAAGGTGAAAAGCACCCCGGAAGGGGAGTGAAATAGAACCTGAAACCGTGTGCCTACAAGTAGTCAGAGCCCGTTAATGGGTAATGGCGTGCCTTTTGTAGAATGAACCGGCGAGTTACGATTTCATGCGAGGTTAAGTTGAGAAGACGGAGCCGCAGCGAAAGCGAGTCTGAATAGGGCGAATTTAGTATGAGGTCGTAGACCCGAAACCAGGTGATCTACCCATGTCCAGGGTGAAGTTCAGGTAACACTGAATGGAGGCCCGAACCCACGCACGTTGAAAAGTGCGGGGATGAGG
This sequence comes from uncultured Bacillaceae bacterium, assembly GCA_963751845.1. Lineage (GTDB taxonomy): Bacteria > Bacillota > Bacilli > Bacillales > DSM-1321 > Peribacillus. The sequence continues at coordinate 52,454 of CAVVWH010000030.1, forward strand.
TGTGGGTAGCGGAGAAATTCCAATCGAACTTGGAGATAGCTGGTTCTCTCCGAAATAGCTTTAGGGCTAGCCTCGAGGTAGAGAGTATTGGAGGTAGAGCACTGATTGGACTAGGGGCCCCCATCGGGTTACCGAATTCAGTCAAACTCCGAATGCCAAATACTTATACTCGGGAGTCAGACTGCGAGTGATAAGATCCGTAGTCAAAAGGGAAACAGCCCAGACCACCAGCTAAGGTCCCAAAGTTTATGTTAAGTGGAAAAGGATGTGGAGTTGCTTAGACAACCAGGATGTTGGCTCAGAAGCAGCCACCATTTAAAGAGTGCGTAATAGCTCACTGGTCGAGTGACTCCGCGCCGAAAATGTACCGGGGCTAAACATAACACCGAAGCTGTGGATGGACATCAACGATGTCCGTGGTAGGAGAGCGTTCTAAGGGCGTTGAAGCTAGATCGTAAGGACTGGTGGAGCGCTTAGAAGTGAGAATGCCGGTATGAGTAGCGAAAGAAGGGTGAGAATCCCTTCCACCGAATGCCTAAGGTTTCCTGAGGAAGGCTCGTCCGCTCAGGGTTAGTCGGGACCTAAGCCGAGGCTGAAAAGCGTAGGCGATGGACAACAGGTTGATATTCCTGTACCACCTATACATCGTTTGAACGATGGGGGGACGCAGGAGGATAGGGTAAGCGCGCTGTTGGATATGCGCGTCTAAGCAGTTAGGCTGGAAACGAGGCAAATCCCGTTTCCGTGAAGGCTGAGCTGTGATAGCGAGGGAAATATAGTACCGAAGTTCCTGATTCCACACTGCCAAGAAAAGCCTCTAGTGAGATGTAGGGTGCCCGTACCGCAAACCGACACAGGTAGGCGAGGAGAGAATCCTAAGGTGTTCGAGAGAACTCTCGTTAAGGAACTCGGCAAAATGACCCCGTAACTTCGGGAGAAGGGGTGCTCATTGAGGTGAATAGCCTTGATGAGCCGCAGTGAATAGGCCCAGGCGACTGTTTAGCAAAAACACAGGTCTCTGCGAAACCGCAAGGTGAAGTATAGGGGCTGACACCTGCCCGGTGCTGGAAGGTTAAGAGGAGAGGTTAGCTTCACGGCGAAGCTTTGAATTGAAGCCCCAGTAAACGGCGGCCGTAACTATAACGGTCCTAAGGTAGCGAAATTCCTTGTCGGGTAAGTTCCGACCCGCACGAAAGGTGTAACGATCTGGGCACTGTCTCAACGAGAGACTCGGTGAAATTATAGTACCTGTGAAGATGCAGGTTACCCGCGACAGGACGGAAAGACCCCGTGGAGCTTTACTGCAGCCTGATATTGAATTTTGGTACAGCTTGTACAGGATAGGTAGGAGCCTGAGAAGCCGGAGCGCCAGCTTCGGTGGAGGCGTTGGTGGGATACTACCCTGGCTGTATTGACATTCTAACCCTCGCCCCTTATCGGGGCGGGAGACAGTGTCAGGTGGGCAGTTTGACTGGGGCGGTCGCCTCCTAAAGAGTAACGGAGGCGCCCAAAGGTTCCCTCAGAATGGTTGGAAATCATTCGTAGAGTGTAAAGGCACAAGGGAGCTTGACTGCGAGACCTACAAGTCGAGCAGGGACGAAAGTCGGGCTTAGTGATCCGGTGGTTCCGCATGGAAGGGCCATCGCTCAACGGATAAAAGCTACCCCGGGGATAACAGGCTTATCTCCCCCAAGAGTCCACATCGACGGGGAGGTTTGGCACCTCGATGTCGGCTCATCGCATCCTGGGGCTGTAGTCGGTCCCAAGGGTTGGGCTGTTCGCCCATTAAAGCGGTACGCGAGCTGGGTTCAGAACGTCGTGAGACAGTTCGGTCCCTATCCGTCGTGGGCGCAGGAAATTTGAGAGGAGCTGTCCTTAGTACGAGAGGACCGGGATGGACGCACCGCTGGTGTACCAGTTGTTCTGCCAAGAGCATCGCTGGGTAGCTATGTGCGGACGGGATAAGTGCTGAAAGCATCTAAGCATGAAGCCCCCCTCAAGATGAGATTTCCCATAGCGTAAGCTAGTAAGATCCCTGAAAGATGATCAGGTTGATAGGTCAGAGGTGGAAGTGTGGTGACACATGGAGCTGACTGATACTAATCGATCGAGGACTTAACCTATTTTAACTGTTTTGATTACACGCAAGGTTTTACCTTCTTTATTATCTAGTTTTGAAGGAATAAGTATTTCTTCTTGCAAAATCTTATAAAAGTATTATAATATGATAGTGTCTTAAAATGTTTGGTGACGATAGCGAAGAGGTCACACCCGTTCCCATTCCGAACACGGAAGTTAAGCTCTTCAGCGCCGATGGTAGTTGGGGGTTTCCCCCTGTGAGAGTAGGACGTCGCCAAGCTTTTATTATGATTATTCCGCAGTAGCTCAGTGGTAGAGCATTCGGCTGTTAACCGAACGGTCGTAGGTTCGAGTCCTACCTGCGGAGCCATATTGGAGAGCTGTCCGAGTGGCCGAAGGAGCACGATTGGAAATCGTGTAGACGGGTAACCCTGTCTCAAGGGTTCAAATCCCTTGCTCTCCGCCATTTTTTCATGAAGGCCCCTTGGTCAAGCGGTTAAGACACCGCCCTTTCACGGCGGTAACACGGGTTCGAATCCCGTAGGGGTCACCATTTCAAATATTGGAGGATTAGCTCAGCTGGGAGAGCATCTGCCTTACAAGCAGAGGGTCGGCGGTTCGATCCCGTCATCCTCCACCATTTTTATCTAAAATAGTATCATTACTAACGTCGCGGGGTGGAGCAGTCCGGTAGCTCGTCGGGCTCATAACCCGAAGGTCGCAGGTTCAAATCCTGTCCCCGCAATATGGTCCGGTAGTTCAGCTGGTTAGAATGCCTGCCTGTCACGCAGGAGGTCGCGGGTTCGAGTCCCGTCCGGACCGCCATTTTACTTTTATGGCTCAGTAGCTCAGTCGGTAGAGCAAAGGACTGAAAATCCTTGTGTCGGCGGTTCGATTCCGTCCTGAGCCACCATTTGATGCCGGTGTAGCTCAATTGGTAGAGCAACTGAATCGTAATCAGTAGGTTGGGGGTTCAATTCCTCTCGCCGGCATACGATTCATTTGATTCACATATATTTGGAGGGGTAGCGAAGTGGCTAAACGCGGCGGACTGTAAATCCGCTCCTTCGGGTTCGGCAGTTCGAATCTGCCCCCCTCCACCATCTATAGGGGTATAGTTTAAAGGTAGAACAGAGGTCTCCAAAACCTCCAGTGTGGGTTCGAGTCCTACTACCCCTGCCATACTAATTATTATGGCGGTTGTGGCGAAGTGGTTAACGCACCGGATTGTGATTCCGGCATTCGTGGGTTCAATTCCCATCAACCGCCCCATTTGTTTTTGGGCTATAGCCAAGCGGTAAGGCAACGGATTTTGATTCCGTCATTCGAAGGTTCGAGTCCTTCTAGCCCAGCCATTTTTGCGGAAGTAGTTCAGTGGTAGAATACAACCTTGCCAAGGTTGGGGTCGCGGGTTCGAATCCCGTCTTCCGCTCCAGAGAATATTGGCGGCATAGCCAAGTGGTAAGGCAGAGGTCTGCAAAACCTTTATCACCGGTTCAAATCCGGTTGCCGCCTCCAACAATGCCGGTGTGGCGGAATTGGCAGACGCGCACGACTCAAAATCGTGTTCCTTCGGGAGTGCCGGTTCGACCCCGGCCACCGGTATCAAATAGGTCGAATGATGTAATAGAAAAAAGACTTCAACTTTTATAAGTTGAGGTCTTTTTTCTATTTGTAAAATTTGTAAATGTAATTATATTTCATTGAGTTTATGGATATTCTTAATAAAGAGTACATTTTCAGTAATCTTGTTCGAGTTCAGTTTGATGCAGTTTGAATTATTACTACATTTACATAATAAAATAATTTAAATGTGAATAACGTTTATGAAATTAGTTAATACAATATAAATAAAAGGAAATTAACTGTACGTGCGGTTAATATAGATGGAATTGAAACCGATTACAAGATTAATGAATGTCATTTGGATAGTAGAAGTTCAATCTATGGAAATATGATTTGTGAGGTGAAATATCATGTTAAAATACAACGATTTAGGATCAGGAATGCCCGTTGTATTTATCCACGGTCTGGGAAGCAGGAAGGAAGCTTGGGTGCCCCAGCATGAATTGGCAAATAAGTATAGATTAGTTATTCCTGATTTAAGAGGTCATGGAGAAACAGAAATGAATGAAGGAATAACGGTAAAAAACTTTGCATTAGATGTTATTGAACTATTAGAGCATCTCGAAATTCCAGCAGCATTTATATGTGGGTTATCATTAGGAGGAATTGTTGCTCAGGAATTATACAGACAACGTCCAGATTTAGTGAAGGGATTAATCCTTTCTAATACAACTTCATATGTTCCTAGCATATTAGCGAATAAAATTATCAATGAAAACACAAAGCTTCTTCAGAAAAGTGATCAGGATTTGGTTGATGCTATTGTAACTAAAGGGTTATATGATATCGTTTACAAGGATGAAGCGAAGAAAGCCTTTCATATCCGAGACACATACCTAGAGTCAGCAAAAGCACCGATTGGTATCAATTATTTCTCCCTGCTTCCGTCCATTAGAAAACCTGTTTTGTTAATTGGAAGCACACATGATAAAGTCACACCCTCTGTAAATATATATATTATGAAATCTTTAATAAGGCAGGCACAATCAGCTATATTGAAAAATACGGGTCATTTAAGTAATATTGAACAAAAGGAACTTTTTAACAAGTATGTAACAGATTTTATAGCTGCTTCTGCATAATTAAATAATGAAATAAACCAAGAGACAAATGCTGCATAAATATGTGCTTTGTCTCTTGGTTTATTTAGATTAAACGTTTCGTGCATTTTTTAGATTGAACGTTTTTCTAGCCAATCACAAACAGTTGGGTAGGTAATCTTTGAAGCTTTTGATCCGTATGTTATAGATGCATGTCCGACAGGAAGACAAACATACTTTTTATCTTTGCTTGAAATCACATCCATTAATGCTTCTACTTGGTGAGGTTGGGCGATATTGTCTTTCTCGCCTGATAAGTTCAGTACACTAGCATTAATGTTTTTTAAGTCAACTTTACGACCACGAACGACAAATTCACCTTTAATCAATCTGTTTTGTTGATAAAAATCTCGAATCCATTGTCTGTATGCTTCACCAGGGAAAGGAATACCGTCACCTACCCATTTTTGAATAAGCTTCCAGCTTTTTACTGATTCTTCGTTGTCTGCACGATCGACAAGACTAATATATGGACCGTAAAAATTGGCCATTGGTTTTAACATTTTATTTCCAAAATCAATCATTTCAGGCGGGATAAGACCTAGTGTTTCTACCACTTTATCAATATCAAAGTAGCGCTCATCAAGGAATGAACTATACAGACCCGCATCTTCAAAGTCGAATGGACTTGTCATAAAAATAAGATTGCGGATTGGCAGCTCAGGATGTAGAGAAGCAAAAATAGATGTAATTGTACCACCCATGCAATAACCAAGAATTGAAATTTCATCTGCATTAGATGCTTTCAGCACTTTACGAACGGCACGAGGGATATAGTCCAAAACATAGTCATCTAGTTTTAGATCTTTATCTTCATATCCTGGTGTACCCCAATCTAATAAATACACATCAAAGCCTCGATTCACTAGATATTCAACAAAACTTGATCCTTTTGTTAAATCCAAAATGTATGGCTTATTAATCAGTGCATAAACAAGAAGAAGTGGTACCCTATGTTTTTTTGGGTGTTCAGATGTATAACGGTATAATTTAGCCTTATTTTTTGTCCAAATGACTTCTTTTGGTGATTGACCTACTGCTGGATCAGGTTCTTTTGTTAACACTTTTGTAGCTCTGTTTAAGCGAGAATAATAGTCTTTTGCATCCTTAGATAATAAATCTGGCAATGTATTCCATTCTTTCAAAATTGCGTTGGTCATTATTATTTTACACACCTTTCATTTTTTAACAGAATGATATAGATTTTTTTCAAAAAATGATAATAAACCAATTACATATATAGGCCACCGTTAATATTTAATTGCTGGCCAGTGATATATCCTCCATCTTCACATAGGTAGGCAACACCTCGTGCAATCTCTTCAGGATGACCTAAACGACGAGCAGGAATTTTATTGATAAGTGCTTCACGAACATTGTCCGGAATTTCTTGCACCATTTCTGTATTAATATATCCTGGACAGATTGCGTTAACGGTTACATTACTTGTGGCAAGCTCGAGTGCAAGGGATTTGGTATAACCAATAATACCTGCTATTGTCCTCCTCAATTGTATATGTAATCAGACAGTTATTAATCCTTATTGGCCACTTAACTGTTGTTGTTGCTCTGGTTGAGCCTGTTTAGCTGTAGTTTCGTTGATCACTTCTGCTGGGTTACTGTTTTTCAATAATGAAAGGATTTGGTTAAGTTTATTGTCTAGGCTTTTCACTTTATTCTTTACGTCTGTCATTTCACGCTTTAAGTCCGCTTGATTAGATTGTTTAGAATTCGTTTCTTCTATTAAGTCTTCTAAATCATCAACCTTTGAATCTAGATTAATAATAAGAGAAGAGATACTCGCTAAATCATTGCGAGTAGGGATATTTACTTGTTCAAAATAATGTTCTGTTGTTTCATTTAATAATTTTTTATAGAGTAGATTCATTTCAAGAACTTGACCCATTATTTTTGAAGTAGATTCATCCTTCAAGTTTTCATCAATCGTGTTACTCGTTTGGTTATAAAAATCTTTCCACATTTCAAACGGGTTAAAGTTATTTTGTTGGCTCATGTGCTCTCTCCTATCTAAATTTTTATTAATAGTAAACTGAAAAATAATACTACAGTTCTATGATACTAATATATCCCAGTTATGGGAATAGGACAAGATACAAATTTTGATAAATTTATTCGACAATATTTTTGGAAAAATAAGGTTGACTTTTTTTGTAGATAAGTGTAAATTACACATATAGACGATTTAATATTGTAAGTAGGTGATGCAGATGACAACAAATAATAAAAAGACTACTAGTGACACCAAGGCTAAAGATGAAAATACGATGACTAGTGTACCGAAAAACTTAATGATACCAGCACTTTTATTAAGTCTTCGTGGTTGGGATTTACACGGCTATAAATTAATTCAGGAGTTAACTCAATTTGGTTTTTCATCTATCGATCAGGGGAATGTCTATCGAACATTAAGAAAATTGGAAAAAGAAAATATGGTCAAGTCTGAATGGGATATATCAACAGGAGGACCAGCCAAGCGGATTTATTCTCTGACGGATGCTGGTGAGGCCTATTTAACAACCTGCAGCGATTCGCTACTACAATACCAATCTATGCTTAATCGTTTTTTTAACATGTATATGGATATGTTTATACCCCCATCTTCAAAACAACAAAGTGATCAAACCGACGAAGAAAAATGAGGATTTTATTGAAAAGAGCGTATAGTTCAACAACTAGTCCCAACAACTGTGTGCGCTTCGTATTACCTTAATAAAGTGTTTCTGCAGTATGACTGCACTCACAATATATAACTAATAGGAGGTTTTTTTCATGGCAGTAGTAAAAAAAGAACAAAATGGTAATCAAGAATCTATTCAATTTGGTGATTCTCTTTTGAACAGTTGGAACAATAGTTTGAACCTGATTTATGGTTATCAAAAAGAAGTTGAAAATGTATCATTGCAATCAATCGGCTATCAAAAAGAAGTATGGGAAAAAGTAACTGGCGATTTTAATCGTATTGAAGCTGAACAAAAAAAATTAGTAGATGAACTTCGTGATGTAGCTAAGCAAAATATTCAAACAGTATACGGTGAAGAAGCTAGCGGTTCATTCGAAAGATGGAATGAGCAACTTGATGAAGTAAGCAGCCGTGTTCAACAACTTACGGTAGCTCCTATTAAAGAAGGTATTAATATTCTAAATCAATCACAAGAAAACTTCCAAGAGTCCATTAAAAAAAGTGTTGATCAACAACAAAAAGTTCGTCAAAGTTTTCTAACACAAATTAAAACAGCTCAAAAAGGGTTTATTGATTTGATTGAATCTAACACAAAATTGTCTTTGAGTTTTTATAAGTAATATCGCATTATTTCTTGTTTGACTATCGTGGGTTTTGATTTTTTGGCAGTGGTAATGTATAGACGTTAGGCAAAAAGAGGTGGAGTGTTTGAGTTTAACAGAAAAAGTAGCTGTAATTACCGGTGGTGCCAAGGGAATCGGGAAAGAAACGGCCAAAAAATTTCTGCAAGAAGGCGCCAAGGTAGTCATTTGTGATTTTGATGAGGTTGCTGGTTTGGCTACTGTAGACGAATTAGGTAAAAATCGTTTAAGTTTTTTCAAAGTCGATGTTACCAATACTGACGATATAGAAAAAATGGTCAAATTCACGATAGATACTTATGGAAGAATTGATATATTGGTTAACAATGCAGGAATTACCAGTGATGGGTTTCTTACAAAATTGGATGATAAAGATTGGGAAAAAGTCATTGCTGTAAATTTAACAGGTGTTTATAAATGCACGAAGGCTGTAGTTCCGGTTATGTTAAAACAGAAATCAGGAGTAATACTTAATGCGTCTTCTGTAGTGGGCTTATATGGAAATATCGGACAAAGTAATTATGTTGCATCCAAATCTGGGGTTATTGGTCTTACTAAAGGTTGGGCAAAGGAATTTGGTCCGAGTAATATTCGAGTAAATGCCGTTGCCCCAGGTTTTATAGAAACAGGTATGGTTGCAGATGTACCAAAGAAAGTTCTTGATATTATGAAAGAAAAAACACCGCTTAAAAAACTAGGTAAACCAATTGATATTGCATCTGCCTATCTATTTTTAGCTTCAGATGATGCAAATTATATTAATGGGGCTATTTTAAGTGTTGATGGTGGATTAGTCGTTTAGGGTTAGTTATAGTCATAGATTAAAAGGAGAGCTACCAAATAGTAGCTCTTTTTTAGCATGTATTTAAAGTATTTGATATAAAAGGAAACAAAAATCTTTTTTTACATGTTCATTTTCAAAGATTTGTAGTTTATTATGGGAATAGTGATATTTTTCTGAAGACATTGTGAGAGAAATGAGGGACAACTATGGTAAAGGCAGTTTTTTTTGATTTAGATGATACTTTGCTTTGGGATCAAAAGAGTGTAAAGGAAGCATTTGTTGCGACATGTGAAGTGGCAAAAGAGAAATATGGGGTGGATGTAGAAGAGTTTGAAGAGGCCGTTCGTAAGGAAGCAAGAGAGTTGTATGCTTCGTACGAAACATATGAATTTACACAAATGATTGGAATTAACCCATTTGAAGGTCTTTGGGGGAATTTCTTAGATGATACAGATGATTTTCGTAAATTGGCGGAGGTTGTACCAACTTATCGTAAAGAAGCTTGGACACGTGGCCTTAAGGCTCTTGGTATTGAGGATGAGGCGTTTGGAGCTGAGCTTGCTGAGCGATTCCCGGCAGAGCGTAGGAAAAAGCCATTTATTTATGATGATACTTTTACTGTGTTAGACAGATTAAAAGGGAAATATAAATTGTTACTATTAACAAATGGATCTCCGGATTTACAAAATACGAAACTTACGATTACTCCTGAATTAGTACCATATTTTGATGTGATAGTTATTTCTGGAGACTTCGGCAGAGGAAAGCCAGATCCAACCATTTTTGAGCATGCCTTAGAGCGTGTGGGGCTTCAAAAAGATGAAGCGATTATGGTTGGTGATAATTTAATGACAGATGTTCTTGGTGCGTCAAGAGCTGGTATTAAAACAGTTTGGATTAATCGCCATGATAAAGAACGGAATGAAGTTATACCAACTTATGAAATCACACATTTAGAACAACTTTTTCCAATTCTTGATGAGTTAAATAAATAAGTTATTGATGGAGGACTTCGGTATGATTGCGGAGTCCTTTTTAATTACAAAGTTTTATTAATTATTTTACTTTTTTTTAATAAACTATTGCATATATTGAAATATGAATATATAATTAACTTCGTTGGTTCGACAAAATTCAACAATGCGGGTGTAGTTTAGTGGTAAAACCTCAGCCTTCCAAGCTGATGATGAGGGTTCGATTCCCTTCACCCGCTCCATTACATAGTTCATAACGCAGGATTTCGTTACATAGGAGAACGAAGTTTTGCGTTTTTTTAATATGTTTATTTACACAAAGGAGCGTGTCGAATGTTGCGATATGCTCTTTTGTCTACGGAGGAGCGGTCCAGTCCCATATGTGCTGAACGGGTGCCCTCCGCTTTTTTAATTAAGTTAAAATAGAATATTGTCCTTCTCCTCCATGAATTTGGAGGAACATGTCCATCAACGCTTTTGTTTGCTTGTATGCTTCTTCTATTGTGGTTGATGGACTAAAATAAATGATCTGCAGCGCTTGCTTCGTATCTTCGGTTACTTTTGTTCGTTCTGAATCAACAAATGGACTTCCAAATGGACCGGCTTGGTCAACGGACGTAATCATATGGTTCATGGAGTTTATGCGACCATTTAGACCGATGTATTCATCCTCGGTTGTTCCTATCGTAATGGTTACATCTCCAGATAGAGCGTTACAATCATAAATGCCAATTGGAACTTCGAATCTTAGTGAGAAGAAGTTATTTAGGTCAATTGCAGAGTGAACAGAAGGGAGATAGTTTTGCTTTTTAATTCTTCTATATAAGGCCTCAACTGAAGGACGGTATCGCGATGGATCTGTTCCAACGGTTTTAAATGTTTCACGCCATTCTTTAATCCCCTTGAAATCATTCCATTCTTTTTCTTGGAGATCGAAGAAAAGGGACTCTTGAAACAATTGTAAGCGTCCTTTAACCATTTGTGGTGATGGACCAACTTCAATAGTATTATATGTAATGATTCCAGCCTTGAAATGTGGAATTTTATCCTTAAGAGTTGTTGAAATCGTTATTTCCAAGTGTTACACCTCCAAAAATAATTGAAATTAGTTTATCATAGATGTCGATGGTTTAACATAAAACATACTTCTGCCCAATTAAGTAGAAGGAAGGTGATCAAGATGAACTTGAAAGAATTAAAGCAAGAACTAATTGAATATAGTAAAGAAATTGGGATAGATAAGCTGGGTATTACATCGGCTGATTCGTTTGATGAATTAAGAAATAGGTTAATTCAGCAGCAGGCATTGAATTATCAGTCAGGATTTGAAGAATCGGATATTGAAAAAAGGGTAAGACCTGAGTTGATTTTCGAGAAACCTCAATCTATTATTTCTATTGCATTAGCCTACCCTTCAAAATTAAAGGATGCCCCGAAAAGTAAGACGGGGGAGCGGCGAGGGATTTTTTGTCGAGCCTCTTGGGGAATTGATTATCATGTCCTACTCCGAGAGAAGTTGCAGTTACTTGAAGCATTTTTAAAGGAAAAAGTGCCGAATGCCTTGGCTAAATCAATGGTCGATACAGGTGAACTTTCTGACCGAGCGGTTGCCGAGAGGGCGGGGATTGGCTGGAGTGGGAAGAATACGAGCATTATCACTCCGGAATTTGGTTCTTATGTGTATTTAGGAGAGATGATTACGAATTTGCCTTTTGAGCCTGATCAGCCAATTGAAGACCAATGTGGGACATGTAATAAATGTATTGAGGCTTGTCCGACTGGTGCACTTGTACAAGGTGGACAACTAAATTCACAGCGTTGTATTGCTTATTTAACGCAAACAAAAGGCTTTTTGCCGGATGAATTTCGTTCTAAAATAGGTAATCGAATATATGGCTGTGATACATGTCAGACGATTTGTCCGAAAAATAAAGGTATCGATTTTCATTTTCATAAAGGAATGGAACCAAATCCAGAGATTGCAAAGCCGTTGTTAAGACCACTTTTGACGATTTCTAATAAAGATTTCAAAGAGAACTTTGGTCCTGTGTCTGGTTCATGGCGGGGGAAAAAGCCAATTCAGCGAAATGCAATTTTAGCTCTTGTTCATTTTAAAGACGAAACAGCGTTGCCAGAACTCATTTCTGTGATGCAAGAGGATCCTCGTCCTGTTATTCGAGGTACTGCTGCATGGGCAATCGGTAAGATTGGTGGAGTTAAAGTATCCCCTGTTTTGCAAGCAGCACTTGAAAAAGAAAAAGATGAAGAAGTTTTGGTTGAAATTGAAAAAGTATTAAAAGGATAAGCTCAGTCGTATAAGACTATCGGGTTTACTTCTCAGATACAAACAAATTAATATCTAAGGAAGGCACAAGAGAGTTCATAATCTTTTGTGCTTTTTTATTACCATCCTTTACTATAAGACTTGAGTTTTTTGTATTTATAACCAAGCATTCATACATAGATATTAGTGAAACGATAAAACAAGGCGGCGTGAGAGTAGCTATAAAAAAGCTCCGCCCCTTTTCCATAGAGGAGGTCTAGCATTTGAGGGAACAATTAAGGGCGCTACTACAGAAACGAGTAGATCAATATACATCAAATCGGGTTGAACGGTCGGATGAAAAGCTTACACGAAAACAGCAATTATTGAAGCAGCGACAGGCTGATATCATTCGTGTTCATGGAGCAGGCAAGGTTCGGTCTTTGTCAAATGAACTAAATGATACGGTGCTTAATTATCAGGTACACCTGCAGTATTTTATTAAACAACAGGATGCTTTTTTCATGGAAGAAGAAATAGAGGATCGAGAAGCTAGGTTTCGAAATGGTATTTTAGAGAGCGATGTTGAGGTTGAGCCTATTATAGATGGAAACGATGTGTCACATCTTATTGTAGAGGACACTGAGAGATTAGCTTACACATATGATCGAAGAAGAGCTATTCAGTATGCTGAAAGATGGTGGAATGAGTTTAATCCGGCTTATCGTAAGTTTACCGATGATTGTACGAATTTTATTTCCCAATGCTTACGTACAGGCGGAATTCCAATGTGGGGAAGCCCAAATAGAGGGAAAGGGTGGTGGATGGGAGGAAAAAGCTGGAGCTACAGTTGGACATCGGCACATGGGTTTTACTTACTAATGGCAAAAAGCGGTGGGATTCGAACAAAAAAAGTAGCCAATCCGCAAGAGTTAAATTTAGGTGATATTATTTGTATTGATTTTGAAGGAAATGGTCGCTTTGATCACAGTTTAATAGTTACGGCAAAGGATGCAAATGGAATGCCACTTGTAAATGCACATACAACAAACAGTCGTCATCGTTATTGGTCGTATGAAGATTCATCGCGGTATACACCGAATATAGTTTATAAATTTTTTGTTATTTTAGATGGAATGTGAAGTTTTTTGCTTTTAAGGAAAGCTTAAATTTTTTAAAGGATTACGTGTAAGAAAAACATCGACTTTCTCTATTAGAGGGATCAGTCATGTTTTTCTAAAGTCTATCTTTAATGCTATAATAAGTGGAGACTTACTACCAGGGGTGAACAGGAATTGGCAATACATGTGGTTTTATATCAACCTCAAATACCATCAAATACAGGAAATATCGCAAGAAGTTGTGCAGCAACAGATACAACATTACATTTGATTCATCCACTTGGTTTCTCAACAGAAGATAAATATTTAAAACGAGCTGGCCTTGATTATTGGGAAAATGTTAATATTCGTAATTATGATTCAATTGATGAATTTTTCGAGAAAAATGCTGGCGGGGATTTTTATCTTTTAACAAAGTTTGGAGATAAGTCACATTCATCATTTGATTTTAGTGATCAGGATAAAGAAATTTTCTTTATTTTTGGTAGAGAAACAACAGGATTGCCAAAGGATTTAATAAAGGAACATTATGATCGTTGTCTACGAATACCAATGACTGATAAAGTTCGGTCTTTGAATTTATCAAATACAGCCGCTATTTTAATTTATGAAGCGTTGAGACAGCAGAATTATCGAGATTTAGATATTAAGCGAAAAGAATGAAAAATTAACTTAACTGTGCTTTCATAGGGGGGGATGTTAAACAAATTAGTGGAAAACTGATTTTTAGCTCATGCTTATGTGATTAGAGATGCATAGGCGTGAGTTAAATGTTAACAGAGAGAAAGACAATATAATATTTTCAATGATTTCGCAGGGGGGAATGGGTATGAATCAAGTTATTGAAAGAATATTAGATCACCGATCAATTCGTTCGTTTTTGGACAGGCCATTAACAGCGGAACAAATTCAAACGATTGTGGAATGTGCACAAAGTGCGGCTACTTCTAGCTATGTCCAAGCATATACAATAATCGGGGTATCAGATCCAGAAAAAAAAGCTAAATTAGCTGAAATTGCTGGGTCACAAACATATGTGGAAAAAAGTGCGCATGTGTTTGTTTTTTGTGCGGATTTACATCGTATTGACATTGCAGGGGAAATGGAAGGACAAAATGTATCCGAGTTACTTGAAAGTACAGAGAATTTCATGGTAGCCTGTATCGATGCTGCTCTTGCTGCTCAAAATGCTGCGTTGGCTGCTGAGTCGATGGACCTCGGCATTTGCTATATTGGTGGGATTCGTAATAATTTACAAGCGGTTAGGGAGCTTTTACATATTCCTTATCGTGTCATTCCATTATTTGCACTTATTGTGGGATATCCAAAAAATCGTTCTGAGAAAAAACCGCGTTTACCACTGGCTAATATCTATCATGAAAATAGCTATCAAGAAGATAAACAAGTATTCGTTAAGCAATTAAAGGAGTACAATGAAACAATTTCAAATTATTATGATCGAAGAACAAATGGAAAACGTAAGGACACATGGACCGAGCAAGTTTCCGAAATGTTAGATAAAAAAAGAAGATTATATATGAAAGAGTTTGTTGAGGGACAAGGTTTTAAAAAATATTAAGGATAGAAAAACACGACTTTTAATAATGGTGATATTCGATGTACCTCATGCTATGAACTGAAGTAATATTTTTTAATTCTGATTATACATAAAAAGCTGAGTAACTAAAAAAATAGTTGCTCAGCTTTTTTTATTTGTTGGACAACAAGGTTGGTCAAATGATCTTTGGCTCATTTTATCCCTGGTTTATCGTTATACCCGGCAGTAAAAATAGCAGTTAAAAATGTAACAATAACAGCAAGAATGATAATTGTACCTGAACCCATTAGTTTTACCTCCTTTAACTGAATTGCCAACAATTTTTGTATTATCAGAACATATAAATTTCGGTGCTACCCCAGTATTATTCCGCTTTTCTAATCATAAGTATACCTTAATCAAAAGTTTCTGGGAATGTAAAACAATCATTATTTGAATTTTTTGGTAAATGAATAAGGGTTGTTTATATATTTTCCTACCTCTTTGGAAACTATACACATGTTTGTAAGACTTGCTGCATAGATTAAAGTATTCTCTGAAAGTGATAGGGGGAGGTTCCAGTAATGGACATTTTAAGAAAAATTGAAAAATTTAGAGAAGATGAACAGAAGCTAAAGTGGGAAGGTACCTTCGCAGAATACTTAGAGATTGTAAAAGAAAAGCCATTGGTTGCACAATCTGCACATTCACGTGTATATAACATGATTAAAGATGCTGGAATAGAAGAGGAAAATGGTGTTAAACGCTATAATTTCTTTAGTGGCCAGTTATTTGGTCTTGAGGAATCGCTAGAAAGGCTAATTGAGGAGTATTTTCATCCAGCTGCAAAGCGACTAGATGTTCGAAAGAGAATTCTTTTGTTGATGGGTCCTGTCTCTGGTGGTAAATCAACGCTAGTATCTTTATTGAAGCGAGGCTTGGAAACATATTCGTTAAAGAATCAAGGAGCTATTTATGCGATTAAAGGATGCCCAATGCATGAGGATCCTTTACATCTAATTCCACAAAACTTGCGACGAGATTTTTACGAAGAATATGGGATTAGAATTGAAGGTAATTTGTCACCATTAAACTTGATGAGACTAGAAAAAGAGTATGGAAATCGAATTGAAGACGTGATTGTTGAACGAATTTTTCTATCTGAAGATCGTCGGGTAGGTATTGGAACATTTAGTCCATCCGATCCGAAATCACAAGATATTGCAGATTTAACAGGAAGTATTGACTTTTCAACCATTGCCGAGTTTGGCTCAGAATCTGATCCTCGTGCCTATCGTTTCGATGGAGAATTGAATAAAGCAAATCGCGGGATGATGGAGTTCCAGGAGATGCTGAAATGTGATGAGAAATTTTTATGGCATTTACTTTCTCTTACACAGGAAGGAAATTTTAAAGCAGGAAGATTTGCGTTAATTTCAGCAGATGAGCTAATTGTTGCTCATACAAATGAAACGGAGTATAAAGCCTTTATTGCGAACAAAAAAAATGAGGCACTTCATTCACGTATTATCGTAATGCCTATTCCTTATAATTTGAAAGTAACGGAAGAGGAAAAAATTTACGAAAAAATGATTAGTGAAAGTGACGTTTCTGATGTGCATATTGCACCACATACATTAAGAGTGGCAGCAATGTTTAGTATTTTAACTCGCTTAAAAGATCCTAAAAAAGGCGATATTGATCTTGTGAAGAAAATGCGTCTATATGATGGGGAAAATGTTGAAGGCTTTAATTCTGCTGATATTCGTGAGTTGAAAAAGGAATATCAAGATGAGGGCATGAGCGGAATTGATCCTCGTTATGTTATTAACCGAATTTCATCAACGATTATTCGTAAGGAAAATCCTTCAATTAATGCTTTAGATGTACTACTGTCACTAAAGGCTGGGCTTGATCAGCATCCTTCGATAACGAACGAGCTTAGGGAAAGATATTTAAACTTCATTTCATTAGCTAGAAAAGAATATGATGCGATTGCGAAAAATGAAGTTCAAAAGGCATTTGTTTATTCCTATGAAGAATCAGCGAAAACGCTTATGGATAATTATTTAGACAATGTCGAGGCATATTGCAATAAATCAAGGCTTCGTGATCCGTTAACTGGAGAAGAAATCAATCCAGATGAGAAGCTCATGCGTTCTATTGAAGAACAAATTGGTATTTCAGAGAATGCAAAGAAAGCGTTCCGTGAAGAAATATTAATTCGAATATCAGCATATGCACGAAAAGGAAAACGATTTGATTATAACTCGCATGATCGTTTGAGGGAAGCGATTCAGAAAAAGCTATTTGCGGACTTAAAAGATGTTGTAAAAATAACAACATCTACAAAAACACCAGATGAAAATCAGTTGAAAAAAGTGAATGAAGTCATCGCGAGACTCATAGAAGAACATGGTTACAACTCAACTTCAGCTAATGAATTATTGCGATATGTCGGAAGCTTATTGAACCGATAACAAGCAATATGTTCCCCCTTGCCATAAAAGGCGAGGGGTTTAGTTTATTCAGAATTTATTAATGAATTAGGTGAATGTCTATTATTGGAAAATAGTGTAAATTAATTAATTTCATTGCATATGATAGAGTAATACTTTACTTAGAGTTCTATGAAAGTGTCAATACTATGTAAGATTGTGATCATATCACACTACCATATCATATGAAAAAATGTGAAAATGGTGCACAATTTTGTTGAGGGGGAAGAAGATGAAGGAAGAAAACAATCATCAATTTGTTGTTTCTCAGGAAAATTGGTCCCTCCATCGAAAGGGTTATGACGATCAACAACGTCACCAAGAGAAGGTGCAGGAGGCCATAAAAAACAATTTACCGGATTTAATCTCTGAAGAAAGCATTGTCATGTCAAATGGGCGTGATGTAGTGAAAATACCTATTCGTTCTCTTGATGAATACAAGATTCGCTATAATTACGATAAAAACAAACATGTTGGTCAAGGTACTGGAGATAGCAAGGTTGGTGATGTTGTAGCACGTGATGGAGCTCCTTCTGATAGTGGTGCTGGAAAAGGTAAAGGTGCAGGCGATCAGGCAGGAGAAGATTATTACGAAGCTGAAGTGTCGATGCTGGAGCTAGAAGAAGCTTTATTTAAACAATTGGAATTACCAAATCTTCAACAAAAGGAACTAGCCGAGCATACGTTAGAGGATATCGAATTTAATGATATTCGTAAGACGGGTTTAATGGGGAATATTGATAAAAAGAAAACAATGATTTCAGCATTCAAACGAAATGCCCTTAGTGGTAAGCCAGGGTTTCACCCTATTTATAAAGAGGATTATAAGTTCAAAACATGGAGCGAAATTGAAAAACCAGATTCGAAGGCCGTAGTATTAGCAATGATGGATACTTCAGGATCAATGGGACTCTGGGAAAAATATATGGCACGCAGTTTCTTTTTCTGGATGACCCGTTTCTTGAGGACAAAGTATGAAACAGTTGAAATTGAGTTTATTGCTCATCATACAGAAGCAAAAGTTGTTTCACAGGAAGACTTTTTTTCAAAAGGTGAGAGTGGAGGAACCATTTGCTCTTCAGTTTATCGTAAAGCTTTAGAGTTAATTGATGAAAAGTATGATCCAGAAAAATTTAATATTTACCCATTTCATTTTTCCGATGGAGATAATTTAACATCTGATAATGTTCGTTGCGTAAAATTGGTTGAAGAATTAATGAAGGTTTCGAATATGTTTGGATACGGTGAGGTCAACCAGTATAACAGGCATTCGACTCTTATGACCGCTTATAAAAATATCAACAACGAGAAATTTCGCTATTATATTTTAAAGCAAAAAGCAGATGTCTTTTATGCAATGAAGAGCTTTTTCCAAAATGAAGAAACTAAATTACATGCTTAAGTTAAAAACGCAGACCGTACAGTTATATGGTCTGCGTTTTCTATATGGAAAGGACACTGAAATTGGATTACCCAATCATTATTTTTTCCTCTGCATAACGAATTTTCGATTTATCCTTTGAATGGATAGAAAGTGCAAAAGCCATTGTCAGAGGTCCAACTCTACCAACCAACATCATAATGGTAATCAAAATTCGTCCAATCGGGCTCAACTCTCCAGTGAATCCAGCGCTTAAACCCACGGTACCAAAGGCAGAGACTGTTTCAAATCCGATTTTCATTACATCTGCTCCTCTTTCTGTAATGGTGAGTAAAAAAAAGATAATAAAAATAAATATGGTTGCAGAAACAGCAATGGATAATGATCTCAATACGAGTGATTTTGGAATTCTTCGTTTGAAAATATTAATATCCTCATTATTAGCCAAGACCGCCCAAAGTGTGAAGAGCAATATGGCAAAGGTTGTTACTTTAATTCCACCTCCAGTAGAGCCTGGAGCTGCACCTATAAACATTAATCCCATCATAAAAGCCTGAGAACTTACTGTTAGTTGACTAATATCTAACGTATTGAATCCGGCTGTTCTTGTAACTATTGTTTGAAAATACGAAGCCCACCATTTATCAACCATATCTAAGTTTCCTAATGTAGCGGGATTACTATATTCTAATCCAAAAATGATAAGAGTACTGACTACATTAATAAGGATCGTAAATAACAACACAATTTTAGTATGGAGTGATACTTTTTTTAAATTCTTTTTTGCAAAGATATCAGTGACAACAAAAAAACCGATTCCGCCAAGTATGATTAACAAGGTAATCATTATATTTACGGTTGGGTCACCCACCCATTTGCTTAAATTATCTGGTTCTAAGCCAAAGCCTGCATTATTGAAAGCCGAGATAGAGTGGAAAATTCCATAGTAAATTGCTTTCCCCCAATTCATTTCTTGTGCCCATCTAATCGAAAGAACAATAGCTCCGATGGCTTCTACTACCAAAGTAATTAATACAATTCGTAGAACAAGTCGGATGACTCCCTGAAGTGAAAAATAGTTTAGTGATTCTTGAATTAATAATCTTTGTTTTAAACCGATTTTTTTACCTAGGATAATAAACATTAAGGTACCACTGGTCATAAAGCCCCACCCACCGAGTTGAATCAAAACGAGTAAGACAATTTGTCCAAATAAAGTAAATGTGGTGCCAGTATCTACAACAGCTAATCCGGTTACACAAACGGCTGAGGTTGCTTCAAATAGAGCATCAATGAAGCTTAGGTGATGTCGATCAGCAGTAGCAAAAGGAATCATTAGTAAGCCTGCTCCAATAATGATTAGTCCTATAAAGCCAAACAGCAGCACATATGCTGGATGAATTTGCACAATGTTATTTTTACGTTTTCTTTGAGAATGCAACATCATAATCTCCTTTTCATTACTCGTTCACTATACAATCCTTTGATCAATTGCTACGGTTTAACATAGCCTAGATTTTAGTAAATATTAGTTTTTTTTTACTTTTTGCTAAGGTTTCATCATCTAAAGATATAATTTCATTTGCTCTTTGTCTATGTTCTAGTTATAGATATGCTTAAAAGTACAAACAAACTAAGCACCAATCCGTGATAAAATAATAGTAGTTGGATTAGTACAATTTCATTTTCACTTTCAAGCTTCAAGTACTACTAAACTTTTAGAAAGTATTTAGCTTCAAGGTGAGACGTGACTGATAGCCCAGCCCCTTATATAGAGAAAAGGAGTGTTCATCCATGAAAAGAGATACCTTTTTTTTTACTTTTATCCTATTGTTTTTTGTAGTTGGGTTAGTGGCATGTTCTAATTCTCCATCGAAAGAAGACGCGAGTGTAGACAAGGAAAATACATATGTTATTAAAGTTGGACATGCAGCAGCTATAGATCATCTTGCTCAAAAATCATTTGTGAAATTTAAAGAGATAGTGGAGATAAAAAGTGATGGAAAAATCAAAGTAGAAATTTATCCGAATGGTGAATTGGGCGGGGAAAGAGAAATGCTTGAAAAGCTTCTCCTTGGTGATTTGACGATGATGGCTCCATCATCAGCCCCTTTAGAAGCAGTATCTAAAGATATCATTCTATGGGATCTTCCTTATTTATTTAAGGATCATGAAACAGCTTACAGAGTTTTAGATGGACCAGTTGGACAAGAAGTACTTGATTCTTTTTCTGATAAAGGGATTATCGGACTGGCCTATTGGGAAAATGGTTTTCGCCATTTAACAAATGATGTAAGACCAATCAGAGACGTTAAAGATATGCAGGGAATTAAAATACGAACATTAGAAAGTCCGATACAAATTAAATTATGGTCTGCAACAGGGGCAGAACCAACGCCTATAGGTTTTACAAAGGTATATGCTTCTTTACAGAACCATACAGTAGATGCAGAGGATACGCCGCTTTCGCTTATGTATGCACAAAAGTTTTATAAAGTACAGAAGTATTTAACTTTGTCTGGTCACACCTATTCACCTTGGCCATTAGTAATCAATAAAAAATTCTTCGATGGTCTTCCAGCGGACTTACAGCAGGTTGTTAGAGATGCAGCGATTGAAACACGTGATTATAATAGAAAAGTATCTAGAGAAGATGAAGTGAAGGCACTGAAGCTGTTAAAAGAGCAAGGAATGGAAGTAACGGAATTATCTGTTGAACAGAAAGCTGAATTTAAAGAAGCAATGAATGGCATCTATGTGGATGTTAAAGCTGAGGTCGGGGAAGAACTTTTTAATAAATTAATGAAGGAAGTTTCAAAGTAAAAAAATGATGTTATTCAATCATTTCAATAGGTTAATAGGGTACCACCACACAGTCTCAAGTGTCCCCCATTATACATAAAAACCACCATTCTTGTGGTATTTTGCTACAAAAGGATGGTGGTTTTTATTTCTATGAAATGGAAGAACTAAAGGATCTGGGGAAAACTTGTAGCTAGCTACACCTTTTCATTTACCTTTTTTGAGTAAAGGCTTGTTCTATTCCTACCTTCTAATTTAGAGGTATACATCGCTTTGTCTGCTGATGAGATTATCTCATTCGCGTCTTTTCCGTGTTCTGGGTAGATGGCTATTCCTAATGAAATCGTAATGGCCTCTCCTGTTGGAGATATCGTGCTTTCTAATTTCATTCGTAATCGTTCGGCAATATCTATCGCTGTATCATGATCACCATATGGAACAATAATTGCAAACTCCTCGCCACCGTATCGGAAACATATATCTCCGTCACGGGTTAGTTCTTGCATGGTATGAGCTAAGAATCTTAAAACATCGTCACCTACCAAATGTCCAAATGTGTCATTGACTTTTTTGAATAAATCAATATCTAAAAAAATGAGTGAAAAGGGAGTGCGATTATGAATTTGCTCACTGATGACAAGGTCAAATGTCCTTCGATTAGCTAATCCAGTAAGAGCATCAGTTTGCACAGCAGTATCTAATTGATTGATATGATTTTTAATTTCTTGAAAGGCTATATCGATACTCTGATAAAGTTGCTTCACTTCATACATGTTTGATTTAATTTTTGGAAATTCTGATATCATTTTTCCTGTTGGATTGATAAATTTTTCTGTATATTTGGCTAATGTAAATAAGGGACTTGAAATGGAATGACTAATCATAACTGAAAAAGTAGTCCCGGTTAATATGCTAAAAATCCCCAATAAAATAACTGTTATTTTTGTTCTTTCTACAGCACTTGCTACTTCGTCACTACCTGTTTGCATTAACTGTTCTTGCCCTTTAACTAACGCGTCTATTTTCCCCTGAAACACATTTGAAATGGTCTTGGATGAAGTATTAAGCAAATTATTATAACCAACATCATTTCCGTCTTTTTTTAAGGCAATTTCCATATTTACAATTTCCTCAAAACGAAGTTGGAAGGCTGCCAACTGTTGAATAACCTCTTGGTCTTCATCATTCGTATATGTTTTCATCATATGATTGATCATCTTGTTCGTTTGTTGCGCATGCTGATCGTAAAGAGTGAGATAATTACTATCGCCCGTTAATAAATAACTTTTTACTGAATCAGATTGTTGCAAATAATGACTCTCTAAATCTTTCGTCAAAAGTGCATTATTTACATTTTCGTCCATTAAATGTTTATAAGACTCTTTCGTGGAATTTATGACACTAATAGAGACAACGCTTTCAATCACTAATAGTAAAAGGACAAATGCGAATCCAAAGAGCAGTTTTTTACCAATAGTTAATTTCATGTGAATTACTCCTTAAGTTAGGGGACAAAAGTATTATACAGTTTAAGTATAATGGAATGAATCATTTTCGACTATTTATATTTTAATATATTTTATTGAAAATAGGGAATAGGATGCATATTTGATTTAAATTTGATTCTAAAAAAAAAATTCCTAATCGAATGTTCACGATTAGGAATTTTTAGTTAAAGTCATATAGATTTTGATTGCGATAGTGCATTTGATTTGTTCGATAACAACTTGTATCCGTTTTTTTGCATACCTTTTTAACTTTAGCAGCTTCTTGACTAATCTCATCAATAGATGTGAACCTGTTATCTTTGTTAGTAATAACGGCAATAGACATCCCAACAAGTGAGATATTCTCATATTTTCCTTGTCTATTTTGAGTATAAATATAGCCTTTTTTATAATCTTCAGGCCGATAAAATCTTTCCAGCATTTGATCAAAATTTCGAATGATATTTTCACAAATACTAGAATACATATGATGAGTTAATATGATGATAAAATCGTCACCCCCAATATGTCCAATAAAATAAGGAGTGGTTATATGATTAGTATTTATTTTTATTAGGGCTGCTGTTTCTCGAAGCAATTCATCACCTTTATGAAAGCCATATGTATCGTTGTACGATTTAAATTGGTCTAAATCTAGATAAAGGATACTGTATTCTTCATATTTTAATACTTTTTCAAGATGCTGTTGGATTTCATAATTACCAGGTAAACCTGTTAGTGGACTCAAATCACGTGCAATATCTACCTTTATTTCAGCCAACTTAAGAAGTAAGTTTTTAATACTAACGATGCCATATACTTGTTCATGTTTAGTGACAATGACTGAATCATATATATGCTGTTGTGACCGGTGCATGGCAAGCGTACTTACCTCAACGATGTCTACATTATAATCTACATAAAGTGGCATTTGGTCCATAATTAATCTAATGTCTCTTCCCATAAAAAGATCTAATCCATATTTTTTAGAGAGACTTTGAAAGAAGTGGATCCTCATAACAAGTCCTATCGGTTTATTTTGATCAGCAACGATGACACCTTCAATTTCCGGTCTTTTTTCGAATAAGCTATAAACATATGAACATTTGATAGTCGGATGAACAATTGGAAGTTTCTCGGCAATTTCTCCTATACTCAAGATCATGAATTATCCTCCTTATTACCTAAATTTTCATGTTTTTACCTGAAATTCACAATATATTTTACTGATATTTAACAAAAACAATACAAAAATTAATATTCATAAGTCTATAGACTAATCTAAAAAAGACGAATTCAATTATGAATTCGCCTTACATTTTTATATCTTATATACGGCCGTAATCTCTTCTTCTTCCGCATGCTTTCGATAATATTTGCTAATGAATGTACCGTAGAATGAAGCTAACATTTGTTGGAATAGCATACCGAGAATTACTGGAACAGCTACAGCAGAGGGGAAGTACGTAACTGCAATTACTGCCCCGGCAGATATATTCCGCATACCGCCTGTAAATGTTAATGTAACTACATTTTCTTTATTCCACTTTAATAGTCTGCCAATATACCAAGATAATAAATAGCCTGAAGCTGCAATCACTAAGACAATGAATGCAGTAAGGATAAGTTTGAAGTTGATATCCAAAACATAAGGTGCAATTTTCGAACTATTCAACATGACAACGATCGCCACTGCAATCTTGGCAAAAGGAGCTAAACGGGGTGCCAAGATATCTGCGATTTTTCCTTTTGTCGCTTGATTTAAAAACATGGCAATTAAGGATGGAATCACAATCATCGTAATAAGGCCATTCATCATGGACAAAATATCTATTTCAATTGCGCTTCCGGTAAAAATACTTACACTAAAAGGTACAATAAATGGCGATAGAATCGTATCGATGATTACTATGGCAAGAGCAAGTACTGAGTTTCCAGAATAAATGGAGACCCAGATCATACTTGTTACTCCAGTTGGAATAACAACAGCAAGGACTAAGCCAGTGATTGTAAAAACATCACCAGGAAAAACGAGATGGCCAAGTAAGAAGGCCCAAATCGGCATAATAATGTGAAGAATAATGAGGGCAACTAACATGGGTAGTGGATGAGTTATGACTTGTTTGAGTGATTGGAAATTTGATTTTAAGCTTCCGTTAAATGTGATTAAAGCAAAAATCCAGGGAACGAGAAATGTATAATCAATGATATAGCTACTTAATAGAATACCTAAAATAACGCTTGTTGGTGTCATGAAGGGCAACGCTTTTTCGAGGTAACGGTTTATTTGTTGTAACATCACATTCACTCCTAGTTGAATACAGCGTTCTTTCCCATTAATAATAGCATAATCATGCAAGCGTAAACGCAGAATAAAAGTTTAGTATATTTTTCATTTCTTGTAAAAACCATGATAAAATGAAAAACATAATGAAAGTATTGAATAGTTTAATTTATTGGAGGGCATTAAGTTGACAGGTGAAATATTAGCAGCGATACAGATTCCAGCACTTGATGAAGCGATGGGAAATCAGGTTAGTAACTACGTAGATACATTAACAATACCACATGGCGCGTTAGGACGGCTTGAGGAGCTTGTCATTGAATTAGGTAAGATGACAGGCGAAGCTTTTCCTGAGGTATCCAGACCAGGCGTAATCGTATTTGCAGCAGATCACGGAATTACAGCTGAAGGTGTTTCCGCTTATCCAAAAGAAGTAACTGTACAAATGGTTCGTAATTTCTTAAATGGTGGAGCAGCGATTAATGCATTTAGCCGAGCAATTGATGCAGAGTTTGCAATTGTTGATATTGGAATAGATGCTGAAATGAATGATGAAGGTTTAACCTCTAAAAAAGTACGATTTGGTACAGCGAATTTTTACAAGGAAGATGCAATGACTCGTGAGGAAGCGATTCAGGCTTTAGAAGTCGGCTATGAACAAGGGAAAGCGATGATTGATAAAGGAGTAAAATGTTTGATTCTCGGCGAAATGGGAATTGGTAATACAACTCCAAGTAGTGCGATTACGGCTGTTCTTAGTGGGCAAGACCTTAGTAAGCTTGTTGGATTCGGAACAGGTCTTGTAAGTGAAGGGATTTCACATAAACAACAAGTGATTGAACAAGCCATTGCTAATCGCAAACCAAATTCTAAAGATCCAATTGAGCTCTTATCAAAAATAGGCGGTTTGGAGATTGCTGGAATGGCGGGAGCCATGCTTGCAGCAGCAAGTCATCGTGTACCGATTCTCGTTGATGGATTTATTGCAACCGTATCAGCTTTGATTGCTGATATGATTGCAGAAGGAGCTTCAAACTATATGTTTGTTGGTCATCAATCTGTTGAACCAGGTCATATAATAGCAGCGGAGTTATTAGGAAAGAAACCTCTAGTGGATTTAGGAATGAGAATAGGGGAAGGCACAGGAGCGGCGGTTGCCTTTCCAATTTTACGGGCAGCAACACTTGCACTTAAAGAAATGGCAACTTTTGAAAGTGCGGGAGTGTCTTCGAAATAAAGTGTTCCATTAGTGGGGGGCTCATTGCCCGTTAAGAGTGGATAAATAAAAATTAAGCTTACCTGTATGAATTACGATTTGTAACTATTCAGGTAGGCTTTTTTATCTTGATAAAACAATCTTAAGTCAGACAAATTTGGAAAAACAGGTCCTGTATTATTTTGTAACGGGTTCTCTTTTCTGGTGCACAACATATTTTTAACACTCTCAATAACAGCAATATTGCAACACCTTTTGAATCCAGACAAACATTGATTTATCCGGATTCTGATATTGTAGCAATTACAAATCGCATAGCAAATTACATGTTAAATAGCAGGTAGAGAACAAAAATTCTCAATCTGCTATTTTGTCTGCTAAACTGTATGTCATTTTGGAGATTAAAACAGCAATATTATTAACATACCCATCGTAGGCACTTTCACTTAGACAGTAAGAACAGAAAATCGATGTAGAGAGCTCTCAATGACCAAAAAGCAGAAGTTGGTCAGAAAAAGGGGCGAGATGAGAGCTCTCAGTGACCAAAAAGCAGAAATTGGTCAGAAAAAGGGGCGAGACGAGAGCTCTCAGTGACCAAAAAGCAGAAGTTGGTCAGAAAAAGGGGCGAGATGAGAGCTCTCAGTGACCAAAAAGCAGAAATTGGTCAGAAAAAGGGGCGAGATGAGAGCTCTCAGTGACCAAAAAGCAGAAGTTGGTCAGAAAAAGGGGCGAGATGAGAGCTTTCAGTGACCAAAAAATAGAAATTGGTCAGAAAAAGGGGCGAGACGGGAGCTCTCAGTGACCAAAAAGCAGAAGTTGGTCAGAAAAAGGGGCGAGACGGGAGCTCTCAATCACCCAAAAAGAGGAAACGGAAGCTGTCCGAATGATACATTGATTAAAACAAATAAAAAGATAGCAGAGACGAATTTGAGTTCAAATTGTTCTGCTATATTGGTTATGAATATTTATGCTATTTGTAGTGATTTTTTACTAATCGCACCTCAAAAGAGAACCCGTTGTATTATTTTGAGGCACCTGTTTTTCTTTGATGTGATACATAAGAGTTTCCAGTCACCCAAAAGCGCCAAGGATAGTCTTTTGCTTCACCTGTATTATTAATGCCAATACGCGGTCCGCTGGAAATATCGTCGGGAATTTTTCCTGCTGCAATGTATAGAGGAGATTCTGAAAATGAATGCCCGTAATCATTCATGGTAATACCAAGCGCCTTTGTTAATTTACCTGGTCCATCTGTAAGATTTTGAAGATTGTTCATGCTTCTTCTTTTTTGCATTAAGTCAAGCCCACTATATGGTTGAATGGCTCGAATTAAAATAGCTTCAGGTTTTTCAAATGGACCACTTACGACATTCACCAATGTATGAGTGTGCATCTTATATGTATAAACGAATCCAGCTTCGCCAAACATAATCTCCGTTCGTTTTGTTCGTCGATTTCCATAGCTATGTGCTGCCCGATCTTCAGGTCCCATATAGGCTTCGGTCTCAACAATATAACCTGAAGTGATTCCCTCAGGAGTTTCATTTATAAGGAGGCAGCCAAGTAAGCTTTTTGCTAGTTCTAATGTTGTTTTTTGAAAAAAGGTAGACGATAATGGTTCCATTATAGACACTCCTAAAAAAGTATAGTTACTTTATTTTACACTGTTAGAAATGATAACTTAGTTGCAAAAGTATATGAAAAGTGATACCTAAAGGGGGCATCGACATTCTCTAGTATGGTCAATAAGTAGTGATTTTTAAAAGCAAGTATTTTCTCTATCTATCATTTTATTGATATAATTTTTTGTATAAGAGAAGAAGGGATCTGACATAGATGATCAAAAATATTGGTTTTATTGGATGCGGTAAAATGGGTCAGGCAATTATGGAAGGAATGTTAAAAGCGGGAGTTGTGCAACCAGAAACCTTGAAAGTTAGTACATCAAGTGCTGCAACACTGACAAAAGTTGAACAGAAATACCATATTAAAGGAAGTTTACATAATCAAGAAATTGCAGAGTTTGCTGATTTTCTTTTTTTGGCCGTGCAACCAGCTATTCATAACCAAGTGTTGGCAGAAATAAAGAATCATCTAAAAGAAAAAGTAGTGATAATAACAATGGCTGCTGGAGTTACAATAATGCAGATTGAAACAGGAATAGGTAGGAATGTAAAAGTCGTTAGGACGATGCCTAATACACCAGCATTAGTTGGGGAAGGCATGACAGCGATGAGTGTAAATCGTGCGATGACTGAAACAGATGTAGAAGATGTAAGGCAATTGCTAAATAGTTTTGGCAAAACAGAGGTGATTATGGAAGAGTTAATGGATGCAGTGCCAGCGATTAGTGGTTCGTCGCCTGCTTATGCCTATCTGTTTATTGAGGCTTTAGCTGATGGAGGCGTCCGTGATGGAATTTCACGTGAACAGGCATACCGAATGGCTGCTCAATCAGTGTTAGGTGCAGCTAAAATGGTACTGGATACTGGTAAACATCCAGCTGCTTTGAAAGATGACGTTTGTACGCCAGGTGGATCGACGATTCAAGCTGTGGCCGCATTGGAAGAAAACAAATTTAGAGATGCCATTTTACAGGCAATGAAAGCATGTACGAATAAGACAAAAGGGATCAATTCATAGTAAATAAGAGGAGATGTCACGTTTTATCGGGCTCCGATAAGGAGTGCAAAAAAGGTAAATCACATGATGCTTTAGGAATGAATTCATGCCTTTACCTTTATTTTTGTTATAGAATCAACGGTTATTCTACTTTAGTTTTGATTTCTCATTTAAATTCTTTTAAAGAGAGAGTGCTTTTTGTTCAGGGTGAATAAATACCCGAGATAGGTGACCTACTATCGATGAAGGACAAAGCGGTGAACTGCACCCCACTGTTAGTTATGTCTAACAAATGGGGCGCGGTTCAGATCGAATTAGAAAGCCACCGGAAGGTCCTTAAAACGCCAATGAAGGACAAAATTGAATAAAGTAGTTATTTTAAGCCCACTTAATTAAGGGCTAAAGCTTTTTCAGCACTTACATACTTATATCCAAGGTCATGAGCAACGGCAGCACAGGTAATTTCTCCATTTGCTACATTTATACCTTGAGCGAGTGCGTTATTTTCGAGACTTGCTCGTACAATCCCTTTATTTGCAATTTGTAAGGCATAGGGGACAGTCGCATTTGTTAAGGCGATTGTTGAGGTTTGTGGTACAGCACCTGGCATATTTGCAACGGCATAATGAATAACACCATGTTTTATATAAGTTGGGTTGTCGTGAGTTGTTATATGATCGATCGTTTCGAAAATGCCACCTTGGTCAATAGCGACATCAATGATTACGGAGCCTTGTGACATCGACTGTACCATCGCTTCTGTAACGAGTTTTGGCGCTTTTGCTCCGGGAATCAAGACAGCTCCGATTACTAAATCCGCTTCTTTTACCGTTTCACTGATGTTATAAGGATTGGAGATTAATGTAGTAAGCTGATTACCAAATATATCTTCAATTTGGCGTAGTCTACTTGAGTTTAGATCGAGGATTGTGACATCAGCACCTAGACCAATAGCAATCTTCGCTGCATTTGTACCAACCATGCCTGCTCCGATAATTGTTACTTTTCCACGTTTGACACCAGGTACACCACCTAAAAGAATTCCTTTGCCACCTTTGGTCTTCTCAAGAAATTGGGCACCAATTTGTGTGGCCATTCTTCCAGCTATTTCGCTCATAGGTGTTAACAGCGGTAAGGAATGATCAAGGGAAACTGTTTCATAGGCAATAGCAATTACACTACTATCTTTTAAGGCCCTAGTTAAGGCTGGATCAGCAGCTAGATGTAGATAAGTAAATAAAATTAAGCCTGGACGGAAATACGTATATTCTGAAGCAATAGGTTCTTTCACCTTCATAATTAATTCTGAGTTTGACCAAATGCTAGCTGGATCTTCTACAATGACAGCTCCTACATTTTGATAGTCTTCATTTGTAAAATGACTATTAACGCCTGCTTCATTTTCTATAAATACTTGATGCCCGGCATTCATTAAGGTAAGTACACCAGCTGGAGTAATAGCTACACGATTTTCGTTATTTTTTATTTCCTTTGGAATTCCAATACGCATTTCATTCCTCCTACTGTAAATATTTGTAAATGAATTATAATCTTTATTTGGAAAAAATTAAAGAGAAAAAGGGTAAAGTAAAATCTCCTCGAATTTTCGTTTTACCGGAAATGAAAAAAGTCCTCCATACATCTGGAAGGACTTTCACATTTAAAATAAGAAATTAATGATGACATAAATAAGACCTGCTAAGGTTGCAGAAATGGGTAACGTAATGCACCATGTAACAATCATGTTCTTTGCGGTTCCCCACTTAACACCTTTCACACGATGGGCAGAACCTACACCAAGAATGGATGAGGATATAACATGTGTTGTACTCACAGGCAAGTGAATAAGCGTAGCACCAAAAATGATAAACGCTCCTGTTAAATCTGCCGCAACACCATTAACGGGACGAATTTTCATTATTTTACCACCAACAGTCTTGATAATTTTCCAACCACCAACGGATGTTCCAAGGCCCATTGCTGCCGCACACGAAAGCTGAACCCATAATTGAATATCATCGGTAGTTGTGTAGCCGTTGGCAATAAGGGCCATTGTAATAATCCCCATAGATTTTTGTGCATCATTCGTACCATGTGTATAGGATTGAAGAGCAGCAGTAGCAATTTGTATATATCGGAAATTTCGGTTTGTTTTAGATAAATTATTATTTTTAAAAATGATTTTAAAAATACTATACACAATAAAACCAATCGTGAATGCAAGGATTGGAGAAATGAGTAAGCCTTCGATAATTTTTAAGAATCCAGCCCATTTTAAGGAACCAAAACCAGCCGCTGCGATTGCTGCTCCTGCAATCGAGCCAATTAGAGCATGAGACGAACTACTTGGAATACCGAAGTACCAAGTGATTAAATTCCAGGCAATCGCTGCAATTAATGCAGCGAGAATGACATATGAACCATTTTCTAGCTGGAACGGATCGACAATATCCTTCGTTATCGTTTTTGCTACACCTGTGAATGTTAAAGCACCAATAATGTTCATGACAGTGGCTAAAAGAATGGCTTGTCGTGGTTTCAAGGCTTTAGTTGATACCGAAGTTGCAATGGAATTTGCTGTGTCATGAAACCCATTAATAAAGTCAAATGCTAGAGCAAAGAAAATAATTATTATTGTTAAAAGGAATAAAGTATTCATTTTTCAGGAAAACTCCTCACGCGTTTTTCATGATGATGGTTTCTAATGTGTTGGCCACTGCTTGGCAGCAATCGGCAATTTCTTCTAGAGTTTCATAAATTTCTTTATATTGAATAATGCGGATAGGATCTTTTTCAACAGCGAACAAGTTTTTAATAGATTGACGTTGAAGACCATCACAAAGAGATTCTAAGTCTTTAATTTTTATCGCATTTTCACGGATTTGAGGTAATTTTTTTGTAGAAAGAGTGTCAACAGCTATTTCAATTTCAGCTCCACATTGTTTAATTGCTTCAACAAATTTCACCATGTATTCATCTGCGTTGATAATGGAGTACATTTCGAATAATGCAGCACAATGTTCAAGACCATCAAGTACATCATCCATCCTAAATGTTAATTCAAGAATATCTTCTCGTTCTATAGGTGTAATAAAAGCATTGTTCAATTCTCTTGTCATGATGTGAACCATTGAATCGCCTTTATGTTCAAATTCTTTCATTTTCTCTGAAAAAATCTTTAAATCACTTAAGTTTTTTAATTTGTAGTCAGCGAAATAGTCAGCGCTTTGTTTAATATTTTGTGCAATTTCAAAAAGTAAAGCTGTGAATTTATCTTTTTTAGGGTGAAAAGCCATTTTTATCCTCCTGTACTTAACTATGTGTTGTAGTATTCGCTAAATCATTTTAGCGAATACAATAATAATCATGAAGCAATTTCAATAAAGATTTACAAAAACTTAACATAAAAAATATTATTCAACAAAAATATTTTTAAGAAAACTTAATAAAATTAAGTATTTTATGTAATTTTAATTTTATATTTTGATTTGTTAGGAAAATATTCTTTATTACTTGGTTGGCTCGCTTGGATAGTAAGAATCTATCCAAGCATCTTTTGAAAGATAAGAAAGTATAAAATTTTCTAATTTTCTTATCATAAATCAGAAAAAATGGGAGGCGTATCTATAAATGGGGCTTTACAGACAACTTTTTCTTCTAAAATGGGGTGAATAAATTCAATTTGAAGTGCATGAAGTGCCTGTCGCGGAAAAGTTTTTTTTCCCCCATACAAAGTATCTCCAGCTAAAGGATGATGAATATGACTAAAGTGGACACGAATTTGATGTGTTCTCCCGCTATCTAATGTACAACTTACTAGTGTGATATTTTGTTTATGATAACGTTGAAGGACCTTAAAATGTGTCGTTGCTGTTTGCCCAGTTGGAGAAACTCTTCTTCTTGTAGCATGGTGGCGGTCACGCCCAATTTTTTCTTGAATGGTTCCTTTTTCAGATTTTACAATACCTTCTACTAATGCATAGTAGGTTCGAGTAATCTTTCGTTCTTCCAGCATTTTATCAAGCAGTGCCCCTACAAGTCGATTTTTTGCAAAAAGAACAGCGCCAGTTGTATCTTTATCTAGTCGATGAATATGTTTAATTATACAAGTCTGATTAGACTGTTTAAGGTGATACGAAACTCCATTGATTAATGTCTTGTTGTCGCTAGCATGTGATGGGTGAGTATCCATATGTGCAGGTTTATTGGCAATCAACAAAAAGTCATCTTCGTACAAAATTTGGATACCTAAATCAGTTGCAGGCACCGGTTCAACTTCAGTGTCGGAAAATAGAGGGATGCTGAAGAAATCTCCTTCAGTAAGTTTACTAGACCAAAGTACCTTTTCGTTGTTAACAGTTACTTCTTTGCTCATCCTCCATTCATGAATGAATTTCTTAGGTGCATGCCAATACTCTTTGAAAAAATCATCAATAGATAGGGCATTCCATTGATTTGGTACGGTAAAGACAATATTATTTTCTTTTCTAGTATATTGAATCAAATGAATTCCTACTCTCGTTATGTAATGCTGTTATAAAGAATGGTTGAAATTGCCAAATCAATTTGAACAAATATTATGATATTCTATTGGTACTCATGTATACATAGATACTGAAATAATGTGATGAAGAAGGTGGTTTAAGTGAAGATTGTGTTTTCTTCAACAGTAGAACAAGAGCAAGAAATTGAAAACCTTATCTCTATGTTCTATCACTCTGTATTTCCTAAATTTTTTACAGAAGATGAAATTCTTCATTTTCAAGAAATAGGTGTGCTACAGTCTAATAAAGATGATTTCTCTTATAATGGCACGTTGAGGTCAGCCTTTCAAGTGATTACTTGTTTACAAGTAATGATGTCCATACTTGAGAAGAAAATAGAGAAGCAATCAGCTGCATCTCAGCTTGAATTACAAAAAACGTTTGAACATAATAATACACTCTTAAATCAATATGGTATATTCTTTCCTTTTAATTATGAACATTTTATCTATATTTCTCATGAAAATGATGAAAAGTTAAAAATGATGTATTCACAGCCTTCGAATCAATATTTAATATAATAATAAAAGAACCGGCGTAAATGAAAAGGTAGTCCTCTTTTTATTTACGTCGGTTTTTCGTATTGTCTAGCTGCACCGGCTAGCTCGCTGTGAAAAAGATAAAAGCCCTCAAAAGGCAAAAAGCGCCTTTCGGGTCTTAGGCCCGCACGATGCGGGTCATGCCGACGTCGCCACAGGACGTGGCGTTCTTAGTCGGCGTTCCTTACTGAACGAGCCGGCTCCGCTTTTCTTATTAATTAATATTATTATCTTCGAACCATTTTTTAAATACTTCTTTATCCTTAAGACCTACAATTCGCTTAGATTCAACTCCGTTTTTGAAGTAAACAATAGTTGGGGTGCTTTTAATAGCGTAGTCATCGTAGCCTTGGTCAAATTCCAATAAATTATATTGAACAAGATCAATCCCCATTTCTTCAGCTAATGGTGCAACAATTGGAGTTGTTTTCTGACAAAATTGACATTCTGGACTATAAAAATAAACCGTTTTATCTTCTTTATTTTTAAGATTTTCAGCTAATTCTTTTGGTAAAATTAAATTTTGATAGTTAGGATCGCTTAATTGATCGATGGTAGACTGTTTTAAATTGTTTTTATTATAGGGATTTGCTTCTGCTTTTTGCTTGTTTTGAGTATTGTTTATAAATGAAATAGCTGCAAATAATGCGATAATAGCAACTAAAAAAATAATCATTTTTTTCATGAAGCTCCAACCTCCTTAGACTTTTTCCAAATTAGATAACTACATCGGAAAAAAATAAGCTGCCAAACATAGCAACGATAGAAGCGGCCCATGCTATAAACAAAAAGTTTTCTCGATGATCCTTTTTATGATTCATTTTCCACTTCTCCTACATTTTCTTTCTTCTCAGAAATTATAGTATGTACAAAGCTTATATGTAAAATATATAGACTTTTTGAAGGATATTTCCTAATTTTCTTGAAGTAATGAATGATCAATATTTTCTTAACTATAGGAAGGTGAAAAGTCTGTGAAAACTGGAGTATTCACTTTAATTGTAAGGAAAATTATGATAATTTTATAATGCATAGATAATATGAGGGCTAAGAGGAGCTGTTTGTCGATGGAATGGAAATCTACTTATGAAAAGTGGGCAAGTTTCCCGAACTTGGATGAAGAATTAAGAATTTCATTAGAAGCTATAAAGCAGGATGAAGCAAAGCTCGAGGAGGCCTTTTACAAAAATTTAGAATTTGGAACAGGCGGTATGAGAGGTGAAATTGGCGTTGGAACGAATCGAATGAATGTATATACGGTTCGTAAAGCAACCCAAGGCTTAGCTAAATACATAAAGAACGCTGGTGAGGAAGCGGTAAAGCGTGGTGTAGTCATTGCTTATGATTCCCGTCATAAATCACCTGAATTCTCACTAGAAGCAGCCAAAACTTTGGCGACAGAAGGAATTAAAGCGTACTTATTCGATGAGTTGCGTCCAACTCCTCAATTATCATTTGCTGTTCGCGAATTACATGCCTACGCTGGGATTGTTGTGACAGCTAGTCATAATCCACCTGAATATAATGGATATAAAGTATATGGACCAGATGGTGCTCAGCTACCTCCAAAAGAGGCAGATCAATTGACCCATTATGTAGAAACGATTGAAAATGAATTAGCGATACATGTGGAGGATGCCGAAGTTTTAAAGCAAAAAGGTCTGATAGAAGTCATTGGTGAACAACTTGACCAAGCCTATAATAAACAAATTTTAACTGTTCCAGAAAATCCACAGCTTGCGAATGAAGTAGATGTGAAAGTTGTCTTTACTCCACTTCATGGTACGTCGAATAAGTCTGTCCGCCTGGCATTGCATGACTTAGGATATAAAAACGTACATATTGTAAAAGAACAAGAATTACCTGATCCGAATTTTTCAACTGTGAAATCTCCAAATCCAGAAGAACCCGCAGCCTTTGAAATGGCCATTGAAGTGGGAAATAAAATTGATGCCGATTTATTAGTAGCAACAGACCCAGACGCAGATCGACTAGGAATTGCTGTAAAAAATGAAAAAGGCGATTATGTTGTTTTAACAGGAAATCAAACAGGCGCGTTATTCCTTGATTATTTATTATCTCAAAAGCAGGCAAAAGGAACGCTTCCTGAAAATGGAGTCGTGTTAAAAACGATTGTTACTTCTGAAATTGGAAGAGCGATTGCAGATACTTATGGCTTGAAAACGGTAGATGTGTTAACTGGATTTAAATTTATTGGTGAAAAAATTAAAGAATATGAAGCGGGCGGTAAACATTCCTTCTTATTTGGCTATGAGGAAAGCTATGGTTATTTAATTAAGGAATTTGCTCGTGATAAGGATGCTATTCAGGCATCTATATTAGCGGTTGAAATATGCGCATATTATAAAAAACAAGGTATGACGCTATATGAAGGCCTATTACATGTATTTGAAAAATACGGATATTATTTAGAGGGATTACGCTCATTAACCTTAAAGGGAATAGAAGGAGCAAAACAAATTCAAGGAGTTCTTCAACATTTCCGAACTAATCCTCCAAATGAAATTGCTGGTCATGAAGTTCTTGTACAAGAGGATTATCAAAACAGTAAAAGAATTATTGCGAATAAAGAAGAAGAAATTGATCTTCCAAAATCGAATGTTTTAAAATATTTTCTTGATGATGGTACGTGGGTATGCTTACGACCATCCGGAACGGAACCGAAAATTAAGTTTTATTTTGGAGTGAAAGGTAACTCCATGGATGAAGTAAAAGATACATTATCGGATACGATAGATGACTTTATGAAGCAAATTTCTGCATTGATTTAAAACGAGAAGTAAAAGTGATAATTAGCGATAAATAGTAACGGGGGTGAACACATAAAGTGTTTACCCCCGTTTTTTTGTTTCGCTTAAAGGGTTACCAGCCATAGTTCCCTTATCTTATACATTAGAGAAGTTACATTCCAAGTATAAATATGCCCGCTTCGTAGATACTATTGGTGAAATTCAGCTTGGAAGTTCACGTAAATAATGGGTAGTTGTTTTTGCTGCATGATCCAGATATCGCAATAGGGTGTACAATTTTGTTTCGATGACCTCGTAGTCGTGTTCATAATGATAAGCGTGTAAAAAATGTTCTATTTTTTTTGATAAAAAGTGATCCTTTGTTCGTACCATCAAGATGAGTAGTTGATCCCATTCAGAACGGTGTGTATAAAACAAAGCTACATCATAATCCGAATTTATCATTTAAAACTCTCCTCCTTAATAAGGAGCTATTTGTAGCTTGTTCATTTTCTCCGGAACAATTTCAGACAAATTGTGGTGATGGAGAGAAAATCAGCTTGTTAGTTTTTCCCTGAATAAAAGTCATATGGGTGAAGATATGCAAAAAATCATGTTCATTTGTTTTGTTAGTTTATTTATTTATCCGACAATGATAAGTGCTGAAAGCGTTTTGAAAGTAGATCACATGTATAGCTATGAAGAGATGGAAGAGGACTTATTTATTTTACAAGATACATTACCCATTAAGCTGCAATCCATCGGAAAGTCTGAAAAAGGACGAAATCTTTGGGCTGCAAAGCTGGGAAACGGAGAGAAATCCCTTTTATTTGTTGGGGCTCATCATGGACGAGAGTGGATGACGACAATCTTACTAATGAAAATGCTGGAAAAGTATGCGACAGCTTATGAGTTAGAAAAAAAGCTTGGTTCCTATTCCACGCAATCATTAGATGAGGTGAGTATATGGTTTGTACCGATGATCAATCCTGATGGGGTATCCATTCAACAAAATAATTTATCTGGTCTTTCTTTTGCTGAGAAGATGGCTGTTTGGCAGATGAATGGATATCGTTTTAATTGGGTGAGATGGAAGGCGAATGCAAAGGGTGTAGATTTAAATCGTCAATATCCCGCAGGCTGGCATGATGTAAAAGCAGAAAGTACTAAACCCTCTTATCAGTTTTACAAAGGTAGGAAGCCATTAGAGGCAATCGAGGTTCAAACATTAACAACATTTACGAGAACAGTCAAACCATTACTTTCCGTAAGTTATCATACGTCAGGAAGAGAGATTTTTTGGTACTACCATAACAAACGAGAGCATCTATTAAGGGATTATAAGTTAGCCAAAAAAACAGCTCGGATGACAGGATATCAGCTTTCTATGCCTGAGAATCATGCGATAGGAAGTGGATTTACCGATTGGTTTATCACCGAGTTTGAGCGTCCTGCTATGACAATTGAATTAAGCTACTTAGTAGATGAAACTCATCCACCACTTTCTGTATTTCCTGAAGAGTGGGAACGAAATCAATATGTTGGAATGATGCTTGTAAATGAGGCACTTAAATGGAATAGGAATTTTTAATTTTATCATAATAAAAACAATGTGAGTTAGTTTAGACTTTTTCCAAAGGAGGGAAATGAATGAAAAAGAACATAGCACTATTATTCTTTACAGTTATGATGTTTAGTTCAGTGGGAAGTGGTTTTGCGCAGCAAGAGAAAAATGTAGGATATGAAAAATATGGTAAAATTGCGATTGCTGTTGTTGAGGCTGATTATCCATCCGATGAGGTAACGGATTACAATTTCGAAGGTCGGAACATTATTAGTAAAGGTATTGTTGAGGACCGGTTTCTATTTTTAGTAAAGGAAAAAGGTCGAGACATTAAAGTAAGAGTGAAGATTAAACATAGTTTATTCCAAAAAAAACTATTACAATTGACGGTTGAGGAAATACGATAGACTAGTTTTCGGTCATGTTCTCTCCACTTTCTCATACATTATGATAAAGAGAGTGACAAGGGGGAACTGTGGATGAGTCAAATTGAGCAAAAGGATTTAGAATATGCAATTAGTGAAATTACTGAAATTGCCACGGGGTTTGGACTCGATTTTTATCCAATGCGTTATGAAATTTGTCCTCCGGAAATTATTTATACCTTTGGAGCATATGGCATGCCCACTCGATTTTCCCATTGGAGCTTTGGAAAACAGTTTCATAAAATGAAGCTTCAGTACGATTTTGGTTTAAGTAAAATTTACGAACTAGTTATTAACTCCAATCCGTGTTACGCTTTTTTATTAGATTCAAATTCACTCGTGCAAAATAAATTAATTGTAGCTCACGTGTTAGCTCATTGTGATTTCTTCAAAAATAATTTGCGCTTTCATAACACAAAGCGAGATATGGTCGAGAGTATGGCAGCGACAGCTGAAAGGATTCGTGAATATGAAATCCTTCATGGCAAAAGAGAAG
The DNA here is from genome assembly GCA_963751845.1 of uncultured Bacillaceae bacterium. Taxonomy (GTDB): domain Bacteria; phylum Bacillota; class Bacilli; order Bacillales; family DSM-1321; genus Peribacillus. The sequence goes on from CAVVWH010000030.1 coordinate 91,888, forward strand.
TCGAAACCTTCCTCGACGCAGTCTTGGCGATAGAAGAGCATATTGATCCATCACTCATGAGGCCAAAGCTTTCTTGGTCAATTGAAGATGAAGAGGAATCAGAAGAAATAAAACCAGTTGAGACAGATTATGATGATTTATGGGCTTTGGATGGCACAAACAAGTTGTCAGAAAAGCCACCTGTGAACAAACGTAAAAAAATCCCACCAAGACCAGAAAAAGATGTGATGCTATTCATTGAGCATTATAGTAGAGAATTATCAGACTGGCAACGAGATATTATGACGATGATTCGTGAAGAAATGCTATACTTTTGGCCTCAGCTTGAAACAAAAATTATGAATGAAGGCTGGGCATCCTATTGGCATCAGCGAATTATTCGTGAATTAGATTTATCTTCAGGTGAAGCAATTGAATTTGCGAAGCTGAATGCAGGTGTCGTCCAACCATCTCGCACAAGTATTAATCCATATTATCTGGGTCTAAAGGTGCTAGAAGATATCGAGGAACGTTATAACAATCCAACAGAAGAGATGATAAAGCTTGGAGTTAAACCGAATTCTGGTCGGGATAAAATTTTTGAAGTAAGAGAAATTGAGTCAGATATTTCCTTTCTACGAAATTATTTAACGAAGGATTTAGTTATGCGAGAAGATATGTATTTGTTCCAAAAACAAGGAAAAGAATATAAAATCGTGGATAAAGCATGGGAACAGGTACGTGATCAGCTTGTTAGTATGAGGGTAAATGGAGGATTTCCGTATATTACTGTGAATGATGGTGATTTTATGAGAAACGGTGAGTTGTATTTAAAACACTGGTTTGAAGATATTGAACTTGATTTAAAATATTTAGAGAAGGTATTGCCGTATATTCATCAATTATGGGGTCGCCCAGTCCATCTAGAATCAGTGATGGAAAATAAGCCATTATTGTTTTCTTATGATGGAAAAGCATTGCACAGGAAGTATTTGTAGAAAGATTGAAACCGCTGAGGAATCAGCGGTTTTTTAAATTGGTAATCCTATATTACTTTCTCTATAATTTTAGGGTGGGAGGCACCGAATATGAAAAAGATATTAGTTGTAGAAGATGAAATCGCTATTTCTATGGTACTAAAAGCTTATTTGCAGCGTGAAGGCTTTGAAGTGAGCCAAGTATATGATGGTACTGAGGTTATGAAGGTATTCGAGGATGTGCAACCTGATCTTGTTTTATTAGATGTCATGTTACCAGGAAAAGATGGTTGGACTATTTTAAATGGAATTAGAGAGCAAAGTACCTGTCCTGTCATCATGCTGACAGCATTAACAGATATTGATTATCGGTTATCCGGTTTTAAATCAGGTGCTGATGATTATATTGCTAAACCATTTGTTGCTGATGAGGTTGTGGCAAGAGTTCAAGCAGTTTTACGTCGATCGGCTAGTGATTTAGCGGAGGAAAGTATCGAGCATCGCAAGTTTGGCAGTCTTTCCATTGATTTTCAATCTTATAAAATTGAATTAAATGGAGAAGAAATTAGTTTGACACCTCGTGATTTATCTTTATTTCTTTTTCTTGTGAAGAATCCTAATCAAATTTTTACAAGAGAACAGTTAATAGAACATGTTTGGGGCATTGATTATGATGGTAGTGAACGTGCTGTTGATTTGGCAGTCAAACGATTGAGGAAGGCACTAGAAGAATGGCCAGAGTCTGAGGGGGAAATTAAGACGTTGCGCGGATTGGGGTATCAGTTAAGTGTCTATAAAAATTAATAAGCGAACGACGTTATTAAGGTATTGGACAACAAGATATATTATTATTTTAGTGACAGGTGTGCTGATATTATCTTATATTTCCTTATGGTGGATGGAAAACACGGCATTACAATATCGCTTAAGCCTGCTTAATTATCTGTCTGATGAAACGGCAGACCGTGCGATTAAGGAGAATGGACAGATTGTGATAGGTCCTACTTTGGCACAAACAGTGGAAGATCGTGAAAAAATTCTCCATTTGAATCAACAGCCCATTATTTATATTGTTGAACCAGATGGAACGATTATTTATACGATGCCACAATTGTATATTGATGAGGAGAATAGAAAGCTTCCCTCTATCATCATGAATAGTTCAAAGAAAATACAAAAGGTGAAAATTAAAGATAATAATAAACTCTATTTTATTAAATCACCGATTACTTTTGAAAATAAAACAAGAGGGTGGGTTATTATTGCTCAAGAAGAAGGTGCTCTTAAGGAAGTCAACCAAGATCATGGATGGTTGGCTATTATGATGGGAGCCGTTCTTGTTCTTGGATGTGGTGTGATTTATGCTCTTTCAAGAAAAGTTTCTCTTCCCATCCGAAACGTTGCGAATGCTGCAACCCAAGTGCGGAAAGGAAATTATGATATTCAATTGAAAGTAGAAGAAACACGTGAGGAAGAAATTTATGAATTAATGGAGTCATTTAAGGCGATGACAAGTCGGTTAAAGCAAAGTGATAAGCTTCGCGCTGAGTTTCTGGCGGGTGTTACGCATGACCTTAAAACACCTGTGACATCTATTAGCGGATTAATTCAAGCGGTGAAAGACGAAGTAGTTACGGGAGAAGAAAGTAAGGAGTTTTTAGAAATATCTTTAAAAGAGACACATCGTTTACAAAGAATGATTGAAGATTTACTGGAGTATAACACGATTTCGGCTGGTGCTTTTAAAATACAAGTAGAGCCAGAAAATATGAATCAATTTATCCAAGAAATTTCCCATCGCTGGCAAGTGACTCAGGAAGAAAAAACATTTGAATTGCATGTCGATGTCCCTGACCAAATTCTTGTAGGTCTTATCGATGCTTTAAGAATGCAGCAAATTATCATTAATCTTTTAAACAATGCGAAACAAGCTATTGAAGATCACGATGGAATTATTAGCATTAAGCTTTACGAAATAGATAACCAGGTAATTGGAATTGATTTGGTGGATAATGGTCGTGGAATACCTAAGCATGAACAGGAAATTATTTTTGAACCGTTTTATCGTGGTGAAAATAAGAAATTGAAGATCAGGGGCTTAGGTCTAGGCTTGCCATATAGTAAAATGCTAGCTAAAGCACAAAATGGAGATCTTGTGCTAAAGGAAAGTAGTGAGGCGGGAACCACTTTTACGTTGTATGTAAAAGAAGACAGTTATGCTTAATTAAGATGGTTTTGGGTAGGAAGGTCCTCAAGGTTCGGACCCGATTCTCTTTGGATTGCCCAAGCCTGTCTAGAGTCCCTTCTAAGTGTGCACAAATTTCTACAAAGAGCAACAAAGTATACAGAAGAACCTTTTTTAAAATTAGCTCTTTATTGATTTATAACAAAAATGGAAGGCGGAAAGCGAAGGATTTGGAGCATTTTCCTAAAATTTCAACAGTAGCGTTTAGCATAGTCTATTATTTAAGAAAGTAAGGTGAATGATCCCTCCTTAACACTCATTCGGGTAGTTTGAAGAAGGGGCTTCCTGATTCATCAACCGTAGCATAGTGGGGATTCCCAATATGTCTTACACCATCTCCACAGGCGTAGATTATACTGTTCGGACACAACCTTGCCCTACAGTTCGTACTGTTCAGTTTGCTAAAAGTAATTCTTCTAATGCTTTTTGTAGGATATTTAGACTCGCATTATGGTCCCTATCAAGTACCGTTCCACATTTCGTGCAAATATGGGTACGAATAGAAAGAGACTTCTTTACTCGATTGCCACAACAAGAGCAATCTTGAGAAGTGAATGTTGGTTCTACCTTAATCAGTGTACCACCATCTTTTTCGCATTTATAAGCAAGCATGTTTCGGAACATACCCCAACCTGCATCTGAAATGGACTTAGCTAACTTTCTGTTCCGAACCATATTTCGGATATTTAGATTTTCCACCGCAATCACTGAATAGTCTTTCGATAGATTATAGCTGAGTTTATGAAGAAAATCTTTGCGTTGGTTTGCTACTTTCTCATGTAATTGTCGAACTCGTTGTACTTGCTTGATATAGTTAGTAGAACCTTTCTTCTTTTTAGAAAGTTTATGCTGTGCTTTCTTTAATTGCTTTTCTTTTTTACGAAGAAATCTAGGGTTTTCGTATTCTGAACCATTAGAGAGAACGGCATACTTATATAACCCAACGTCAATTCCTATTGCATGATTTATATCAATGATAGTTGGCAGCACTTGTCTTTCGACACAGAAAATAGCGTACCATCTTTTTCCTTGGCGCTTGAGGATCAATTGTTTAATGGTTCCTTCTAGTGGTCTGTGAAGCAGAATGTCTATTTCGCCTAGCTTGGTGTTGTATAGTTTACCATTATCTGAAAAAGACATCGCCATTCGATTCCCTTTCTTGTTGAATCCAAATTGAGGAAACGTCATACTCGTATAATCTTTATATGTTTTCAGCTTGGGATATTTGGCGTTCTTTCGGAAAAAGTTGTCAAAGGCTTTCGTTAGACGCTGAAAAACTTCCTGTAATGGCTGAGAAGACATTTTTTTTAGGAATGGATAGTTCTTTTTATCCAAAGTCTGTTGTCTTTGCATATCATAGCGATTATAATTTCCCTTGTTTTGCTTATATTTACGTTCTTTATCTAAAAGAGCAGAATTATAGGTTTGACGACAATATTGTAACCAACGATCTAGCATTTCTCTCTGTTCTATATTTGGAAAGATTTCGTATTTTAGATTCAACAACATGGTCGTCACCTCCCTATTATTCTACTTCAATTATAGAACATTTGTTCCTTGTTTACAATCCTTCAGGCTATCGCCTGATCAAAATTCATCCCCTCCCTATCGTTGGGCTACGCCCTACACTCGATTGAGGAAGGGGAATTCTTTTTGAATACTGTTAAATCAGTCATAAGAATCCATGCAAAATATAACAAACCTTTTCCTGAATAAAAGGAAAAGGTTTGTTTGTATTGACACGTATACATTAGAATTATATCGTTCTATACGAGTATAGATGTCTAACTGTACTACACTTTGATCTTTCTTATTACTATGCCAACTGACGAATCGCTTGCCATAATTGACGATGGCGAACTTTTCTAGGTAAGAATTGACCCATTTCTTCTTCATTATATCCAGCATGTAAATTCTTTTCATCAAAGATAATTGGTCTACGTAGTAGGTCTGGATTTTCTTTAATTAATTCACATAATGTATTTAGGGGTATATTATTAACATCAATATTTAAATTTTTAAACTTTTTAGAACGTGTAGAAATTATTTCTTCTGTTCCTCCTACTGTTTTTTGTAAAATTTCTTTAATTTCTTTTACAGAAAGAGGTTGAGAATATAAGTTTCTTTCATTATAAACAAGATCATTTTTTTGAAGCCATGCTTTTGCTTTACGGCAAGCAAGGCTGCTTGGAGTTGTATAAATTGTAACCATTAAAAATCGACTCCTTTACATTTATTTACTGTATTTTATCAAATGATTCAATTTATTAAGTATAATCATATTTTAACGATGGAATATGTCAGCAGTATGTCAAGAAAAATAAATTTTAGAATTCTTTAAACATTAGGCTATGTTAAACAATAGTGTTGTTTTTTGCTCATTCGCTCTGACGATATGAGCCAAAAATTAACAGAGTTCTATAACATAGCCAAACATTAATGTGAAAAGTCGTTTTTTAAAAAATCATTTAGTATGCTATAATCGGTAGCATGATTTAGAAGAGATGAGGATGTACTTTGTTAACTTTTTTAGAAAAACTAACTATTATCGAATCTTTCCCACAATTGCAAAGAAAAGATGTGTCATTAGGCCGAGTGAACTTTCACTTTGAGGATAGTGTCTATGATAAAAAAATCGTGGTACAGCATTTGCACCCAAATGGAAATGGCTTTGTATTCGCAGGTCATTTATTATTAAAAGATATGGATAAAAAAGGATATGTGAATATCCGAGAATACTCAGAGGTGGAATTAAGGGATTTGCTTCATAAAAGTATTGCCTATTTGTCTGAGTTCCAAGAAGAGAAAATAGAAGAAAATGAATATGCTGACCTCGAAGGAGTTTGGATAGGACCTGATGAGCAGGAGTTATCACTTATTCAAGAAGATTTGTTGTGGAATGTCTATTCAGGACTAAATCTTGAGGTATGTTTTGAGTCTCCAATTGAAGCAAAACGTTATTTATTAGAAGAAGGATTTTGTAAAAAAAAGTCGTGAAAATTGTAGGAATTTAGCGCAGTTTGTCAGCAAATTCTTTGTTGAAAATCTTGTGTTTTTTCGATTTTGCATGATATAATATAGACAATTATTTTTGTTCGGAATAAGATTGAAAGAAGGAAGCACCGTTCTAGGTCTCCTCTTGAGTCATTATCCAGAATCAAGAATAGTAATAAAATGGATTATTTCCAAACAGGAGGCACTACAATGGTACAAGGTAAAGTAAAATGGTTTAACGCAGAAAAAGGTTTTGGTTTCATCGAAGTTGAAGGTCAAGACGACGTATTCGTTCACTTCTCAGCTATCCAAGGTGAAGGTTTCAAAACTCTTGAAGAAGGTCAAGACGTTACTTTCGAAATCGAACAAGGCGCTCGTGGACCTCAAGCTGCTAACGTTCAAAAATAATTGAACGCTTAAAAAAGACTCCTTTAAGGGAGTCTTTTTTTCTTGGAAAACAATATTCATATATTCATATAAAGATTCACTTCGGTGGAAAAATAATGAAATTGACTTGTAAAAATGATATTCTAAAGATAATAATAGGATTTTGTTAGGAGAAGAAAAATGGAAAATTGGATAACGGAATTTATGAGTAATTATGGATACATAGGAGTCTTTCTACTGATTGCTTTAGAAAACATTTTTCCACCAATTCCATCAGAGGTTATTTTAACCTTTGGTGGTTTTATGACCACATACTCCGATTTAAGTGTATTAGGAGTAGTTGTAGCTTCTACTTTAGGTTCAGTCGCAGGAGCTGTGGTCCTCTATGGTATTGGGTTACTGATTGATGTAGAACGATTAGAAAAGATTGTGGACAAGTGGGGGCATATTTTACGCATAACTAAAAAAGACATCTATAAGGCTGATGAATGGTTTGATAAATATGGGGTATGGACGGTTTTCTTCTGCCGCCTTGTTCCGTTGATTCGAAGCTTAATTTCCATTCCAGCTGGTATGTCTAATATGAAGTTTTGGATGTTTTTGATATTCACCACTGCAGGGACATTGATTTGGAATATTATCCTCGTAAATGTAGGCGCAGCTGTCGGATCATCTTGGGAAAGTATTGTAGCTTACATGGATGTTTACTCAAATATTGTTTATGCCATTTTAGCTTTGTTGTTTATTGTTTTTATTGCCCTATTTGTGAAGAAAAGATTAAAAAAATAGCGAAGCATAATGCTTCGCTATTTTCCTATTTTAACAGCTTATTAAGATTTGAAAGGGTAAAGAGCCAGATTACATTTTTTCGTTCAGCAGGAGAGTTAGCAGAGAAACTTACATTAGTTGGAATTTCTTTAGAATCTAATGTCCATTTCTTTGATGCCGCATCATAGGTTAAGTCAGTGATACCTTCACCATGATCAGTAGAAACCGCAACACCAAAGTCGTTGTCGTTTACGATAGCGATTGTTTTACCATCAGGGAGTAATGTTAATCCTTCAGCTTTTTCCATGTCCCAGCCATGATCACGCAGATTCAAAATTTCTTTTGATGTAGCCATTTGAATAGTAAGCTTTTTCAACTCGTCAGGATTGCTAATAGTTTCAAGCTCTTTTCCGTTGACTTTTTTCCCTGTAAGGTCAGTAGCTTTTGACAAATCTACAAGATTAATGACGTTACTCATCTCACCATTCTTATCCTTACCTTGCTCGATCACAAGAATCTGCTTATCATTGACTGCGTAAATATCACCAATTTTTAAGTCTTTAGCTTTTTTGAATTTTGACATATTAACTGGATAAGCATACATTTTTGTTTTTTGGGTCTTTGGATCATATATAACAATACGCGTAAATAGGGCATTATTTGTTTCTCCGTTAATATCTAAAATACTTTGAACGGATGAAAAAACCTTTCCGCTTGGGCTTATACTTAATCCTTCCATACCGCGGTTCGGAATTCGATATTTCAAGACTTCTGGCAATCCCTTACCTGGTTGAAGTTTTTGAATTAATTGCCCATTTTTAGAAAACTTCGCTATAAAGGGACCATACTCATCTGAAATCCAAAAATTTCCTTGCTTATCCACAGCAATACCTTCAGGGTCCATACCATTAGAATCATAGTTCAACCTATCCATCGTTGGTAAAAGTGGAATTTCTAGAGATGAACCAGTATTACCAGGAGCAATGGGTAACCCTGTTACATAGGATTTATCTTTGTTCTTTAATTTAATACTTTCATTTATTTGTGCTTGTCCCTTTTTAATCTTTAAAATACCAATCTGCGGATTGAATGTTGGTGATAGAAAATACTTACTTGTCGTAGATTGGCCATTTTCTAAATAGTTTGGTGCATCACCGTTGGGACCTCGGTCAGTCAGGGCATAAAATTCATATTCGCCTGTTTTTTTATCGTATGATTTGAAGGCTAGAGCTGACCCAAATCCTCCCACAAAGCCAAAAGGAAATACGTTAGCAACTGACTCATGCGCAGGTGCGAATAAATGGGAATTGACGCCAACTGAATATTTTTTTACATCAACATTAGATTTAGCTGAGGCTGCCCCCGCTAAAAGTGAGCCTGCTAATACTGTCGTACAAATAGAAGCAGCAAAAATACGTTTCATCATTAAAAACCCCCTATAGTAGTCATAACAAATACTATAGCACCATAAAATGATGGGGATATTAATTCATTGTAAAAATGGAATAAATATACTAAAGAAATTAAGCATCTTTTATATCTGCTTTCAAAATATAGTCGTAAAAAGAAATGAACTAGATAGAATAGGGAGTAGAAATGATTTTCTTTAAGTGATAAAATCAAAAAAGAATGCTAGTAAACTTTAACTATAAAGGAGAAATAACGTGAGTAAAGTACTTATTTTTGGACATAAGAATCCAGATACAGACACAATTTGTTCAGCACTTGCTTATGCTGATTTAAAAAAACAATTAGGATTGGATGTAGAACCTGTCCGTCTTGGTGAAGTGAACGGTGAAACACAATTCGCATTAAATACTTTCAATTTTGATGCACCTCGTCTTGTGGAAAAAGTAGCAGGAGAAGCAGAAGGTGTCATTTTAGTTGACCATAATGAACGTCAACAAAGTGCAGACGATATTGATCAAGTACGCATTTTAGAAGTCATTGACCACCACCGTATTGCTAACTTTGAAACAAGTGATCCATTATATTACCGTGCTGAGCCAGTTGGTTGTACTACAACGATTTTAAACAAACTATATAAAGAAAATGGAAAAGTAATTCCAAAAGAGATCGCAGGGTTAATGTTATCAGCTATTATTTCTGATACTTTATTATTTAAATCACCAACTTGCACAGATCAAGACGTAGCTGCAGCAAAAGAATTTGCTGAAATTGCTGGTGTTGATGCAGAATCATATGGTTTGGAAATGCTTAAAGCAGGTGCTGATTTAAGTGATAAAACAACAGAACAATTAATTTCTCTTGATGCGAAAGAATTCTCTATGGGACAAGCAAAAGTAGTGATTGCACAAGTGAATGCTGTAGATACAGCAGATGTTCTTGTACGTCAAGCTGAATTAGAAGATGCAATCAACAAAGTCGTTGCTGAAAAAGAATTAGATTTATTCTTATTTGTTGTAACTGATATTTTAACAAATGACTCTGTTGGTTTAGCGCTTGGTAAAGAAACAGCTGCTGTTGAAAAAGCCTATAATGTGACTTTAGAAAACAATACGGCCGTTCTTAAAGGCGTTGTATCACGTAAAAAACAAATCGTACCAGTATTAACAGATGCTTTTACAAAATAATGAGTAAATTAGAAAAAACTGTCCAAAAGTTAAACTTTTGGACAGTTTTTTTTTGCAAACTTTAGTCTGTTAAGACTCAAATAGAAAATTTCTAAAATTAAAAAAGTTAAATATTGACAAATAAGTAATATTTATTTAATATAAATTTACAAATAAATATTACTTATTAGATAATTCAGATAAGTAATATTTATTGCGTAAATTACTGATTTAATTCGCTAATCAAAGAGGGGGGATTGAACTTCAAATAAAATGAAAACGATTTTGATGCTAAATTGAGTTTAATTTACCTCTATCCCAATTGAAGTCGATTACCATGTATACTATTAGTTAAGGTAAAGCGCAGTGGGAATGGAGGGTAATAAAGTTTATGAAAAATAGAAGTGATCAATTAGTACAGGATGTAGGAAAAAAAATAGTTACTGGGGAACTGATTCCTGGTGAAATATTACCAAAAGTAGAAGAAGCATGTGAATTATATGGAGTTAGTCGAACTGTGGTCCGCGAAGCCCTTAAAGGCTTATCTACCCTTGGGCTGGTTAGGTCTAATCAACGGTCAGGTACCATTGTACTTCCACGTTCGGATTGGCAATGGTGGAATATTGATATATTAACCTGGTTACTAGAAGATGAGAATAATAAAGATTTTTTATTGCATTTGACAGAAGTTAGAATGGGTCTTGAACCAGTGGCAGCAGGCTTGGCGGCACAAAGAGCATCAGAAGAGAATATAGGTAAAATTAAAGCATCTTTCGAGGACCTTGAGAGGTCCGTTGGTGATGTAAAAGCTTGGGCAAAGGCTGATTTTGACTTTCACCAAAATATACTCGAATCTTCTCATAATGATTTAATTATTGGTACGGTGAAAAAGCTTCATAAAGCACTTGTTCTAAGCCATGAAAAGACATGGCCTATTATAAAAAATCTACCAGATTCTCCATATGATTCGCCTACTATTGAAGTTTTAGAAAGACATCGAGTGATCTATGATGCCATTATTGCGCGAAATGAAGAATTGGCACATCAAAAAATGTTAGAACAAATTTTACGTGTAAAACGCCTATTAGAGAAGGCCTATAATAATAAAATTTAAAAATTGAAAGGGGTACAAACATGGGAATTCAAGTTGTTAGATTTATGAAAGAACAACAAGAACAATGGGGAGTTTTATCTGGAAGTAACATTCTCGTTTTACAAGATTCCTATAATACTTTAGCTGATTTCTTAGAAAATGGAGTAGAAGAGGCAAGAAGAATAAAAAACGAAGGTAGTACAGAGTCTATTTCTTTAGATGGAGTAACCATTTTAAGTCCTGTTACAAAGCCATCAAGAATTGTATGTCAAGGAGCGAATTATGCTTCTCATCGTGCAGAGGCAGGTCTTGAAGCAGCACGCCCTCCTTTTAATATGATTTTTAGTAAGTCTGATAGTTCACTTACAGGTGCAACCAGTGAGGTTGTACGCCCTTCTCATGTTAAACTATTAGATTATGAAATTGAACTGGGGCTTGTTATTGGGACTGAAATTTCTGAGCCAAAACAAGTGACAGATGAAAATCTTCATCAATATATCGCTGGACTTGTTATCGTAAATGACGTTTCAGCTCGTGATATTCAGCTTCCTCAAGGACAATGGTTAAAAGGAAAAAGTTATCGGACATTTTGTCCAACTGGGCCTTACCTATATTTACTAGACAAAGAGGAGATTTCATTAATTCATGATCTTGAATTAAATCTTTGGGTAAATGATGAGATCCGTCAATCTGCTAATACAAATCAACTCTTGTTCAAACCAGCAGAAACCCTACAAGAACTATCAGAAATTATGGATCTATCACCAGGGGACTTAGTACTAACTGGTACAACAGGTGGTGTAGCTTTAAATTTATCAGCAGAAGTAATGGATAAAGTTTCTAGTCTAGAAGTGTCTGGTCAAAAGAAACTAGAGGTGTTACTAGAAACACAGTTAACTAGTGACAAATATTTAAAAGATGGCGACGTTATGCGTTTGACGATTAAAAGTTCAGATGGAACCATTGATTTAGGTGAACAAATAAGTAAAGTTGTACCAAGTCAAGTAACAGTGTCTTAATCTTCTACAAACATATAAAATAAGCTGGGGTTTTTTTAAAAATTCCAGCTTAAGTAAAATTTCTATTTCAGAGTAAATTCTTTTATTTAAAACAAGATAAATGAGTACGCTTACAACACCATCGATTATTACCTTATTTCAATGAAAACAAATAATTAAATAAGGGTGTGAATGTATGAAACAAGAAAATGTTGATGTAGCGATTGTTGGTTATGGCCCTGTAGCTAAGTTATTGGCTACTTTACTTGGTCAAAAGGGTTGGAAAGTTGGTATTTATGAAAGATTTGAAGAACCTTATGGGCTACCACGGGCTGTTCATTATGATCATGAAACAGCTAGGATTCTTCAATCAGCCCTCTCTACAAAGGAAGTTGAGAAAATTTCGCAAATTGTGCCTGATTTTTATGAATGGCAAAATGCCAAGCGACAAGCACTCTTGAAAATTGACTGGTCTCAATATGGTATTTCAGGGTGGCCAGGAGATATGTTTTTTAATCAACCAGAACTTGAAGAAGTAATGGACGAAGCATGTCGTAAACAGTCTACCGTGAGGGTAAATCTTGGATATGATGCCATTGAGCTAAATGAATTCGATAAATACGTAGAGTTAATTGTTAAAGACCTACATGGAGAAAAGACCAAGATCATGGCCCAATATGTTATTGGTTGTGATGGAGCCAATAGTTTTGTTCGTGAAAATATGAATTACACATTAACAGATTTAGGATTTGCAGCAGATTGGCTTGTTGTAGATATCATTCCTCTAGAAGAGAGAGAATGGAACCCAATGAATTTGCAATTATGTGATCCAGCTCGTCCCACGACGGTTGTTTCAGGAGGTCCTGGTAGAAGACGCTGGGAATTCATGGCCCTACCTGGAGAAACAAAAGAAGAATTAAATAATATAGAAGTGGCATGGCGTTTACTTGAACCTTGGAATATTTCTCCTAATAATGCTAAGTTAGAACGACATGCAGTGTATACATTTAAGGCACAATGGGTGAATGAATGGAGAAAAGGTAGATTGATATTAGCTGGTGATTCAGCACACTTAACCCCACCTTTTATGGGGCAAGGGTTATGCTCTGGACTACGTGATTCAAAGAATTTAGCTTGGAAGCTAGATCTTGTCCTTAGCGGCAAAGTTGATGACAACATTCTAGATACTTATACGACTGAACGTAAGCCTCATAATCAGGCTGTCGTTGAAGCTGCTTTATATTTAGGCAAGATGATTTGCGTAACGGATCCAAAAGCAGCAAAAGAACGAGATGAAGCATTTTTATCCGGTAACGCACCTGAGTTTCCTAAGTTTCCGATTCTGAACGAGGGAATTCTTTCTAAAACTGAAAAAGAAAGCGACACATTTGCTGGTCAACTATCTTTACAAAGTCAGGTGACATATAAGGGGAAGACAGGATTATTTGATGATGTAGTTGGACAAGGGTGGATGATTATTAGTCCGATAGATAGTCCGAAAAAGGTCCTAAGTGATGAACAAATCCAATTTCTTGAGAATATTGATGCAAAGTTTATTGAAATTTCTGATAGTTCGAAAGAAGCCTCCAATGTAGCTGTTGATGTTGAAGGACGCTATGGTCAGTATTTTAATAAAAGTGGTTCAGAAGCTATTATCATTCGCCCTGATTATTATATTTTTGGGAGTACATCTTCCTTTACTAATTTACCATTACTTGTTGAGGATTTATATCAACAAATGAAGAAATTCATGAACACAGCAACTGCTAGTTACCAAGCATATTAACAAGGTTCATATACAGTTGCTGTTTTAACATAAAGGATGCCATCCTTTAGGGTTTGTTTTTAATTTGCTTAGGGGCAAATCAAAAACAGTAAAGATTGTAATAGACTCGGGTAAGTCTATAAGTTAATAATAGCATATTTCTTGGAAGAACATTTAATCAGAGGATTCTCAATTTTTCTATTAAAACGATATTGGAGGAATGTGTTATGTCAAAAGTAAAAGTATTTAGATTGGCGTATGCTGATTTTGCTACCAATAAGCCTGAGAGTATGACAGATTATTATATAAATACAATGGGTTACCGTATTACAGAAAAGAAAGATGGTGTGACTTATTTAAGTAATGGTCTGGATCATCATAATATTGTCATTACACCTGCTGAAGAAAGGGCTGTTCGTCGATACGGATATCAATTGGATGGGAAACTTTCATTAGAAGAGGTGCAAGAACAATTACATCAGCTAGGAATTTCTTCTACTATTAAACTAGAATCTAAACCAGGGATTTCACAATTAATCGAATTACATGATCCTGCTGGAAATGTTATTGATTTATTTATTGAAATGGAACAGAATGCTGTTGGATTTGGAACTTCTGGAATCGTTCCTCTAAAATTAGGTCATATTGCCTTTTATGCCAATAATCATAAAGAAGTGGTCCAATTCTATCAAGATGCATTAGGTTTCTGGTTTACTGATCAAATTGGCGAAGACTTCTGTAACTTCTTAACATGCAATTCAGATCATCATGTATTGAATATTGTGGCATCTAACGAAACTAGATTACATCACATCGCATTCCAACTCAAAGATGCAAGTCATCAATATGCGAGCTCAGATATATTAGCCAAGCATGGTCGACCAGTTCTTTGGGGACCTTCTCGTCATACAGCTGGACATAATATAGCTACGTACCATTATGATCCAGATGAAAATGTGATTGAGCTTTATACAGATATGGATGTTTATATTTCAGAGCTTAGCATTTTCGAGCCTCGCCCATGGCACAAGGAATTACCGCTTAAACCAAAAGTTTGGGAAGGGTTAAGTTCTTGGGGAACTGAATTTGAAGTAGATTTGGCTAAAGTATAAGAACAAGATATCCATTCATAAGAAGCTTATTATAGGAGTGCTGTATAAATGATACAAGAAACCTTTTTACTTGAAGTGAAGCCTGGAAGGGAGGAAGAATTTGAACTTGCTTTTAAAAAGGTAACTGTGCTGCTTACTTCTGCCAATGGCTATTTAGGATACGAGTTGCAACGATGCTTAGAGAAGAAAAATAAATATTTGGTCTCAATTAAATGGAAAACAGTGGAGGACCATCTAATTGGATTTAAAAGTTCAACAGCTTTTCAGGAAATGAAGTCTTTAATTGGACCTTACTATTTACACACTCCTCAAACAGAGCATTATAAACAGGTTATTTTATAGATTAGTTTTATGAATTAAATGGGGTGAGCTAAGATTGCAAATGGCTTTTAACCCCATTTATTTTTAAGCGAAGAGGGCTTATGAATATATTTCATACTTTTTCAGTCATATTGGGTCATTTAATAAGGAATATGAAGGAGTAAATAAGATGAATGTGATTGAAAATGAAAATGCATACAATCCTCGTTATGTAAGACGCTTAGCTATATTATTGTCTCTTACTTATGGTTTTATTTTTATCGACCGTTTGGCGCTTGCGTTTCTTATGCCTATCATTGCTCCAGAATTACACCTAAATAATACGGATATTGGTCAAATAAATCTTTGGATGACGTTAGCATGGGATATTTCAACTCTATTTTTTGCCATGCTATCTGATAAATTAGGATATCGAAAACGAGTATTAATACCACTGATCCTTTTAACGGCGGTATTCTCAGGTCTTACTGCTCTCGCTTCTTCATTTATGATCTTAGTTTTGATTAGGATGGCAAATGGTGCTAGTGAAGGGCCTTTTGCACCTCTAAGTGCTACCATTATATCAGCTGAATCTAAACCTCAACATTTAGGTAAAAACCTTGGAATCCTTTTTAGTGGAGTTGGATTAATTGGACTTACTGCAGGGCCCATTCTGGTAACTCAAATCGCAACCAAGACAAACTGGCATACAGCGATTGTCTTGGCTAGTATTCCGACCCTAATCATGGGGCTCGTCTTATTGAAAATGATGAGAGAAGTGAAAGTGGTTAAAGAAAAACATAAAAAAAGTTCATTATCAATTTATATTGAAGCTTTAAAATATAGGAATGTTTGGGTAAGTGTTCTTATCTCGGTTTTTTATATGGTTGCCCTTTGGATAATGAATCTCTATTTACCATTGTTTTTAACGCAGGTAAAGCATCTGACAATTAATCAAATGGGGATTGTTATGGCAGGATTTGGTTTGGGATTCTTCTTATGGAGTTTAGTGATCCCTTATATTTCAGACAGAATAGGAAGAAAGCCCGCTCTGATCATTGCTGCGTTTTTAGGTACATCTCTGCCACTCGTTTTCTTGTTTTACAACGGCAATTGGGTTATCCTTGCTATTTTAGCAGTAGTATGTAATGTATATCAGGGAGTTGCACCTATGTTCATGAATATTATTCCAATTGAAAGCGTTCCCCCGCGATTGGCTGCTACAGCAAGTGCTTTGTCTGTGAGTATTGGAGAACTATTTGGTGCGGCAACTATTCCGGCTATAGCTGGATACTTAGCCGATCAGCATGGTCTTCCAATCGTGATGTGGCTTGCTGCAATGGGTACCGTGATGTGTGGAATTATTGGTTTTGCTTTGATTGAGTCTAGTCCTAAAAATCGGGCTGTTGAGTCTATTGCTGAAACTACTGTATCGTAAGATTTAAATGAGACTGCAGAAATTGCTTTGAACAATCCATACTATAATCCAAGACATCCAAGACCGATTGAGAAAACGTTTATTCGATAATTACTCGGAAATGCCTTCTAAGAAAAACGTCCTACACAAGAAAGTTAGGAAGTTACAAACAAATAATCTAATAGAGAATGACTTTTTTGAAAATTAAAAGAAACTTTTTCATCATGTTCTAGCAGCTATGATTTCAAATAGATTTCGTAAAAAATCCATTGTGAAAGCGAAAAGGAGCTATGTCCATGCTTAAAAAATCATTGTTTGCTGTCTTATGTTATTTGTTTGTTTTCAGTTTGTTAGTGGGCTGCGTACAAGAAAGTAATGTTTCATCAGATAACACTGAGCAGAACGAAGATACTACACAAGCCCTGGAAGTGGCGAATAACTCATCAGAAGATGCTGAAAAACAAAAAGCGCAACAAATTGATGGAGATTTTAAAGTGACACTTCTTGGAACCGGTTCACCAGTTATATCTTCAGAGCGTTTTAGTAACTCAACATTAGTAGAAGTTGCCGGACAAAAGTTACTATTTGATGTTGGACGAGGATCAACGATGCGACTGAATCAAATGGGTGTTTCACCTGGGATGATTGACAAGTTGTTTATTACACATTTACATCATGATCACACGATGGATTTTGACGATTTATTAATTACGGGTGCTTTTGTACCTGATCCTAGAGGCATTAGAGAAACGAAATTACGTATTTGGGGACCTAAAGGAACAGAGAGCTGGGTTAAGAACATAGTCGAAGCATATAAAGCTGATATTGCAGTTCGAAATAAAGTTGAAGGCACTTCGGTAGGGTCAGAGACAGATGTTCAGGAGATTGATGAAGGCGTCGTCTATGAAAATGATGGTGTGGAAGTCATTGCTTTTAAAGTGGATCATGGTCCGATGAAACCGGCGTTTGGATATCGAATTAATTATAAGGGACACTCCGTTGTTATTTCCGGCGATACGACGTACAGTGAAAATTTAATTAAGCATGCAGAGGGAGCAGATTTGCTTATTCATGAAGTCGTTGTCGTAAAAGCGACTGCTGAAGAAGAGTATAAATCTGAAGGAATCAAACATATTGAATCTTATCATACAACACCTGAACAAGCAGCAGAAGTGTTTAAGAAAGTACATCCAAAACTTGCTGTTTATACACATTTAGCATTATTAATACCTGAAAAGGAAGCAAATATAAAAGAAAGAACACAAAAAATTTATGACGGAGATTTTGTTGTCGGTAAAGATTTAATGTCCTTTGTAGTAGGTGACAAAATTAAGGTACAGCAGCCGTAAATACCTTGAGGTAGGAAGCCTAGCTTCCTATCTCATTAAAAGGCGTTATAAAGTTATAGGGGGGAAAAAGAATTGATCCAGATTGTTGCAGTAACTGGTTTAAATAGCTCTGATACCATTTGGTGCAGTCGGAAATTAGACCAACTCATCACGATTTATCAAAAACATTCTTATGAAAAAAATAAAAAATGGTGCTAAATAACAATAAAGACGTTTAAAAATTGGCATTCAAAATATTGCCGGTATCGATCCATCAATTCACTTACTTAAATACGTCGGATTGCAAAGAGGGCTTGAATGTAATCTAGAAGTGAGAATAATCAATAAAGGAATCTTAAACGATTAAAAAGGAAAATGTATGACAATGTTGAATTTTATATTTCGAGGTGATTATGAATGTGGCAATATCAACATCCAACGAAAATTGCATTTGGAAACGGTGAGGTAAAAAATATTTATACATATTTATACGAAACAGGATTTCAAAAAGCTTTACTCATTTCAAGTAATTCCGCTGTAAAATCTGGGGTTGCAACTGAATTAAAAAAGGCGAGTGAAGGAAGAATTGTAGAAATTATTCATGGTATTGATGCAAATCCGACAACAGAGAATGTAGAAATGTGTGTAAAATTGGCTAAAGAACTTGAGATAGATGGAATTGTTGCAATCGGAGGTGGAAGTGTAATCGATTGTGCGAAAGCAACTGCCATTGTTTGTGCTCAATCAGCGTCTATTCAGGAATTAATTAACGGCGAGCCTATTTCCAATGCACTACCTATTATCGCAATTCCAACAGTGAGCGGTGCAAGCAGTGAAGTTACAGCAACTGCGGTTATTAATTGGAAAGAAAAAGAAATAAAGCATCCATTAATCAGTTCATTGATTTATCCCAAATTGGCCATTGTCGATCCTACTCTTACATTTTCATGCCCGCCAAGCGTCACAGCAGTGTCAGGAATTGACATAATTGCTCATTCATTAGATGCTTTAACGAGTGTGAATGCAACACCATTAACAAATTTATATGCATCAGAAGCTGCTAAAATTGCGTTTGCCAATTTAAGACAAGCTATAACTGACTCATCAAATACTCATGAAAAGGAACAACTTTCTTTTGCAGCAATTCTTGCAGGTAAAGCATTTTCTCAAACGGGAACAACAGCATCTCATGCTTGTTCGTATTATTTAACAATGAAATTTGGTGTTCCTCATGCAGAAGCTTGTGCTTTTACCCTTGACTCATGGTTTTTATTAAATGTAAAGACAAACCCCGATATTTTATTAGATATTCGCCGTATTGGATTTGATTCAGTCGAAAGTTTAGTTGCTGAGTTAAATTTATTGAAAAAAGATTTAGGATTACGTTCTACTTTACATGATATTGGTGTCTCATTGCATGATATTGACGAAATCGCCACTCAAGCATTAAATGCGGCGAATATTAAAAATAATATTACACCTGTAAATCATGAGATGGTTCGGGACATTTTTTTAAGTAAACAGTAAATAGATTATTCTATTAAAAATATAGCGCTTTTGTAAAAATCAAGCTGTTATCAAAGACAGCTTTTTTTGCATAAAGCAAGTTTTTCAAAATATACAATTGTCTACATTGTTTTTATGTTACAATTAAATGTAAGTATAGTATATTTTTGGTAAATTCAGAGGCCGCAATTATTATGGCGAATAATCGGTTTCTACCCTATTTTTAATAGATTAATATAAAAGAGACCCCCACAAGATTTTTCAAAATAATACTACATAGGTAAAGGGAGGAACACAATCTATGATCGTATTTGATCAAGTGAACAAGTATTATGGAGATTTTCATGTATTAAAGGATATTAATCTTACTATTAACAAAAGTGAAGTTGTGGTAGTTATTGGTCCTTCTGGATCAGGGAAAAGTACATTGCTTCGTTGTATCAATCGTTTGGAAACCATATCAGGTGGAGCACTAACTGTAAACAATTTATCAGTTGGAGATAAAAAAACTAATATAAACAAACTCCGCCGTAATATCGGGATGGTCTTCCAACACTTTTATTTATATCCCCACAAAACAGTTCTTCAAAATATCATGCTTGCCCCCATGAAGGTACTTGGCCAATCAGAGACTGAAGCAAAAAAGATCGCTCAACAATATTTAGAAAAGGTAGGAATCGCTGATAAGGCAAATTCGTACCCATCTCAGCTTTCAGGCGGTCAGCAACAGCGGGTAGCGATTGCTAGAGGATTAGCCATGAACCCAGAAATTATGTTATTTGATGAACCAACCTCAGCCTTAGATCCAGAAATGATTGGCGAGGTACTTGATGTTATGAAGGCTCTTGCACATGAAGGAATGACGATGGTTGTTGTAACACATGAAATGGGCTTTGCACGTGAAGTCGCTGACCGAATCGTCTTCATGGATGAGGGACGAATTTTAGAAGAGGCAGTTCCGGCTGAATTTTACGAAAATCCTCGCGAAGAGCGAGCTCGTTTATTTCTTAGCCGTATTTTAAATCATTAAATAGGGGGATGGGAATGTTGAAGAAGAAATGGTTACAAGGAGCACTACTTTCACTATTAGCGATTATTGTACTAGCTGGTTGTGGAAATAAAGAGTCAAGCACAGAAACAACCGGTGACGAAAGTCCAGATGTTTTAGCTCAAATTAAAGAAAAGGACAAAATTGTCATTGGTGTAAAACATGATACAAGATTATTTGGGTTGAAAAATCCTAGTACAGGAGAAGTAGAAGGATTTGATATTGATATTTCTAAAGCACTTGCTGCTGAAATACTAGGTGATGAAACAAAGGTTGAGTTTAAAGAAGTAACATCGAAAACGAGGATTCCACTTTTAAATAATGGGGATATTGATGCGATTGTTGCAACTATGACCATTACCGAAGATCGTAAAAAAGAAGTCGATTTCACAGATGTTTATTTTGATGCAGGTCAATCCTTGCTTGTTAAAAAAGGCAGTAGCGTGAAAAGTATCGAAGATTTAAAAGGAAAAACGGTAATCGCTACAAAAGGCTCTACTTCAGCTATCAATATTCGTGAAAAAGCACCTGACGCAAAAGTCCTTGAGTTTGAAAACTATGCAGAAGCATTTACAGCCTTAAAAGCTGGACAAGGAGATGCTTTAACAACAGATGATGCGATCCTTTATGGTATGGCTTCTGAAGATCCAAATTATGAATTAGTGGGTGGAACTTTTACTGAAGAGCCATACGGTATCGCTGTGAAAAAAGGAAATTCCGCTCTTGTGGCTGAATTAAACAAAGCTCTTAAAACTCTTAAAGATTCAGGGAAGTATGATGAAATCTATAAGAAATGGATTAAAGAAGAATAGTAATTTGATATTTGTCAGGATGGGCGCCATGCTCATCCTGGTTAGTTAGAGGAGTGGATGTCGTGCTTGATTTTTCCATTTTAACAGAAAACATAGACATGTATTTGGAAGGGTTTAAAATTACAATCACGGCAAGTTTGATAGCTTTGGTAGGAAGTTTATTCATTGGTATTCTAATAGCCGTCATGAGAATTGTGCCATTAAAACCTTTGAATTGGTTTGGGGCTATTTACGTTGAATTTATTCGGAATATTCCGCTATTAATTATTACTTTTTTCTTTTTTATCGGCTTGAGTTTAGATGGATTAATCGCTGGAACAATTGCCTTAACAATCTATACGTCTTCTTTTATTGCTGAAGCGATTAGGGCAGGAATTCTATCTGTTCCAAAGGGGCAAATGGAGGCTGCACGTTCTTCGGGTTTAAGCTACGTACAAGCCATGCGTTTGATTATTCTACCGCAGGCGGTGAAAATTGTTATTCCCCCGCTTGGCAATCAGTTTATTAACCTTGTCAAAAACTCATCGATTCTTTCAGTTGTTGCTGGCCTTGATTTAATGTATCAAGGGGATTTAATCTCAACACGATCATTCGTTGTGTTCGATGTCTACATATTTGTAGCAGCGTTTTATTTACTACTTACCATTCCTCTAAGTCTTGGCGTAGGGTATCTAGAAAAACGCCTTGCTAAGAGTAATTGAGGGGAGGTATCATTATGGATTTTATGAATGCTTTTACACCAGATAATATCGCCTTTTTATTTGAAGGGCTTTGGGTAACACTTAAAGTCGCTTTCATCTCAATTGTCTTGAGCTTCCTTATAGGGGGTGTGGTTGGTACCATTCGATTTACAAAAATACCCGTCGTTTCGCACATATTAGCAGTACTAGTTGAAGTAGTCAGGAACTTGCCGCTACTTTTAATTATTTTCTTTACGTATTTTGCTCTTCCAGAGATTCATATCAAGCTTGAAATTATTCCGGCCGCGATTGTTGCGTTAACAATCTTTGAATCAGCGATGATTTCCGAAGTGATTCGTAGTGGTTTAAATTCAATCGATAAAGGACAAATGGAGGCTGCACGTTCTTCAGGGTTAACCTATGTTCAAGCGTTGAGATATGTCATTTTGCCACAAGCTTTACGGCGGATGATTCCACCTCTAGTCAGTCAATTTATCTCTCTATTGAAAGATACTTCTCTGGCCGTCGTGATTTCATTGCCAGAACTAACTCACAACGCTCAGATTGTTTATGGACAAAATTCAGCCTACTTTATTCCCATTCTATTGCTCATCGCAATGATGTACTTTGTTGTCAATTATGCACTATCTACTATTGCACGACGATTGGAATTAAAGAGAGCGTAAACAAACCAGGCGTAGAGCACGCCTGGTCCTTGATGTATAAGGATGTCTAATGACTTTAAAACCAAGATTTTACTAATCTTCATTTTTAATTTTTATCATTAAAAATTTTGTTTTACCTCGTCTTTTTCTTGGTGGAATCAGTTTCTGATAGTTCAGATTTAAGCTTTTTAACTTATCCTCGATATAAAACTGTAAATCACAATCGGTCAAAGGAATTTCTACCTGTCCCTTTTCCTTTAATTCTACAATTTTCTCTTCGTAATTCGTTGTAAGCACGATTCTTCACCCCGCATGTATAGATAAAAAACGCTTCAATTTATATATACGAGGAAAGTCTAGAAAACCCTTTTTTTGTAAATGAATGATGGATTTTGTTCTAGCGTAGTACAGAATACAATACTGTATATGGAAAAAATATCCTTATTTTACGGAGGTAAATAGATAGTTTCTCTAGAATACTTACAAATAGATGATTATTCAGAAAGCAAAATGTTGTCATAATTTCCCGTCAACTATATTAAGCATCTTAAAAGTTACAAATAGAAGCTGTTGCTATTGTTTTATCTCGTTAAAAAAGAAAGGTGGATTAGTATGTCAAAAAATATACCTGAAATTTCTTCTCGAATGGAACTACCTGTTATTGTGGCTCCGATGTTTCTTGTTTCTGGCCCTGAAATGGTGATTGAAACATGTATGTCAGGAATTATTGGTTCTTTTCCACTAGCAAATGCACGTACATTAGTGGATTTAGATGCTTGGATGTGTAGAATCAGTGAGGCACTTGAAAATGCTCGAAAAAAAGAGTCTGAACGCAGAATTGCTCCCTGGGCCGTTAATCTAGTAGTCCATAGAACGAACAAGAGATATGAAGAAGATTTGGATTTTATTAATAAGTATCAACCACCGATTGTCATTACCTCTCTAGGAGACCCTAGTCGCGTTGTCAGCCTGGTTCATGAGTATGGAGGTCTTGTTTTCTCGGATGTCATTAATCTAGTGCATGCAAGAAAGGCTATACAAGGAGGAACAGATGGACTTATTCTTGTGTGCAATGGTGCAGGCGGACATGCTGGAACATTAAATCCATTTGCTTTCATATCAGCTGTAAAAGAGTTTTGGAAGGGAATTACGATACTTGCTGGGGGCATTTCTAGTGGTAGGGATATTGTAGCGGCGCAAATACTTGGAGCGGATTTCGTATATATGGGCACTCGTTTTATTGCTACAACGGAAAGTCTAGCCAAAGACGAATATCTTGACTTGTTAATTGAATCGACAATAGAAGATATTATTTATACAGATGCTTTAAGTGGAGTAAATGCAAATTACCTTGTACCAAGTATTCGAAAAGCCGGTCTAGATCCTAATCAATTACAGAAAAAAGAGTCATTTGATTGGTCTAAATATAAGGAAAATGGACCAAAGGCATGGAAGGATATTTGGTCAGCCGGACATGGAGTGGGAATGATCAAACAGGTGGAATCTGTTTCAAAAGTGATTGAAACGTTAAAAACAGAGTATCAAGATGCATTAAAGGAAAAATCAACAATATGAGGTAGTGATATTTTTTTATTGGATGGATTTCATAACAAGATTGTGAATAAGCAAAAAAATAATAGAGCTGTTTATTAAAGCTGATTTAATAGAAATGAAAAATTAGCAGTCTATTGTCATGATATCGTAGTTTGATAATTCTGATAAGTTTGGTATGATGATTTTGCTGAGAAGGAAGGATCCCCCTGAACCTTATCAAGCCTTGGAAGTGAAAGGAGGCATCCGAATGTCAGATTCTCCAAAAGATCACGTACCAATTGAACAGAGAAGGAAGATTTTTAAAGAAGAATTAGAGATTCTTAGAGAAAAGAGACTCATTCCCAAAACGGATTACATTCGGATCAATAACGCATACGAACGACATGTTCAGCAGGTTATGCAGTTGGAAAAGAAGGCTAGTTTGTTAAGTGAAAGAGAGGATAAGGAACAAGCCCTCGAAAAGGCTATGTTAGTCAATGAACCTCAATCGAAAGAAGAACAAAAGGTTCCGATTAAGGTTCATCCTGAATTAATCAATCAAAAAGAGAAGGCTTCTTCAGAGAATAAGAAGAAAATTGTGGCAAAGGCTGAAAAAACGTCAGAACAGCTTCGTGAACGGAATATTTCGATTGTTTTGATTACCGGTGTTATTTTACTCTTATTTGGTGGCCTTATTTGGGCAACATCAACATGGGGCAATTTGAATGCAGTTTTAAAAGTTGTCTGCATTGGCTTAGTTTCTGTATTTTTCGCCGGAAATGCTTGGATTGCTTCAAAACTGAAAATTAAGCAAACGGCTTTTGCCTTTTTAACATTAGCAAGCCTCTTTCTTCCGATTACTATTTTATCAGCTTCCTATTATCAAATATTTGGAGAGTATTTATCACTGCGGGGAGAGGGAAGAGGATTACTTGGTTTCGTTGGTGGTCTTTTGTGTTTAGTCATTTACTATAAAATTGCTGACAATTTTCAATCTAAGTTATTCATATTCATTTCATTAGCTACCTTAACAGTAACGGCAATCTTTGGAATAGCTTATCTAACCTTTACCAATGAATCGTTATTTTTACTGATGTCTGTATTTAACTTATTATTCTTGTTAAATCTTGAAAAAATAAAGAATATAAAGAAGCTATTATTATTTAAACCTTATGGATTACAATTTATCACGTTTAAAATAATCGTCGAAGCTTTTGTGATGTTGACGTTATTTTTAAGTAATATTGTCTATTCTGCTACGCTATTAATCACATCGTTCTTGTTTTTAATTTTAGCTTATCGATATAAGAAACTATATTTTCACTTCGTTTTTAGTATTCTTTTCACCTATGGCTACATTCATCTCGTTTTCAATTCTTTTTTGGACAAAATAGAAGTGGTTGCTATGGCACTATTGCCCCTTATTTATACGGGGCTGTTTAAATACTTAAAAAAAGTAAATCACGAATTATCTAAAAGCTTTATGCTAACAAGCGTCGTTGCGAGCTCAATTGTTTTCTTATATGTGTATGCGATGTTTTTTTCAGTACAAGAAACACAGCTCTTTTTGGCTCTGTTGATTTTATCAGCTAAATATGTGTATCTATCACTGGAGGAAAAAAGAAAAGTCTTTACATACCCAGCTTATGTGTTATTTAGTCTATCTTTTATCCATTTAGGCTTTGCTTTTCATCTAACGACTGATGCTATTTTAAATCTAATCTTTATTGCGCAAATTTGTCTTTACATAGGTTTATATGTATACAATCAGCACAAAATCTGGAGCTTATTTAGAGAAAGTACTTTAGCTATTTCTGGATCTGTCCTACTAGGTATTACATTATTGAGATATGCAGAACAGCAGTGGTTGGAACTTATTCTTTGTTTTGCAGTGATCTCAGGTCTGTTTTTGCTAACATACTATAAAGATCGCAGTAAGCAGTTAGTTAAATATTGTATATATGGATTCCCTATTAGTTTGACGTTAGCGCTGATTACCTTGTATCCATATTTCAATGAAATTAGTCCTTTTTATGAAAAAAATGGGGACTTAAGTGCCCATTTAATCAGCGTAGCATTGCTTGTGATTGGATTGGGATTTGTCATAAAAGCTAAGGAAATAAACTTCTTTCATGTGTTTTTTATAACGGGACAAGTAGTTTCCCTTTTATCCTTTATATCCCTAATGTTCAGTTCATTATCTCCGATTGTTATAACAGTGATTACGTTAATTGCGACGGGGATAAATGGGTTATCAGTTAAGCTGTATCACAATCATTTGCTTTGGCTACCGGTCCTGCTAACAAGTATTGGGGCATATGGCTCTTTATTCGCAATTTTTGAGTTCAATTCGCATGCTTTGAATACTGCCTTTTACTTGTTTGGTCCGTTACTATTCTTGGTAATTGGTAAGTTAATCGGTAAGTTTTCACTAAATGGGGAACGTTACTTTTTTTGGTATAGTCAGATTATGAATGTAGGATCGATACCAATTGGATTCGCACTCATTTTATTTGGAGATTTATCAGCCTGGTTGTATCTGTTTGTTGTAGTGATTTACGTGATAAGTGCACTACAATCACAGATTCAATGGCAAAAGCTTGTTTTTACATATGTCGGATTTACCGCTTTGTATCTACAAGTGCTGTTGTTTTTTGTAAATATCGAATTCATCCAATATACAAGCTCGTTTACGCTTATGTTGACGGCGGGTATCATTCTTCTGTTATGGGCAGTAGCTAATAAACTATGGAAAAATATTATTGAGTTCTATTTGATTCCATTCTTACTTGTGGCGACGGGTGTGCATCTGATTGAAGTTTTTGACAGTGGCTTCCCGGAAAGAATGGAGCTTGTCTGGATTGGTGGAGAGACTGTTCTATTAGCATGTACATGGTATTTGCTAATGAGGAGAAAATGGGAACAGGTAGTGGTCGTTCCATTGATGTTCACGTTGATCTATTCTACGATGTATAGTTATACGCTAACGCTTCTATCAGGGATAAGTGTTCTTGTTATATGGATGATGATCATGCTGCTAGTAAGCAAATGGCTGTTCAAAGGTGTAATCAAAAG
This sequence comes from uncultured Bacillaceae bacterium, assembly GCA_963751845.1. Classification (GTDB taxonomy): domain Bacteria; phylum Bacillota; class Bacilli; order Bacillales; family DSM-1321; genus Peribacillus. The sequence continues at coordinate 119,143 of CAVVWH010000030.1, forward strand.
AACAAAGTCAGGGGTCATCTTAGACTACTATCGGATATTTGGTTTCTTTTATTTACTTGTGATGAATGGAAGGGTATTAGCTAATGAAGTTGCGGAGCCGGTTTTTGAAATCATCGTATCATGTTTAGTAGTTGTGTATTTTATGGTGATTCGAAGCTGGACCATCAGTCAGAGAGAACGAAAGCTATATTTAGCTGCTGCTATTTCGTTAACCTTGTATCCATATCAAGTCATCTTACATCAATTTAGAATTTCGGATATATGGATTGTAGAATTTAATATCTTACCGTTGCTTTTAGTTGGGACAATAGTATTAAGGAAAATCATAAATCGTGGAAAACAAACACAACTCATTGAAATCATCTACGTGTCATTCTTGTTTGGAATCTTAATTATTGATGCGCTAGAAGGGAATACCTTAAACGACGCATTAATTATCGGAGTGATTTCTTTAGTTGCTATCATTTTTGGATTTATTATGAAATTTAAATCCTATTTTCTTGCAGGCACTGGAACGATTCTATTGAATGTGTATATGAACACAAAATCCTTATGGGGCCAGATGCCGTGGTGGTTTTATTTAATTATTGGCGGCATTGTACTTATGGCTGCGGCCAGTTTCCTAGAATGGAAAAAGCAAAGAAATAATACGACAGCAAAGGAAATTTTAGATAAAAATAAACAAAGACTAAAGACTTGGTTTAATAAGTGGAATTAGAAGGAGAGCTGAATCATGAAATTTATCAATTTTCAATCAGATCATCAAATTCACTTAGGGATACAAACGGATCAAGGAATTATTGATGTAGAAAAAGCAGCAAAGGCTTATTCTCTTGAAGTACCTTCAACAATTGAAGGAGTAATTGATGGCGGAGAAGAGGTTCTTTCAAAACTTATGGAACTAGCAGGGCAAGCTAAACCAAATGTTTCGAAAGAAGGACTGGTCTACGCACCTGTGGTAACAAAGCCTGAGAAAATTATTTGTGTAGGTTTGAATTATGTGGATCATGCGAAGGAATCGAATATGGATATACCTACCTATCCTGTTCTATTTAGCAAATTTAACAATGCATTAGCTGCTCATCATCAAGCGATTTCACTACCAGAAGATGCTAAAAAATTTGATTATGAAGCAGAGTTAGTCATCGTTATCGGAAAAGAGGCATCAAAGATAACAAAAGAAGAGGCGCTTTCCTATGTATTTGGCTATACAGTAGGAAATGACTTTTCGGCTCGGGACCTTCAATTTCGCTCAGGGCAATGGTTACTGGGAAAATCATGTGATGACTTTGCGCCAATTGGCCCCTATTTAGTTACGAGTGATGAAATAAATCCACAAAATTTAGATATTACATGCACAGTGAACGGGGAATTGCGTCAATCGGCGAATACACGAGATATGATTTTTGATTGTGCAACGATCATTAGCTACGTCTCACAATTTATGACCTTAAAGCCAGGAGATATTATATTTAGCGGAACTCCAGATGGTGTGATATTAGGATATCCGGAAGAAAATCAGCAATGGTTAAAATCTGGTGACAAAGTATTGTATTTCTATTGAAAATATAGGCGAATTGGTGAATGTGTTAGGAAAATAATACTAAAGAACTGTTTTTACACTTATAAATTGCATACTACCTGTAGTGAAGCTTTACTTTGTTTAAATGGTCAGTCCTTTACTGTTCAATCAGTAGGGACTGACCTTTTTTCTTGATCAAGATACCGTTTTGTAAAAAATTACATATTTTAGTATGTAATTACTTGACTGGAAATGACTTATATGTGTAAAATACACATATATGAACAGTAAATAACTAAGGTAATACGTAATGGTAATTAAGGAAAAAAATCATTCTGAAGTTTACATAAAGACACCCTATAGCTTATGTGCAAAAAAAAGTTTATTGTAGTGAACGGTCAAAGAGAATAAATGATCAGGAGAGGATGAATGATGTTTATCGAGGTTGAATTAGAAAATCGAATTAATCAGCTGAAAAAAGAACTGATTCAGGTTACGAAAGTAACTGGATTAAATAGTCATGATACCCTTTGTTGCAGTCAAAAACTAGATGAACTCATCGCGATTTATCAAAAATATCTACAAGGTTCATAGGCTGGAAAAATTGGTGAATTGGCGAATGTGGTAGAAAATAGTCTAAAGAGCTAGCTTTCACACTTATGAATGACATAACATATTTATCGAGGTTCCACTCCTTTTCAAAAAAGGCTCAATCTTTTACTGTTCAAACAGTAGAGACTGAGCCTTTTTGTATGTGGTCTTTCATCTAAACTTAATAAAAATTAACGAAATTTTTACTTAAATGGGATAAAGAGGATAATATTTTTCTATTAAAATATAAAAAGGTCCGTTAGCAAAAGGGGAAGGGCGTTGTACACATCTTAAAATGAATAGAAGAGGAGCTTTTAATAGAATGAAAAATATTTTGTCATTTTCTAAGAAATCGATCCCTTATGTAATGGCAGCAGCGTTATTACTGCCTAACACATTTGTACAAGCACAGGATATAACAAGCTCAGCATCCGCTCAACAAGAAAACCGTCAATTTAAGAATACAATTGATATTTCTAAAATTGCGGGTTACAGCACTGGAGTTTCAGATGAAGAGGGTGGAGTTGCTGAAATTGTAAAATACAATCCTCATAATAAAAAATTCTACGTAATCAATGGAAAAGCGCAAACGATTGATATCGTTAGTTTAAAAGGATTATCGTCTTCAGGCAATCAAACATTAGTAAAAGAAAAGTCTATCAATATTGCAGAAGCAGTTAATTCAAGTTCGTTTGCATATGGAGATTTAACAAGCATTGATATTAATACAACAAAGAAGGTAATTGTTGCAGCCGTTCAGGAGCAGGACTATTCAAAGGCTGGGAAAATTGTTGTCATGAACTATGACGGGAAAATTCTGAAAACCTTTGATGCTGGCGTTCAACCAGATATGATTAAAATGAGTACCGATGGTTCGTATATTCTTACAGCTAATGAAGGGGAACCACGAAAGGGGCTTGTAAATGGAGTGGACCCTGAAGGATCAGTTACCATTGTTGATTATAAAACAGGAAAAACAAACACGGTGCAATTTACGGATACTAGCGTAATTGACGACGATGTCCACATCCGTAATAATGCTGGAAAAGAAAATGCATGGAGAGATTTGGAACCAGAATATATTGCTTTATCTGATGATAATAAAAAGGCCTATGTTACGCTTCAAGAAAATAATGCTATTGCAACGATTAACGTAAATGCAGGAAAAGTTATTTCTGTAAAATCATTAGAATTTAAAGATCACTCTTTACCACAGAATGCTCTTGATGCAGGAAGAGATGGTAAAATAAACATCACAACGTTGCCAATAAAAGGTGCATACATGCCTGATTCAATCACTCAAGTGACAATTGATGGGGAGAGCTATCTTTTAACAGCTAACGAAGGTGATGCTACTGAATGGGAAGAGTTTGTAAATGTTTCGGAGTTCGGGGATATACAGGATTCTATTACTATTAAAGATGGTACATTTAAGGGAATGACGAAAGAAGAAGCGGAAAGCCAGCTTGCCGAAATGAAAAATGACCCAGCTTATAAAAAGCTTGAAGTTCTTACCGATAGGGGCAATGATGCCGTGTACACGTTGGGCGGACGTTCTTTTTCCATTTGGAAGGCTGATACACTAGAATTAGTGTATGATAGCGGAAGTGATTTTGAAAAAATTACAGCTGAAGCTTATCCTCAATATTTTAATTGGTCGAATGATGACGATGAAATGGATAAAAGAAGTGCTAAAAAGGGTCCAGAGCCTGAAGATGTGAAAATAGGTAAAGTTGGGGATAAAGTTTACGCATTTATCGGTCTAGAGAGAATAGGCGGGATTATGTCATATGATATTAGAATCCATCCAATGTGAAATTTGCTAATTATTTGAATACGAGAGATTTCAGCCAAAAGATAGCTGGAGATGTTTCTCCTGAGGGACTTGAATTCATACCTGCTCAAATGAGTCCAACATTACGTCCACTTGTATTGTCAGGAAATGAAGTGAGTGGTACAGTTGCTGTCAATCAGCTAAACGTAAAAGCTTTCGACCCTTCAAATCTTTTGTCCATCAATAAAGTGGAGGATAACGACAAGTCTATTACTGGTAATGCAGTAGCAGAAGGTAGTGTTTATGCTGTAATCGGAAAAGAAACCTACCACTCTGTTGCGAATTCAAAAGGGAAGTATTTTATAAAAATCCCTGTGACTAAGGCAGGAACAACAGTGACTGTCTATATAAATGACGCTGCAGGTGATAAGCTTGTTTCTAAGACAACAAAAGTTATTGATAAGACTGCACCTAAATTGTCTGTAAATAAGGTGAATACAAAGACCAAAGTTATTAACGGGATAACAGAGGCAAAAGCTACCGTTACGATAAAAGTAGGAAGTAAATCATATAAAGCGAAAATAGACAAAAAAGGGAACTACAGCTTAACGGTTAAGCCACAAAAAGCTGGAACAACAATCAAAGTTTATACAA
>CAVVWH010000031.1:0-135553 GCA_963751845.1 uncultured Bacillaceae bacterium
AAGGACCTTCTGTTCTAATACGATCGTCCTCCTCGATATAAGAATTCGGTTAGTATAAGCGAAAAGAGGCCGACTTATTCTTAAGTCAACCTCCCCATCCTCATGATTAATGTCCACTTTCTTCAAGCGACATAGATTCACGCAAATTAATTTGTTTACGAAGCTTATTCACAACGTCTCGCGTAATATCTCCTTTTTCAAATAAAGCTTGTACTTCATCTCGTTCAGCTTGAACAGCTTTATAAAGAAGAACTTTTTCAAAGCGTACTGATTCCCTCGATTTCCCACCTATTCTTTCTTGATTAAGCATAGAAATCAATTGGTTGTAATCTCCTATAACTTTTAAAGAAACAGCCTTATTCTTTAAGGTCATGTTGTTTTTAACCGTTCGTATCGCTTCTTTTGACATCATGATTTTTAAGTCTCTTATTTTTTCCAGTCGTTTTTGATTCATTCTTTTTATTGCCTTTTTATGCGACGAAAAGAATCTTCGTAGTTTCAATATAAAAAGTTTGAGCAATATAAACAACTTAAGTAAACGGTACCTCATTTTGTTCGTCACACGGATTTCCATACGATGTACATATTCCCGACATAGATAGGCGGCTTCCGAATCGACCTTTCCTTGCTTTATTAAATCATCCACATATTTCTCCTCAAACTCCAATGCCTTTAACCGTATATCCATTTCTAACTGACGCGATTCAGCCTCTTTTTCTTTCGTTTGTGCGTCAAATAAAATTTGATTGATCATAGCATTATACTTGGAGATTACTGTCAAGGCCGCTTCCCGGTTAGCATCCGTTATTTGCGATTCTACTGCTTGGATGGCTACTTTCTTTATTTGAATTTGTGCTTTCTTCTCCATCGCTTCATAATTGCTTTTTTCACTCGTCTCTTTAGTACGAGCCATGATTGGTAAAAAAATACTAGCCACTAGCAAAGTCAGTAAAATAACTCCAGCTGCAATAAAAATAATGAGCGACCTTTGTGGAAACAGACTTCCATCATCCAAAACAAATGGGATAGAAAATGCACCGGCTAACGTTACTGAACCTCTTACACCCGAAACAGTAAGAATATTAATAGATTTCGCATGCAAACTTTTCAATTTTTTTTTCTTCATCAATCCGCTGATACCCCAGGATGACCAAATCCATAAATATCGAATGGCATATAAAAAAAGTGTAATTACAAGAATATATCCTAGTACCTTACCGTTATCAAAGTTTGGGTCAGCAAAGATGGTATGAGCAATACTCGGCACTTGCAGGCCGAGCAAGACAAATACAAGGCCATTCAATATGTATAAAATAACCTGCCAAGTACTTGTTGAAACAACTTGCAATTGGGGATTTGGCGACTCCTCTCGATCCTTTTCAATAGCATGGACAATTCCTCCAGCCACAACCGCTAAAATGCCTGAAAAGTGGAAATGTTCCACTGCATAGAAAATGACAAACGGTGTCAAAATTTGAATCAGCATATGAACAGTAACATCTTCCATCCCTAGATAACGAATAAACAATTTAAATTTAATGATTAAATAGGCAATCAGAGCGCCACCTACAAAGCCCCCCACCGCAATTAAGAAAAAGCTTCCTGTTGCATTGACTAATGAGAATGTTCCAGATACAGTTGCGACTACAGCAAATTTAAAAGCAACTAATCCAGAAGCATCATTCATCAATCCTTCTCCTTCAAGGAGATGTATAATGTTCTTTGGTAACTTCACACGACCAGCCATCGCTCCTACAGCAACGACATCTGTTGGTGATAAAATAGCAGCTAGCGCAAAGGCTGCAGAAAGTGGAATAGATGGGATCATCCAATGAATTAAATAACCACCTGTAAAGACTGTCACAAATACTAAACCTAAAGCCATTAGTAAAATAGGTGTTTTCAATTCCCATAAAGCTGAACGAGACACACGTTTCCCATCATAAAAAAGCAACGGTGCAATAAACAGCAGGAAAAATAACTCCGTATCAAACTCAATTTGTACATCAAAAATAAATACCGCCAAAATGCCTAACCCAATCTGAATTAACGGCACAGGAATAACCGGCATAAAATGATTAACAATATTGGACAATCCAATTAACACTAGAAGGCTTAATACAATTAGAAGTAATTCCATAATGCTATCGTCCCCTACTGTATATTTACCTTAAGCGTACCACATATACCTTTTTCTTCAAATTAATTATTTTTAAAAAGGCTGAGCCGGTTTGGTCAGATCACTAGAGCCAGACACCAGTTCACATTGAGAAGTTTATACCTCTTTAAAATTTGGCTACCCGGAAATTTAAAAAGGCTGATTAGCTATATGCCAATCAGCCTTTCTATCTTTAAATTATGGATTACCTACTTTACCCAATCAGCAACCGTAACGGTTCGTTTCGCTTACTAGTTGACTGTAGCTTAAACTTTTACCACATTTTCCGTCTTTTATGCTTGAGTACTCTTCTTTGATAATAGCGCAAATTTATCACTGCCGCTCATAAATAAAACAACAGACATTGCTAAAAATGCTAAATCTAATTCCCAACCAGCCATTTGACCATTACCTAAAAAGCCAACTGGTATTTTCGCTGAAAATATTGCACCTAACATCAATAGAGCAAATATCAAGCCAACAATACGCGTACCGATTCCAAGAATCATTGCAATTCCACCAACTATTTCAATAATAGCTACAACATAAGCAAATGACCCAGGGATCCCAATGCTATCAAACCAACCAACCGTTCCTGCAATACCTGCACTAAACTTCGAGATTCCATGTGTTAAAAATGTTGCACCTAAAACAACACGCAAAATCAGTAACCCTAGTTCATAATTATTTTTCATTCCTTAAACCTCCAAATTATTATTAATATATAACTAACATTTCGTAAGTAAGTTTATAATAATATACTTGTATCGTCAAGTAAGTATTTTATTAATTAATTGTAACTTTAATTTTAATATAACGAATATTACTAAGATTACTTATAATTCGCCTTCCATTGAGGCTATAATTTCAGCCAAATAATCCTTCCAAACTTGTAGATTGGTATAATCAAGTTCCTATTGCAGATAAATTCTTTATTTAGTTTTAACCATATAAAACCAATCTGTAAAGTATAATTTATTTATTAAGTTCACACTTTTTTCATATTTTTTGTTTATACTGTTATAAGTTAAAAAGCAAATAACCATAAACGTAGGGGTAGGGAGGAAATTAGTATGATGAAACAACTATTTGGATGGATTGCTCTTGTGATATTTAGCGTTTCCTTTCCAATTTTTGCATCAGCCCACTCACACGTGATTGAGTCAAACCCTAGTGAGAATGAAATTTTACATACCATTCCTCCTACTGTGAGCGTAACTTTTAACGCACCTATTGAAGCATCTTTTTATTCCCTGGAGGTATATAACAAAGCTGGAGATCGTATCGATGCAAATGAAAGTGTTGTTGAAGAAAACAGATTAGAAGGCAAACTCCCAGATAAAATAGAGAATGGTTCTTATACGATGAAATGGAAAATAGTCTCGAATGACGGCCATCCGACAGAGGGTTCACTTTCCTTTCAGCTGGAAGTAGCTCCCCCCAAAAAAGAAACAACTATAAAAGAGAAATCATCAACTGTAGAAAAACAGGAAATGGTAATCAAAGATAAAAAACAAGCGAATATTTCTACAAATATTGAGCCTAAAAATGAAATTGGGCTATGGCAAACCCTGATTCAAAGTATTCTCTATATAAGTTTATCCCTGTATATAGGCGTATTATTTTTTCATTTCAAACTATTACCTAAGAACAACTTTTTCCAAATGGACAGAAAAAGTTGGCAACTGCTTTATTTTGCTTATGCAGGTCTTGTACTAAGCACTGTATTAAGCCTCCCTATTCAAGTTTTGAATATTTCTGGAGCGCTTAACATGTCATCGATTAGGGAAGTTCTTAGCTCAACTACATTCGGAACTGCGTGGCTAGTAGCCGTGTCTGTATTAATTTTACTGCTGATCACTACTTATCTAATGAAGAAAACAAAAGTAAATTTGCTCACCATTCTTTCATTTATTTTACTTTTAGCTGTGATGTTTACCAAGTCGTTTATTGGCCATACCATGATTGTTTCCGTTCAGGCAGCAGCTGTTGCTATGAACTTTCTACATTTATTATCCATGTCATTATGGATTGGAGGATTATTAGCGATTCTTATTTTATTGCCAAGTGTGGTAAGAACCATTCATTCAGCAGAACAAAAAACCTTGTATTGGCAGGTACTCCAAACATTTTCATCATGGTCTATTCTGTTTGTTTCGGTACTGTTAGCAAGTGGCGTTTTAAATAGTCTTTTACATATTGACTCTGTTAGCTCACTTGTATCCACTCGTTACGGACAAGTCTTACTAGCTAAAATAGGATTAATGTTTATGATGATTCTGTTTGGCACGTATCATTTTTTCAAAACAAAAAGGAAAAAAGAGAAAATGGGCCGAAGCGTATGGATTGAATTCAGTTTAGGTATAATCGTCCTTATACTAGCTGCCATACTCACACAATTACCAACTTCATCATTTTAAGTGACTTCCACCAATTGAGTTTTACGACAATTAAACTAAGATAAAGGAAAAGCTGATTAGCCTATTTCGCTAGTCAGCTTTTCTTTTAAAAAATTTTTATTTTTTCCAAAAAAAGCCTATACATTTTTTAAATCGAGGTATATACTGTACTATAACAACATAAACATTATTAAAACTGTACCACATAAGGAGGAGCGATATATGCCAATTAAAAAGTTGACTGGAGAATCTAATAATTCATTTAAAAACCATTGCCCAGAGTGCGGAGAAGTAATAAAAGCACAAATCAAAACTTATTTACTGGAATGCGATCGCTGTCTTTCGAAACGTGATGAATAGAATATAAAAAACTACATTAAAATTGGAGGAATAAATTATGCAAACTAAAAAATCAGTTGAATTTTTCAAAAGTATTCCCACTAAACAATGTTCAGAATGTGGTGAACATGTATATGAACAAGCAGAATCTTATTTGATGGAATGTGATCGTTGTTTATCCAAAGCCGTGGAATAAACTTTAATAACCTATTTATGGATTAAAAATCATGTAACTTACAAATATTATAAAAAATTAGGAGGAGATTTATATGTCAATTTCAACAAAAAATCCAATGGAGTTCTTTCGTACCCTACCGCCAAAACAATGCACAGAATGTGGTCAAAACATCGAAGAACAGCACGAGTCATACCTAATGGAGTGTGACTATTGCTTATCTAAAAAAGATGAGTACTAAAATTAAAAGCGAAAGGTGCCCCAGCAAGATCTACATTGATGTCTTTTGGAATAATCATAATATGCCTTAATACTGTACTACTCACTGCATTAAAAACAATCGTTTGCCCTACTCTATACTTGAGTAGGGATTTTTTAATAAATAATTACTTTAAGGAGCATAAAAAAACAGACCCTACAATTAGAGTCTGTTTTGGATTGGTTTTATAAAATTAAGCTTTTTGAACGTTAGCAGCTTGTGCTCCACGTTGTCCTTGCTCAACATCAAAAGTTACAGCTTGGCCTTCGTCTAAAGATTTGAAGCCTTCGCTTTGGATTGCTGAAAAGTGAACGAATACGTCGTCTCCGTTTTCGCGTTCGATGAAACCAAAACCTTTTTCTGCATTAAACCATTTTACTTTACCTTGTTCCATTTTTGTTGCCTCCTCGTGCTATTATGCACATTGTATTACTATCCTTGCCCTAGGTTTTCATCGAAACGAAAAGATACACTTTAAGAATCCTTAAATACCGAACAAAAATAATTAACCTTATCTTAACATGCATTTATAACTAAAGCAAACTTATTTCTTCAAAAATTTTACTTTTTACTATCCACAAACTTATCAACAGTTTATCCACAACTCCAAAAGTACCTGTTACTTAATATTGGATATATTTTGAACACATAAAACTACATTTTTTAACCATTCTATTATTGTAATTAAAACAATATTTTGAGGAGGATTTTTTCATGACTGTTATCAATGAAGTGAAACAAACATTTGCTGGACTTAAAAGTGCGCAAGCAAGCTTTGAAACATTTGCACTGCAAACGGATAATAAACAAGCAAAACAGCTCTATCAGCAAGCTGCTACACAAACACAGGCTATTGTTGATACTTTATCCCCACGGATAAACCAAATTGTAAAAGAAGAACCTCAATATAAGCAATAAGTGTAATCTCTATCGGTTGAGGAAGTCTATACATTCATGAAAAGGTTGGTTACATAAACCAACCTTTTCTAACACTTACACCTGGTTTTTCGATGTAACAAGTGAAAGAGGAGTCATCATCATGTCTAATAATAAGAAAAAACAATTAACACCTGTACAACAGGAATATCAAGAACTTCAACATCAAATAGAAATAAAAAGACCCATTTTTAAAAACTGTCTAAAGGCGTTTTTAACAGGTGGACTTATTTGCCTGATTGGCCAAGCTATACAAACCTTTTATATCTATTATTTTGACTTTACTGAAAAAACAGCTGGAAACCCCACTGCTGGAACACTCATTTTCATCGCCATGCTGCTAACGGGCTTTGGTGTATATGATCGCATAGGTCAATTCGGAGGAGCTGGTTCTGCAGTGCCACTCACCGGCTTTGGAAATGCCGTTATTTCAGCCGCCATTGAACATCGCACAGAGGGTTTTGTTCTTGGTGTAGGTGGAAATCTTTTTAAATTAGCTGGTTCTGTCATTTTATTTGGCGTTTTTTCTGCTTTTATCATTGCTTTAATCAAAACACTAGTCATTCAGTGGGGTGGCTTATAATGTTAAAAGGACACCGTACATGGGTTTTCGAGCATCAACCAACCATTGTTTCAACAGCAACCGTAGGAGGACCATTTGAAGCAAATGGAGCCATTCCCAACGATTTTGACCTGCTGCACTCTGATTTATGGCTGAATGAAGATTCCTATGAAAAAGCACATAAAGTACTTTTTGAAGAAGCCTGTCAAAAAGCAATTGAAAAAGCGGGAATTCAGAAGGAGCATATTCAGTTTTTACTTGGAGGCGATCTTATAAATCAAATTACTCCAACTAGCTTAGCCTCCCGCACCATTGGAGCTCCATACCTTGGTCTATTCGGAGCCTGCTCCACATCCATGGAAGGTTTAGCATTAGGTGCTTCCATTATTAATGCCAAAGGTGCCCACTACTTATTAACAGGAGCCTCAAGCCATAATGCCGCTGTGGAGAAACAGTTCCGTTATCCTACTGAATACGGTGGGCAAAAGCCCCCTACCGCCCAATGGACTGTAACAGGTGCTGGAGCAGCTGTTTTAAGCGATACCGGTAAAGGTCCAAAAGTAACATCAGCAACGATTGGCAGAGTGGTTGATATGGGATTAACAGACCCTTTTAATATGGGAGGAGCAATGGCGCCGGCAGCCGTCGATACAATTGAAGCTCATTTAACAGAACGAAATATCGATCCATCTTATTATGACCTAATTGTCACAGGCGATTTAGGAAAAGTCGGGCATGAAGTATCACTGGATTTATTCGATAAGCATGGGATATCAATACAGGAAAATCAATATCAGGATTGTGGATTAATGATTTACACGGAAGATCAACCCGTACTGGCCGGGGCAAGCGGAGCCGGATGCTCGGCAACAGTCGTTTATGGACATCTGCTTAATCGAATGAAACAAGGTGAATTTAAACGGCTATTGGTAGTAGCAACTGGTGCACTCCTATCTCCATTAACATTCCAGCAAGGTGAAACCATTCCTTGTATAGCTCATGCTGTATCAATAGAGTACGGAGAAGATTAAAGGGGGATTTCATATGACGATAGCATCAGACGTAAAACAATGTCTTTCAAGTCTTAAAGGGATTGAAGCGAATTTATCTAGTTTGGCAATCCGTACTCAAGTAGATGAAACACAGCGTACGTTTCATGAGACGATGTTGATTGTACATGAAGTAGTAACTGATATACAAAAACGGGTGGGAGAATTGGAACGAGAAGAAATGCAATATAAGGGTTTTTAAAAAGTCATAATTCAGGAGGTGGAACAATGCCTGATTGGTTAGATATCATCGTGCGCTCCATCTTATTCTTATTGATTCTTTTTTTCATTACAAAATTGCTTGGAAAAAAACAAATTTCCCAGCTCTCTTTTTTCGAATATGTCAATGGAATTACCATCGGCAGTATCGGAGCGGAAATCGTAACAGGACTTGAGCAAAGCGTATATTTAGGGATACTATCCCTAATAACTTTTGCAGCCATTCCTTTTATAGCTGGCTTTGTTTCTTTAAAAAGCAAACCCTTTCGTAATTTTGTGGAAGGAAAAGGAACTGTTTTTATTAAAGACGGGAAAATTTTAGAAGACAATTTAAAAAAAGAAAGATATACAACCGACGAGCTGTTGGAGCTGCTTCGAAAGGATAATGTCTTTAAAGTAGCAGATGTAGAATTTGCGGTATTAGAGACTACCGGTGATTTGAGTATCCTACTAAAAAAAGAAAACCAGCCATTAACGGCAAAGGATCTAAATTTAACAGTTGCCTCTGAGAAAGAACCGCAAACGGTAATTATGGACGGAGAAATTCTAGATGAACCGCTTGCCACAGCGGGGCGAAGCAGACAATGGCTACATACGGAGCTAGCAAAATTAGGGGTAACGATTGAAAATGTATTTCTTGGTCAAGTCGATTCTTATGGACAACTAACCGTAGATCTTTTCGATGACAAAATCCAAGTGCCCTCTCCTCAAGAAAAACCATTACTCTACGCAACACTAAAAAAATGCCAAGCTGACTTAGAGTTATTTGCCCTTGGAACAGAAAATCCGCAAGCTAAAAAAATGTATACGGAAAACAGTAAAAAGTTACAAGAAGCAATTGATAAAGTAGCCTATGTATTGCAAGAGGGACAAATAAAAACAAAGCCTTAGTCTGAAATGTATGACTAAGGCTTTGTTTATATACAACTTAATAACGATTGATAATTTAATAAATACTTTAGTTTAAATTGTACATTGGATTGAATTTGATGTTTATATAAACTTTTCAATGAATGTTTAGCTGTTATAGTTGTTAAAAAAATATCAGTTTGTTTTTCAATGTAGCGATCGATTTGTTCCTTATAGAAAAAGACTTTACTTTGTACTTTTCCCTCAATTTCTTTCACTAAAAAATAAGTAAAAGAAATAATACGCCGCTCTTTTTCTTCGATAAATTCATTTAGATGCATCGTCCTTATCCCCTTTACAATTTAATAATTTATTAACATTATATTAACAATTCCTTAACAATACAATCGTTTTTTATATTTTTTTGAAAATATTTTCCAGTAATCACATTCAATATAGATAATAATATTTGTTTTGAATGAATTTCCCTAAAATTCAGAAGCTATTATTCCACGTTTACATTCCCTTAACAATTTATTCGAACAAATTGATTTTAGTTATTTATTTTTAGAGTATGTATCGTATATGGAAGGATTCAAACATCATATTGTTAACCTTGTACATGCTGCCCCTGTGTCATACAAACATATAGATAAAGAAAACCCCGAACAATGGACTTTGATCCTATCCATCATTCGGGGTTTATAAATGTATGCTCTAATACGCTTGGATTTTTTCTTCTACTATGTAATTTCATTCAGAAGATCACTCAACCCTTCTTCTGATATAACTCTAATGCCATTTCTTTTGAGCAAAGCGGACGTAACACCATTTCCCAATATCTTCTTACCATTAAATTCTCCATTATATATCATCGAACTTCCACAAGATGGACTATACTCCTTAAGAACAATTGTTGTTGTCTGTACTTCCTGAGCTATTTTTAACGTAGCATAAGCTCCTTTGATATACTGCTCCGTCACATCCCTCCCCAATCGATCCACAACCTTTGCTTTCCTATCAAGAACATCAGCCCCATCACCACCGATTATTTCCGCTGGCTCTCTTGGTGTGGAAAAACCACCAAGTAATTCAGGACAAACAGCAATTGCTTTATTTTCTTCTATTAATTGGAGGATTCTAGCATCTAAACGATGTGTGCCATTATATCTTACTTCTAAACCTGCTAAACAAGAACTAACTAAAATCAAAAATGCCACACCTCAAATCTAAAATAGCATCACTTACAATTTGTTATATAACAATATTGTAAGTATCGCATTAGTATATTACAAAAATACTATGCTTATAAAAAGAAATATTTTCTGAAATAACAATTATATGTTAGAAATATTTACCCATGATTCTTACCTTTCTCCATTTGATTGTCATACCTCCATTCAAAACAAACCAAAAATAACTTATTTAAACCATTATTAGCTGTTTCCTTCTCAAAATATTCATCCTTAAATGATTCTTTTCAAATTAATATCTCCTTCATTTTCCTTTTCTAATATTAAGAAATTCACAATCGATATTTTTTCGGAATAATAACAAAATTCTGAAAAAATAATTGACTTTTTTAGTATGCCTCTTATAATTATAGATAACGGTTTTCACTATTTGGATATGTTGGGGAACTTTTACAAATGAAACCGTTATCAATTATTTCAATCAGGATTTACTTTAAAGGGGGAAGAAGTTAATGAAAACAAAGGGGAAATTTTTTACGCTTGTATCTATTCTATCTATTTTTGCATTTGTTTTAGCAGGCTGTGGTAGTAGCAATACAAGTAAAAAAGCTAGTGGCGATGGTAACTATACATTTAAAGTCGCTCACGTAGTACAAGAAAATCATATTTGGAATAAGACAGCTCAAAAATTCGGTGAAGAGCTTGAAAAACTTTCTGATGGAAGAATGAAATTAGAGATTTATCCAGCTTCACAATTAGGACAAGAAAAAGACATGGTACAGCAGCTTGAAACAGGATCTCTTGATTTCGGCTTTCTTACAAACGCTTACATGAGTACTCGCCAAGATTCATTAAACGCTTGGTTCATGCCTTTTACGTTTAACACTCTTGAAGATGCTGCAAAAATGAGAGAATCTGATGCGTCAAAAGAAATGTTAAAAGAGCTAGATTCACAAGGATTAGTTGGCCTTGACTTTGCTTTTGCAGGAAATCGTCACATCCTTATGAAAGACGGATTCATTAATTCACCTGCTGATCTTAAAGGTAAAAAGGTTCGTATCATCGGTAGTCCTTCTTTTCAAAAGTTTTGGGAAGCAACTGGAGCAGGTCCAACAGCTATGCCACTACCTGAAGTATACACCTCTCTTCAAACTGGTGTAATTGATGGTATGGACATTGACCTTGATGCCCTTGTTACTGAAAAATACTATGAAAATGCACAATACCTAACGTTAACAAACCATGCAACATTCCCAACAGTGATCGTGATGGGTAAACCTTCATTTGATAAACTTTCAGCTGAAGATCAAGAAATTGTTAAAAAGGCCATGAAAACAGCTGTTGATTGGGGAGTACAAGAAGCAATCAAACGCGAGAAAACAAATCTAGAAGAGTTGAAGAAAAATGGTGTAAAAGTTCAAGAATTAAAAGACCACTCATCATTTGATTCAATTTCAAAAGAAGTAACTGATGAATATTCGCAAAAATCACCAGTTATTAAATCTTTCCTTGAATCTACTAAATAGAAAAAAATGATAATCTAGAAAACTAACAACCCTACGCAGGTAATCAAATCCTCGTGTAGGGTTACTTGATGCATTAAGACAACAATAGGAGGGACTCCTTATGAAAGTTATACACAAAATAAGCGATTGGGTATATAACCTCGAGAAAATCATCGCTGTCATTCTTTGCTCATTAATCCTTGTGTCCCTTGCTGCGGGGGTATTATATCGCTACGTATTACATTCACCTTTAATATGGTCCGATGAAACGGCTATCTTTGCACTTGTTTGGATAACCTTTATCGGCGGAAGTATGGGAATCAAACTAAATGAATCACCAGCTATTACCCTCTTTATGGATAAAATAAAAGGTACAACAAGGAAAGTGCTGTTAGCACTTGGAATTCTTTCTGTACTTGTATTCGTTGTTTATATTTTTTATCTTGCCATTATTTGGCTATCATCTCCAAATATTCTCGTTCAAAAGTCAAGCTCGATGCAAATGCCTATGATTTATGCTTACTTAAGTGTACCCGTAAG
This sequence comes from uncultured Bacillaceae bacterium, assembly GCA_963751845.1. Taxonomy (GTDB): domain Bacteria; phylum Bacillota; class Bacilli; order Bacillales; family DSM-1321; genus Peribacillus. The sequence goes on from CAVVWH010000031.1 coordinate 12,184, forward strand.
TTTCTTTTTTATGGCAGTTCATACATTAAGCTTATTCATCAAGAACTTCCAAACTAAAGAAGAGGAGGCTATTTAACATGACGATTGCCTTATTACTGTTTATCATCCTCTTACTTCTACAAGTACCGATTGCGTTTGTTCTAGGGATTACTACTATTATTTATATTATTGCTTCAGCCAACTTAGGATTAATGGCAACAGCACCTCAGCGGTTGTACTCAGGATTGGAAAACTATGGATTACTTGCGATTCCTCTTTTCATGCTTGCTGGTGAATTGATGAACTCAGGTGGGATTACGAGAAGACTTGTCACTTTTGCCAAAACGTTTGTAGGTCATTTCCGAGGTGGACTAGCATACGTAAACGTTATTGCTAATATGCTGCTGGCATCAATCATTGGTTCAGCAACTGCACAAATCGCCATGATGAGCCGAACAATGGTCCCTTCCATGGAAAAGGACGGATACAAAAGAGAATTTGGTGCAGCTACGACTGCTGCCGCAGGGTTACTTGGTCCCATCATTCCTCCAAGTATGTTATTTATTATTTACGGTGTAGGCTCTGGTGCCTCTATTGGATCTATGTTTCTTGCTGGGGTTCTACCTGGAATCATTTTAGCGCTATCGTTTGTTGTTCTAATTGCCTATACAGGCATGAAACAACAGTGGGCTACCCACAAACGAGCAACCATGCTTGAGATGGGTACTTCTTTTGTTAAGGTTATACCGGCACTACTAGTTCCTGTTATCATTATTGCCGGCATATTAAGTGGGGCTTTCACTCCTACAGAGTCTGCTGCGTTTGCTTGTGTTGTTGCCTTAATTGTAGGATTCTTCTTTTATAGAGAATTAAAATTCAAGGAACTTCCAAAGATTTTTATTAATACAGCCATTACAACGGCAACCATCATGATGTTAATTGCAATGGCTAATCTTTTTGGTTGGATGCTCTCCTTCGAGATGGTTCCACAAACGATTGCTACTTGGATGACATCTTTAACTGAAAATCCATTAGTGTTCTTACTCATCGTAAATATATTCCTTCTATTTGTAGGGATGTTTATGGATGGAATTGCTGCATTAATTATTCTTGTACCAATCTTCACACCCATTATCGCAACTTACGGCATTGACCCGGTTCATTTTGGTGTGATTATCTGTATTAACCTAACAATCGGCTTATTAACTCCTCCAGTTGGAGCGGGTCTTTATATCGCCTCTTCACTAGGAAATGTAAAACTTGAATTGTTAATAAAAGCAATTTGGCCATTCCTAATTGCTTCCCTTATCGCCCTAACCGTTATCACATACTGGCCAGATATGGTACTTTGGCTTCCATCTATATTGAAATAATGTTTTCATAGGCCCTGAATTAGATTTAACTAATTTAGGGCTCATTTTATATTTAGAAAACAATCTCCTTACTTAACATTTTAATACAGTATCAAGCTTATAATTGTTTCAATTTTTAGAATTTTTAGATTGAACTTACTGTCTTCTTAAGAGAGCATTTAAAAATTACTTTCCAAATAATCTTCCCCACAAACTCTTACTTTTCTCAACTTCTACACTACTAACTACTTCTTCAACCGTTTTTTGAGTAGCTAATAGACTCTCACTTAGAAATGCTACTGTTGTAGCTTCTCTTTTCACTTCATTCTGAAGTATTTCTCTAAGCTGATGCACCTCTTGGATGAGTTGCCTATTTTGTTCTTTGATTTTATTCTGATGAATACGGGTCTGTTCATTTTGTTGAACCAAAAAGCTTAGTAGTTTTTTCATATCAGTCAATTCGTCATTCACCGATAGTAAGGAGGTATTTTCATCATCAATCGTAATGGTAACGGGGAATCCACTTTCTTCTAGCTTTACATTGACTTCTTCTTTTTTAAAGCCTTCGGAATAATACTTCCTGATGAGTTTCAATTTCTCAATTTCAGAAACATGAATCTTATACCTATTATGTTCCTTTTTAAAATTCAAATATTCTTCATGTTCTTGCAAATACCGTTTTAAACTATTTTCAGGAATTTCCGGAAGTGCTTCTTTCAGTTCTTTAATTGTCAAAAACTGATTTATCAATGTTTTCAGCACCTTTCTTAGTTATCAACCACCTAACCACCAACATACCAACCACACTGTTATATTCGATAAAATGGGTAAATTCACCTTTTTACTTCTTTGTATTTTTGGTAAAAAATACATTTATTTACAATCAACATAATAAATGTCAGTTCATAATATAATTGTCTTTTGGACACTAAAGTCCAAAAGGCCATGCATTCCGCATAGCCTTGACATAATGATTCATGATCTTAAAAATTGCCATTCCAGCCTAATAATTGAGAAATCATCCTTGATTTCTCTTTTAATAGATGAACTTCTTTTGAATTCTCTGAAGTATCTAATTTATGTTCAAGACCAATGATTGTGAGCGATGCCACTAGTTTAGATGAGCGATCAAATATAGGAGAAGCTATAGCGCTTATCCCTGGAAGAATAGTGCTAATAACATAAGCGTAACCATTGGTTTTGACAAAATCAATCGTACTTTGAAATTGATCTAAACTGATTGAAAATTTATCTAATTCTTGATTAATTTTTTTGTCCGTCGCTTCATTTGGTAAGAATGTAGCAAATACACGCCCAGCTGCACTTTGCGTTACACTAACCTGTGAACCGACTTTGATGCCAATGTTCACTGGTCCATTACTTTCTTCCCAACTGACAAAGAAGGGCCCGTTTTGGCCCCATATAGCAAGGGCTGCTGTTTCATTTAGAATTTCTTTCATCTCTATTAAATACGGTGCGGCAATTTCCGTAATATTTAATTTTTGCGAAGCTTTTAATCCCAGCCTAATTATTTCAGTTCCAAGTATGTATCTCGCATCGTGATTTTTTTCTAACATCCCTGTTCTAACAAAACTTGTTAAGTAGCGATGCAGCTTACTTTTTGATGTCTCACATAAAATCGCTAATTCCGAAATGGAAAGAGGCTTTCCGGCTTCTGCTATTTTTTTTAATATGTCCATACCTACTTCAATCGACTGTATCCCTTGACTTTTTGTTTCTTCCCCAACCATGGTTAATCCCCTTCACTTTACCTTTTTTCCTATTCGAGTTAGAGTTCGGCCACAGTCCATAAACAATATTCTCTAATAAAAGTCATAGAGATTAAGCCTCTCTCTATAGCACAGTATATAATAAATCCTGGGACTTAGAGAAGGTATAAAGCGAAACTTTCATCATTAGAGGGCAACTCTTTATCCCCCAATAGATTCAATAAACTAAATAGTAGCTGCTGAATTTTGTAACTGTTTATCCATGAAAACTAAACCATTAGCCAAGCGTTGAATCCTATCTATGTTTTACTTCACCTTACATTGCCTTATGATTATATTGCTGTATCCGTTGTTGCCAAAACATATTCAATTTTGTCGTTAAGCCCCCAGGTCCAAACTTCACTTTTTCATTTTCAGAGAGACAAATACTCTGACAAAAGGATAGAATCATTTTTCTTCTATTTACGATGTGGCTTAAACCTTGTTGGTGAAACCAATGATCGATTGTATTGTAAACCCCTTTGTTAATTTCAAATTGTTCCTCGCAAAACTTCGAAAAAAGCAAATCTGGCATATTTAACAGTTCTTCAGATTGAAATATTGTCATCCTAACACCCTTCCGCCATATAACCTAAAAAACAATTAATAAGTAGTAAAGAAACGATTTGTTTGTTCAATATCAAGATTTACCTGTTGCACTAGCTGGTCAATTGATTGAAAGGCCTGTTCTTCACGAATAAAATACAAAATATCTACACTTAAAATCTCACCATAAAGATCCTGATTAAAATCAAGTATGTGTACTTCACAAGAAATCGCTTTCACATTTTCTTTAAAAGTTGGTCTCATACCAATATTCATGACTCCATTATAACAAGCATTGTTATGATGAACTTTAACCCCGTACACCCCTCTTGGAAGATCAGGTTCATCTTTTGGGCTAAAATAGAGATTGGCTGTTGGAAATCCAATCGTTCTTCCAATTTCTCGTCCATGAATGACTTCACCTTTTATACTAGTTTGTGTATAGTTTGCTATCATCATTTCACCTTCATTCTTCCAGTTTTTAAATATCCTAAAGTAGCAAAAAAAGGGAACCTTCTTAGTTTGCTACTTTAAGATACTCTATTGATTCTATTTCCTACATCTTTTGAAAAGAGAGAAGAACGTAATAGGTACGTTCTTCTCTAAAATAATCAATTCATTACAGCTTCTTCTTGATTAAAATGAGGCATTACATTTTTAGCGAATCTTTCCATTGCTTGCATTGTTTCTCTATGAGATAAACCGCCGAAATCGAAGTATAGAATGACTTCATCTAATCCTGTTTTCTCGATTTCTTTTAATTTTTCAGTCACATATTCAGCATCTCCAACGATAATGCTCTTATCACTTAAACCATCAGTCGTCATTGTCTTTAGATTTTCTACTATTTCCGCGAAGTAACGGATGTTTGCTGGTGCTTTAGATGGATCCTCAGGGAACGCTGGAACTAATCCAGTAAAGTATTTTAGCATTCTTTGTTTCGTTTTTTCTGTCTCTTCTGCTGAATCAGTCACATTAATGAAGTAAGAACAGCTTGCTTTTTTACCCGTGAAACCATGTTGTGCAGACACATCGTTGAACGTCTGAATCGCATTCTCCATTGTTCCAAATACCATATTCGCTGCAAATGGAGCAAAGATTACGTTTTCACCCATTTCCGCTGCTTTTTCAATAGATGGTCTACTGAAAGCGGCTACATAAATTGGCAGGTGATCTTGAACTGGCATAGGCGTTAATTGAATTTCTGGGAAGTTGAAATGTTCACCTTGATAAGAAAGAGTGCCTTGTTTCCATGCTTTTTGAACAATATCTAATCCTTCGAAGAAAATTTCACGGCTCTTATTAAAGTCAATGCCGAATACATCATATTCGCGTTTATCATATCCACGTCCCGCTGAGAAGATCGCCCTTCCGTCACTTAATAAATCTAGTAAAGCGTATTCTTCCGCGATACGGATTGGATGAGTTGCTGGCAGCAATACAGTTGCAGGTGCTAGTTTAATACGTTTTGTTTTAGCAGCTACGTGAGTTAATAGCATTGCTGGTGATGGTAAAATACCTAGTGCACTAAAATGATGTTCTGGGACCCAAACAGAATGAAAACCTAAGTCTTCTGCATAAATACATTGTTCTGCTAAATCTAAAACCATTTGATTTGGATCTTTTCGTGTATCCCCATATTCGATTGGATTGTCAGTAAGAGTAAAGTAACCTATTTTCATATTTTCCCCACCTCATAATAGTATATTGTTCACGATTGATAAACCTTATTCACCAATCGTTGCTTCTTGTTATATAACATATCAGAATTGTCACAAGTTTGTAAAGGTATTTTTTGAAATTTTTTGAATTTTTTGTGAACACTTTTTGTTTACATAAATGTAATTATTTATTAATATGGGTCTATGCAAACGCAATAAATAAATCAAATTCACCAATCGTGAACAACTAATGTAAATGAATAGTAAATATTACTAATTTACACTTGTTTTTATTTTCTAATTATATAAATAATATTCTAATATATTGTTATATAACAATAATTATCTAAATATTCACTGAATTGTTATTGACACTATTATTTATATATAGAATTCACGAATGGTGAAAATTAAACAGAGGAGTGATTAATTAAATCAAACAAAATGAAAACGTTATCAAAATAATCGCTACAAAATTAATTACAAGAAGTGAAAACATTAATGATTAGTTAACAGGAAGTACATTGTATTCCCAACCATAAGACCAGGTAAAACATTATTGTTGATCAAATGATTTTTCGCATATTCGCTTAAAACCAAGGTTTATGAAATAAAGCAATCAACAATCTCAATCATTCAAGCCCCAATAAAAAGAAAATGGAGGATATCTATGAATCCAATAAATGTAGCAAATATGATTGATGAATCAAAATTTAATCGATTTCATGGAGTTGTATTATTTTGGTGTGCGTTTGCTATCATATTTGATGGGTATGATCTCGTTATTTACGGATCTGTCCTTCCATCACTTATGCAAGAGTGGTCATTAACACCTAATCAAGCGGGGACGTTAGGAAGTGTCGCCTTACTAGGCATGATGCTTGGGGCACTTATCTTTGGTCCTTTGGCCGATAAAATAGGCAGAAAAAATGTCATTTTATTTTGTATCGCTCTTTTTAGCTTGTTCACCGGTCTTATTGGTATATCAAATGATCCTGTTGAATTTGGAATCTATCGATTTATTGCTGGTCTTGGATTAGGTGGGGTTATGCCAAATGCGATTGCATTAATGACAGAATATTCGCCAAAAAGTCTCAAAAGTACGCTAGTTTCGATTATGTTTAGTGGATATTCAGTTGGTGGTATGTTAGCGGCTGGTCTTGCCATTCTACTAATTGGACAATTTGGTTGGAGATCTCTGTTCTTTGTCGGGGCTCTGCCGTTATTGCTCCTTCCGCTCATGTATAAAACCTTACCTGAATCACCAAGGTTTTTACTACTCAAAAACAATCATAATAAAATTGGAAATATGCTAACAAAGGTAAATCCAGCATTTACTTATCATCAGAATCAATCGTATGTACAGCAAAAAGAAGAAGCGGGTACACCAGTTGTTAAGTTATTTACAAATGGTAGAGCTTTGAGTACCCTTCTATTCTGGATTTCGTTCTTCATGTGCTTATTAATGATTTACGGACTTAATACTTGGTTGCCTAAATTAATGGATGGAGCTGGATTATCTGTATCTGGATTAATGTTTTTATTCGTTCTTAATTTTGGTGCAATTTTTGGAGCTATTTTTGGTGGACGATTGGCTGACAAATGGGGGCCAAAGCCTGTATTAATTGCATTTTTTATCTCAGCGGCTGTTTCTCTAACTCTACTTGGTCAAGTTCATAATATCGTTTTATTATATATTCTTGTAGCCATTGCCGGAGCTACAACAATTGGAACCCAAATTATTACTAATGCCTATATTTCTCAATATTATCCGACAGAAATACGTTCAAGCGGTCTAGGCTGGGCATTAGGAGTTGGACGATTAGGAGCTATTGCAGGGCCAATAATAGGCGGAGTACTTCTTACAATGAAATTACCTTTTTATCAAAATTTCCTAGCATTTGCCCTTGCTGGAATCATCGGAGCACTTGCTTTAACCTTTGTCCAAAACAAATACTCTAGTAGTAAAGCAGCTGAAAAATATCAAAATGAAGAAGTTATTACAAGTGAGGCTTGATAATGAAATTTCTTCCATAAAACATGTTGGTTAACACTCATAATGTACATTCAAAAGGGTGACCCCAATGGTCGTTGAACAACGACTTTCTGGAGTCACCCTTTTTAATACTCTTCATAGCCAATAAAATCGATAGTTTAATAACTCGTTAATGATTTTATGATTAAATGCCCGGTTGTACTCCTCCATCAATCACAATTTCAGTTCCAGTTATAGAAGGTACAAGATTAGACGCAAGTAAAAGAACAAAGGAAGCAATTTCATCTGGGTGAACCATATTTCCTAATGGAATGGAAGCCAGTACATCTTTTTGTTCTTCTTCAATCGTTATTCCTTTTGCTTCTGCTCTTTGTTTTGCAAGTCTATTTGCCCGTTCAGTAGAAGTCACTCCTGGAGAAATAGCATTAATACGAACATTATGTTTAGCTAATTCTTTAGAGATCCCCTTTGTAAAGTTTATTAAGGCCGCATTTGTTGTACTTCCAGGTAGAAATGTTTGAGTTGGTGTTCTTCCTGCACTTCCTATAATATTAATTATTTTACCATCCCTTTGCTGCATCATATGAGGGGCAACAGCCCTGACCATCCGAATATATCCTAATAGCTTTAAACTCCAAGACTCTAGAAAATCCTCATCTTTTAAATCTAAAAAAGAACCAGCTGGGGCGGAGCCAGCATTATTTATTAGAATATCAATATTACTAAACCGCGAAACAGCAATATCTACAATTCGATTTGCAGTGTTAGCCTCTGATAAATCACCACTAATGGGAATAATAGTTGTATCCTGATTTTTATTGAACTTTAGCAATTCCTCAACAGCCTCTTCTAATTGCTTTTGATTTCTGCCGATAATCATTATATTTGATCCTTCTTCAACTAATGCCTTGGCACAAGCAAATCCAATTCCAGCACTTCCGCCCGTTATTATTGCATTTTTTCCTTTAAGTTTTAAATCCAAGTCTTATATCCCCTTTCCCCTAAATCAATTACTCTAGGCAATACCATTTTATATCCAATCTACCTAATATTAACATATAATAGTAATCATTATCGTTAATAAACTTGCTTCTCCTTGTATATATTGGCTTCTTCATGATGTATCGTCGGCAAGCTTTTAAAGTGGATGGGGCATACGAAGCGATCTAATGTATTCTCGTGAGCTGATAGATAGAGGCTGTATTTTTATACATTTATATCAAAAAAAATAAACCATGCAATTCGATGCATGGTTTATTTATTAAATAAGGGGATGGGAGAAATTTTCACGACCAAACAAAGGGGTTTAAGTTTGCTTGTGATTCACTTCATATTTAAAATATACTAGTATATCAGATATTTTTCAACCACTTTGTGCAATATTTCACATATTGTTCACTATTATATAGTAGGATCATTCTCTACCCTTGGAACTTCTTCTTCATTCTTTCTTATCTATTAAAAAAACTAAACTACACCTGCATATAAAGTGAAACTAACCATCAGTGAGGGGTTTTTCGTTCATCCCCCACTGATGGTTAGTTAAGACCCACACGATGTGGGTAACACAGACCGAAGAAATAAGGATGCAGCGTTCTTAGTCTGTGATTATTAATTCGGGCCTTTACAGGCAGTTGATCTCCCACTTACCATCTTTGTATTCTCAGGAGTCTTACTCCTGTTAAGAGTGGGATAAACGAGATACCGGTGGCCGGGGTCGAACCGGCACTCCAGAAGGAACACGATTTTGAGTCGTGCGCGTCTGCCAATTCCGCCACACCGGCATAATATTGAATCATACATCAATTCAAATGGTGGAGGATGACGGGATCGAACCGCCGACCCTCTGCTTGTAAGGCAGATGCTCTCCCAGCTGAGCTAATCCTCCATTATACATATATATGGTGACCCCTACGGGATTCGAACCCGTGTTACCGCCGTGAAAGGGCGGTGTCTTAACCGCTTGACCAAGGGGCCATTTATAAATCTAAACAAAAGAATAGCCCCTATTAATTTAGGGGCTTTGCCTGGCAACGTCCTACTCTCACAGGGGGAAACCCCCAACTACCATCGGCGCTGAAGAGCTTAACTTCCGTGTTCGGAATGGGAACGGGTGTGACCTCTTCGCCATCATTACCAGACAATATTTATAGAAGGATCATTCCTTCAAAACTAGATAACGGACAAATCATCATTGAAAAATTAGGTTAAGTCCTCGATCGATTAGTATCAGTCAGCTCCATGTGTCACCACACTTCCACCTCTGACCTATCAACCTGATCATCTTTCAGGGATCTTACTAGCTTGCGCTATGGGAAATCTCATCTTGAGGGGGGCTTCATGCTTAGATGCTTTCAGCACTTATCCCGTCCGCACATAGCTACCCAGCGATGCTCTTGGCAGAACAACTGGTACACCAGCGGTGCGTCCATCCCGGTCCTCTCGTACTAAGGACAGCTCCTCTCAAATTTCCTACGCCCACGACGGATAGGGACCGAACTGTCTCACGACGTTCTGAACCCAGCTCGCGTACCGCTTTAATGGGCGAACAGCCCAACCCTTGGGACCGACTACAGCCCCAGGATGCGATGAGCCGACATCGAGGTGCCAAACCTCCCCGTCGATGTGGACTCTTGGGGGAGATAAGCCTGTTATCCCCGGGGTAGCTTTTATCCGTTGAGCGATGGCCCTTCCATGCGGAACCACCGGATCACTAAGCCCGACTTTCGTCCCTGCTCGACTTGTAGGTCTCGCAGTCAAGCTCCCTTGTGCCTTTACACTCTACGAATGATTTCCAACCATTCTGAGGGAACCTTTGGGCGCCTCCGTTACTCTTTAGGAGGCGACCGCCCCAGTCAAACTGCCCACCTGACACTGTCTCCCGCCCCGATAAGGGGCGAGGGTTAGAATGTCAATACAGCCAGGGTAGTATCCCACCAACGCCTCCACCGAAGCTGGCGCTCCGGCTTCTCAGGCTCCTACCTATCCTGTACAAGCTGTACCAAAATTCAATATCAGGCTGCAGTAAAGCTCCACGGGGTCTTTCCGTCCTGTCGCGGGTAACCTGCATCTTCACAGGTACTATAATTTCACCGAGTCTCTCGTTGAGACAGTGCCCAGATCGTTACACCTTTCGTGCGGGTCGGAACTTACCCGACAAGGAATTTCGCTACCTTAGGACCGTTATAGTTACGGCCGCCGTTTACTGGGGCTTCAATTCAAAGCTTCGCCGTGAAGCTAACCTCTCCTCTTAACCTTCCAGCACCGGGCAGGTGTCAGCCCCTATACTTCACCTTGCGGTTTCGCAGAGACCTGTGTTTTTGCTAAACAGTCGCCTGGGCCTATTCACTGCGGCTCATCAAGGCTATTCACCTCAATGAGCACCCCTTCTCCCGAAGTTACGGGGTCATTTTGCCGAGTTCCTTAACGAGAGTTCTCTCGAACACCTTAGGATTCTCTCCTCGCCTACCTGTGTCGGTTTGCGGTACGGGCACCCTACATCTCACTAGAGGCTTTTCTTGGCAGTGTGGAATCAGGAACTTCGGTACTATATTTCCCTCGCTATCACAGCTCAGCCTTCACGGAAACGGGATTTGCCTCGTTTCCAGCCTAACTGCTTAGACGCGCATATCCAACAGCGCGCTTACCCTATCCTCCTGCGTCCCCCCATCGTTCAAACGATGTATAGGTGGTACAGGAATATCAACCTGTTGTCCATCGCCTACGCTTTTCAGCCTCGGCTTAGGTCCCGACTAACCCTGAGCGGACGAGCCTTCCTCAGGAAACCTTAGGCATTCGGTGGAAGGGATTCTCACCCTTCTTTCGCTACTCATACCGGCATTCTCACTTCTAAGCGCTCCACCAGTCCTTACGATCTAGCTTCAACGCCCTTAGAACGCTCTCCTACCACGGACATCGTTGATGTCCATCCACAGCTTCGGTGTTATGTTTAGCCCCGGTACATTTTCGGCGCGGAGTCACTCGACCAGTGAGCTATTACGCACTCTTTAAATGGTGGCTGCTTCTGAGCCAACATCCTGGTTGTCTAAGCAACTCCACATCCTTTTCCACTTAACATAAACTTTGGGACCTTAGCTGGTGGTCTGGGCTGTTTCCCTTTTGACTACGGATCTTATCACTCGCAGTCTGACTCCCGAGTATAAGTATTTGGCATTCGGAGTTTGACTGAATTCGGTAACCCGATGGGGGCCCCTAGTCCAATCAGTGCTCTACCTCCAATACTCTCTACCTCGAGGCTAGCCCTAAAGCTATTTCGGAGAGAACCAGCTATCTCCAAGTTCGATTGGAATTTCTCCGCTACCCACACCTCATCCCCGCACTTTTCAACGTGCGTGGGTTCGGGCCTCCATTCAGTGTTACCTGAACTTCACCCTGGACATGGGTAGATCACCTGGTTTCGGGTCTACGACCTCATACTAAATTCGCCCTATTCAGACTCGCTTTCGCTGCGGCTCCGTCTTCTCAACTTAACCTTGCATGAAATCGTAACTCGCCGGTTCATTCTACAAAAGGCACGCCATTACCCATTAACGGGCTCTGACTACTTGTAGGCACACGGTTTCAGGTTCTATTTCACTCCCCTTCCGGGGTGCTTTTCACCTTTCCCTCACGGTACTGGTTCACTATCGGTCACTAGGGAGTATTTAGCCTTGGGAGATGGTCCTCCCTGCTTCCGACGGGATTTCTCGTGTCCCGCCGTACTCAGGATCCACTCAGGAGGGAACGAAGTTTCAACTACAGGGTTTTTACCTTCTTTGACGGACCTTTCCAGATCTCTTCATTTACCCCGTTCCTTTGTAACTCCATGTTGAGTGTCCTACAACCCCAAGAGGCAAGCCTCTTGGTTTGGGCTAATTCCGTTTCGCTCGCCGCTACTCAGGAAATCGCGTTTGCTTTCTCTTCCTCCGGGTACTTAGATGTTTCAGTTCCCCGGGTCTGCCTTCAGTACCCTATGTATTCAGGTAAAGATACTACTCCATTACGAGCAGTGGGTTTCCCCATTCGGAAATCTCCGGATCAAAGCTTACTTACAGCTCCCCGAAGCATATCGGTGTTAGTCCCGTCCTTCATCGGCTCCTAGTGCCAAGGCATCCACCGTGCGCCCTTTCTAACTTAACCTATATTTAAGGTCATTCAAAAAAGAACTTACTACTTTCAATGATGTCTTGTCATTTGTTATCTAGTTTTCAAGGAACAATCTTGAGAGATAGTTCTCTCAAAACTAAACAAAATCAGAAACGCCTCGTTGTTCATCAAGAACCGAAATTCTTGATGTTTCCTTAGAAAGGAGGTGATCCAGCCGCACCTTCCGATACGGCTACCTTGTTACGACTTCACCCCAATCATCTATCCCACCTTAGGCGGCTGGCTCCTTGCGGTTACCTCACCGACTTCGGGTGTTACAAACTCTCGTGGTGTGACGGGCGGTGTGTACAAGGCCCGGGAACGTATTCACCGCGGCATGCTGATCCGCGATTACTAGCGATTCCGGCTTCATGTAGGCGAGTTGCAGCCTACAATCCGAACTGAGAATGGCTTTATGAGATTAGCTAGCCCTCGCGGGTTTGCGACTCTTTGTACCATCCATTGTAGCACGTGTGTAGCCCAGGTCATAAGGGGCATGATGATTTGACGTCATCCCCACCTTCCTCCGGTTTGTCACCGGCAGTCTCCTTAGAGTGCCCAACTAAATGCTGGCAACTAAGAACAAGGGTTGCGCTCGTTGCGGGACTTAACCCAACATCTCACGACACGAGCTGACGACAACCATGCACCACCTGTCACTCCGTCCCCCGAAGGGGAACGCCCTATCTCTAGGGTTGGCAGAGGATGTCAAGACCTGGTAAGGTTCTTCGCGTTGCTTCGAATTAAACCACATGCTCCACCGCTTGTGCGGGCCCCCGTCAATTCCTTTGAGTTTCAGCCTTGCGGCCGTACTCCCCAGGCGGAGTGCTTAATGCGTTAGCTGCAGCACTAAAGGGCGGAAACCCTCTAACACTTAGCACTCATCGTTTACGGCGTGGACTACCAGGGTATCTAATCCTGTTTGCTCCCCACGCTTTCGCGCCTCAGCGTCAGTTACAGACCAGAGAGTCGCCTTCGCCACTGGTGTTCCTCCACATCTCTACGCATTTCACCGCTACACGTGGAATTCCACTCTCCTCTTCTGCACTCAAGTCCCCCAGTTTCCAATGACCCTCCACGGTTGAGCCGTGGGCTTTCACATCAGACTTAAAGGACCGCCTGCGCGCGCTTTACGCCCAATAATTCCGGACAACGCTTGCCACCTACGTATTACCGCGGCTGCTGGCACGTAGTTAGCCGTGGCTTTCTGGTTAGGTACCGTCAAGGTACGAGCAGTTACTCTCGTACTTGTTCTTCCCTAACAACAGAGCTTTACGACCCGAAGGCCTTCTTCGCTCACGCGGCGTTGCTCCGTCAGACTTTCGTCCATTGCGGAAGATTCCCTACTGCTGCCTCCCGTAGGAGTCTGGGCCGTGTCTCAGTCCCAGTGTGGCCGATCACCCTCTCAGGTCGGCTACGCATCGTTGCCTTGGTGAGCCGTTACCTCACCAACTAGCTAATGCGCCGCGGGTCCATCTGTAAGTGATAGCAGAACCATCTTTCCATCTCTTCTCATGCGAGAAAAGAAAGTATCCGGTATTAGCTCCGGTTTCCCGAAGTTATCCCAGTCTTACAGGCAGGTTACCCACGTGTTACTCACCCGTCCGCCGCTAATCTATAGGGAGCAAGCTCCCAAAGATTCGCTCGACTTGCATGTATTAGGCACGCCGCCAGCGTTCGTCCTGAGCCAGGATCAAACTCTCCGAAGAAATGTTTGACTATGCTCTTTGTACATTTTTTATCGTGTGTACGCACGAAAACTTTACGTTGGCGTTTCTGTTTTGTTTAGTTTTCAAAGAACCATGTATGTCTTAGCGACATTTAATATCTTATCACTTTTTTTAATCATTCGTCAATAGTTTTTTAAAAAAACTTTTTATCTATCAACTTCTAATAATCCCTACAAGCTATTTTATAAAAGTCTCTCATTGGGAATTCCTATATTACTATTTTAATATAAAGATGTCAACACCATACAACAAAATAAAAAGGAACCCAAGCATAAAGCCTAGATTCCTTCCTCATTTCAAATTTTTATTCCTTACTTAGAAAGCATAGCATTCATATCTTCTTCTACATTACCAATAAGTTTTAGATTGAATGTATCTTGTAAAACTTGCATTACGCCATCTGAGATAAATTCTGGAGGCTTTGGTCCAATGCGGATATCTTGAATGCCTAGACTAAATAATCCAAGTAAAATCGCTACCGCTTTTTGTTCAAACCATGAAAGTACGATGCTCACTGGGAGTTCATTGATCTCACATTCGAAGGCATCAGCTAGTGCCATTGCAATTTTTACAGTTGAAACAGAATTATTGCATTGACCTAAATCGATATAGCGTGGGATATCTGTTCCCGGAACCGTTCCATAATCCACATCGTTAAAACGGAATTTACCGCAAGATGTTGTTAAAATAACAGCTTCTGGAGGTAGTGATGTGGCTAGTTCACGATAGTATTCGCCACCTTTTCCAGGAGCATCACAACCAGCAATGACGAAGAAACGTTTGATTTTCTTATCTTTTACCGCTTGAATGATTTCTGGAGCTAGGCCTATAACCGTTTGATGATGGAAGCCTGTCACTAATGTTTCGTCCGACTCGATATTTGCTTCTGGCAGTTCTAAGGCACGATTAATTAACGGACTAAAATCCTCGCCCTCAATTTTTTGAACGTTTTCTAGACCAGCTACTTCATAAGAGAACATTCTATCTGCATAGGATCCTTTAATTGGCATCACACAGTTTGTTGTTGCTAAAATTGCACCAGGGAACTTTTCAAATAAACGGCGTTGGTCATACCAAGCCTTACCGATATTTCCTTTTAAGTGTGAATATTTTTTAAGAGCTGGATAACCATGTGCTGGTAGCATTTCAGAATGTGTATAGATATTAATGCCTTTTCCCTCTGTTTGCTTTAATAACTGCTCTAACGCAAATAAGTTATGACCAGTAACAACAATCGCTTTACCTTCTACTTTATTTTGCGAAATTTTTATCGGTTCAGGAATACCTAGGCGATCTGTATGCGCTTTATCTAATAACTCCATTACACGAACCGCTGATTGTCCCACCTTCATTGCCATATCAATATGTTCTTGTACATTAAAGTTTGAGTTTGTCAAAGTCATGTATAGTGCTTCATGAGTTGTTGCATCAACGAATGGGTCTGTGTAGCCTAATTGATTAGCGTGTGTACGATACGCTGCAATTCCTTTTAGACCGAAAATAATCGTATCTTGCAAACTAGCAATCGTTTCATCTTTCCCACATACCCCTACAACTTTACATCCACCAGTTGGTGTTTGTTCACATTGATAACAAAACATTATTTTTCCTCCCTTTTAGTAATCTATTCTTGTCTATATAGTAACAAGTGGAAAAATGGTGAGTTGTGATGTAAATCACCGCTTGATAGTGAGAATGTTGCTATTCTGTGTCTATATTCAAATAACATGGAGGGATTAAGATGGAACAAACATTTAATGAAGCTTCTATAATAGGAGAAATCGTTACAAAATTTCCAAAGGCGAGTGACCTTTTTAAATCATATAGAATTGACTTTTGCTGTGGAGGAAATCGTCCGCTAATTGATGCAATCAACGAGCGGAATTTATCAGAAGAAGAAGTATTAACTAAATTAAATACTCTTTATCACGATACAAGATTATTAAATGAGTCTCAAGTTGATTGGCAAACAGCATCTAATGAAGAGTTGATTAATCATATTATTAACAAACATCACGCCTATTTAAATGAAGAGCTACCCAATTTAAGCCCCTATGTAACAAAAGTGCTAAGAGTTCATGGAACACAGCATCCTCATTTAGCTAGAGTGCATAAATTGTTCTATGAATTAAAAGCAGATTTAGAACAACATACGATTAAAGAAGAAACAACTGATTTTCCGCTAATTCTAGCCCATGAGCAAAGTCCAACTGAAGAAACACATGAGCAACTAAGCAAAATCGTAGAAACTCTAGAAACAGAACACACACATGCCGGTGATCTGATTAAAGAAATTCGTGAAATAACGAATGACTTCACTCCACCAGCTAGTGCTTGCGGTACGTATCGACTTGTCTACCAAAGACTTGAAGCCCTTGAATCAGACTTATTCGAACATATCCATTTAGAAAATAATATCCTATTCCCACGCTCACTTGCGTAAATAAAATACAAATCCATTTCAAAGATAATGCAACAAAACCCGAAAGGAAAATAACCTCCTTTTCGGGTTTTTTCATTGCACACAATCCACTTATCCACAAACTTATCCACATATTATCCCCGACTAAAAAAGTAACAGGTACTCGATAAACTATCCTTCCTTGTCGTATAATTAATAGTAGTATACTTCTAGTTTATGCATTCACTTACGTATTTCATCATTTTTCTAAGTATACTCTCTTTTGAATTTTAAAACCTTGAGACACTGAAGGTTCAAAAAAAGTGAAGGTGAGAATCTATGTATTATAAAAGAAATGAACCATTTCGTTATACGTTTGGACAACCCCTTAAAGCCCTTATTGAAATAATCAAAAAAGAAGATACCGAAGAAACACTCACTTCCGGTGGTCAGTGGGAGGCATTTCTTCTTGATATAAGTCCCAATGGTATGAGGATTATCTCTGCTACAAATATTGATCTTTCAGAAGACACACATATTCGAATTGCCTTTAGACTAAATGAAACACAATTTGAAATAAACGGAACAATATCCTGGAAGAAAGCCAGAGGACTAAACTATGAATACGGAATTGTTGAAAATAATTCCGAGTGGATTAAAGATTTGCTTATATCAGAATTAAAAACGTACTCGAAGAATATTTCAAAAAAACATTAATTCACCCTATCACATTAGTGAGAGTAAATTTAGCCATTATATTTTTGAAATATTTCTTTATGCTCCTTCCAATCAATTCATTCATTCTCATAAGTTTATCTTGTATATAATCTAATAAAAGCGACTATTTACTAAAGAAATAGTCGCTTTTTCAAAGAATATATTCTCATCATTTGTTAATGCCCTGGTCAAAATTTATTCATTATTTTTACATGTACTATTTTTATAAAACTCACTTTTCAGCTTTCTGCCTTCGCAATGCCTTTGGAATATACACACAAAAAGGCTCGCTTTCCATATAGTCTCCGGTCATCGCATAGGCTCGAGAACGAGAACCTCCACAAACCTGTCTAAACTCACATACCCCGCATTTCCCTTTATAGTTATCGGGATTACGCAAGTCTTGGAAAATCGGAGAATTGCGATAAATATCAGCTAATGGTGTTGTTCTCACATTCCCTGCTTTTATCGGCAGCAACCCGCTTGGATACACATCTCCAATATGAGAAATGAATACAAAGCCATTTCCATCATTCACACCTTTTGGAGCACGACCTAGGCCATCAATTTGACCTGTCTTCCCTTTCATAAGTGCATCCTGGTAGTGGATTTCTTGATTTGGATCTTTATTCTCTCTCATCTTTTGTTGAATGACCACCCTCCGATAATGCTGAGCTGCGGTTGTCTTAATATCAAAAGAAACTCTTTTACTTAATTGATACAGCCACTGAAATACCTTCTCATGCTCCACCGGTGATATCATATCCGTTTCCTTTCCTCGTCCCGTAGGCACTAAGAAAAAGACACTCCAAAGAACACAATCTAATTCTTCGACTAGCTTTGCCATCGCGTCAAGCACATCCACATTATATCGAGAAATAACCGTATTAATTTGAACTGGAATTTCTAATTCATGTAAATAGTCAATGGCCTTCATCGTCAAATCAAAAGAACCTTGTGTGCCTCTAAAATGATCATGAATAGCAGCTGTTGGTCCATCTAAACTAAATGCCCATCTCGCAAGTCCCACTTCTTTCGCCTTTTGAATCGCTTCCTTCGTCACGTTTGGTGTAGCACTTGGTGTCATCGAAACACGGATACCTTTTTTGATTGCATAATCTGCAATGTCATATACATCTGGTCTCATTAGTGGGTCTCCACCAGTAAAAACAAGCATGGGATTATCCATTTCATAAATGTTATCGATTAATTTTTTACCTTCATCAAAGGTTAATTCAAGCGGATGTCGATGATGTTGAGCCTCCGCACGACAGTGTAGACACTGTAATTGACAGGCTCTTGTTAACTCCCATATAACAATAAACGGATTTTCATTATAATCTCGATTAAACAATGTAACCCCTCCCAATCATTTCTACTAATATTGTATTGTTTCATGTGAAACATTGTTGTGAGGTATATCACGTCTTGAACTGGCATCATGGGGATGAAAACAATAGCTAGGTCAACAGGAATTTAAAGGTAGCTACAATAAATGCTGGGTTTGTGATGCACGTCACAAACCCAGCATTTATTGTATGTTACATTTTACTGAGAATTAATATCATTTATTTTCGAGGTGTAATCATGGCAAAAAATTTGAAACTAAATCAAACAGTCTATGAATTATGCGATCAATATCCTGAAATCATCTCCATTATGGTCGAGATTGGCTTTGAAAATATCACAAAAACTGGTGCCCTGCAAACAGTTGGGCGCGTCATGACCTTACCGAAGGGTTGTCGGATGAAAGGTATTTCATTAGATACAGTAAAAGAAGCATTTCAACATAACGGATTTACAATTATAGAGTAAAGGGGAATTTTTATGAGTGAAATCATTAATAACCGTGAACAACAACAGATGAATAAAGAAGAAAGACAAGAAATATTAAAAACCATCATTAAAGATTTGCATAATGGGCGAAGCGTTGATGATGTTAAAGCTCAGTTTGAAGAAGCGGTTGGGACGATTACCGTTGCGGAAATTTCTCAAATGGAGCAAGCTCTTATGGAGGAAGAAGGCATTCCGGTCGAAGAAGTGCAACGTCTATGCTCCGTTCATACAGCCATTTTTAAAGGTTCAATTGATGAAATCCATCTTTCAGAGAAGCCTGAAGATCAGCCTGGACATCCCATTCATACGTTTAAACTAGAAAACAAAGAAATAGACATGCTCGTAAACTTCAAAATTCAATTACATTTCGAGCGTTTTGAAAAAGATGATCATGAAGATAACATCTATAAACTAATTGAAGACTTAAACCTATTGCTCGATATTGATAAGCATTACAGCCGTAAGGAGAATCTATTATTCCCTTATTTAGAAAAGTACGGCATCTTCGGCCCAACACAAGTCATGTGGGGAGTCGATGATAACATTCGCGATGCCATTAAAACGGCAAAGCAAAAGCTAATGAACTATAACAGTGAGGAAAAACAAGCAGTTATTGATGTTTTATACTTTGTTATTCGTGAAGTAACCGAGATGATTTTTAAAGAAGAAAATATATTACTTCCTATGGCTCTGCAAACCTTAACAGAAGATGAATGGGTGAAAATTGCACACGATGGCGAGGACATCGGGTATTGTTTAACTGGACCAGCAGGAGTATGGAAGCCCGAAAGAAAAGAGATACAGGCTGAGGCAATGTCGGAAGGATTCATCCGTATGGAAACGGGAATTTTATCTTTAAAACAACTAGAGTTGATGTTAAACCACTTGCCTGTTGATATTACCTTCATTGATCAAGATGATGTTGTCCGCTATTTCTCTCATGGAAAAGAACGAATCTTTGCCCGCACCAAAGCAGTCATCGGTAGAACCGTCCAAAACTGTCATCCGCCTAAAAGTGTTCATGTAGTAGAACAGCTTTTAGCAGACTTTAAATCAGGTATAAAGGATGTTGAGGATTTCTATATTAAGTTCCGCGATATATATGTATACATCCGGTATTTCGCCGTTCGGGGTGAAAATGGGAAATACATGGGTACCTTAGAATTCACACAAAATATTGGTCCAATTCAAGCCATTGAAGGAGAAAAGCGCATTCTATCCTAGGATGGCTGTGTCTCTCCCATACAAATACATGAAAACAGCCATCTAAAGTCACTTCACTTTAGATGGCTGTTTTTTATCAATCTTTGTCTATAACGAGACATATTCTACTCTTCTGAATAAAGTTCCCGCTGTAACGCTTCAACATTAAGCAGCATATATCCTTTATTACTATCTGAGATTAATCCCTTTTTCCGCATCTTAGAAAGGGACCGACTAACCGTTTCCCGTGCCGCACCAATCATTTGGGCAATTTCATTTTGCGTAACATGAATAGGCAGTGAATACCGCCCATCTTTCTGTAATACACCGTGCGAATGATGAAAGCGAAGAAGCAATTTAACCATTTGCTCATATACATTATTGAGAACTTGAGCTTCCAGACTGTTTTGGAGCTCAATTATTTTTTCCTCCATGACCAAAAACAGTTTAAGACTTACTTCTGGATAATGAAGGACAATCTCTTTAAGATGATCAATGGATAGGTATATGAAAGAAGCATCTTCTATGACGAGTGCATTTGCTGGGTATGTGTGGCTTTGAAAGAAGCCTGCATGAGGAAACATGTCTCCCTCTTTTAATAGAGAAACAATTTGTTCTTTTCCATTGAGATCTGTTTTATAAATTTTTACAATCCCTTTTTCAATGAAATAGACGCTATTTAATGGTTCATCCTTAAAAAAGATATGACTTCCCTTTGTAATTGATTTTTTCTTCATAAAAGAAATGATTTTTTGTAATTCATCTATCGTTAAATCTTCAAATAATGGAATAGAAGATAACAAATTCACTAATTGTTCGTTCATTTATACACGGATCCCTTACTCATTTAAATCAGATAGCTGCCCTATTTTCGTAAAAATAATATGTTCAGAAATGTTCGTTACATGGTCTCCGACTCTTTCTAAGTCACGGCAAATAAAAGATAATTGCGTAATTTGAGTCTGTTCACTAGGCTCTTTAACGATATGCTCTATCAATTCCTGAACAAGTTTTCCATACATTTCATCAAGACCATTATCAAGGTCTGCTATTTCTCTTGAACGATCTGCATCTTCTTCATTATATGCTTTCATAACTTCAATTAACATACTTCTTCCCTTTTCGGCCATTTGAGAGATGTTATCTAAAGGATGGACCAATTCTTTGTCGCCAATACGGATGGTTGATTTGGCAATATTGACAGCCAAATCCCCTACTCTTTCCAAATCTATAGCAATCTTAATGCTTGAAAGAATTCTTCTCAAATCTGTAGCAACAGGCGATTCTTTAGCGAAGAGCCAAAGGGCCTTTTCATTAATTTCACGCTCAATTCGATTAATTTTATAATCTTTATCAATAACTTTTAAGGCGCAGTCCACATCTTGTGTTAATAAAGCCTCAATAGACTCTTTTAAAACATCAGATGCTTTTGCTCCCATTTCTAATACTAAATTTTTAAGTCCAATAAGTTCTTCATGAAAGCTACTACGAGTATTCATCTTTATCCTCCTTTAATCAACCCATATGTATTAAGAGATCTTGTTGGTAAACCAAGGACAATAGTCCTATTGATGGATATGTAAAGCTTACTACATATATTGTTACAATACCACTATACCTTTCTTTTAATTCACGTACAAGTTCAGATAAAAGTGAACTTTCCCGTATATGATTCCCTAGCTTCTTTGTGCAAAAGGCCTTATGTCAATCCCCCTTACCTCACACCATTCTCGTACCTCTTTCGTAATTACTAGAGAACAATCTGCTAATTCCTGAATAGTTCGTGCTCCTAGCATTGTACAAATGATTTTTATTTGTTCTTGCCATCGATTCATTTCTTTAATCGCTTCATCTACCCCTTCCATTTGAAGGACACCCAAAATAGGTCTTGCCAAACCCACAGCACTCGCTCCAAGTGAGAAACACTTCACAGCATCTAAAGGATTTCTGATGCCTCCCGAAGCAAAGATGGTCATACGATTGACAAAGCTGTTAGCTTCTAATAAGGAGATAGGCGTCGTTTGTCCCCATTCTTTTAAGTAGTCATATTCCTGCCTTTCTCGACGGTGGTTTTCAATACTAATAAAGTTCGTTCCACCTCGACCACTTACATCTACATATTGAACGCCTATGTCATGAAGTAATTGCAGAGTTTTTCCACTCATTCCGAATCCTACCTCTTTTACAATCAAAGGTATATCTATCTGTTGAATGATTTGTTCTATTTTGTGCAACCAATCTGTAAAATTCCGTTCCCCTTCTGGCATGACCAATTCTTGAGGGACATTTAGATGAATTTGCAGCGCATTGGCCTCTAGCATTTCAACAGCTTGTACGGCAAATTTTAAAGGAACATCCGCTCCAATATTAGCGAAAATAATCCCGTTAGGATTCACCTTCCGTACAATCTGATACGTATGAGCTAGCGATTCATTACGCAAACCAGCATGCTGCGACCCAACAGCCATTGCCATTCCGGTCGAGCTTGCAACTCTAGCTAGCGATTCATTAATATTTCCTGTCATGTCAGAGCCGCCAGTCATTGCATTAATATACAAAGGACTTTTCAGTACCAAATGTGGTAAGTTCACCTGAAGGTCCACATCGTTTAATCCTATATTAGGTAGAGAGTGATGAACAAAAGTAAGCTGATCAAAATGAGAATGAACAGTAGCATCTTCCGATAAAGCTAGCCGTACATGCTCATTTTTTCGATTTTCTCTTGTCCTAGACTCATCGTTTATCATTTAATAATCCTCCTGCTTAACCTATGGCAATTAGTATGCCTACCGTCATCCCCAATGAATTTTCCTTATCATAACTGAACAAGGTGTTTGTTCAAATATGAGAGAAAAAGCTAGCCTTTTTAATAGACTAGCTTTCTTAACCATAATATAGAATATATTTTATTTATTCAAATATGTATTTATGTCTAGCGCTGCAAAGAAATTTTTGCATTTATTTAATCAAGACTAAAAAATAGTCGGATGATAGGAGAAAAAAATCCTATATCCGACTATTTTCTATTATATAAGAAGCTTTAAAATTTATTTAAACTCATCAAACGTTAAAACAGCACGGCCTTGAACTTTTCCTTGACGCAAATCATCTAGAGCCTCGAATGCTTGACTAAATGGATATTTTTGAATCTGCATTGTAACTTTTCCACGTCTCGCTAAAGCAATAATTTCTCTTAAATCTTGTAGAGTTCCTCCATTGGAAATGACTAACTCAACACCAGGTTTTACATCTGCCCAACCAAATGGAACGGAACCGCCACCAAGACCGATTAAGGATACAACGCCATTTTTTTTCGTTACTTGTACAGCTGTTTTTAAAGTTGGGTTAATACCCACAAAGTCAAAGAACGCATTGACACCTTTTCCATCCGTTAACTTCAAGATGTTTTCAGCGGCATTTGCATCAGATTTTACACAATCATCTGCGCCATACTGTTTCATTTCTTCCATACGATCTTCGTTTACATCTAAAACAATGATACGTGCTGCTGTTAATGCACTTAAAAATTGAACAGCAAAAAATCCTAATCCACCTACACCACAAACAGCGACTACACCGTTACCAGGGATTTTTGGAAGTGCATTTCTTACAGCATTATAGGGTGTTACGCCTGCATCTGCAATAGGAACATAATCAGTCGGGTCCAATTCACCTAAAGCGACTAATTCACGTGCGGGAGCAATCATATATTGTGCCCAACCGCCATCTTGTTTACCCCAACAACCGCGAGAACCTAAGTTTTCACAGAAGTTATCTTTCCCAGTTAAACAGTACTCGCAATGCCCACAGGACGATTGACAGTGTGCAATAACAGGATCACCCACTTTAAACTCCGTTACACCTTCACCTAACTTTTCTATGTATCCTGCATTTTCATGACCTAAAGTATAAGGACCAGACCATGGCAACATTGGAACTCCGTGGTCAATACTTTCTAAATCAGAACGGCAAAGACCTGCGGCTGCCATTTTAATTAATACTTCACCTGTTTTTGGTTCAGGAATTTCGACTACTACCAATTCCGGTTGTTTTCCTAATTCAAATAATCGATAAGCCTTCATTGTACCGTTACTCATTACTATTCCTCCTCTATTGTTTGAACTAGCATGAATTCGTTTACACACTTTATTATATATAATAGAATTTAAATCCTCCTAAAATTCCGACTTTATTCATTAAATTGTTAGATTATTAGACAAATTTCAGTAATCACTATACTGGGAACTAATAAAAGTATAAGCGATAAGGGAGCAACTGGTGCTTCATAAATACATAGTTTACCATGAAACATTGACTGCCATATTACCTTGACAGTCATAGTAACTCGATATATATTATTCCTAAGGAGATGATTCTTTGGAGGATGTTAAACTATCATCGGATTTACTTCGTGGCCATTCAGATACCATGATTTTGAAGCTGCTGTTAAGTGGTGATAAATATGGATATCAGATTAGTAAATTGATTTATGCCACTTCGGGGGAGCAGTATGAATTAAAGGAAGCCACCATGTACTCTAGCTTGAAGCGCTTGGAGAAGGACGGAAATATAACATCCTATTGGGGTGACCAAAATCAGGGCGGTCGAAGAAAATACTATAAAATTACAGCAATAGGCGAGAAGACATATAAACAGAATAAACAAAATTGGGAGCAGGCTAAACAGATTCTGGATGCCCTGCTTTAAAAGGATGATGAATGATGCTAGAACAATTAAACAAATATGTCCGTAATATCTTTGCGCCTTATCAAGAAGTAAAAACAGCCAAAGAGTTAGAAGAGGAACTTTTGAATAACCTAAATGAGAGATTCACTGATTATAAAAGAAATGGTTATAGCGACGAGGAATCTTATCAAATGACGATTAACTCAATCGGTGAAGTATCGGAATTAATCGAATCCATTAACCTTCAGCAGACACAGCTTGAAAAAGCAGTACAAATGGACTTCTCACGAACACGACTATGGAATTCCGACTTTCGTTCGGTATCGGTTCACGATGGTAAATTCAACAGCAGTGATTTAAAGGGCTCAGATTTTACCGATTCAGACTTAACGAACAGCACATTTAAATCAAGTAACTTAGCAGGCACCATTTTTGTGAATGTAAATTTAACAAACACAAATTTTAAAGCTGATAATTTTAAGGGAGCCACTTTTAAAAACTGTGTCTATAAAAACACTTTCTTCAAAACAAGTAATTTAGCTGGTTTAAATTTTGAAGGTGAGACCTTTGAGAATACAGTATTTGAAGGATGTACCTTAAAAAAGGCCTCTTTTAAAAATACAACTTTAAAAGATGTCCAGTTCCGCTTATCCGATGTAAAGAAAACTGATTTTAGCGGCGCTACTATGGATAAATTGACATATAATTTTTTACAAGCAGGGAAAGCAGACCTTAACAGTGTAACCGTTATTTAAGACATATTTCGAGAGTAGAAAGTGAGGTGGAAGTTGCAATTCTCCCCTACTTATGAAAATAAGGGTTTTTCTGCAACGAATGTATGGATATCCATCGCTAAAATATCAGATAGCTAATGTCTTGGACCCCATAGCATGACGGACACCCCAATTAAACAAATAACAGCGCCAATCCAATCGTATGGATCTGGGGCTTTTTTATCTACTCCCCATCCCCATAAAACAGAAAGAATAATAAACACACCACCATAGGCAGCATACACTCTTCCAAATGTAGGGAAATTTTGCAGCGTCGGTATTATGCCATATAAGACTAAAATGATACCTCCAATAATTCCATACCAAAATGGACTTCCTTCACGTAGCCATAGCCAGATTAAATAGCCTCCACCAATTTCAGCTAATCCTGCAAAAATAAATAAAAATATCGTATAAATCATATTTCACCTTGCTCCTTCGTAGTTAAAAAATGGACCGGTCCCATTACCATCATCCTCATTAAAATAAGTCCGATTTCTTTTGGTGACTGTTTCATGCCATTTTCTAACCATTGCTGAATGACACCAAGGTAGGCTGAAGTAATAAAAGCACTCAAATAGCCTAATGGGACAAGCATCTCAGAACTAGTTAAATGGTTTGTAACTTTTTCAAATAGATGTACTTGAACTAATTCTTTCAGCTTCACTTGGAAGGCTGGGTCGCCTTTGGAACCTAAAATCACTTTCAGAAAAGCTGCATTCTCTCCTATATATTCTAAGAGTTTTAAGAGGAACGGATATGGTTCTTGCTGATGAATAAGTGTCAATGCTTTCTGTGGATTGGTTATTTTATTGAATTCCTTTACCATCGCTTCGATCTCGGTAAGAAGCTCCCCCTCACTTTGCTCCATTAAATCGTATTTATCACGATAATGAAGATAAAAAGTTCCGCGGTTAATATTCGCTTTCTCCGTTAAATCTCTCACCGTAACTCCCTCAAAACCTTTTTCCTCCATTAATTCCGTAAGTGCGTCTCGAATCATCCGTCTCGTTCGAATAATTCGTCGATCAGTTTTTGGCTCAGACATACTATCCAACTCCCCTATAACAATAAAATAATCAGTTTTTATGACAATATTTATGTATATTTTAGTATAACCCTGAATAGATAATCAACATCATGTTCATTAATTGGATTTTTTAAAGTAAAAATGAACAGAAAATAAGTATCTGTTTCTTAATTAACATTTATTAACATATTGTATATTGCTATCTATTACAAACCACTTATACTATACATTGTGAACGTTAATAGACACAGTGTCCTTTAATATTCAATTCATGAAAAGTAAGGAGAAATTGAGATGAAATTACTTAAGCAACGGTTAGTTCTTTTTTCACCAATTATTGTATTAGCGGTTGTTCTAGTAATCGGTCTAGTTTTGGCACCCTCTGTAAGCCCAACTCCCAAAAACTTACCGATTGCTATTGTAAACGAGGATCAGGGAGTACTTAGTCCAGCACAAGAAAAAGTAAATATAGGTGATACCATTGTTAAAATGGTTGATGGAACTGCAGCATCCGCCTCTAATGAAGAACCTACAGTCCATTGGATTAATGTTGGAAGCTATGATGAGGTAAAAAATGGACTAGATGACCGAACATATTACGCGGCATTACTCATTCCAAAGGACTTTAGTGCCAAGCAAGCTTCCCTACAAACATCATCCCCCTCTTCACCAGAGATTGAAATCATCATCAATCAAGGGGTAAACACATTAGCTGCCGCCACGATTACTCAAATACTACATGGAGTCGCTGATACCATTAACAATACTGTTCGAACACAGCTATTAGAAGCATTCACATCTCAAGGCGCCACTTTAACACCACAGCAGGCTTCCGCATTAGCCATTCCAATTACTAAAAAACTAACTATTATCCATGGAATCGGTACAAAAAGTATGAATGGAAATGCCCCTATAGCATTGGTGCAACCGCTCTGGATCGCAAGCATTGTTGGAGCAGTTGTCATTTATTTGATGGCCAATCAATTAACATTTGCAAATCGAATCGAAAAATTTACTGCACAATGGATAAAAATATTGATTGGTACTGTACTTGCTTTAGTTGCAGGATTCAGTTTGACTTGGTTCGTGAGTCTCTTGGGAATTGAGATTCCAAACTTTACTCAGATTGGTGCATTTATGTCCATTTCCTTCTTGGCTTTCTTCTTACTGATATCAGCGGTACTATCATGGATTGGTATGATAGGAATTCCTATGTCTTTCATCCTTCTGTTCTTTGGAGCACCACTAGTAGCGATGACGCCTGAGTTCATGTCGACATTCTACCGCGATTGGATTTACTCCTGGCTACCGATGCGTTTTATGGTCGAAGGTCTCCGTGAGTTATTCTTCTTTGATCAAGGCTTAAGTTGGACTGAGGCTATCACGGGATTAGTATGGATTGGTGGAATAGGTCTTGTTATCTTATTAGCCTCCACTGTAAAACCAACTCGTAAAAAGGAAGAAAAAGAGGTTCCTTCTCAATCAATGTAGATTAGAGCATAATTAGAAATGCACAAGGCGCTGGGTGTCAGGAGCTAGACACCAAAGTCCATTGGAAATTTTATGCTATCGTCTATAAGACATAATTTCTGATAGAACAACAAAAAAAGGACTGTAGAATGATATCTACAGCCCTTTTTTCCTTTATTAAGATTAGCGTAAAGTTTTTAATGCTCCTGCCCATGCGATTGTTTGATCTAACATAGCATTTACATTATCAAGGTGTAATTCAGCTGGTTTGAAATCTGCTCCGTTTTCAAAGTCAGTGAATAGTGATAATGTTGGGTGTACACGAACGTCAGCAACTAGTAGTTCTCCTAAGATTCCACGTAAATGTTCAGCTGCACGAGCTCCACCAGTTGAACCATAGCTTACGATACCTGCTGCTTTATTGTTCCATTGTACTTGTGCTGTATCAAGAGCATTTTTTAATGCACCTGTAATACTGTGATTGTATTCTTGAACGATGAATACAAATCCATCTAATGAATTAATTTTTTCTCCCCAAGCTGCAATTCCTGGTTCTGAACCATCAGTTGTAAATACAAATGGTAAATTGTAGTCTGCGATGTCGATGATTTCATATTCTGCATCTCCACGTTTGTCAGCAATTCCTTTTACCCATTCTCCAACTTGTGGACTTACACGTCCTTGACGTGTGCTTCCTAAAATAATACCGATTTTTAATTGTGCCATTGTTTGTTCCTCCTCATTATTAGTTGATTTACCAAATAATTTATCTAAAAAACCCATTTGTACACCGCCTATATTATTCTTTGTTCCACCTTCTTAACGCATCAACTCCTTTATCTTGGAATGTCGAACGGCTACCATTCTAATTCCTCAAGTCAAGGCGATTTTTCATTCAAAAAATTATGCATTTTCAAAGATGCTCATAAATCGAAAATTACGCATTCGATTGTCTTGAAATTATTTATTTCTAATTCAAGATTATTTTATTAAATGTATTTGTTTTTGTCAATACATTTACCTTTAAATTTTCGTATTAACTTTTCAAAAAAAGAAAAGACCTTATTCTAGGCCTTTTCTCTTATTTTCTTCTTCTAAAAAGTTAATGAAGGTGTTGAACCCTAAAATAGGCTTTTCTTTGATTAAAGTGACAAATTCTTTTTTTTGATAGTCAAGTACGTATTGGCTCTTCATAATGCGCTCAATTATATACTTATTACTAGTCTGCTGAATTTCTTTCCGTAAAAATTTTGCTTCTTTATATAAGGCTATACCAATAGCCGCCGCTACTGAAAAAACAATCAAAGAACCCATTGCTTCTTTATTTACACCATTGTAAACAAGTAGGAAGAATAAATTCATGATAGACACTACAATTAATGGGATTGCAATAAATGAATACGTTGATGATTTTTTTAATAAAGGTTTTACATGATCTGTTATAATACTCATTTCTCGCTCAATATACACAGGCATTTGTTTGAATATAAAATTATTCATATGTTTTCCCTCCAGTTTTAAGTATAAAAAAGGATCTATACCTAGACATGGTATAGATCCTTATACACAAAAAAGACCTATACCTATGATTAGGTAAGGTCTTGCTAACAACTTTAGGTTGCCAACAAAGCCGAGAGTACGAAACTCTGTCTTGACGACTTTGCTGTAAAAGCTACTCCCCTTAACGGAATATTAACTTACTTTAAATATATAGTACATTTATTTCGTAGTCAAATTAGAATACTTCATCATTCACTTGTTCAATTCCTTGACCTTCTTCTCTATATTATTAGCCTCTAAAACTTGTACTACAATTTTTTACTCATGTTGTACCAATGAACTCCACCATGCTCAGAACTAGAAACGCCACAGTTGAGGTAGCCATATTTTTCATAGAAGTGAATTAAGTTCTCTCTACAAGTGAGCGTAATCGTTTCACGTTTATTTGCTCTAGCTTCTTTTTCAAGATGTGCAAGTAACGCTGATGCGATGCCTCGTTTTTGATAGCTTGGGGACACCGCTAATCCTAAAATGCATTGATGCCCGCCAGAGGTCGGATTTTCCTTTATATCACTAAATAAATCATCTGTAATGAATGCCGTTTCAATGACTGGTCCATTAACTAAGCCAGCAATCAAACCATCCTCTTCCGCTACAAAAAAACTATCAGGAATAAGTCTAATTCGCTTTTCAAACGCTTCTTTCGTCGCAGCCTCTTCTTTCGTAAAACAAAGATTTTCAATGACTACAAGCTCAGGTAAATCTTTCATTTTCACATTTCGTATTTTCAACATATCCATCATTCCTGTTATTTATCATTTAGGTTACTTCTCAACTTAGCTACTTATTTACCTTAATTAACATTGTATCTCTTCTAAACTAGATTATATCTTATTTCATTTAGTCTGTTGATTTTTCTGTTTGTCATCATTCTCTAAGTAAAACTCAATAATAGCGATGATTGATGCAGCTATAATTTGAGTTTCTAAACTAATATGTATGGATTGCATAAAATAATCTAAACATGAAATTATGGACCAATTGACTAATGAGGCAAACAGAAACATAACTAATTTAGTAGTAAGCTTATTCATTGAAAAGCTTGAAAGCAAAACCTCAAAGACTTTGTTCACAATGTCGCCAACTAGACCGAGAAGAAAATAAAAGATAACAAATAAAAATACAGAAAATAAAGACTTATAATGAATACCCAATAAATTGAAAATACCTAAAATACCAAAGTAATAGATACCGATGACCAACCCAATAGCAAACATTACTAAAAAAGATACAATAATCACAATAAAAATCTTCGTACCTACTGTTTCCTCTTTAAATGACTTATCATCATTCTCCAAAATGATCTACTCCAGTTATATACTTTTATTCCTTTATTATCATGTATCTATCTGTTAATTAAAAGTGAATTATCAAAAAATCCTTTTTACTTTTTCTTTACAAGAAACAAAAAACACGAGTGCAGGATTTTCACCCTATTTTCACTCGTGTCAGTAATCATGTGAAAAGTTAGACGTTCGTTGCTACATCTATACTTTTTTAACAAATTCAGATTTTAATTTCATCGCTCCAAAACCATCAATTTTACAATCAATATCATGGTCTCCGTCAACTAAACGAATATTTTTTACTTTTGTACCTATTTTTACAACGGATGAAGTTCCTTTTACTTTAAGGTCCTTGATGACTGTTATTGTATCACCATCATTTAAGACATTTCCATTTGCATCTTTGATAATCTTTAGATCTTCACTATTTTCTGTTGCTCCTTCTAAAGTCCATTCATGACCACATTCTGGACATATCAAAAGACTTCCATCCTCGTAAGTGTATTCAGAATTACATTCTGGACAATTTGGCAAATGAGACATATTTTTATTCCCTCCATTTATTTTCTTTCATTTCTAATAACTCGCACCTAAAAAAGCAGATGAATTATGTAAGTCTATTAATGATTCATTTTAATCCTCGATAATATGCTTCAAATATACAAAAAACACCTCAATTTTGGTAGTGAATTTTTGTAGAACCACTATCAAACTGAAAAGGTGCTTTCCCTATAATAAAGCATAATTACCAAATTAATCAACTATCAAAA
The DNA here is from genome assembly GCA_963751845.1 of uncultured Bacillaceae bacterium. Lineage (GTDB taxonomy): Bacteria > Bacillota > Bacilli > Bacillales > DSM-1321 > Peribacillus. The sequence goes on from CAVVWH010000031.1 coordinate 44,094, forward strand.
AAATATTTATGCTACTTGTTGCTGATTTACCATGCCATTGATACGAAGGGACGTACTAACCAATTATCTGTGGATGAAAAAGCAATAATTAAAAGAATAGTCATTGGGAATCTGGTTTACGAAAGGTAGGTCAGCTTCCATTGTTACTCTTTACATTCAATTGCGTAAACGTTTACATTCATAAAATAAAGTTCTATAATTAAATTATAAACAAATTTCTACATATATCGACAATATGAAGGGATGATTATTATGGGTAAACTTGATGGAAAAGTAGCAATTATTACAGGTGCAGCACAAGGTATGGGTGCTAGTCACGCTCGTAAGTTTGTTGAAGAAGGCGCAAAGGTTGCTATTACAGATGTTAATATAGAAGCTGCTCAAAAATTAGCAGATGAAATAGGAGAAAATGCGATTGCTTTGAAACTTGATGTTACAAAGAAAGACAATTGGCAAGAAGTAGTCGAAAAAACAGAAGAAAAATTTGGACCAATCACTGTATTAGTTAATAACGCTGGAGTTGGTATTTTCAAACCACTGGAAGAACTAACAGAAAGAGATTTTCGACTAACATTTGAAGTAGATGAATTAGGCGTATTTTTTGGTATGCAAACCGTTGTACCTTCGATGAAAAAAGCAAATGGTGGATCGATTATCAATATTTCATCTGTTGATGGTTTAGTAAGTGCACCAACTGCTATTGCTTATAGTGCATCAAAACATGCTGTTACAGGTATGACAAAAGGAGCCGCTGCTGAGCTTGGTCAATACGGAATCCGTGTTAATTCAGTACATCCTGGTATTATTAAAACTCCAATGGCTGATCAAGGTGATGTAGCTGAATTTCTTAAAAAGCTAGAACAAGATATTCCGTTAAGAAGAAGAGCGGATGTAGTAGAAGTATCAAATTTAGTCGTTTATCTAGCTTCTGATGATTCAAGCTATTCATCAGGTGCACAATTTGTAGTTGATGGCGGTATGATTTCTGATTTGTAATTCTTAACTAATGCTATGATTTCATATTCTATTTAAAAAAGCTGAGTTTCCTACTAATTTGTTAGGAACTCAGCTTTTCTTTTATAACGTTTCTCTTTATATCTTCTTATTTTATTTTTTCCACATCAGATAAAACCGTATCAAGTTCATCCGCTGCTTTATTAAGGACTTGTGCATCTAGTGGCTCAGATTTTGCACCTGCTTCAATGGTATGAAGTGGGGTTTCTACCTTTTCATATAAATCAGCATTCTTATCTTTTACTTCATCTTCAAAACTTTGCCAAGACTTCTCTAGATTTTCTCCACTTTCTTTTACCTTCGTAGCATCCTTCTCACTTAATTGAGTCTTCAAATCAGCGATTGTTTGTTTCATTTCTTTTGCACCGTCGCTGATTGAGACCGTAGTCTTAGCTTCATCTGTTGTCTTAGCCTCATCTGCCTGCTTATCTGAATTGGCACTACTACATGCTGCTAATGTTAACGAAGTTGCGAATAAAATAGGAACGATAAGTTTACGCATTTTCATTTAAGTTTCCTCCTGATTTTGCTTTATTGTCTTTTCTTTTATTTATGATTGCAGCAATTACCGCAACAATTACTAATATGATCTGCGGGATCACACTCTCCCATGTTGAGTATAAGGCGAAAAAGTCAATCGTTGGAATCGGTGCTTGTGTAGCAGGCAATAATCCTGCAAGCTGTAAACCATGAATGCCCATACCTGTGAATTTAAAACATAAGTAAAACATTAGAATGCTACATACCAAGAAGAACGGGCGCATTGGAATTTTCAAGCCTACCTTCAGTATTAAATAAGATAAGATGATAAGTATGAGCAATCCTATGGCAATACCCAATAAAAGTGATGTTAATTTTATTGAAGAAGCCATTCCAATAAAGAATAGAACGGTTTCTGTCCCTTCACGAAAAACAGCAAGAAAAGATAGTATAGCCAAAGAAAATAGGCTACCAGTATTCAGTGCTTTTGTACTTTGTGTATGAATGTATCTCTGCCATTCTGAAATACTTGACTTGCTATGCAGCCAATAACTCATATATAGAAGCATGACTGCAGCAAAAATTCCTGTCCATCCTGCAATTAAGAAATTATTACTACCAAATGCCCCTGCTGAAAATAAAAGGTTTACGATAATGCCAAGAATAATGCTTATACCTATCCCTGCTCCGACCCCTAGCCAAATCCACTTACTTTTTTCTCCATGGCCCGATTTTCTTAAAAAACCAAGCAAGGCAACCACTACAAGCAATGCCTCTAAACCTTCACGAAGAAGAATCGTAATCGCATCCATCATGTTATAACTTGTCTTTGCAACAAGTGGCGAAAGATAATCTCGCATTCCTTCAATGGTTTTTTTTGCTCCTGATATATCAGCAGGATTAGAGGATAACATGGAGTATGAAGTAACCATATCTCTTTCTGCATCACTGTATATTTTTGAGGATTGTGTAAGGACTACACCCTCGACATTCAGCCATGATTTACGAAATTTTTCAATATCGTCTTTTGCACCCTGAATATCATTGTCCTCAATTTTTGTAAGCGACTGATTTAGCAAAGTAACCAATTCTGCCACATTTCCCTGTTGAGTAGCGTTGTCGCTTCCTTTATTCGAAGCTGCGATAAACTTACCATCTATAAACTTTTCATTTGTCTGTTTTAATTCTAAAAGTGCATTTTTCACTTTGTCTTGATTAACAGGCTGTTGCGCAAAAGCAAATTGCACTTGCCCCATGTTATCTTCAATATCATGATAAGCCTGCTCAGATTGTTTTTTAACTCCATCTTCTATTGAAAGCCAGGTGGATGAAAATGTCTTGAATTGCCTGGAAGCGGTATCCATATCCCCATTGTCCACAGATTGAATAACTTGACCAATAATATTGTTTGCCTCCTGCATGTCTTCCGATACACTGGCAGCAAAACTATTATTGGGAATGATAATAAAGGCTGTAAGTAAAATCAATAGAATAGTAACTAGCTTGCTCCTCATATTTGCCCCCTGATGTACGTTTTCGTTTATATTATATTGCTATTTTCCTAAATTGATAATGAAAATCATTTTCAGTTGGATTCAAAAAAATTATATATACATTAACACTGAAAGTCAATATCATTTAGAAAAATATAAAGAAGACTTCCATCAGTGGGGGTTTTCTTCATCCCCCACTGATGGTTAGTCGCACTTATCAGGTCTTTACGGGCAGTTGATCCCCTACCTATCTTCCTTGATTTACTCGAAGTCTTGAGGTAGGGGTCTTACTGCCCATTATGACGTGATAAAAACTTGCCCTCTATCTTTTTTGTTTATGGACAAAGGGATATTTATGCTTTTTTCTCGCCTTAAAGAGAGGTTCCCTTAATTATTATGCAATGATCAAGATATAACAGAGCCAAAAAGAATAGAACTACTATGAAATCAGAGGGTTTCCATTGTAGGTCTATTCTTCTTTGTAGAAATGGGGAGGAGCTAACGCTCACACCGATCATTTCATAAATGACTTTCTTGCATTCCTGTTATAAAAAATCTTCATTTCACTAACAGGTGAATCATTTTACATAAGTACATTCTGTATACATGTATAAGTCTTCTTAGGATTTGCTACCATCACAATATGAAGCAACAACAGTAGCCATAGCTTTTGCACTAATAATCAAACATTTTTCATCAATCACAAATTTAGGGTGATGATGCGGATAAGCTTCCCCATCTTCTGGCGCAGCACCTACATAGAAGAAACATCCTGGTACTTCTTGTAGATAGTACGCAAAGTCTTCTGATGGTGGCTGTGGTTCTGTTTCTAAAACTTCTTCTACTTCTGGAATAGATGCTTGTTTTAGTGCTTCACTTACGTGTTCAGTTACTTCAGGGTCATTGTACAGAACCGGATAGTCATTCGTATATTCTAGGATGGATTTTACACCAAAGGATTTTTCTAACCCTTCCGCAAAGGCATGAACTTGCGTTTCAATAATATCTCTTGTTTCAGGGGACATCGTTCGAACATCTCCTTCAAGCGTAACTGCATCCTTGATTACATTGAAGGTACCTTTACCATCAAAATTACCAATTGTAAGCGAAGCTGTATCAAATGGATTGATACGACGACTTACAATCGTTTGTAAATTCATAACAAATGAACTAGCTGCCACAATCGCATCATTTGCCATATGAGGTGATGATCCATGTCCGCCTTTGCCTTGAACAATCAATTTAAAATAGGATCTTCCCGTTTGCGTGTTACCGCTTCTGTAGTAGATATTACCGGTTTTCATAGTAGACATGACGTGAATACCGATGATGGCATCTACATTTTTTAACACACCAGCTTTGATCATACCGATCGCTCCACCTGGAGGTGCTTCCTCTGCTGGTTGATGAATCACACGAATTGTACCTTTTAGCTGCTCTTTCAATTCTGCTAATGTTTCAGCTAATACTAACATGTAAGCGGTGTGACCATCATGTCCACAAGCATGCATAACACCTTCGTTTTTAGATGCAAATGGGAGCCCTGTTTCTTCTTTTATTGGCAGAGCATCAAAATCTGCTCGAATGGCAATCGTTTTACCTGGCTGTGAACCTTTAATCGTTACAACAATACCACGTTGGCCGCCAAAATTTGTTTCCACAGAATCAACTGGCACTTCTTTATAAAAATCAGCAATATATTTAGACGTTTCCTCTTCATGGAAAGAAAGCTCTGGATGTTCATGAAGGTAACGACGAATTTCAATCATGCGATCTTTTTTTTCATCTAATTTGTTCATTAAGTCGTTCAATAACATTAGACAGCCCCCCCATAATAAAAATCTTATTTTACGAAATCACAGTAAATATGTCCCTCAATCTAATTCATAACTACTACAAACCACTTGTGCCACTGCTTTTGCAGCAACAATTAGGGCATCTTCATCAATATCAAATTTCGGATGATGATTAAAATAGGCTTGTGGAAAAATCGACTAAATCCTTATCGCTTTAGCCGATCTTGCCTACTTGTTTTTACTCCATTGCAGGTTTAGTTGATATGGAAGATGTAACTTTTTTCTTTCCAGCATCGCTTGGAACCATTGCCACAATAGAAATGATGGAAAGAATTCCGAATATGACGTTTACGATAATTCCCCCTGTTGCGGCAACTTCAATACTTGAAGCAGCTGCAATGGCACCATAAACGGATGCAGAAATCGCAACACCGAAGGCTCCGCCAAGTGAGCTTGCCATTTTATACACCCCTGCAGCGGCCCCTACTTTATCCGAAGGAGCATTTGATACAGAAGTATCTGTAGAAGGAGTTGCATAGATGCCAAGTCCTAAACCAAATAATGCAAAACCGATAAAAACGACAACTGTATAAGTAAAGCCTGGTAAGAAGGTTAAACCCATAAGTGCTACACCTACAGTAGTGATAATAGCTCCCCAGATCATAGGAGATTTCGCACCTGCTTTTTGTAAAATTTTCTCACCAACACGAATCATTGCTAACACCGCGATTAAATATCCAATTGATAACATCCCTGATTGAAAAGCAGTAAAGCCACGGCCCACTTGAACATACGTGTTAGCAACAACAAGTGTACCGGCAACTGCATTTAATAAGAAGTTAGAATATGTTGCTCCTGCATATGGTTTGTTTTTAAACAGAGAGAAGTCAATTAAGGCAATATCATTATTTCGTTCAACTTTGAAGAAAACAATAATCCCAATAATTGCTATAGCTACACAAACTAAAGTAATTGCGCTTGTCCAACCCCAATCTGCTCCACGAGTAATGAAAAGGTTTAAAGCAAGCATCGTGATTATCAAAATGATTAATCCTTTAATATCAAATTGAAAAGCACCTTTTGACTCAGCTTTGCTCTCTGGCGTATCTTTAATAAGAAGCATTCCTAGAAGAGCGAAAATAATCGAAAAGATGAAAATCCATCTCCAGCCCATATAGGTTGCAATTGCACCTCCAGCGAATGAGCAAACCCCTGATCCGCCCCAAGAACCAATTGACCAGAAACTTAGAGCACGTTGGCGATCTGCTCCCTCATAATACTCTTTCACTAAAGCAATAGTTGACGGCATAATACATGCTGCTGATAGACCTTGAATAATACGTCCAATAATCAGTAATGTTGCTCCTTGTGTGATTACAAGAAGTAATGAACCGATTACACTTAGTATTAGCCCAATATAAGTAATTTTTTTACGTCCCACTTTATCAGCTAGTCCACCAGCACCGACGATAAACATACCTGAGAATAGTGAAGTTAAACTAATCGCAATATTTAATGTTCCAAGTGAAATACCTAAATCCTTTTGTACAGCTGGAACTACATTGACCATTGATTGGGCAAATAGCCAGAATGTAATAACGCCAAAGACAATTCCAGTTAACATTTTATTTGTACCTCTATAACCCGTTTCCATAAAGCACCTCCGCAATTTTTTATTGGATTAAGCGATTACCAAACATATTGAATAGGTCTTACTTAGTTTTTGCTTTCACTTAAAAAATAACCCTCTTTTGAGCATTTAGATAAAAGATGTTTAATTACAAATAAAGTTGTTACATTAACAATAAAGATGTTTAAAAACGCTAGTCATGTTGTTTATATTTCTTTTTTTAACAAATAGTAAACGGATGTATGGACGGAAGGAGACATCGAATGAAAGGAAATATTATAAAAGGAGCTTTTGCAATTAAAAAGAATCCTCTTCCTTGGCCAAGGGCTATTTGCGCAGGAATCTGTTCAGCCACTCCTATTATCATTGGACTGTTATTAGGCAACTTCCAATATGGTCTGATTGCTGGCATAGGGGGCTTTGCTTATCTTTATGTCTGGAATGAACCTTATCCGCAAAGAGCTAAGAAGATATTTTTTGTAGTACTTGGACTTGTGGCAGTTATGGGATTAGGGATTCTTACCGCTCCTTCACCATTTGCATTTGCAATCATGGTTGGTGTAATTGGGGCAGTAGGGACATTTATTTTTGGGGCGCTAAAAATCCCCGGCCCTGCTTCTATATTTTTTGTTATCGTATTCGCCATGACTTCAGCATCACATGCTGATCCATCGCTTGCCCCACTTCGAGCCGGACTTGTTTTACTAGGAGGCGTTTTTGCATGGCTGGTAGCAGTGGCAGGCTGGTTTTTCAATCCTCATGGACCTGAAATAAATGCTGTCAAAAGGGTTTATTCAGAATTAGCGGCACTTCTTCATTCTGTTGGTACGGAACAGTTTACAGTAGCCAGAGAAAGAAGCGTATTAGCGTTGAAGGATGCAGACGCAACACTTTTAGCGGGGTATGTATCTTGGAAAAGTTCATCTACTTTTAAACGATTGTATTTATTAAAAGAACAAGCAAATTCTATTTTGTCAGATATTCTTGAAATGTCTGCAGAGGGCAGAACGAACCTGCCTCCTGCATTAGAGGAAACGGTTCAAGCACTCACCCATTCATTTGATCCTAAAAAGACAAATAAACCTGTGAAAATTCTTCAGCCAGAAGAGAGCGATCAAGCCGTGGAACAATTATTTTCAAAAATCTATGACGCTGATGCAATCATGAATGAGCCGATTTCTAAGATCAATCAAGACATAAAAATTAGAAAACCAGCATTAACCAATATTTTTTTAGACGCATTTGATAAAAATTCAATTGTTTTTATTTTTTCATTAAAGTATGGAATTGTTCTAATGATTGCTACGATGATTGCATTCGCATTTGATTTTAATCGGTCTTATTGGATTCCAGTATCCTGTGGAGCCGTCATGTTAGGATCAACAGTCATGAGCACCTTCCATCGATCCATTCAAAGGGCAATCGGTACAATCGTTGGCGTTTTGATAGCATCGATCATTCTTGCAACCCATCCGACCGGAATTATGGTCGCCTTATTTATCCTGCTTTTAGGCGGTCTTACGGAGCTTTTTATGGTACGAAATTACGCTTTTGCCGTTATGTTTATAACACCCAACTCTTTATTAATGGCTGAAAGTACGACCCAAATACATAATCTGTCTTATTTTGCTACAGCAAGAATTACCGATATTCTAATTGGTATTGTCATTGGTCTCATCGGAGTATTATTGGTAGGTAGACGCCCCGCTTCAAGTCGCCTTCCTCATTTAATAGCAAGAACGATTCGAAGCCAATCGCAATTATTTTTCAAATTATTTTCTGAACAAAAAAGTGATATTCATTTTGATGAGAGCATACAGCGAAACAAAATGCGCACCAATTTGACAAATTTAAAAACTGTATATAATACAGCATTGGGAGAAATTTATGACAATAAAGAAGCATTAGAGCTTCTTTGGCCCACCATCTTTTCGATTGAACAGTTGGGATATTTACTTGATTCAAGCTTAAAATTGTCAAAACGGCTGATCTTGTCAGATGAAAACCTGGCTCAATTTCTTTTAGTATTTGAAACAATGGCTACAACGGTTGAACAACAATATTTTGTGACAAATCAAAATAGGGTACCTAAGATAGAAGGGTTCTCCAAAATCCAAAAAGAAATTATTTCCTTGCAAGATGCACTTCAACTGGTTCGAAATCAGGCTAACGTTGCCTTAAAGTAATGCGATGAATCCTATAGTAGTTGGGCACATTTATATAAAAGGCTATGTTAAACGCTACTGTTAATATTTTGAGAAAATGGCTCCAAGCTCTTGGCTTTCTCGCTATCCCGCAGGAGTCTACGGGCTTTCCGCCTTCCATTTCTGTTAAAAAATCAACAATCATGTTTAACATAGCCCTATAAAAAGTGGTGCTTTTTTGGGTTTATAGCTTTTCTGTATGCTCTTTAATCGTTGGGACAATCTCTTGAAAGGTATATTTATGATTTACAGCATCGACTGTAAAATCTCGACCTAACTATTCATAGGATTGAACACAATTCCGTCCTTCATGTTTAGCTTGATATAACGCCTTGTCTGCTTTTAAAATTAAATCCTTAGAAGCAGCAAACATAGTCGGCAACATAGTTGCAGTTCCCACGCTAATGGTGACCCAAGGGAGAATTTCCGAGCCAACATGAGGAATATTCAATGTTTCAATGGCAAGACGAACCTTTTCTCCTACCTTCTTGGCCCCTACTTCATCCGTTTCCGGTAAAATCACGCAAAATTCTTCCCCTCCATAACGGCAAAGGAGATCGGTAGTTCGACCTAATGCATCCTGAACAGCTGAAGCAACCTGCCTTAGGCAATCATCTCCTCCTTGATGTCCGTAGGTATCGTTATATGCTTTGAAATAATCAATATCAAGCATAATCAAAGATAGGCATGTGGCGTTACGACATGAGCGGTTCCATTCCATCTCCAATCGCTCATCAAACGCACGACGATTCGATACACTAGTTAGTCCATCAATAGTAGAAAGACGTTGTAGAATTTCATTTGCTTCTTGAAGTCGCTGTTCAACCAATTTCCGTTCACTAATATTACGGGATACCACAATTTGTTTTGGCTCCTCTGAATGGAGCTCATTTAATAGTTTAATGGCGGACTCGAACCATACATATTCACCATCTTTTCGGCGAATACGATAGGTGAAAACCGTATAGCCAGTGTTCAGTAACGTATGATAATTCTCTTTAATCATTTCATTGTCATCTGGGTGAATAAATAAATAGGCCTCTTTCCCGACTAATTCTGCCTCGTCATATTGGAGAATTTCTTTGCAGGCAGGAGATGCGTAAAGGTACTTTCCTTCCATATCATGCAGAGTAATCATATCGCTCGAATATTCAGCAAGTAGGCGGAATCGCTCCTCACTTGCTTTCAATTCGTCTTCGTATTCCTTACGCTGTGTAATATCAGTAAGTGTACCTGAAGTGCCTATAACTTCACCCTGATCATCTAAGGTCAGTCGGGCAAATACCTCAATCCAACAGTATTCCCCGGCTTTCGTCAAATATCTGATTTCATGGCGAGAGTATTCCTTTTTTCTCTCAGTTACTAGTTGAAAGAGCTGATTACTTCGGTCTCGGTCATCTGGATGAACATAATTAAGAAACAAGTTTCCGAGACTTTCTTCAATGCTAAAACCAGCGATTTCCTCCCAAGCAGGATTTAAGAATGTCCATAGTCCCTGTACATCGGTTTGATAAATGACCTCTTTGATATTATCAACTACAGAACGATATTGTTCCTGAGATCGATTCAACTCTCTCTCTATTTTCTTTCTATTAGAAATGTCATGGATAATCACTTGAAAAGCAGGTTTGTCCATATACTCAATAGGAGTAGCTACTACTTCCACATCAATAATTGTTCCATCCAACAGAACATATTTTTCTTCTAATAATTCCACAGGTTGATTTCCCTCTAACTGTTGAATCCGTTTCTTAACAATTTCTTGATAGTCAGCATGTACATATTGGATGATAGGTTTACCAAGTAAGTCATTTTTAGATGATGCCCTTAGTAAATGTATAAATCTAGGATTTGCATAGACCATTTTCCCTTCTTGGTGAACAACAATCGCATTTGGAGATGCTTCTACCAACGCACGATAACGTTCTTCACCTTCGTAAACCGAATGCATTTGATACTCAATCATTGCAGCCATTTTATTGAATGCTTCACATAGTTCCTGTAGTTCATCTGCGTAATGAGCATAAGATGAGGGCTCTATACGATAGCCGTACTTCGCTCCCCCCATCTGACGTGCTCCTTCTAATACTTGATGAATGATTCGCTCCATTCGTTTAGATAACCCAAATGTTATACCTAGTCCTAAAAGAAGAACGGTGATAAGAGCCCCTGTAAACATCAATTGCTGCAAATTAATCATTTGTTGAATATTATTTTGAGCCTCTATTTCACGATACTCTTTCCCAAATAGGATAAACGGAAGATAACTTAAACCAACAAGTAGTACTATTAACAATATGAACCAAAATCTTAATCTTTTCTTTAAACTATTTAGGAACAGTAAATCATAGATTCTCCCTAACATTCAAATCATCCCTTTTTTACATCTCTTTAAGATACCCAATTCTGCTTTGGTATTCTTCTCTACATAGTTATTATGATTTATAGTACTATTTTACTACCGCTTGAGAAAAATACTATATAAAATTATCTAAACCATATCTTTTTAAACACAAATAAACGCCACCCTGTAAGAGGATGGCGCCGGGTGCTTTGCGTTTTATTTTCCCGTTAATCGTGCGGAATTGGCGTTCAATAATCCCTTTTAAGTCACCACGATATAGTGATATATTTTCGATTTTGATATTAAAATTGTTTATTAAATTTTCTACGGAATAACCTTCAAACTCTCCTCGGTCTGCAATAATGATTTCTGGTAAATGATGTGCAGGCCATTGCGATTCATCAATTGTAATGTCATACTGCGTACAAAAATCTACTTTGTTCTTCACCATATTATCTAAAGCCATCATTGCTCCAACCCATGAAGGTCCTTCTAAGCCAACGTAAATACCGGTCATCAAGCGAGAATATACATCTATCACTCCATATACAACTGGACGACCTATAATTAAATTTCGGTCGAACGAACTCACTAAATAAACATCTGCAATCGTCGCATCAATTTGAAATCGCGTACCTGGCCCGTCCGTTTCTTGGCCCTATAGCTAAAGAAGGCACAATTCCTTTTTCAAGAATTGCGCCCGATTAACGAATAATATTTACATATTTCTTTAAATGTCTATCTAACTTAATCGGTGTTATCGGCGATGAAAAAGGATCTTCGAAAATCCTATTATACTGCTAATTCAACTAAAAATCCGTTAGTCCCTTAACGCTCTTCTGACTTTCCTTGCGAAAATTAGTGGATCAGCAATGTCTTCAATATTAACGTAAATCAAATTCGGCTTATCAAACAACCACTCATTGTGTATAGACGAAACTATTATTCCTTGTTTAAGAATTGCAGCAACAAATCTATCGACTTCCTTTTGCAAGAGTGCTACCCGGCCTAGACACAATGCCTGTCCAGTCTTATTATCTCTTGATTCGAATGAGAAAGAAGTTGTTACTCTAAAACGTTTTTTCAAGATTGTTACTTGTATTTCATCTCGATTTATTGTTGCCACGCATTTTCCACCAGCGAATCCCTCTTGGCCACCGATAATTCTTGCAAACTGTTGACAAATTGATTCATCATCAAATGCCATATATTCATTCCCCCTCATTGTTAGATTATGAATTAATGGACAGGTCCGTAACGGCAATGAATCTATTTGGGCGTAACATCTTTGTAGTTTTCAAATTGCATATGAGGATTTATGGCCATTTTAAACACCCCAATAGGGTTCATTATTTTTATAAATAAATCTTAGCGTGGGCAACTACTCTATTTTGCTAATCAAGTTTCACTATTGTTAATGATGCAGCATTAACTTTTTGTTTACCTATAATCGGTAATAAGGTATCCGTCGATGGACCGATATTTCTAAGTTCCAATGTTGACTTTTTGGGAATATGAATAATAGCTTGCCCAATGAGCATCAGGCTCGCTCCTTCCACTTGCCTTTGTATGCCATAGTTAGTAAGTTCCCCCTTTACTAAAGAATCATTTAAAATCAAAGCATATGTTGAAGAAGAAGCGGGACCATCGATTAATAATACATATTCAATCTTATAGTCACCCGTTTTACGAATTATTAAGGTGTCGCTAGGAGGAGTATACTTTATATTATTTAATGGACCGTTTTGATTAAATTTTATACTTTCGCCTGATTTGACCATGATGGGCTTGGAACCTATGAGTGTAACGTAGCCATAGGCAGGTGAAGGATTTTTCCAGTTTTGATCTGACACTATTGTTCACCTACTCACTTATTATTTCTATATATTATATGTGAGTAGAATAAAAATGATTGTACTACTGTACTACGATTTATATCCTTAGTCCTAATAGATAAAAATGAATACTCTATACAAAACTAGTTAACATAATAGCAATTTTGAAAAGTTAGTAAAAACGCCAAACCTAGACGAATCAAAGGTTTGGCTACTAGTCGCTTTTTATCATTTATGCATGATTTTATACATCGCTAATAATTCAATTTTCTTTGCTTCTCAAGAAGTCTTGTGGTTGCATTAAGAAATGGAGTTTTTATGCAACCTCTTGCTCAATTAAATGGCCCTTCGTTGAAGAACCAATATTTTATATATCCCAGAAAATCCTTTACTTTCAACATAACGTAATTTTCAATTTATTTGGTAAAACCCTTTATTAATTTCAAACTGTTGCCAACTTTCATGCTATACAAAAAAAGACACGATCCAATAAAAACCAGATCGTGTCTTACAGTATAACCTTTTTATCAAATACAATATCTCAGTAGCTGACTTTGTTGTCATTCAACATTTGTCTAGCATACAACTTTTTTATCACTCAACCGTTACGCTCTTCGCTAAATTACGTGGTTTATCCACGTCACATTCACGGTGCAATGCTGCATAGTATGCAATAAGTTGCAAGGGAATGACTGAGACAAGGGGTGTTAATAGTTCGTGCACTTCTGGGAGGACGAAACAGTCGTCTTCCTCTTCTGATCCCTTCATGGAAATAATGCACGGATTAGCACCACGAGCCACGACTTCTTTGACGTTTCCGCGGATGCTTAAGTTTACGCCTGATTGTGTAGCAAGAGCTACAACTGGTGTATCTTCTTCAATTAAAGCGATTGTACCATGTTTTAGTTCACCACCAGCAAAACCTTCAGCTTGAATGTACGAGATTTCTTTCAGCTTCAAAGCACCTTCAAGCCCTACATAATAATCTAGTGAGCGTCCGATGAAAAAGCAATTGCGTGTTACAGATAAGAATTCACGAGCTATTGACTCCATCGCTTCTTTTGAGTCACAAAGAGCTTCCATTACTGTTGCAACGATTCCTAGTTCTTTAACAAGATCAAAATCCAAAACTTGTTTACGGAAATGGGCTACAACCTGAGCCAAGATAGCTAATACAGCTACTTGAGCAGTATACGCCTTTGTTGAAGCAACTGCAATTTCCGGACCCGCATGTAAAAGAAGTGTATAGTCTGCTTCACGTGAAAGAGTAGAACCTGGTACATTTGTAATCGTCAATGCCTTATGACCTAGTTCCTTAATAGCAACTAGCACAGCACGGCTATCCGCTGTTTCACCACTTTGAGAGATAAAGATGAAAAGTGGTTTTTCAGATAACAATGGCATATTATAAGTAAATTCAGAAGCAACATGCACTTCAACTGGAATTTTAGCCATTTTTTCAATGTACTGTTTGCCAATTAAACCGGCATGATAACTTGTTCCGCAAGCAACGATGTAGACACGATCCGCCTCACTAACAGCTTCCGCAATATTATAATCTATCGTTAGCTGTCCATCTTCATTTTGGTATGCTTGAATGATTTTGCGAATAACAGCTGGCTGCTCATCAATTTCTTTCAGCATATAATGCGGATATGTTCCTTTTTCAATATCACTTGCATCAAGCTCTGCTGTATATGGTTCACGTGTTACAACTTCTCCGTTCAAGTTTTTAATGGTGACATTGTCTTTCGTCACAATAACCATTTCTTTATCCATCAGTTCTAAAAATTGATCCGTTACTTGAAGCATCGCCATGGCATCAGAAGCGACGACATTAAAATCTTCACCTACACCAATTAATAACGGACTCTTATTTTTTGCTACATAAATGACTTCACTATTCTCTGCATCCAATAAAGCCAAAGCATAAGAACCTTTTAATAAAGTTAAAGTATGTTGAAATGCTTCTTCCACATGCATTCCTTCATTAACAAATTTTTCGATTAATTGAACGATGACTTCTGTATCTGTTTCACTTTTAAACTCTACATTTTGTAGATATTCTCGTTTTAAGATGGAGTAGTTTTCGATTACGCCATTATGAACTAAAATAAAACGGCCTGATGCGCTTTGGTGCGGATGCGCATTATCTTGACTTGGTACTCCATGAGTTGCCCAACGTGTATGACCAATCCCTGTGTGTGCTAATACATCCTCGTTCACTTTAGCACGTAAATCAGCAATTCGGCCTTTTTCTTTAAAAACCGTAATGCCTGCTTCATTTTTCACAGCGATACCCGCTGAATCATAACCACGATATTCCAGCTTCTCTAAGCCCTTAAGTAAAATTTCCTTCGCATCATCAAGACCAGTATATCCAACAATTCCGCACATAGTTAATGTTCCTCCATACCGATACAGGGAACAAGAATGCCCGGGGGCACCCCTGCCCCCTTATCTCATTTTATTAGAAATAAACGCTCTATCGCCCCTAATGGCGAAAAGACATGTTTATTTATACTTTAATTCTTTAGACAGCATTAAAGTATAAAAATTTGTATGTGCATTTTCAATCCTTTGTGCAGCAAGTTACCTTACTGTTTTAAGATTAAAATTACTGCGGCTGTACACATTCAACCGGGAGGCATCCGCCGATGATTCGATAAACCTCCCCCTCGTCAACTAAGCCCTCTTCTCGTCCAGACTTAGTTCAGGCGCTTTTTTATCATTCTATTATTTTTACACATCCCGCCTTCCTTTAACAAATATTTAAAAAAGTATAAAGCAGGGATATCATACCGTAATCTAAACAAAAGGTCAATTATATATCCTCTTTTTCTACTAGTAAAATTGGCTACATGTAATAGATTTGTCATAGCTTCCTCTCCATAAAAATATGCATAAAAGGCACGAGTGTGCCCCTTATGCATAGCTTTTTTAAAAATAAGTTTTTTCATCGTACTCAAGCTTTTCTTTTATTCAGTCAATCCCATTTCTGCTTGAACGACTGCTACAATTCGATCCACATAGCTTGTACATTCCTCAGCAGTAGGTGCTTCTGCCATTACACGAACAAGTGGCTCAGTTCCGGATGGTCGAACTAAAATCCGTCCGTTTCCATTCATCTCTGATTCAACTGCTCTAATAACTTCTTGCACTTTTGCATTAGCCGTTACACCATGTTTATCCGTTACACGAACATTCACAAGCTTTTGTGGGTATTTCTTCATCTCACTAGCTAGTTGAGATAATGGTTTTTTCGTTTTATTCATAATATTAACCAGTTGTAGACCCGTTAACAAACCATCACCAGTTGTATTGTAATCCAAGAAGATAATGTGACCTGATTGCTCTCCACCGAGGTTATAGCCGCCCTTTTTCATTTCCTCCACTACGTAGCGATCACCAACAGCTGTTTGTTTACTTAGAATATCATGTTCTTCTAATCCTTTATAAAAACCAAGATTACTCATAACCGTTGACACAACTGTGCCATGTTTTAAACGATTTTGTTCTTTTAAGTGCTTGGCACATATATACATAATCTGATCCCCGTCGACAATACTTCCTTTTTCATCAACCGCAATAATCCGATCACCATCACCATCAAATGCTAGTCCTACATCTGCACCCTTTTCTAGGACAAAGTCAGCCAAGCTTTCAGGATGCGTCGAACCAACTCCATCATTAATATTTAAACCATTTGGTGACGAGCCCATTGTTGAAATATCTGCATCTAGGTCAGCAAACAATTGAGTAGCCAAAGATGATGTTGCTCCATGTGCACAATCAAGGGCAATATGTATACCCGAAAATTCATCATCAACAGATTGTTTTAAATACTGAATATACTTTTGTCCACCTTCGAAATAATCGTTCACACGACCCAAATCTCCTCCAACTGGACGAGGAAGTTCATCTTTTTCAAGGTCAAGCAAAGCTTCTATTTCTGTTTCCTGATCATCAGTAAGCTTAAATCCATCTGGTCCAAAAAATTTGATACCATTATCAGCAACTGGATTATGTGAAGCGGAAATCATTACGCCAGCTTCAGCACTTAATGCTTTCGTTAAATAGGCTACCCCAGGAGTTGAAATGACACCTAAGCGCATAACCTCAGCACCTATTGATAATAATCCTGCAACAAGTGCTCCTTCAAACATATGCCCAGAAATTCGAGTATCTCGTCCAATAAGAACTTTTGGCTTTTCAGCATGTTTCGTAAGTACATAGCCACCAAAACGTCCTAGCTTAAATGCTAATTCAGGCGTTAACTCGCTATTGGCCACACCCCTAACACCGTCTGTTCCAAAATATTTTCCCATCTGTATCGCTCCTTCTTTAAATCGTTTGTAAAGTGAAAAATAAGCTCTTACTTACCCTTGATTAGGTTGCTTCCTTTCGGCTAAGTGAAACTGTTGCAGTTGGTGAAGAAAGCTCCCATTCGATTGAAGAAGGTGCTTTAACAGATATCTGTACATCGTGCTTACCTTCTGTTAGCTCACTTACATCAACGGATAATTCTATATCCTTGGATGTTATGTTTTGCAAATCTTGCATTTTGCCAAACAATGTTATGTCCGTTTGGGTTGGTTCGATTTCAACACTCTGGTCAATACCTGCTCCATTTATTCCTATGGAGAGATTCTTAAATTTTTTCGATGAAATCGTTGCTTCTGGATCAGCCTCTGCATTAGCTTCTTTCTCAGTGTCAATTTTTACCTTAACTGTACTAGTAGACATACCTTTTATATTTTCAGGCTTTGGTAGATTTAGTTCGACCTCTGTATCACCTGTAATATTCGTAACGTCAACATCTAAATTGATTTCGTCAATTTTATCCAAATCTTTTTGTTTTCCATATAACGTCACTTCTTTTGGCTCAATAATAGATATGTCCTTTATTGTAAGACCATCCTTTGGCTTTCCTTTTTGAACAGGGTTAATCTTAACCTTTTTATCTGGAATACTTACCTTTAAGGTCACATCAACCTTAGCTGGTTCAATCGTCACATCTAGTTTATTCAAATTTCGATCCAATGCTTGGACAGATGCTTGTCGGCTAACTGTTTCTTTTATACCTTTGTCTAAATCAATGATTGCCTTTATGTAAGAAATTTGTTCGATACTTTCTTTGGCACCAGTAATTTTCACAGTTTGTGGCTTGACTACTGGTTCCTCTGCTATATAACCATCTTCTAAGACAGCACGATTATATTCGGCATCAATTGAAAATTCTTTCGTCACTTTTTCTTGTATTTTTACGTCAACATATTCTGGTTTTACTGTAGCAATTAATTTTTCATTCAAATTTGCTATTTTAAAAGTCACGGTCCGTTTCCCTAAAGTGATATTAGGGTCGGATAAATCGACATAAACTGTAAAATCACGTTGATTCTTAGCTGCCGTAAGCAGAGATTTGGCTCCTTTTAACGTTACATCCACACTATCAGGTATCCCGCTTACCACCAAGTTCTCTGTATCATAGTACACTTCTACTGGTACATTCTCAATCGTAACGGTATTGATTTCAGGAGAAGTGGAAAATTCAAGGACTTTTTTATCGGTTTTAAATTCAAAATTCACTGATATGAACAATAGTACAGCAATGGCAAGTGAGGCTCCTCTTACAAACCAAGTACTCGACATGAATTTATCCATTGTTCTTCCCCCTCCAATTCAAAATTCCTGAGGAAGCGATTTTTCCTTTATCTAGCATTAGTTCATTTAATAACATATCTCTGAATGTTTCTTCATCTAAGTCACGATATAGTTCTCCACTTTTTGTAAGAGAAATACTACCCGTTTCTTCTGAGACGACAATCGTGACACAATCCGTCACTTCACTAATACCAATAGCAGCTCTATGCCGAGTACCTAATTCCTTAGAAATAAACGGACTTTCTGAAAGTGGCAAATAACAGGCTGCTGCTTGAACCCGATTATCTTGTAATATAACCGCACCATCATGAAGGGGTGTATTAGGGATAAATATATTAATTAATAATTCCGAAGAAATATGTGCCTCTAACGGAATCCCAGTTTCAATATAATCGCCTAAGCCTGTCTCCTTTTCAATCGAAATTAAAGCACCTATCCGCCTTTTGGCCATGTAGGCAGATGCCTTCACAATATTGTCAACCAACCGTTCTTGTACATCATCTTCAGGCGAATTATTGCGTAAAAAAAGCTTTCCCCGTCCTAACTGTTCAAGCGCTCGCCTCAATTCAGGTTGGAAAATGATGATAATGGCCAAGACTCCCCAAGTCACCACTTGGTCCATTAGCCATTGTAATGTATTTAATCCAAGCAACCCGCTCAAACTTCGTACAACAACAATGACGAAAATTCCTTTTAATAATTGAATCGCTTTTGTGCCACGAATAATATTAAAAAGCTTATATATGATAAACCAAACAAGGAGAATATCAAATAAATTTACAACGTAATCCCAAAACGTCAAGTCAGATAATGACATATTGTTTCCTCCAGTGGTAATACTTCGTAGAAAAACACGACTTGTCACCCATAGATACAAAAGTCGATATACCTAAAGGCCCTCTTTTCTTATACGATAGCCCATAAAATATAATTTCTGATAGTAAAAAAATGTGCACTTATCATTAACTTATTTAGTATACCATTTCCATTACAATATTCATAAAATAAATAGAGGATTTATCAAATAAAATACTTAGAAAAACGCGACTTATCACCCTAACGGCGCAAGTTGATGCACCTACGGCATATACTTTAATCCTTTAAAAAAGGTACACTTTCTGGTGTATGAAAAAAAGCAAATCCACCAATGGTAGATTCACTCATCTCTCTCCCGTTCAATAAAGCTATATTTAGTATATTTTATTGATCCGATTGATCCTCAGATGAAGGAGATACAATCGATTTTCCTATATCCTTTATTTTATACCAAAGCCATTCAAATGCTTGATCAATTTCTTCAATCTGCCCTGTTACGTTTCCTGCGGCTGCCATATATTTCTCTCCATTAATGACCGTTACATTTCCATCCACTTGACCTTCAATTAGGATATCTCCGTTTTGAACGACCACATCTCCCTTTATTGTTTTACCTGCTGGAACGATAACCTTTTCGCCATCCACAATTAAATTGGGTTGCTTTGTAACAGCAAAACGCTGGTCTTCATTAAAACTAGTAAAAATAGTACCTGTCATTAATAAAATAAATAGAGAAGCTGCTGTTAAAAATGGATGCTGTTTAAACCAACGTTTTACCCCCACCTGTTTCTTTTCCTTTGGCAATTGCGCCATTACTCGATCTGTAAAGTCATCAGGCGCCTTAATATGAGCAGTACTTTGAACAAGGGCCACAGCCTTTTTCATCTCATGAAAATAGTCTCGACAATCCGGACATGTTTGCAAATGACTTCGTAAGGCTTCTTTATTCTCCGGTGTAATGTCTTCATCTAAATAATCATGCATATATTCAATGATATCCTCATGGCAATTCAAAATACTCACCTTCTTTTCAATAATGACGCAGTTGTTTCCGCAAAGCTTCACGACCGCGATGAATTCTCGTCTTGACTGTACCGACTGATAAATCTAAGATTTCGCTTATTTCTTTTAATGATAATTCCTCGATATATTTCAAAACGATAACCGAACGGTATTTTTCCGGCAATTTTATCAAAGCTCTTTGAATATATTCTTGAAGCTCTAGCGATTCTAATTCTTCCTCTGGCATCATCATATCTGCTGCAATCTGAGAATACATATTTAATCCTTCTGTACCAGCTATTTCAGCATCCAAATGATAATCAGGCTTCCTTTTTCGAAGTCGATCTATGCAAAGATTGGTTGCAATTCGAAATAACCAATTTGAAAATTTCATTTGTATATTAAAACTATGAATATTGATATAGGCCCTCACAAACGCTTCCTGAGCTAAATCCTCCGCTTCGTGCCTATTTCCAAGCAGCCTGAAGCAAATTTGAAAAACCTTATCCTTATATAGCTCAACAATTTCACCAAATGCGTTTTGATCGCCCTTTAATACTTGACTGATTCTCTCTTTAATAAGTGCTTCCATCGGTCTTCCCCCCGCTCATGCGGCTATACGATAAATACGAATCGCAAGCTAAAAGGTTTCAATTTTTTTCTATCCTAATTTTAACAAAGTTAGGATAGATGTTCACCTTATCTGTTAAAAATGATTTAACACTCGACTCGATTTCGCACATACATTCACATTAAACAATAAGTATTGTCTCATCAAAAGAATTCTAAAAAAAACAGTAACTCCTAATGAAGCTACTGTTTACTCAAATATTTATAAAAGCCTTTCGCCAAATAATGAACTTGCCAATTCGACAGCAATCTCTGCCGTTTTGTTTCCTTCATCTATAATCGGATTCACTTCAACAAACTCAGCAGAAGTAATAATTTGTGCTTCTTCCAACATTTCCATTGCTAAATGACTTTCACGGTAACTCAATCCACCTATGACTGGTGTCCCTACTCCAGGAGCATCTTTCGGATCTATACCATCTAAATCTAAAGATAAATGCACACCATCCGTTCGCTCTTTTAAGTAAGAAATGCACTCCTCCATTACTGCTGTCATTCCTAACCGATCAATTTCATGCATCGTGTACACTTTGATCCCCTTTTCCTTAATCAGTTTCTTCTCACCATCATCAAGTGATCTAGCACCAATAATGATAACATGTTCAGGCTTAACCTTAGGAGCATATCCATGTATAGTAACTAAATCTAGATGACCTATCCCCAGACTAATAGCTAAAGGCATCCCATGAATATTACCTGAAGGAGAAGTTTCTGCCGTATTCAAATCTCCATGTGCATCAAACCAAATAACACCTAGATTTTTAAAATGTTTAGATACTCCTGATATTGTACCGATAGCAATAGAATGGTCTCCTCCTAATACGAGCGGAAATGAACCACCTTCAACAATTTCATCAACCTTTACTGCCAACTTTGCACTTGCCTCAGCTACCAATGGCAAATTTTTTAGGTGAGTTTCTGAGCTTGAACTATTAGTTAATCGATTGATGGCAATATCTCCAAGGTCCTCCACATCAATCTTCAAACTTTTTAGACGATCCACAATACCCGCGTACCGAATTGCACTTGGCCCCATATCCACGCCTCGTCGAGTTTGCCCAAGGTCCATTGGTAAGCCCACTAATGATATCTTCTCTATGGTCATCTCATCTCCCCCTTAACTCCATTTTATAACTGCTGAACTAAATGGTTCAACTTCACAAAAAAGTGTATAAACATACATGCATCCAAAATTTAAAACTTCCTTAAAATAAAAAATCCTTAAACTATTAATAGTTTAAGGATTTCAAAAGTATGATTTAGATGGAGACTAGGGGGATCGAACCCCTGACCTCCTGCGTGCAAGGCAGGCGCTCTCCCAGCTGAGCTAAGTCCCCGTAAAGGATAATAAGATAGAGTAGAGCGGAAGACGGGATTCGAACCCGCGACCCCAACCTTGGCAAGGTTGTATTCTACCACTGAACTACTTCCGCAAAAATGGCTGGGCTAGAAGGACTCGAACCTTCGAATGACGGAATCAAAATCCGTTGCCTTACCGCTTGGCTATAGCCCAATATATACGAAAGATATTTTACAAAAAAATAGGTGGTACTATATAATTCCCTTAGATGAAAGAAAGTATACAAGAATCCACATGATTAATAACTAATGGTGGAGGGGGGCAGATTCGAACTGCCGAACCCGAAGGAGCGGATTTACAGTCCGCCGCGTTTAGCCACTTCGCTACCCCTCCATATGGTGCCGGCAAGAGGACTTGAACCCCCAACCTACTGATTACAAGTCAGTTGCTCTACCAATTGAGCTACACCGGCAAATTTCATATAAAATGGTGGAGGATGACGGGATCGAACCGCCGACCCTCTGCTTGTAAGGCAGATGCTCTCCCAGCTGAGCTAATCCTCCATTATACATATGGTGACCCCTACGGGATTCGAACCCGTGTTACCGCCGTGAAAGGGCGGTGTCTTAACCGCTTGACCAAGGGGCCGATAATTAATTTGACGTAGGAAGCTCCCAAGCGGATTCGAACCGCTGACCTCTTCCTTACCATGGAAGTGCTCTACCTACTGAGCTATGGAAGCATGGCTCCGCAGGTAGGACTCGAACCTACGACCGTTCGGTTAACAGCCGAATGCTCTACCACTGAGCTACTGCGGAATGATATAATGTTCCCTAATACTCACTATTCATGGTGTACATGAACAAGCCTGGCAACGTCCTACTCTCACAGGGGGAAACCCCCAACTACCATCGGCGCTGAAGAGCTTAACTTCCGTGTTCGGAATGGGAACGGGTGTGACCTCTTCGCCATCATTACCAGACAATATTCATTTTCGAAAAGACACTTATCATTATAATATATTTTCGAATTTTTTCAAGAATAAATTTGTTATTAATTTATTCCTTCAAAACTAGATAATAAAGAAGGTAAAATTTTGCGTGTAATCAAAACATTTTTAGTGTCTAGCTACGGCTCCTAGCCTCTCGGCCGCTTCAATCCATCCTCACAAATCCAAAACCAGGATTTGTAGGCTGGCTCTCCACCGTCTGTCGAAGCTGAACAGTCGCCTTCGCCTTTCAATTAGGTTAAGTCCTCGATCGATTAGTATCAGTCAGCTCCATGTGTCACCACACTTCCACCTCTGACCTATCAACCTGATCATCTTTCAGGGATCTTACTAGCTTGCGCTATGGGAAATCTCATCTTGAGGGGGGCTTCATGCTTAGATGCTTTCAGCACTTATCCCGTCCGCACATAGCTACCCAGCGATGCTCTTGGCAGAACAACTGGTACACCAGCGGTGCGTCCATCCCGGTCCTCTCGTACTAAGGACAGCTCCTCTCAAATTTCCTACGCCCACGACGGATAGGGACCGAACTGTCTCACGACGTTCTGAACCCAGCTCGCGTACCGCTTTAATGGGCGAACAGCCCAACCCTTGGGACCGACTACAGCCCCAGGATGCGATGAGCCGACATCGAGGTGCCAAACCTCCCCGTCGATGTGGACTCTTGGGGGAGATAAGCCTGTTATCCCCGGGGTAGCTTTTATCCGTTGAGCGATGGCCCTTCCATGCGGAACCACCGGATCACTAAGCCCGACTTTCGTCCCTGCTCGACTTGTAGGTCTCGCAGTCAAGCTCCCTTGTGCCTTTACACTCTACGAATGATTTCCAACCATTCTGAGGGAACCTTTGGGCGCCTCCGTTACTCTTTAGGAGGCGACCGCCCCAGTCAAACTGCCCACCTGACACTGTCTCCCGCCCCGATAAGGGGCGAGGGTTAGAATGTCAATACAGCCAGGGTAGTATCCCACCAACGCCTCCACCGAAGCTGGCGCTCCGGCTTCTCAGGCTCCTACCTATCCTGTACAAGCTGTACCAAAATTCAATATCAGGCTGCAGTAAAGCTCCACGGGGTCTTTCCGTCCTGTCGCGGGTAACCTGCATCTTCACAGGTACTATAATTTCACCGAGTCTCTCGTTGAGACAGTGCCCAGATCGTTACACCTTTCGTGCGGGTCGGAACTTACCCGACAAGGAATTTCGCTACCTTAGGACCGTTATAGTTACGGCCGCCGTTTACTGGGGCTTCAATTCAAAGCTTCGCCGTGAAGCTAACCTCTCCTCTTAACCTTCCAGCACCGGGCAGGTGTCAGCCCCTATACTTCACCTTGCGGTTTCGCAGAGACCTGTGTTTTTGCTAAACAGTCGCCTGGGCCTATTCACTGCGGCTCATCAAGGCTATTCACCTCAATGAGCACCCCTTCTCCCGAAGTTACGGGGTCATTTTGCCGAGTTCCTTAACGAGAGTTCTCTCGAACACCTTAGGATTCTCTCCTCGCCTACCTGTGTCGGTTTGCGGTACGGGCACCCTACATCTCACTAGAGGCTTTTCTTGGCAGTGTGGAATCAGGAACTTCGGTACTATATTTCCCTCGCTATCACAGCTCAGCCTTCACGGAAACGGGATTTGCCTCGTTTCCAGCCTAACTGCTTAGACGCGCATATCCAACAGCGCGCTTACCCTATCCTCCTGCGTCCCCCCATCGTTCAAACGATGTATAGGTGGTACAGGAATATCAACCTGTTGTCCATCGCCTACGCTTTTCAGCCTCGGCTTAGGTCCCGACTAACCCTGAGCGGACGAGCCTTCCTCAGGAAACCTTAGGCATTCGGTGGAAGGGATTCTCACCCTTCTTTCGCTACTCATACCGGCATTCTCACTTCTAAGCGCTCCACCAGTCCTTACGATCTAGCTTCAACGCCCTTAGAACGCTCTCCTACCACGGACATCAACGATGTCCATCCACAGCTTCGGTGTTATGTTTAGCCCCGGTACATTTTCGGCGCGGAGTCACTCGACCAGTGAGCTATTACGCACTCTTTAAATGGTGGCTGCTTCTGAGCCAACATCCTGGTTGTCTAAGCAACTCCACATCCTTTTCCACTTAACATAAACTTTGGGACCTTAGCTGGTGGTCTGGGCTGTTTCCCTTTTGACTACGGATCTTATCACTCGCAGTCTGACTCCCGAGTATAAGTATTTGGCATTCGGAGTTTGACTGAATTCGGTAACCCGATGGGGGCCCCTAGTCCAATCAGTGCTCTACCTCCAATACTCTCTACCTCGAGGCTAGCCCTAAAGCTATTTCGGAGAGAACCAGCTATCTCCAAGTTCGATTGGAATTTCTCCGCTACCCACACCTCATCCCCGCACTTTTCAACGTGCGTGGGTTCGGGCCTCCATTCAGTGTTACCTGAACTTCACCCTGGACATGGGTAGATCACCTGGTTTCGGGTCTACGACCTCATACTAAATTCGCCCTATTCAGACTCGCTTTCGCTGCGGCTCCGTCTTCTCAACTTAACCTCGCATGAAATCGTAACTCGCCGGTTCATTCTACAAAAGGCACGCCATTACCCATTAACGGGCTCTGACTACTTGTAGGCACACGGTTTCAGGTTCTATTTCACTCCCCTTCCGGGGTGCTTTTCACCTTTCCCTCACGGTACTGGTTCACTATCGGTCACTAGGGAGTATTTAGCCTTGGGAGATGGTCCTCCCTGCTTCCGACGGGATTTCTCGTGTCCCGCCGTACTCAGGATCCACTCAGGAGGGAACGAAGTTTCAACTACAGGGTTTTTACCTTCTCTGACGGACCTTTCCAGATCTCTTCATTTACCCCGTTCCTTTGTAACTCCATGTTGAGTGTCCTACAACCCCAAGAGGCAAGCCTCTTGGTTTGGGCTAATTCCGTTTCGCTCGCCGCTACTCAGGAAATCGCGTTTGCTTTCTCTTCCTCCGGGTACTTAGATGTTTCAGTTCCCCGGGTCTGCCTTCAGTACCCTATGTATTCAGGTAAAGATACTACTCCATTACGAGCAGTGGGTTTCCCCATTCGGAAATCTCCGGATCAAAGCTTACTTACAGCTCCCCGAAGCATATCGGTGTTAGTCCCGTCCTTCATCGGCTCCTAGTGCCAAGGCATCCACCGTGCGCCCTTTCTAACTTAACCATATGGCTATGATCAGCTTAAAGCTTTTCATTTACCAATTAAAATCTTACTCGGTGTTTTGAAAATTGACGCAAAAATAAATTTGCCTTCTATCTATTATCTAGTTTTCAAAGAACAAGTCGACAAATAACAAGCATGACTCTTTCGAGTGCTTCAAATTTATCTTTTAAGTTTGAATGAATTACTCATTCAAAACTGAACAAAACATAAGCGCCTCTTGAATGAAGAACCTAAATTCTTCACTTTTCCTTAGAAAGGAGGTGATCCAGCCGCACCTTCCGATACGGCTACCTTGTTACGACTTCACCCCAATCATCTATCCCACCTTAGGCGGCTGGCTCCTTGCGGTTACCTCACCGACTTCGGGTGTTACAAACTCTCGTGGTGTGACGGGCGGTGTGTACAAGGCCCGGGAACGTATTCACCGCGGCATGCTGATCCGCGATTACTAGCGATTCCGGCTTCATGTAGGCGAGTTGCAGCCTACAATCCGAACTGAGAATGGCTTTATGAGATTAGCTAGCCCTCGCGGGTTTGCGACTCTTTGTACCATCCATTGTAGCACGTGTGTAGCCCAGGTCATAAGGGGCATGATGATTTGACGTCATCCCCACCTTCCTCCGGTTTGTCACCGGCAGTCTCCTTAGAGTGCCCAACTAAATGCTGGCAACTAAGAACAAGGGTTGCGCTCGTTGCGGGACTTAACCCAACATCTCACGACACGAGCTGACGACAACCATGCACCACCTGTCACTCTGTCCCCCGAAGGGGAACGCCCTATCTCTAGGGTTGGCAGAGGATGTCAAGACCTGGTAAGGTTCTTCGCGTTGCTTCGAATTAAACCACATGCTCCACCGCTTGTGCGGGCCCCCGTCAATTCCTTTGAGTTTCAGCCTTGCGGCCGTACTCCCCAGGCGGAGTGCTTAATGCGTTAGCTGCAGCACTAAAGGGCGGAAACCCTCTAACACTTAGCACTCATCGTTTACGGCGTGGACTACCAGGGTATCTAATCCTGTTTGCTCCCCACGCTTTCGCGCCTCAGCGTCAGTTACAGACCAGAGAGTCGCCTTCGCCACTGGTGTTCCTCCACATCTCTACGCATTTCACCGCTACACGTGGAATTCCACTCTCCTCTTCTGCACTCAAGTCCCCCAGTTTCCAATGACCCTCCACGGTTGAGCCGTGGGCTTTCACATCAGACTTAAAGGACCGCCTGCGCGCGCTTTACGCCCAATAATTCCGGACAACGCTTGCCACCTACGTATTACCGCGGCTGCTGGCACGTAGTTAGCCGTGGCTTTCTGGTTAGGTACCGTCAAGGTACGAGCAGTTACTCTCGTACTTGTTCTTCCCTAACAACAGAGCTTTACGACCCGAAGGCCTTCTTCGCTCACGCGGCGTTGCTCCGTCAGACTTTCGTCCATTGCGGAAGATTCCCTACTGCTGCCTCCCGTAGGAGTCTGGGCCGTGTCTCAGTCCCAGTGTGGCCGATCACCCTCTCAGGTCGGCTACGCATCGTTGCCTTGGTGAGCCGTTACCTCACCAACTAGCTAATGCGCCGCGGGTCCATCTGTAAGTGATAGCAGAACCATCTTTCCATCTCTTCTCATGCGAGAAAAGAAATTATCCGGTATTAGCTCCGGTTTCCCGAAGTTATCCCAGTCTTACAGGCAGGTTACCCACGTGTTACTCACCCGTCCGCCGCTAATCTTTGGGAGCAAGCTCCCAAAGATTCGCTCGACTTGCATGTATTAGGCACGCCGCCAGCGTTCGTCCTGAGCCAGGATCAAACTCTCCGAAGAAATATTTGACTAAGCTCTTTGTACTTTTTTAATAGTGTGTACTCACTTAAAAATTACGTTGGCGCTTTGTTTTGTTCAGTTTTCAAAGAGCAATCAGTTTGTCGTTTTTCTCATCAGCGACTTTAATATAATAACAAATTTAAACCTTTGTGTCAACAACCTTTTTTATTTTTTCTTTCTTTTATAAAAGGACTGTCAGAACAGCAGCTTATACAATATACCAAGGTGTTGATTAAGAGTCAATAGTTTCTTTGCAGAATCAACTCTTATGGAAGCTAGAATCATTCAGGTATGCCTTTTTACTATAGGAACATTTCTCATATAAGCAAGACATTCATGAGCTGGAGCAATCCTTTTGAACAAATTAAATAAAACTTTATATCGTTCATCCATAGCTCGTTTAACGAGGGGATCGAGTCGATCATCCTGCAAATCAAATAAAATTTCATCTAATTCTCTTTTTATCACATACTCAAGCTCTTTTTGTTCAATTTCATTTACCATTAAGCCTAACATGTTTTCACCTCATCTTTTATGAAAATATGTTTTCCTATGGATTCCAATTTTATGATAGCGAAAATTTTTGCATATCTGATAATCCGACGAATAAGCATAGAAGTAAGAGCTTGGGACGAGGTGATATGATTTGAAATTTTTCGTTGTGTGGAATGCGAAGGACATTAAACAATATACTTTAATTTTATTGATGGCCCTAATTTCAGCTTGGTTTCTTTTTGTACAAACCAACTTGATTTCCCCTGTATTTTCTACAAAGACTGGGCCAAAAGCCGTATATAAAGGTGAAAAAAATGTCGCCATTACCTTTAATATTGGCTGGGGAGATGAAAAGGCCGCTCCCATCATTGAAACGTTAAAAAAGGAAAACATTCACTCTGCTACTTTTTTTCTTTCAGGCTCATGGGCCGAACGCCATCCTGACCTTGTTGCTACAATTGTGAAAGAAGGCTATGAAATTGGACTACTCGGATATAGTTATAAGGATTACACTGATTTAAAAGACGAAGAAATCAAAAAAGATATCGCAAAAGCCCAGGAAGTCTTTAAAAAACTAAATGTAGATCATATCGAGGTACTTCGCGCACCCACCGGACATTTTGATAAACGTCTATTAAAAATCAGTGAAAACTTTGGCCTTACGGTTGTTCATTGGAGTGTAGATTCTAAAGATTGGACGAACCCCGGTGTAAATCAAATTGTTAAAAATGCAGCTAAGGCTCAAAACGGGGATATCCTTTTGCTTCACGCTTCTGACTCTGCCAAACAAACCAACAAAGCTTTACCTCTAATTCTCGATGAGCTTCGCGATCGAAATTTAAGCTTCGTTACCGTTTCTGAAATGATTTCAAATTCTTCTGCAAGAAACGAAGAAATTAATTAAAGAAGTATTAGAACTTTATCGTCCTAGCGGTGAAGGTCGATGCACCGACGGTATGACCTAAATGCCCTATTTTCTTTACCTAAATCC
Source organism: uncultured Bacillaceae bacterium (assembly GCA_963751845.1). Lineage (GTDB taxonomy): Bacteria > Bacillota > Bacilli > Bacillales > DSM-1321 > Peribacillus. The sequence goes on from CAVVWH010000031.1 coordinate 73,769, forward strand.
TTTAACGAGGTTAAATTCCTAAAGTATAAAAAAGCAAAGGGTTGAGCAATTAGCCTTAACCCTTTGCGATATCATCTACTTTTAATTGTTTCTGATTCTTATCTCCTATAATAGCGAAACCTCTTTTACTTGCCAACTCCTTCTGTGACTGTTCAATAAATTTATTTAACATTAGTAATTGATACGTATTACAAGCAAGCAAAGGAATTAGCATAAAATAAAGCCAAGATTCATCGTTCCCCCTTAGAACCGGTGTCCACTCCAATATGGTTGCAACCACCATAAAAAACAAGGCTGGAATAAAAGTCTTCTTATTTGTCCTTTTCGCTTTTATATAAGCAACCAAAACTCCTATTATAACTACATAAACTGCAGGAAAAATATACGGAGCCAATCCATCCCCTGTTTCAAGATTTGTATATCTCAAATAAATTAAATCGAATATTACAAAAAGAATAAACAAAATTTGTACTGAATTCCATAAGCTTTTAAATATTCCTAGCCCAAAGCGATGAATAGTCAAATAAGCAAAAAAACCCGCTTGACTAATTACACTAAAGATTAATCCGACCCCAAATAACCAAAAAAATGATGAAAAGGTTGATACTAGGTCAAAAGTAGTGAGATAGTGTTGAACTTCACTCCAACGGATGATCATACCGGCAATTCCACCTGTAAATCCTCCAACAAGCAAAGTCGTCATAAATAAGCGCACAACGTTACGACTGTTCATTATTTTCCCCCATATATTTCTATTTCATCCATATTATTGTATCAACTTGGTATCTAAAAATCCACCATAAGCCCATGCATAAAATCATTTGTTTCATCCATATTAAGAAGAAAAGAGGATGTACTTAATAAGTCGCTAGGTCGTGCACTTTACCAATGAATATTCGACAATTAACTTTTATGAAAACTGAAAGGGGCTCTTCAAAATGAAATTTAGAGTGGCTTTTCTGTTGACTTCGCTTTTCATCATTTGTTCTGGTTGCAGTGGTACCAATACAACCGAAGAAATGGATTATGAAAAAACGAAGAAGATGGTAGTAGATATTTTAAAAACAGATGATGGCAAAAAAGCAATCACAGATTTACTTTCTGATGAAAGTGTAAAAAGTGAACTCATTATGAATCAAGATATCATTAAAAAAACAGTTGAAGAAACTTTAACATCTGATAAAGGAAAACAATTTTGGGAAAAAGCCTTTAAAGATCCAAAGTTTACAGCTGCATACGCTAAAGCCTTAAAAACTGAGCATAAACGCTTAATGAAAGAATTAACAAAAGATGCAGCCTATCGAGCGATGATTACCGAGATTATGAAAGAACCTGATTTGCAAAAAGAATTTACTAAGTTACTCAAAACGAATGAAATGAGAAAAATATATAAGGATTTAATCATTGAAACAGGAGAAAGCCCTCTTGTAGAAGCTAAGATGGAAGACCTTCTTCAAAAGGCGGCTACTAAGGCTGCTGAAAAAAGTCAAAAAGCAAGTGAGAAAAAATAATAGAAAATAGGCTGATCCTAAACAGGAGTCAGCCTATTTTCTATTATTTATAAAGTTTTCAATAGCTCAAAATTACTGTAGCTTATTGACCACTTTTGTAGCGATTTCTTCAAAAATCTTACCAATACGGTGATCAGCTGCATAAATGGATGGAGCAAAGTCATCATCATTCCAATCCGGCTGTTGCAATGGTAATTGTCCAAGTACTTCCGTGTGAAGTTCTTCAGCTAACTTTTCTCCGCCGCCTTTACCGAATACATATTCTTTTTCTCCTGTCACTTTACTTTCAAAGTACGACATGTTTTCAATAACCCCAATAACTTCATGATCCGTTTTGATGGCCATTGCCCCTGCTCGTGCTGCGACAAATGCTGCGGTTGGATGAGGCGTTGTTACGATAATTTCCTTACAAGCTGGAAGCATGGTATGAACGTCTAGAGCTACATCCCCTGTTCCAGGTGGCAAATCAAGTACTAAATAATCCAACTCATCCCACTCTACTTCTTTAAAGAAGCTGTTTAGCATTTTCCCAAGCATTGGACCTCTCCAAATGATCGGTGCGTTATCTTCAACGAAAAAGCCCATAGAAATAACTTGTACACCAAAACGTTCTACAGGGATTATTTTCTCTCCACGTACTACTGGACGTTTTGTAATCCCCATCATATCCGGAACACTGAATCCGTATATATCTGCATCAACTAAGCCAACTTTTTTACCTAGGCGTGCTAACGCTGTCGCAAAGTTGACTGAAATTGTGGATTTACCTACGCCACCCTTACCGCTCGCAATGGCAATAAACTTCGTCTTATTATCGGGAGAAAGTAAACCAAGATTTTCCTCTTGCGGTATACTTCCACGGTATTTTTCTAATTCTTCTGGTGGGAGCTCCGCAAATCGAATCCCTACAGTCTCCGCACCAGCTTCTTTTAAAAGATTGACCACTTGCATTTGAAGCTGCATTTGTTCAGAAGTACCCGTTTTTGCAATGGCAAGTTTAACACTTACATGATTTTTTTCAGGCTTTAATTTTACTTCCACTACACCATTAGTCTCTTCTAGACGTTTATGAAGAAAAGGGTCATTAAGATCCTTTAATATATTCAATACTTTTTCCTCAGTTAACAAGTCCACACGCCCCTTTATGAATTCGTTTTCTTTTCCAATATAGTATAACATAGAAAAGAAAAAATGCTTATTGTTGGAACTTATGGAGAAATATGCGGTCTCTTAAGCACCTTGTTTGCATAGGTTAACATATCCTTTAAGACTAAAATCTAAACATTTGCACCCGTTGAAAATGTTTAGATTTTAGTCATGAAAAAAAGCCTTGAAGTCAGGCTCTAAACAAACTATTTTGCTTCTGACATTTTTTCCTCCGTTATATAGCGCAATACTCCCTTATAAATGGAGGCAGCAATTTTTTCTTGATAATCATCATTTACTAACCTTGCTCTTTCTTCAGGATTAGACAGAAACCCGATTTCAACAAGGGCACCAGGTTTTTTCACCTGGTCCATGAGAAACACTCTACTAATCAAACGCGGCTCACGCGATGTATTCTCTAGATTTCGAATGATTTCTGCTTGAATAAATTTTGCCACCTGCTCATTCTCCTCAAAACGCGCCGTATAAAAGGTTTGGGCGCCTTTTGAACTTGAGGAAGGAAATGCGTTCAAATGAATAGATAAAAATAAATCCGCTTCTGATGCGTTGATTAGTTCCACCCTATTTCGTAAATCCTCTTGCTTCCGATTACGAATGCCCTTTGTATTTTCATTGGCTACATCTGAATCGTCTTTTCTTGTTAAAATGACTAAAGCACCCTGCTCCTGCAAATAATCCCTTAGCTTTAATGTCACGTTTAATGCAATATCTTTTTCCATAACGCCACTAATATTTGCACCACCATCCATGCCTCCATGCCCCGCATCTAAGACAATGATTTTCCCAGATAGCGGCAAATTCCAAGCGTTCCACGAATCGTCTTCAACAAATTTCAATGTAACAATAAAGAAAAGAACAACTACCCCCACCGCAAAGGCAAAATATTTTAACTTCTTAGTCATTTGCTCTCCTTCCGCAACCCCTAAATATATAAAAAGTGACGCGAAGCTTGCATCTTATATTTCTAGATCAAGCCCACTCATTTACACTTTTTCTCTCTTTTAAAAAATATGGGACAAACCGCGGAATTAGAACAAGTTATCACTAATGAAGCCTCATTTTATAACGTTTTTCCCCAGTGGTAAAACCATCCTTCCACCAAATGTCTACATACCCCTCACAGCAGTGGTAAAGCCCTTCTTCATATGAATCACTGGTTTCTGCATTTCCCCAATAAAGGATAAAATTAAATAAGGTATCGATCAATTGTTTTTCTTCTTGAAAGCAGCGCACCCTTGCATCATCTTGTGACTCGCCATAATAGCCAAACTTACTATAATTGGCCCCTAATAAATACGCTTCTATTGCGACATCAATACAACCATCTTCAACTATTTCAATATGGTCTTCTCCAAAATACTGTTGAAAACGGCCTTTCATATTTTCAAGGGACAGTTCACGAAGCATTTTACGTTCATACTTGATTTGCTTCTGCCTTTGTCTTTCCTGTAAGTTAACAATTAGCTGCATATATCTCACCCCCGGGACAATACCCATTTCCAGAATGACTCCTGGGATAAGAATAGTTTTCACCTCAACCACTTACTCATTCTCTGTTAAATATGGCAATTTCTTATCTAAAAAAACACAATTATCCTCTTGTTTATCGTTTTTTCTTCTTATACATATAGTAGGCCAGTAAAAATACAAGCCATGGAAGTAACGCAATTAGTTTAAACCAATTCTCCGCACCCCAAAAATAAAGAGAGGGTATAAAAAGAGCTAATCCGCTACTCATCAAATATTTCCAAGACTTCTTCCAAAGACCTAACAATAAGCATGCAGCTGCTACCACAATTAACACCCATAAAATAAAACCAACGATGAAAAATGCCATTATTCATTCCCCCTTTTTTCTTATCTTATACTTCATCCTTTAAAGAAGTTAAACTTTCTTAAAGTACAAAAAAAGCCCTTCACCATAGGTTGAGGGCTTAGATTAAATTTCTAACAGCACCGAAGTCTGTTAACGCACATTATCTTTTGCGATACTTAGAGCTCTTAATGTCGATGTCTTTTTGTATTGATGAGCCTGCATTTTTTCAAGAATATTATCAAGAACACTTACTCCATCTAATACAAAGTCCCCTTTATTAAGCATGACGCATTCGGCCCTTGCACCCTCTGCAGCATCTGTAATCTCTGCCCTTGTCGGTATTCCTGTTTTAACCAAGCTTTCAAGTACTTGTGTAGCCCAGACTACAGGAACATGGGCTGCTTCACAAATCCAAAGAATTTCTTCCTGCAGTTCTGCTAGTCTTAAATAGCCCACCTCTACAGCAAGATCACCTCTTGCTATCATAATGCAGAACGGATTCTCACTAGCAGCTGTTACGATAATTTCAGGTAAATTTTCTACCGCTTGTACCGTTTCAATCTTTGCCATTAACGATACTTTCCGTGCACTTTCTTTATCTAATCTTTTTCTGATTTCTTTTTGAAAAAGCCTAATATCTTCAGGGTCTTTAACAAAGGAACAACCAATAATATCTGCATGTCCACAAATAAAGTCGAGATCCTGTTTGTCTTTTTCTGTTATGATGTCAATCTTGATATGTAAATTAGGAAAGTTTATACCCTTCTCCGCCTTTATTTTGACACCTTTTGGAACCTTTACTTTGTTCACTCTGACCACAACGCCTTCATCTGTTACGGTTTCAACCTCTCCTTCAATCCTTCCATCGTCAATAAGGATTGGATCACCTTCGTTAAGTGCAGAAATAATTTCAGGCGCCTTACATTCAGCAATAATATCCATATCAAAATCCTGGCTTAAAATTTTATTTGCTGTAAGAAAAAATACATCTCCCACACAAACCTTAGGATTCATGATAGAGGTAGATAATCTTTCAATTCTAATTTTCGGCCCAGCAATATCCATCAGGATTTTACAGGTGCGTTTTAACTCCTTCTCCGTTCTTCTGATTTGCTCAATCATCCGAGACCATACATCAGGATTATCATGGGCACAATTAATTCTTGCCACATTCATTCCACGTTCCATAAGCTCATATATAAATTTATAATCATCTGCCGCTTCAGTAGGCAATGTCACCATGATTCTAGAATACCTGTTCTCGGCACTCTCTCCGAAAACTCTCTTTGAATTTTTATCTAATTGCCACTTTCCCATCCTAAACGTACTATGGGATGGATAGGTTATATGATTATCTTTTTCTCCAATAATTTTAGCTAAACTTGCAATAACAGCATCAATATTATGTATTGTACAAGACTCCAGTCTTCCCAAAGATGAAAGTCCCCAGAGTGTCAAAGCTTCCTGAATTTCTCTAATATCTCTTCGTCTTAACGAAAGATAGTAGGCGAGGTTCTGTGCACTGTTCAAAAAATATGTTCTCTTAATATTTGGTGCCCATCGTTGAAAAGTTTCTGTTCCTTCTTTATAAACCTCTTCCCTTAACTGAATTACTTTCTCTAGCAACAATGAAGGATCTTCTGCCAATTCACTATGATACATATTTTCCACTCCCCGCAAATAATTTTTCCAGCAAACGTTTACTCTCATATTAATTATAAGGGATGTGCCTTCATTTATTATTAAGGCTTTGTAAATGAATTTTGACTATCCAGTGAACAAATAAAAAGCCCAATTTCTATGTATGAACATTAGAAATTAGGCTTTTACTTAAAAAGGTTTGACTGTCATCAGAGTGATTATTATTAAAGCAAGTACATGCACAGTCATTTGAATAGATGCGGTTGAATGAGAAAAATCCTTGAATTCATTTGGTATGTCTTCACCTTCAGCATTCATTACAATCGGCACAACCGGTTTTAATTTCCGATCAACAATCCCGATCATTAATGTCTCAATGATAATGTATAAAACTAATGAGCCCGTGAACCAAACATGAGTAAAATAAGTTGGCGACATAAATCCCATGATTAACCCCGTTACTAATAATACAACACCACCGATTTTAGGATATAGTTCCAACTTTTTCATGATTCCCAGTATAAATTTTAATTGCGATAAATTTTGAAAAGCACTCATTAAAATAGGAAAAACAAAAGATGCACCGACACCAATAATAGCTGCTAACACATGAATCAACACTAATAAAGTATAAAACACAAAAACACCTCCTCTTGTTTATGTATGAAGGTGTCCGGAAAGATATGAATTGTTGCATAAGTAACTATTCAAGAGAGAATAATATTTTTTTCATATTTAAAGTATGATGTATCTTAACTTAATGGCGAATGACGGTACTACTTAAACCCAATGTTAAAATTACATTTTTTCTGTTTGGCATCAAGAAAAAAGTCCTTCATATAGGCTATGAAGGACAAAATTCGGTTTGCCATCAAGTAGAATGTCCTTCATAGTCCTGATAGCAAATTAAACCATGAAAATAAGATTATTCAAATAAATTGACCCATGGCTGAGATACATAACTGCGAATAAGCTAGAGGTTTGACCTGTTTTTTCACGCTCCCCCTCCTCTAATAAAAAACAAGCATATACCCTACCAGAGATTTACTGAACATCTTATTAAATGTACAGTAAACTCCTAGTGGGGGATTTTTCTATGGAGAAAAAGATTTAATACCTAACTACTGGATTAAATCATAAAGAATGTATTATCAAAACCGATTTATAAAGAAAAACGGCGAAAAAAGGTGAAATTGTAAAGAAAGTGTAGATAACACCCCTTTCATTGGTCATGTTCCCGTTTTCATCATCAATGTTATCGTTTTCATCAACTTTGTGAATTTTTTGTGACTAACGCATAATAAGGGTATAAATAATCAGGGGGATGACATGCATGAAAAAATTTTTAGAAGCCTTTTTATATGGTTTAGAAATGCACGGAAAAGGTCTTGATTTATTAAGCAGACGATAATACATGCATGGGGCAAGTAGAAGAACACTTTTTAAAAATAGTTCAAACTATAAAAGGAGATGACATATATGAAAAAATTTTTAGAATGGCTTTGGACTGGGTTAGCAATGGACGGAAAACAACTTTGCATGATTGGCAAAAAATAAGGATTGCTTCCATCAATAGGTATGAAGTACAAACTAATAATTACGATAAGGATGATGATACTATGATTTTATCTAAAAAATATCATCATGACTCTTAAGACAATTCTCAGAATTAAACAGAGAATTGTCTTTTTTATGTTTACTCTTTCATTTACCTCCTTATTTTCCATGTCCTATAAACCTAAAAGCACAAACCGCACAGGTTAAATTATGAGTTGTAGTTCAAAAGCGGTCAGAATGTGACCAAATGCCTTTTAAAGCATAAAAAAGACCCCCAACCAAATCTGGTTGAGAGCCTTGAAACGCAATAGAATTAACGTTTTGAGAACTGAGGAGCACGACGTGCACCTTTAAGACCATATTTTTTACGTTCTTTCATACGTGGGTCACGTGTTAATAATCCAGCAGATTTAAGAGCTGGACGGTACTCAGGGTCTACTGTAAGCAATGCACGCGCGATACCATGACGGATTGCGCCAGCTTGACCAGTGTAACCTCCACCGTTAACATTTACAAGAATGTCATAGCTTCCAGTAGTTTCAGTAGCAACTAGTGGTTGATTTACAACTAAACGTAATGCTGCAAATGGGATATATTCATCAATGTCACGACCGTTGATTACGATGCGACCTTCACCTGGTACTAAACGTACACGAGCAACTGAGCTCTTACGACGACCAGTTCCATAATATTGAACTTGTGCCAAGATAGTAACCTCCTTAATAATTATCCGCGTAATTCGTATACTTCAGGTTGTTGAGCTTCATGTGGATGCTCGCTACCCGCATATACGTGTAATTTTTTAAATATTTGACGTCCAAGAGAATTCTTTGGAAGCATACCTTTGATAGCTAGTTCAAGCATTCTCACTGGATAGTTTGTACGCATCTCAAGAGCAGTTCTTGTTTTAAGACCACCTGGGTGCATTGAGTGTTTGTAATAAATTTTGTCAGTTAATTTTTTACCAGTTAAATGAATTTTTTCTACATTAATTAAAATTACATGATCACCAGTATCAACGTTTGGTGTAAATGTTGGTTTGTGTTTACCACGTAGAATGGATGCAACTTCTGAAGACAGACGTCCTAAAGTTTTACCTTCTGCATCAATCACATACCATTTACGATCCACTTCGTTAGCTTTCGCCAAAAATGTCGTACGCATGGTTATCCTCCTATAAAAACAGTTAATTTTTTTAATATTTATCTTCATCACAATAAACTTCCGGGGCTTATCGTGGGATTAAAAATACATACCATATTATATTAATCTCTTCCAGTTCTATTGTCAAGTAAATGTTACACCAGGAATAGTTGTCTTAAGAATAATAAAATCCCTTAACAAAGCCATTCATAGAAGAACTCGTAAAACTAGAAAAAAATAATTTATAAAAATCGAAAAGAGCCTTTATATTTCACAGTGAGCTAGCGGGCATTTCCCTTCCACTCACCCCAGAATGGTGGTTAATAAAAAACCTCCCATAAATATAATCCGTGAGCTGGAGCTGTCTTACCAGCAAACTGCCTATCCTGCTTCACAAGTATTTCTTCCATCTCGAGAGGTTTTCTTTTCCCACTACCGACCTCAAGCAGAGTGCCTACCAATATTCGTACCATATTATATAAAAAACCAGTACCAACAAAGCGAAGCGTAAGTGAATCGCTCTCTTCATTCAACTCAATTTTATGAATGGTCCGAACTTTATCAACAACATTCGTATTTGAGGCGCAAAAGCTAGTAAAATCATGTGTACCTTCTAAATGAGAAATAGCCTCCCGCATAGCATCAAGGTTTAATGCATACGGATAATGATAAGCATAACTTCGTGTAAAGGGATCCCGCAGCGTCTCACGTGTGATCCTATACCGATATTCCTTTCCTACAGGGTCAAATCGCGCGTGGAAGGCTTCTGACACTTGCTTCACGTCCAATATGACAATATCACTCGGTAAAAGAGCATTTAAGGCCTTCTGCCAGTTTTCTGCCGGTAATACAAGGTTTGAGGTAAAATGAATCACCTGCCCCTTCGCATGAACGCCTGCATCTGTCCTTCCCGAAGCTGTCACTTTCACCTTTTCACCTTTGTGCATTTTCTCAAGCGCTGCTTCCAGTTCCCGTTGAACAGTTCGTTTCTCTGGTTGTACCTGGTAGCCAGCAAATGCTGTGCCATCATACGAAATAATACATTTATATTTAGGCATTCTTTTTACCTCTTATGAACGTAATAAAACTAATAAACCAGTCAAAACAACTAATGCCACCATTAACAAACTATCTATGGCACCCCATCTTAGTTGACGGTATTTTGTCCGGCCTTCTCCGCCTTGATAGCCACGTGCCTCCATCGCAGTTGCAAGCTCCTCTGCCCGCTTAAATGCACTAACAAACAATGGTACCAATAGTGGAACAACCGCTTTAATTCGCTCTTTAATTGGACCTGAGGAAAAATCAATTCCTCTTGCCATTTGCGCTTTCATGATTTTATCCGTTTCCTCCATTAAGGTTGGAATGAAACGAAGCGAAATAGACATCATTAACGCTAATTCATGGACAGGAACCTTCCATTTTTTCAATGGATTTAAAAGCTCCTCCATTCCATCCGTAATCGAAATCGGAGATGTAGTTAACGTTAATAGCGACGTAACCAAAATTAAGAATGTGAATCTTAGAGAGATAAATAACCCTTGAGTCACGCCACCCTTATAAATTTCTAACCAACCAAAACTATATAGCAATTCCCCTTCTTTAGTAAATAAAATGTGAAGAGCAAACGTAAAGATAATGATTAGAAAAACAGGCTTTAAGCCGCCTAACAGGAATCGAAAAGGTACCTTGGAAAGAACAATCATTCCAATCGTAAACACACCAAGTATTGCATATGTCCAAAGATTGTTAGCCAAAAATACGACGCAGACAAAGAAAAAAACAAGCAGTAACTTCGCCCGGGGATCCATTTTATGCAAAACTGAGTTCGTCGGAACATAACGCCCGAAAATCATTTTTTCTAGCATTAGCTCCTCCCCCGTTTCATTACCTTATCAATTTCTACTGCAAGATCCTCGATACTTAAACAAGGCTTATCAAAGCGTACACCCATTTCCTTTTGTAACTTTAATTGGAAGCGAACAGTATCAGGAACATCTAAGCCTAATTGAATTAATTGATCAGGGTCTGAAAAGATTTCTTGGGGTGTCCCTTTTTTAAAAACAGAACCTTGATGCATAATCACAATTTCATCAGCATACTTAGCGGCATCTTCCATACTATGCGTCACTAAAATCATTGAAATTCCACGGTTCTTGTGTAACTGATAAAACATGTCCATAATTTCACTTCGTCCACGTGGATCAAGACCTGCTATGGGTTCGTCAAGCACAAGTACATCCGGATCCATAGCCAATACACCTGCAATTGCGACTCGTCTCATTTGACCACCTGATAAGTCAAATGGTGATTTTAATAAAATATCCTCAGATAAACCCACTTGATCAATAGCCTTTCTTGCTAGTGCCTTCGCATCTGCTTCAGACACACCAAAATTCATGGGACCAAAACAAATATCCTTCTCAACTGTTTCATCAAATAATTGATGCTCCGGAAATTGAAAGACAATCCCTACTTTTTGGCGAATTGAACGCAAATCTTTCTCTTTTCGATTAGATTCAATGGTTCGATCACCAATGATGACCCTTCCTTTTGTTGGCTTAAGTAAAGCATTTAAGTGTTGTAAAAGAGTAGACTTACCAGAACCCGTATGACCGATAATCGCCGTATACGTACCTGAATCGAGTGAAAGATTAACATCATGCAAGGCTAGATGCTCAAACGGAGTATTCGCTTGATAGCGGTATTCTACATCTTCGAATGTAATTTGCATAAATCTTTCACCAACTCTTCCTCTGTTAAATGCCCATTCCCTATAGCTACACCTATGTTTTGTAGTTCCTTACTAACCTTTATGGAAAAAGGAATATCTAGACCAAGATCTATTAATTCCTTTTCTAATTCAAAAATCTCTCGAGGGGTACCTTCCCGATACAGTCTGCCTTGGTTCATAACAATGATTCGATCTGCTTTTGCCGCTTCTTCTAAATCATGTGTAATCGATATAACCGTAAGTTTCTGTTCTTTCATCAATTCCCTTACCGTATAGAGTACTTCCTCACGGCCTCTAGGGTCAAGCATAGAAGTCGCCTCGTCTAATATAATAATATCTGGTTGCAAAGCTAGCACACCGGCAATGGCAACCCTTTGCTTTTGACCTCCAGATAGATGGTGCGGCTCTTGATTAAGAAACTGATTCATTTTTACCTTTGATAACGCGCGTTGCACACGCTCCACCATAATTTCTTGAGGAACACCGGCATTTTCTAAACCAAAAGCCACATCATCCTCGACTGTTGTACCGACAAACTGATTATCAGGGTTTTGAAAAACCATCCCAATTTGGCGACGAACCTCCCAAACGGTTTCTTCTGATAGTACTTTCCCATTGACTGTAATCGTGCCAGTTGTTGCATACTGAAGCCCATTTAAAAGTTTCGCTAATGTTGATTTTCCAGAACCATTATGACCTACAATTGCTAACCATTCACCCTCATAAATATCGAATGAGACATCATTTAAAGCAAAGTCCGTTTGGCCCTCATATTTATATTGTATATTCTCTAAAGAAACCAGCCTCTTCCTCATGCGGCCCTCCTAGTACTAACACTTCTTCTCTTATCTTAGCTCAACTTTTTTGCTCAGTCATTTATTATTTTTGGATATAAAAAAACGCTGCACCCCTTCCACCGAAAGAACCTTCGGTAAATTAAGAGCAGCTAAATCACCAATCTGTTTCGACAAACAGATTTATCTTATAAACGCTTTCAGGCAAAAGCGGGAAGGGATGCTTGAGCTAGACGAGAAGGTCCCTAAAAAACGTTAGGTAAACCAGCCATCATAACACTCAATGCGTATTTCATCGAAAAGCAGAAGCACCTTGATCAGGCACTACAGCTAGACATCAGTATATCTTAAAACGAATATACTGTCTTACAAGTATAGAAAAAGGGCAAAGAACAAGTGACTACGTCCATCTGTCCTGCCCTTTTTCATCGAGAGTTATTAAACTAATTCAATAACCACGACTGGTGCACCGTCACCGCGGCGTGGACCAATTTTCATGATACGAGTGTAGCCACCTTGGCGTTCTTCATAACGTGATGCGATATCACTGAATAATTTTTGAACAGCGTCTTGACCATTTTCAGCATCAGCAACTTCATTACGAATGAATGATGATGCTTGACGACGTGCATGCAAGTCACCACGTTTACCAAGAGTAATCATTTTTTCTACAACAGAACGTAATTCTTTTGCACGTGCTTCTGTTGTTTCAATGCGCTCATGGATAATAAGATCCGTTGCTAAATCACGAAGTAATGCTTTACGTTGTGCGCTAGTGCGTCCTAACTTTCTGTAACCCATTAGAGATTCCCTCCTTTTGTTGAAGTTAAAATTATGTCCTATTTAAGCAGTTATCAGTCGTCTTTACGAAGACCTAAACCTAATTCTTCTAGTTTCGCTTTCACTTCTTCAAGTGATTTACGACCCAAGTTACGTACCTTCATCATATCTTCTTCCGTTTTATGAGCAAGCTCTTGAACGGTATTGATTCCAGCGCGTTTTAAACAGTTGTAAGAACGAACAGAAAGATCTAATTCCTCAATTGTCATTTCTAGAACTTTTTCTTTTTGATCTTCTTCTTTTTCAACCATAATTTCAGCATTTTGTGCTTCGTCTGTCAAACCAACAAAGATATTCAAATGCTCTGTTAAAATTTTTGCACCAAGGGCAACTGCTTCTTGAGGGCCTGTACTACCATCTGTCCATACATCGAATGTTAATTTATCAAAGTTAGCTAATTGACCAACACGGGTATTTTCAACTTGATAAGAAACACGCGATACAGGAGTGTAGATTGCATCAATCGGAATAACACCAATTGGTTGATCTTCTCTCTTATTTTGAACAGCAGGAGTATAACCGCGACCACGCTTAGCTGATAGACGCATACGCATATGACCGTTTTTCCCAATTGTAGCAATATATAAATCCGGATTAAGAATTTCTACATCACTGTCATGAGTTATGTCAGCAGCCGTAATGACACCTTCACCCTGAACATCAATTTCAAGCGTCTTTTCTTCATCGGAATAAATCTTTAGAGCAAGCTTTTTCACATTTAGAATGATAGATGTTACATCTTCTACGACGCCTTCGATTGTTGAGAACTCATGCAGCACTCCATCAATTTGTATAGCTGTGACAGCAGCACCTGGAAGTGAGGATAATAGAATACGACGTAAGGAATTACCCAAAGTTGTACCATACCCGCGCTCTAGTGGCTCTACGACGAATTTACCGTATTTTGAATCGTCGTTGATTTCAACCGTTTCGATTTTTGGTTTTTCTATTTCGATCATTAATAAACCCTCCTTCAAAACGTCAAAACCCCGGCTAATAGTTTAAACACTACAACCGAAATTCCCATGTATACGTTCCCGCTGTGCGCAACAACTGAAAAATAATCATTCTGTAAGAACGAAAACCTAGTATTATATCCCATTATAGACAGGAATAAGAAATCTATACAGAAAAATTAAACACGGCGACGTTTTGGTGGACGGCATCCGTTATGTGGAACTGGAGTGACATCTTTGATTGCAGTAACTTCTAGACCTGCAGCTTGAAGTGCACGAATAGCAGCCTCACGACCAGCACCTGGTCCTTTAACTGTTACTTCAAGAGTTTTCATTCCGTGCTCCATTGATGTTTTAGCAGCTGTTTCAGCAGCCATTTGTGCAGCAAATGGAGTAGATTTACGTGAACCACGGAATCCTAAAGCTCCTGCGCTTGACCATGAAATTGCATTACCATGAGCATCAGTAATTGTAACAATAGTGTTATTGAAAGTAGAGCGAATATGCGCAATACCTGTTTCTATATTCTTTTTCACACGACGTTTACGTGTTTGAGTTTTACGTGCCATGAAGATAGACCTCCTTTACTAATTATTTTTTCTTGTTAGCTACTGTACGACGAGGTCCTTTACGTGTACGAGCATTATTTTTAGTGTTTTGTCCACGAACAGGAAGACCACGACGGTGACGAAGACCGCGATAAGATCCAATTTCCATTAGACGTTTAATGTTAAGGGAGATTTCACGACGAAGGTCACCTTCAACTTTTAACTTGTCAATAATATCACGGATTTTATTTAATTCGTCTTCTGTTAAATCACGAACGCGAGTATCTTCAGAAACACCAGCTTCTGCAAGAATTTTAATCGCTGTTTGTTTACCAATACCATAAATATAAGTTAATGAAATAACAATACGTTTATCACGTGGAATATCTACTCCAGCAATACGTGCCATATATTAGCGCACCTCCTTCTCAATTAGCCTTGTTTTTGTTTATGTTTAGGGTTTTCGCAAATAACCATTACTTTACCTTTTCTGCGGATAACTTTACATTTCTCACAGATTGGTTTGACTGATGGTCTGACTTTCATTGCTATCTAACCTCCTTATACAAATCGGAGCGCAACCAGATTTTATTTAAATCGGTATGTGATTCTGCCGCGAGTTAGATCATACGGGGAAAGCTCAACCGTAACTTTATCTCCAGGCAAAATGCGAATAAAGTGCATACGAATTTTACCGGATACATGAGCCAAAACAGTATGACCATTTTCTAATTCTACCTTAAACATTGCATTCGGCAATGTCTCAATGACAGAGCCTTCTACTTCAATTACATCGTCTTTCGCCATTAAAATAATTCTCCCTTCTCTATGCGTGAACTCCTAGAAGTACACATCATTCCGTCAACCGTTACTACAGTCCCATTATCCTCTTAAGACGTTACAAATCTGCATCTAGTATTCACTTTTATATACCAGCGTTTACTAAATCAGCTTTTAACCGAGGACCTTTAACAGGTGGACCGAGTTGAGGCACTTTTGGGTCCTCATGTAAGTCTTGACCGATTCCGTGGCAGACATACTCTCTAAATCTAGAGAAATAGCAAGCCTCGACATAGGTTTGTAATTCATGGGAGATATTTGAAAGACGCAAGCAAATCTTGCTTCTTTCAACCCTCTATATGATGACTCTCTGAAAACCTATAGAGTCATTGGATTTATTCACCAAAGTGGTTATTGGATGATCGAAGACTAGTATGTGTCGAAGTTATGCGTGAACTACACCGGAATTCATTATACCTTTAATAGAAAAGAAATGCATTATCTTTATCTAATAAAGTTAGAATTTCTTTTCCTTTATAGGATTAGTTAAATAATCCTGAAAGAAGTGCGTCTACATCTTCAAACACTATATTAATATCTTGCTGACCGTTAATGTTTCGCAAATATCCTTTTTCTCCGTAGAAATCAAGAAGTGGTTGCGTTTGTTTCAAATTCACATCTAAGCGATTTTGAACCGTTTCAGCATTATCATCAGCACGCTGATAAAGCTCTCCGCCACAGCGATTGCATGTGTCTTCTTTTGTTGGAGGATTAAAGACGAGGTGATAAGTCGCACCGCAGGATTTACAAATACGTCTACCTGTCAATCTTTCCATCAAAATGTCTTTATCTACATTGATATTAATAACATAGCTTATTTGACGATCTAAATCTGAAAGAATTGTTTCTAACGCTTCAGCTTGGGCCACTGTACGTGGAAAGCCATCTAGTAAGAAACCTTTCTTGCAATCATCTTTACTTAATCTTTCACGGACAATTCCGATCGTAACTTCATCTGGAACAAGTGCACCCTTATCCATGAATGATTTAGCTTGCATGCCTAATTCTGTTCCTTCTTTGATTGCTGTTCGGAACATATCTCCAGTAGAGATATGAGGGATACTATATTTTTCTACAATTTTTTCAGCTTGAGTACCTTTACCTGCACCCGGAAGCCCCATTAATACTAGATTCAACGTTTTTCCCCCTCAAACTCTATAATGGGCATTGGGAACAAGTCGTTCCCAAAACTCATTACTTTATAAAACCTTTATAATGACGTTTCACTAACTGCGCTTCAAGTTGTTTCATCGTGTCAAGGGCAACCCCAACAACGATTAAAAGACTTGTTCCACCAATCTGAGCCGATTGTGGTAAGTTCGCAAATTTTATGAAAAATACCGGTAAAACGGCAATGGCTGCTAAAAAGATAGAGCCAACAAACGTTAAACGATATAGAACACGTGTTACATACTCTTGAGTACTTTTTCCTGGTCTAATACCTGGTACATAACCACCTTGCTTTTTCAGATTGTCAGCCATTTGCTCAGGATTAACCTGAATGAAAGCATAAAAATAAGAGAAAGCAATGATTAAGGCTACGTAAAAAGTCATACCGACTGGATGTGAATAGTTAAAATTATTTCTAATCCAAGTCGTTACATCATTAGTACCAAAAAATGTTGCAATTGTCGTTGGTGTTATGAGAAATGCCATCGCAAAGATTACTGGAATAACCCCTGCAGCATTCACTTTTAATGGTAAATGTGTGGATTGACCACCCATTTGTGTACGACCTACCGCAGCGCGCTTCGCATATTGGATCGGGATTTTTCGCAATGCTTGATTAACAAAAATAACAGCAACCACGATAACTAACACAACTAAAGCTATAAGAACCATATTTACAATTCGTAAGAAGAGTTGGTCTCCAGCGTTCTCAAATTGCTGAGCATAAATTTGATTAAATGTAGTTGGGAAACTCGCTACAATCCCAGCAAAGATGATGATGGAAATACCATTTCCTACACCTTTAGCAGTGATTAGCTCTCCTAACCACAAAAGAAAAGCAGTACCCGCGGTCAATACCGTTGCAATAAGCAAATATGTTCCAATGCTAGGGTTCTCAACTAAACCACTGTACATATTATTAAATCCATAAGACATACCCAATGCCTGAATAAATCCTAGGATTATTGTAAAGTACCGAGTAAATTGAGCCAGTTTACGCTTCCCTGCTTCCCCTTGCTTAGACCACTCAGTAAACTTTGGAACAACGTCCATTTGAAGCAACTGAATAATGATAGAAGCCGTAATATACGGCATAATACCCATCGCTAAGATTGAGAAGTTTTTAAGAGCACCACCACCAAAGGTGTTTAATAAGCCAATAACGCCTAACTCTTCTTGGGCCATGAAAACATCGGCATTCACATTCGGTACAGGTATAAATGTACCGATGCGATAGACGACTAGCATTAAAAGGGTAAAAAAGATTTTATTTCTTATTTCACCCACACGCATAAAATTGGAGATCGTACGAAACATCAAATCACCTCTGTAGTACCGCCGGCAGCTTCGATAGCTTCCTTAGCAGTTGAAGAGAATTTATGAGCTTTCACAGTAAGCTTTTTCTCGATGCTTCCTTTTGCAAGGATTTTTACTCCTGATTGTTCTTTACTTATTATACCTGTCTCAATTAAAAGAGCAGGTGTTACTTCTGTACCATCTTCAAAACGATTTAACGTTTCTAGATTCACGATTGTATAATCTTTACGGTTAATGTTTGTAAAACCGCGTTTTGGTAAACGTCTAAATAATGGTGTTTGACCACCTTCAAATCCAAGACGTACGCCACCGCCTGAACGAGCGTTTTGTCCTTTATGACCTTTACCAGCAGTTTTACCTTGACCAGACCCAATACCGCGACCTAAACGTTTACGTTCTTTACGAGAACCTTCTGCAGGTTTTAATTCATGAAGTTTCATTGTTGGCACCTCCTTGTTATGAGAATTATTTTTATTGTTCTTTTACAGTAACAAGATGAGCAACTTTGGTAATCATACCGCGAATCGCAGGGTTATCCTCAAGAACAACTGTTTGATGCATTTTACGTAAACCAAGAGTTTTAACTGTAATGCGTTGATCTTCAGGACGACCAATCAAGCTACGAGTAAGGGTAATTTCTAATTTAGCCATTTAAATTCCCCCCCTTATCCTAACAGTTCTTCTACTGATTTACCACGTAACTTAGCTACGTCCTCAGCACGTTTCAATTGCGTTAATCCTTCGATTGTTGCACGCACCATGTTAATTGGTGTACTTGTACCTAGAGATTTAGAAAGAATATCCTGAACTCCACCTAATTCTAGTACTGCACGAACTGGTCCACCAGCGATAACACCAGTACCTTCAGATGCAGGTCTTAATAATACATGTCCTGCACCGAAATGTCCGTTCACAAGATGTGGAATTGTAGTTCCAACCATTGGTACAGTGATTAAATTTTTCTTAGCATCCTCGATAGCTTTGCGGATTGCATCTGGAACCTCTTGTGCTTTACCAGTACCAAATCCTACATGACCGTTTTTATCACCAACAACTACAAGTGCAGTAAAGCGGAAACGACGTCCACCTTTTACAACTTTAGCTACACGGTTAACGGTAACTACGCGTTCTTCAAGTTCTAATTTATTAGGATCAATGCGACGCATCTATTTTGTCCCTCCTTTATCCATTAAAATTCTAAGCCGTTTTCACGAGCAGCGTCAGCTAATGTTTTAACACGACCATGGAAAAGGTATCCGCCGCGGTCAAATACCACTGCTTTATAACCTTTTTCAATAGCACGTTTTGCAACAAGTTCGCCAACCTTTTGAGCTGCTTCAGCATTGCTAGTAGCTTCAGTACCGATCTCTTTATCTAGAGTTGAAGCACTTGCTAGAGTTACGCCTTTTACATCGTCAATTAATTGTGCGTAAATGTGTTTGTTTGAACGATACACATTTAAACGAGGACGAGCTTCCGTACCAGAAAGTTTCGAGCGTACGCGCGCGTGTCTTTTCTGACGAGTAGCGTTTTTATCTGCCTTCGTAATCATTTACGTCACTCCTTTCGTTTACTTAAGCTGCATTACTTACCAGTTTTACCTTCTTTACGACGTACATATTCACCTTCGTAACGGATACCTTTACCTTTGTAAGGTTCTGGTGGGCGAACATCACGAATGTCAGCTGCAAGAGCACCAACACGTTCTTTGCTCACACCTTTTACGATGATTTTAGTATTAGAAGGAACTTCAACTTCAAGTCCTTGTTCAGGTTCAAATTCAACAGGGTGAGAATATCCTACACTTAGGATAAGCTTGTTACCTTGCTTTTGAGCACGGTACCCAACCCCGATTAATTCTAGTGATTTTTCAAATCCTTTTGATACACCTTCAACCATGTTAGCTAAAACAGCACGAGTTGTACCATGTAAAGCACGATGAGTTTTTTCATCAGAAGGACGTGTTACAGTTAGCACGTTCTCTTCAAGAGTGATTGTAAGATCAGAATTGAAAGATCTAGATAGTTCACCTTTAGGTCCTTTTACAGTTACATCACTACCGTTAATTGTAACTGTAACGCCAGCAGGGATTTCAATAGGTTTTTTACCTATACGTGACATTTATTGCACCTCCATTCTTGTAAAAATGTATTACCAAACGTATGCTAATACTTCTCCGCCTACTTGTTTAGCACGAGCTTCTTTATCAGTTAAAACTCCATTTGAAGTTGAAACAATTGCTATACCTAATCCATTAAGAACGCGTGGTACTTCACCAGTTTTTGCGTATACACGTAAACCAGGTTTACTAATACGTTTTAATCCAGTGATTACCCGTTCATTATTTCCACCGTATTTTAAGAAGATACGGATGATACCTTGTTTATTGTCTTCGATAAACTCAACGTCACGTACGAAGCCCTCACGTTTTAAGATCTCAGCAATATCTTTTTTGATCTTAGAAGCAGGAACTTCTAACTTTTCGTGACGTACCATGTTCGCATTACGGATGCGAGTAAGCATATCAGCAATAGGATCTGTCATGACCATTTTATTTTACCTCCTTCCCAAACTCGGGTTTTACCAGCTAGCTTTTTTCACGCCAGGAATTTGTCCTTTATATGCAAGTTCGCGGAAACAAATACGGCAAAGTTTAAACTTTTTGTAAACAGAATGTGGACGCCCACAACGTTCGCAACGTGTATATTCTTGTACTTTAAACTTGGGTCCGCGTTTTTGCTTTACGACCATAGATTTTTTAGCCACGATTTAGCCTCCCTTTTTTAGAGATTACTTTTGGAACGGCATTCCGATTTGAGTAAGTAGTTCACGAGCTTCTTCATCCGTGTTTGCAGTCGTTACGATAACGATATCCATTCCACGTACTTTGCTCACTTTATCATAGTCAATCTCAGGGAAGATTAATTGTTCTTTAACACCTAATGTGTAGTTCCCACGACCATCAAAAGATTTCTTAGACACGCCACGGAAGTCACGTACACGTGGTAAAGAAACAGAAACTAATTTATCAAGGAATTCATACATACGCTCACCGCGTAATGTAACTTTTGCTCCGATAGGCATACCTTCACGTAAACGGAAGCCTGCGATTGATTTTTTAGCTTTTGTTACTACTGGTTTTTGACCAGCAAGTAATGTTAATTCTTCAACAGCAACATCAAGTGCTTTTGAGTTAGCTACAGCATCACCCACACCCATGTTAATAACGACTTTTTCAACTTTTGGAACTTGCATTACTGATTTATAATTGAATTTACCCATTAAAGATGGAGAAATTTCATTTTGATATTTTTCTTTAAGGCGGCTCATTAGTTAGTTACCTCCCTTCTTCTATGACTTATTTATCTAAAGTTTCACCTGATATTTTAGCTACGCGTACTTTTTTGCCGTTTTCAATCTTATATCCAACACGAGTTGGTTTACCTGTTTTCGGATCAAGTGGCATTACGTTAGAAACATGAATAGCAGCTTCACGGCTGATAATTCCACCTTGTGGATTAACTTGTGATGGCTTTGAATGCTTTTTCACGATATTTACTCCCTCAACAAGCACACGATCTTTCTTAGGGTATGCTTCTAGGATAGTACCTTGTTTGCCTTTGTCCTTACCAGAGATAACTACGACTTTGTCACCTTTTTTAACATGCATTAGCTTCGCACCTCCTTGAAAGGCTTTTACGATATTTATCTATTATAGAACTTCTGGAGCTAAGGAAACGATCTTCATAAAGTTGCTATCACGTAGTTCACGAGCAACTGGTCCAAAGATACGAGTTCCACGCGGGCTCTTATCGTCACGGATAATTACACATGCATTCTCATCGAATTTAATGTATGATCCATCAGCACGACGTACACCGCTTTTTGTACGGACAACAACAGCTTTTACTACATCACCTTTTTTAACAACGCCTCCTGGTGTTGCTTGTTTCACTGTAACAACGATGATATCACCGATATTTGCAGTTTTACGACCAGAACCACCAAGAACTTTAATTGTTAAAACCTCACGAGCACCTGAATTGTCAGCTACTTTTAAACGAGATTCTTGTTGAATCATGTACGGTACCTCCCTTCGGAATTAGCTTACTCCGAACATATATTAAATAATTACGGCTTTTTCTACAACTTCTAGTAAACGGAAGCGTTTTGTCGCTGAAAGTGGACGAGTTTCCATAATACGTACTACATCGCCTAATTTCGCTTCATTCAGCTCGTCATGAGCTTTGAATTTTTTAGAGTACTTTACGCGCTTACCGTATAAAGAATGCTTTTTATACGTTTCTACAACAACTGTTACTGTTTTATCCATTTTATCGGATACAACACGGCCAGTGTAGACTTTACGTTGGTTGCGTTCGCTCATTCTGCAAACCTCCATTCAATTATCGATTATTGACACCGATCTCTCTTTCACGAACAACTGTTTTCATACGAGCGATCGATTTGCGCACTTCGCGGATGCGAGCTGTATTTTCAAGTTGTCCAGTAGCTAACTGGAAACGAAGATTAAATAATTCTTCTTTAAGAGATTTTACTTTTTGTTCAATTTCGGCAGTGGTTAATTCTTTGATTTCATTAGCCTTCATTTGATTCACCACCAATTTCTTCTCGTTTTACAAACTTACATTTAATAGGAAGTTTGTGCATTGCAAGACGTAATGCTTCTCTAGCCACCTCTTCAGGCACACCAGAAATTTCGAACATTACTTTACCTGGTTTTACTACTGCTACCCAACCTTCAGGAGCCCCTTTACCGGAACCCATACGTACTTCAAGAGGTTTAGCAGTGAAAGGCTTGCTTGGGAAAATCTTAATCCAAACTTTACCACCACGTTTCATAAAACGCGTCATTGCAATACGAGCAGCTTCGATTTGACGGTTAGTGATCCAAGAAGCTTCAAGTGCTTGTAATCCGAATTCTCCGAAGTGAACTTCAGTACCACCTTTAGCATTCCCTCTCATTTTACCGCGATGTTCACGACGATATTTTACACGTTTTGGCAATAACATATTATTTTCCTCCTTCCTCAGATTTCTTCTTAGTAGGAAGAACTTCTCCACGGTAGATCCAAACTTTAACGCCTAACTTACCGTAAGTAGTATCTGCTTCTGCATGAGCATAATCAATGTCAGCACGAAGTGTGTGAAGTGGAACTGTTCCTTCACTGTAGTGTTCAGCACGAGCGATATCTGCACCGCCAAGACGACCAGAAACTTGTGTTTTAATTCCTTGAGCACCAGAGCGCATTGTACGTTGAATTGCTTGCTTTTGAGCACGACGGAATGAAACACGATTTTCTAACTGACGAGCGATGTTTTCTGCAACCAATTTTGCATCAAGATCTGCTCTTTTAATTTCAATAATATTGATATGAACTCTTTTACCTGTTAATTGGTTCAATGCTTTACGAAGTGCTTCTACTTCTGTTCCACCTTTACCAATAACCATACCTGGTTTAGCTGTGTGTACAGAAATATTAATGCGGTTAGCAGCACGTTCGATTTCAACTTTAGATACAGAAGCATCACTTAAACGTTTCGCAATATATTCACGAACCTTAAGATCTTCATGTAAAAGTTCTGCATAATCTTTGTCAGCGTACCATTTGGATTCCCAATCACGGATGATCCCAACACGCAAACCGTTTGGATTTACCTTTTGACCCACAGATTATCCCTCCTTCTTTTCTGATACAACGATTGTAATATGACTAGTACGTTTGTTAATCGCACTCGCACGACCTTGAGCGCGAGGACGGAAACGTTTTAAAGTCGGTCCTTCATTAACGTATGCCTCTGAAATAACTAGGTTATTAATATCCATTTCGTAGTTATGTTCTGCATTTGCGATAGCAGATTTTAATACTTTCTCTACGACTGGAGATGCAGCTTTTGGTGTTAAACGAAGAATCGCAACTGCTTCACCTACTTGTTTTCCTCGTATTAAATCAGCAACTAAGCGAACTTTACGAGCAGCAATACGAACTGTTTTAGCGACAGCTTTTGCTTCCATGAGAAACCCTCCTCTCATTAACGTCTTGTTTTCTTATCGTCACTTGCGTGACCTTTATAAGTACGTGTTGGCGCGAATTCGCCTAATTTGTGCCCTACCATATCTTCAGTACAATAAACCGGAACGTGTTTACGACCATCATAAACTGCGATTGTATGCCCGATGAATTGTGGGAAAATTGTTGAACGACGAGACCAAGTTTTTACAACTTGTTTCTTATCAGTTTCATTTAATTTTTCAACTTTGACCATCAAATGTTCATCAACAAAAGGCCCTTTTTTCAAGCTACGACCCATAGGTGTACCTCCTTTCGTGATTGTCCTACGGTTCTATCAGTGAACCGTAGCTCAACCCCGTTATTTTTTACGACGACGCACAATAAATTTATCGGATTTGTTTTTCTTCTTACGAGTTTTGAAACCAAGTGTTGGTTTACCCCAAGGAGACATTGGTGATTTACGACCGATTGGTGATTTACCTTCACCACCACCATGTGGGTGATCATTCGGGTTCATTACAGATCCACGAACAGTTGGACGTTTACCTAACCAACGGTTACGACCAGCCTTACCTAGGTGAATAAGTTCATGTTGTTCATTACCTACTTGACCTACAGTTGCACGACAAGTTGCAAGAACCATACGAACCTCACCAGAGTTTAAACGTACAAGTACATAACGTCCTTCTTTACCAAGTACTTGAGCAGATGTTCCTGCTGAACGGACCAATTGGCCACCTTTTCCTGGTTTAAGTTCAATGTTATGAATAACTGTACCGACTGGAATGTTTACTAATGGAAGTGCGTTACCTACTTTAATATCAGCTTCTGGACCTGACATAACCTCCATACCTACTTCTAGGTTTTTAGGAGCTAGGATATAACGTTTTTCTCCATCAACATAATTAATTAATGCAATATTTGCAGAACGATTTGGATCGTACTCAATTGTAGCAACGCGTCCTGGTATACCATCTTTAGTTCGTTTGAAATCGATGATACGGTATTGACGCTTATGACCGCCACCTTGATGACGAACTGTTAACTTACCTTGGTTGTTACGGCCGCCTTTACTATGAAGGGGTGCAAGTAATGATTTTTCTGGTTTGTCTGTTGTAATCTCAGCAAAATCAGAAGTTGTCATATTGCGTCGACCGTTAGAGGTAGGTTTATACTTTTTAATCGCCATTGTATTTCCCTCCTTCTCTTATGAATTAAGCTTCAAATAGCTCGATTTCTTTACTATCAGCAGTTAGTTTAACAATCGCTTTACGGCGTTTGTTAGTGTAGCCTGCATGTTTACCCATGCGTTTGAATTTACCTTTGTAGTTCATGATGTTTACTTTCTCAACTTGTACGCCAAAGATTTCTTGTACAGCATCTTTAACTTGAGTTTTGTTAGCTTTAACATCCACTTCAAAAGTGTATTTCTTCTCAGCCATTGCATCTGAAGAAGCTTCAGTGATTACGGGGCGCTTAATGATATCGCGTGCATCCATTATGCAAGCACCTCCTCTACTTTTTCGACGGCTGATTTAGTCAAGATCAATTTGTTGTGTGAAACAACATCAAGAACGTTAAGACCATCAGCTGCAACTACAGTAACACCTGGGATGTTACGTGCAGAAAGAGCAACTTTTTCATCTAAACCATCAGTAACAACTAATGCTTTAGTGTCTACAGATAAATTGCTTAATACCGCTACAAATTCTTTCGTTTTTGGAGCTTCGAAAGATAAGCCTTCAAGAACTAGAATGTTTTCTTCTAGAGCTTTTGCAGATAAGGCAGATTTAATCGCTAAACGACGTACCTTCTTAGGTAATTTATAAGAGTATGATCTTGGAGTTGGACCGAATACAGTACCACCACCACGCCATTGTGGTGAACGAATTGAACCTTGACGCGCACGTCCTGTTCCTTTTTGTTTCCAAGGTTTACGTCCGCCGCCTGCAACTTCAGAACGAGTTTTCACTTTATGATTTCCCTGACGTAATGAAGCTCTTTGCATAATGATTGCTTCGAATAATACATGATTATTAGGTTCGATACCAAATACAGAATCATTAAGCTCGATATCTCCAACTTGTGATCCAGCTTGGTTGAACAATGTAACTTTTGGCATTCTAATGCTCCTCCTTTCTTAGATATTACTTCGCTTTAACAGCGTTAGTTACTTTGATTAAAGCTTTTCTCGCACCAGGTACGTTACCTTTAATCAATAGTAAGTTACGTTCAACATCAACTTTAACAATTGTTAAGTTTTGAACTGTTATTTGTTCTCCACCCATACGTCCTGGCAATGCTTTGCCTTTGAAAACGCGGTTTGGAGCTACAGGACCCATTGAACCTGGGCGACGGTGATAACGAGAACCGTGGGCCATTGGTCCGCGAGATTGTCCGTGACGCTTGATAGAGCCTTGGAATCCTTTACCTTTTGAAATTCCTGTTACATCAACTACATCGCCTTCAGCGAAAATATCAACTTTGACTTCCTGACCGATCTCGTATTCACCAAGATTAGCTCCGCGGAATTCACGGATGAAGCGCTTAGGTGCAGTGTTAGCTTTTTCAACGTGTCCTTTTTCAGGTTTGTTTGAAAGCTTTTCACGCTTGTTTTCGAAACCAACTTGAATTGCTTCATAACCGTCTGTTTCTACTGATTTCTTTTGTAGAACAACGTTATCAGCAGCTTCGATAACTGTTACTGGGATAAGCTCACCATTTTCTGCGAAAACTTGAGTCATACCGATTTTTCTTCCTAAGATTCCTTTGGTCATTAGTCACACCTCCTAGATTAATTGTTCATTATTATATCAATTATAATTTAATTTCAATGTCAACGCCTGACGGTAAATCTAAACGCATCAATGAATCAACTGTTTGTGGAGTTGGATTAACGATGTCGATTAGACGTTTATGCGTACGCATTTCGAATTGTTCACGAGAATCTTTGTATTTATGAACCGCACGAAGGATCGTGTAAACTGATCTTTCTGTTGGCAATGGTATTGGGCCAGATACAGCCGCACCAGAACGTTTTGCAGTTTCAACAATTTTCTCAGCAGATTGATCAAGAATTCTATGATCATAAGCTTTTAAACGGATACGAATTTTTTGTTTTGCCATTATTTTCCCTCCTTTTCGCCTATTTTAAAATAGACCTTCTCAATGGAAATTTCCCACTCACTCGCCATGGCAAAGCGGCCGGGTGTGTCAGCAACCTTCCATATCATCGCAGTCAAAGACCAACATTGTCTATTATACATAAAACACAAAGAATATGCAAGTAAAACTTACGACGATCATTGTGTAACGCACTTTTACTATTATACATACTTGTTATCATCATTTCAAGTAATTGTTCAAACGTTTTTTAGGACCAGTTTCTTCTATATATCATTTTGTAGCATAAACTGTGATCTATGATTGATCTATACTTATTAGTAAGCACCAAATATGTCATTCCGTCTGGATTTACAAATTAACAAAACTAATCACTTCTTTAAACCGAAAATATAAGCCAACCTGATGCAAAAAATCTCACTAGCTAGATAGACCAACGAAGCTAGACAACTAAACTCGTCGCGATATTTGTACTTTCCCAACATAAAAAAAGGACAAACGGCGTCCCGTTTGTCCTTTTGGAAGGTTTCCCTTCGCAATTATTTAAAACTATTATTATTTAGAGATTGTAGCAACTACGCCAGCGCCTACAGTACGTCCACCTTCACGGATAGAGAACTTAGTACCTTCTTCGATAGCAACTGGAGCAATTAGTTCTACAGACATTTCGATGTTGTCACCAGGCATAACCATTTCTACGCCTTCTGGTAAGTTACAAACACCAGTTACATCAGTTGTACGGAAGTAGAACTGAGGACGGTAGTTAGAGAAGAATGGAGTGTGACGTCCACCTTCTTCTTTTGAAAGAACATAAACTTCAGCTTTGAATGTTGTATGCGGATGGATTGTACCTGGTTTAGCAAGTACTTGTCCACGTTGGATTTCTTCACGAGCTACACCACGAAGAAGAGCACCGATATTATCTCCAGCTTCAGCATAGTCAAGAAGTTTACGGAACATTTCAACACCTGTTACAGTAGTTGATTTTGGTTCTTCAGTAAGACCGATGATTTCAACAACGTCACCGACTTTAACTTGTCCACGTTCTACACGACCTGTAGCAACTGTTCCACGTCCAGTGATTGAGAAAACATCCTCAACTGGCATCATGAAAGGTTTATCAGTATCACGTGTTGGAGTTGGAATATATTCATCAACAGCATTCATTAGTTCATGAATTTTTTCTTCCCAAACTGGGTCTCCTTCAAGAGCTTTAAGAGCAGAACCTTTGATTACTGGAATGTCATCACCAGGGAAGTCATATTCAGTAAGAAGGTCACGAATTTCCATTTCTACTAATTCAAGAAGTTCTTCGTCGTCTACCATGTCACATTTGTTCATGAATACAACAAGGTAAGGTACACCTACTTGACGAGAAAGAAGGATGTGTTCACGAGTTTGTGGCATTGGGCCATCAGCAGCAGATACTACTAAGATACCACCGTCCATTTGTGCAGCACCAGTGATCATGTTTTTAACATAGTCAGCATGTCCTGGGCAGTCAACGTGTGCGTAGTGACGAGTAGCAGTTTGATATTCAACGTGCGCAGTAGAGATTGTGATACCACGTTCTCTTTCTTCTGGTGCACCATCGATTTGGTCATAAGCGCGTGCTTCTGCACCACCTGATTTAGCAAGTACAGTAGTGATTGCAGCAGTTAAAGTAGTTTTACCATGGTCAACGTGACCAATTGTTCCAACGTTAACGTGTGGTTTTGAACGATCAAATTTTTCTTTACCCATTAGAGAATTCCTCCTTAGAATTAAAAGTCCATATTTAAGTATATAGTTCTGTGATGAAAGAAAATACTTCCATCACAGCTTACATAAGTAGTTATACTTTAATAAAGGGTGAAAATCAATTATTCACCTTTATTTTTTTTGATAATTTCTTCAGAAATACTCTTCGGTACTTCTTCATAGTGATCGAAGTGCATAGAGAAAGTTCCACGTCCTTGAGTATTAGAACGTAAAGATGTTGCATACCCAAACATTTCAGAAAGTGGCACCATGGATTTAACCATTTGTGTGTTACCACGTGCTTCCATACCTTCTACACGACCACGACGTGATGTAATATCACCCATAATATCGCCAAGATAATCTTCAGGAATAACAACTTCTACTTTCATGATTGGTTCAAGGATAACTGGTTTACATTTTGAAGCTGCATTTTTAAGTGCCATAGATGCAGCAACTTTAAATGCCATTTCATTTGAATCGACATCATGATACGATCCGTCAAATAACTTCGCTTTAATGTCAACTAGTGGATAACCAGCAAGAACACCTCTATCTAGAGAGTCTTCTAGACCAGCCTTAACTGCAGGGATGTATTCACGAGGAACTACACCACCGACGATAGCATTTTCAAACTCAAAGCCTTTTCCTTCTTCGTTTGGTCCAAACTCGATCCAAACGTGTCCGAATTGACCACGTCCACCTGATTGGCGTACGAACTTACCTTCAACTTGTGCAGATGCACGGAATGTTTCACGGTAAGCTACTTGAGGAGCACCTACATTAGCTTCTACTTTAAATTCGCGACGCATACGGTCTACGATAATATCTAAATGAAGTTCACCCATACCAGCGATAATTGTTTGACCTGTTTCTTGGTCAGTATGCGCACGGAATGTAGGATCTTCTTCTTGTAGTTTTTGTAGAGCTTGACCCATTTTATCTTGGTCAGCCTTTGACTTAGGTTCAACAGAAAGCGAAATAACTGGTTCTGGGAATACCATAGATTCTAAGATAACTTGATTCTTATCGTCACATAGTGTGTCACCAGTAGTTGTATCTTTCAAACCAACAGCTGCCGCAATATCCCCTGCGTGTACTTCAGAGATTTCTTCACGGTGATTAGCATGCATTTGAAGGATACGTCCAACACGCTCACGTTTACCTTTTGTTGAGTTGATTACGTAAGAACCAGATTGCAATGTACCAGAGTATACACGGAAGAATGTAAGTTTCCCTACATATGGATCTGTCATTACTTTGAATGCAAGTGCAGCAAATGGCTCTTCGTCGCTTGAATGACGTTCAACTTCTTCTTCACTATCTGGAAGTGTACCTTTGATTGCTGGTACATCTAGTGGTGATGGAAGATAATCGATTACAGCATCAAGCATTAATTGAACACCTTTGTTTTTAAATGCAGAACCACAGATAACTGGGAAGAATTCTACATTTACAGTAGCTGTACGAATTGCAGCTTTTAACTCTTCAACGCTGATTTCTTCGCCACCAAGGTATTTCTCCATTAATGTTTCATCAACTTCAGCTACAGCTTCTACTAGCTTTTCGCGATATTCTTCAGCTTGAGCTTTATATTCTTCAGGAATTTCACCTTCAGTGATTTCTGTTCCTAAATCATTTTCGTAGAATTCTGCTTTCATTTCAACTAAATCGATAATTGCTGAGAATTGATCTTCAGCACCGATTGGTAATTGAATTGGATGTGCATTAGCTTGCAAACGATCGTGGATTGTACCAACTGAATATAAGAAATCAGCTCCGATTTTATCCATTTTGTTTACAAACACAATACGTGGAACACCGTATGTTGTAGCTTGACGCCAAACTGTTTCAGTTTGTGGTTCAACACCTGATTGAGCATCAAGTACAGCTACTGCACCATCAAGCACACGCAATGAACGTTCAACTTCAACTGTGAAGTCTACGTGTCCTGGTGTATCGATGATGTTTACGCGGTGACCTTTCCATGATGCAGTTGTTGCTGCAGATGTGATTGTGATACCACGTTCTTGTTCTTGTTCCATCCAGTCCATTTGTGAAGCACCTTCGTGCGTTTCACCAATTTTGTGAATTTTACCAGTATAGTAAAGAACACGTTCTGTAGTAGTTGTTTTACCAGCATCAATATGTGCCATGATACCGATATTACGAGTGTTACCTAAGGAGAACTCTCTTGCCATTTGGTCTTTCTCCTTCCTATAGTGAGGTTATTTTTATTAAGATTAATCTTACCAACGGTAGTGAGCAAATGCTTTATTTGCTTCCGCCATTTTGTGTGTATCTTCACGTTTCTTAACTGATGCTCCAGTGTTGTTAGCAGCATCCATGATTTCAGCAGCCAAACGCTCTTCCATCGTTTTTTCTCCACGAAGACGAGAGTAGTTTACTAACCAACGAAGTCCTAGAGTTGAACGGCGGTCTGGACGCACCTCAACTGGTACTTGGTAGTTAGCACCCCCTACACGGCGTGCTCTAACTTCTAGTACAGGCATGATATTTTTAAGTGCTTGATCAAACACTTCATTTGGCTCATTGCCCGTACGTTCTTTAATAAGATCAAATGCAGAGTAAAGAATTTTTTGTGATTTACCTCTTTGTCCATCAACCATTAATTTGTTGATTAAACGAGTCACAAGTTTTGAATTATAAATTGGATCTGGTAATACGTCTCTTTTAGAAACAGGACCTTTACGTGGCATTTTGTTTCCTCCTTTCAATGAAGTTCATATTTTAAATTTAGATTATTTTTTTGGAGCTTTAGGACGCTTAGTACCGTATTTAGAACGGCTTTGCATACGATTGTTAACACCAGCTGTATCAAGCGCACCACGAACGATGTGATAACGTACCCCTGGTAAATCCTTTACACGACCACCGCGGATAAGTACCACGCTATGTTCTTGTAGATTGTGACCGATACCTGGGATATATGCTGTTACCTCAATACCATTTGTTAAACGTACACGCGCATATTTACGTAACGCTGAGTTTGGTTTTTTCGGTGTCATTGTACCAACACGAGTACAAACACCACGTTTTTGCGGAGATGATACGTTAGTTTGTGCTTTCTTGAAGCTGTTGTAGCCTTTGTTTAGCGCTGGAGATTTTGATTTCACCTCTTTAGACTCACGGCCTTTGCGCACTAATTGATTAATAGTAGGCATTCTATTTTCCTCCCTTCACATTTTCATTTCTAGAACCACACATCCAGGTGGTTCATAAATGGGTAAAAACAAAGTTCTTGCATTTTGTTTGCAAAAACAAGTTTACTTTTTTATGGCAACAGTTGCTGCTCCGACATCTATTCCACATGCTTTTCCAAGCATTTTCA
The DNA here is from genome assembly GCA_963751845.1 of uncultured Bacillaceae bacterium. Lineage (GTDB taxonomy): Bacteria > Bacillota > Bacilli > Bacillales > DSM-1321 > Peribacillus. The sequence goes on from CAVVWH010000031.1 coordinate 106,053, forward strand.
TCGAATCAACATAGGTGATTAGAACATTAAACTCAGCAGCAGTTTCGACAACACGAGCTGTCAAAAATGGATCTGCATCCTCAGCTATAATAACTTCTTGAATCAAATGATTTTTTAAAGCTCTAATAGTTTGTTTTGTTCCTATAATCACTGACTTTGCCTGTATTACTTTCTCATAAGACATGGTTCATATCCTCCAAAGTTACAAGGTAACACAGGAGCACCTTTGCTATAATATCACTTATCGATTAATAATGTCAACTTTTTTCGAAAAGTTTTTAGCCTCGAATCTCCTACTTTAAGAAAGTCCTAAAACACTCGGAGTTAGAAACAGTACGCATTAAAATATTAACTTTTGTTCTTTTTTAGAACATGCGTAAGATTCTGTTCATAGACTCCAAAAGTCATCAAAAGTTGTAAACTTCCCTTTTCTTAAAAAAAGCTGACTCAATAAATATCGTAATCGACATTATTGAGCCAACCTAATAATGTTTAATCTACTGTTACTGATTCTTCATCCTCTACTATTACAGGTTGAGCTTTGCGATAACGAAGCATTCCTGTACCAGCCGGGATTAATTTACCGATAATTACATTTTCTTTAAGACCTAGTAAGTGATCACGTTTTCCTTTGATTGCTGCATCCGTTAATACTCTTGTTGTTTCTTGGAAGGATGCTGCAGACAAGAAGGAATCAGTCTCAAGAGATGCTTTTGTAATACCTAAAAGAACTGGTCTTCCTGTAGCTGGCAATTTACCGTTAAGCAAAGCTTCAGTATTTGCGGCTGTGAACTGGTGAACATCCATTAATGTTCCTGGAAGAACATCCGTTTCACCTGCATCTAGCACACGAACTTTACGCAGCATTTGTCTTACCATTACCTCAATGTGTTTATCACCAATTTCTACCCCTTGCATACGGTATACTTTTTGTACTTCATGCAGTAGGTATTCTTGAACAGTTAACACATTTGTTACCTTCAACAATTCTTTTGGATCAATAGAACCTTCTGTCAACTCTTCTCCACGACCTACATGTTGATCTACAGCCACTCTTAGACGGGCTGTATATGGCGCAGTGTAAGTACGTGATTCAACCGCACCTTGAACGACAATTTCCTGTTGTCTATCACGAACTTCGTTAATTGAAACGACCGTACCTTCGATCTCACTAATAATAGCTAGACCTTTCGGATTACGAGCTTCAAAAATTTCCTGGATACGTGGTAAACCTTGAGTAATATCGTCTCCAGCTACCCCACCTGTATGGAATGTACGCATCGTTAACTGTGTACCTGGTTCACCGATTGATTGAGCAGCAATTGTACCAACTGCTTCACCCACTTCAACTGCTTGACCAGTTGCCAAGTTACGACCGTAACATTTTTTACAAACTCCATGGCTTGTATTACATGTAAAGGCAGAACGAATCCAAACTGTTTCAATGTCAAGAGACTCAATATAGTTGGCAAGATCTTCAGTAATTAAACCATTTTCAGGAACAATTACTTCTTTTGTCTCTGGATGCTTAATGGCTTTTCTCGCAAAACGACCAACTAAACGTTCTCCTAAAGATTCAATAATTTCTGTTCCCTCTCTTAGGGCAGAAATTTTCAAACCACGATCTGTACCACAATCATCTTCACGAATGATGACATCTTGTGCTACATCTACTAAACGACGAGTTAAATATCCTGAATCGGCCGTTTTCAAGGCAGTATCGGCAAGACCTTTACGAGCACCATGAGTAGAAATAAAGTACTCTAATACGGTTAAACCTTCACGGAAACTTGAAATAATCGGTAATTCAATGATTCGGCCAGCTGGGTTGGCCATCAATCCACGCATACCCGCAAGCTGCGTAAAGTTAGATGCGTTACCACGGGCACCAGAGTCACTCATCATGAAGATTGGGTTACGGCGATCCAAGGATTTCATCAATTTCGATTGAATCGTATCTTTCGCTGCGCTCCAGATAGAAATGACACGGTCATAACGTTCATCTTCAGTAATTAAACCACGTCTAAACTGTTTTAATACGTTATCAACCTTTTGTTGTGCTTCGTGAATAATTTCTTTCTTTTCACCCAATACCACGATATCGGCTACACCAACTGTAATACCAGCTTTTGTTGAATATTTAAATCCGAGATCCTTCATACGGTCAAGCATTTTAGAAGTTTCTGTAATTTTAAAACGTTTAAATACTTCCGCGATGATATTTCCAAGATATTTTTTCTTAAACGGATCAATAATTGGCTGTGCTTTAATCAATTCAGGAATATTAGCACCTTTTTCAACAAAGTATTTTTCCGGAGTTTCCGTTTCCAAATTTTCACGAGTTGGCTCGTTAATATATGGGAATGATTCTGGTAAAATTTCGTTAAAAACTAATTTCCCTACTGTAGTCAGTAATAATTGATTGTTCTGCTCTTCTGTAAATGTTTGATTTTTTAATGAAGAGGCTTGAATGGCACAACGTGAATGTAAATGGATATACCCACTTTGATATGCAAGTAAGGCCTCATTCGTATCCTTAAAGACCATACCTTCGCCAATTGCATCTTCTCGTTCTAATGTTAAGTAGTAGTTTCCTAATACCATATCTTGAGATGGTGTTACGACTGGTTTTCCGTCTTTTGGATTCAAGATGTTTTGCGCTGCAAGCATAAGCATACGTGCTTCAGCTTGTGCTTCAGAAGACAAAGGTACGTGAACCGCCATTTGGTCTCCATCAAAGTCTGCATTGTACGCTGTACATACAAGTGGATGTAGACGAATAGCACGGCCTTCTACTAAGGTTGGTTCAAATGCTTGGATACCAAGTCTGTGTAGAGTTGGGGCACGGTTTAATAATACTGGATGCTCCCTAATAACCTCTTCAAGTACATCCCAAATTTCAGGAGAGAAGCGTTCAATTTTACGTTTAGCTGACTTAATATTGTGTGCTAAACCTTTTTGAACAAGTTCCTTCATAACAAATGGTTTAAATAACTCAATCGCCATTTCTTTTGGTAATCCACATTGATACATTTTCAAGTTTGGTCCTACTACGATAACCGAACGACCTGAGTAGTCAACACGTTTACCAAGAAGATTTTGACGGAAACGTCCTTGTTTACCTTTTAACATATGAGATAATGATTTTAATGGGCGGTTACCCGGTCCTGTTACAGGGCGTCCACGACGACCATTATCAATTAACGCATCTACAGCTTCTTGTAGCATACGTTTCTCATTTTGAACAATAATGCTAGGTGCCCCTAGATCTAATAATCGTTTTAAACGATTATTCCGATTAATGACTCGACGATATAAATCATTTAAGTCAGAAGTTGCAAAACGTCCCCCATCTAGTTGAACCATTGGACGAAGTTCCGGTGGAATAACTGGAAGCACATCCAATACCATCCATGAAGGTTCATTTCCAGAGTTACGGAATGCTTCTAAAACTTCCAAACGTTTAATTGCACGAGTTCTACGTTGACCTTGAGCTGTTTTTAATTCTTCTTTTAACGCGTCTACTTCTTTTTCCGTATCAATATCCTGAAGCAGCTTTTTAATAGCTTCTGCACCCATCGCAGCTTGGAACTTCTTGCCGTATTTTTCGCGGTAAGCACGATACTCTTTTTCAGAAAGAAGTTGTTTCTTTTCTAAGGTTGTATCGCCAGTTTCAGTTACAACATAAGATGCAAAATAAATAATCTCTTCAAGTGCCCGTGGTGACATATCTAAAACAAGTCCCATACGGCTTGGAATTCCTTTGAAGTACCAAATATGTGATACAGGGGCAGCTAATTCAATGTGACCCATACGTTCGCGACGAACTTTTGCTCGTGTAACTTCAACGCCACAACGATCACATACTACTCCTTTATAACGCACACGCTTATATTTCCCACAATGACATTCCCAGTCTTTTTGCGGTCCAAAAATTCTTTCGCAGAATAAACCGTCTTTTTCCGGCTTCAACGTACGATAGTTAATGGTTTCTGGTTTTTTGACTTCTCCATGTGACCAAGAACGAATCTTGTCTGGTGAAGAAAGACCAATCTTCATATACTCAAAATTATTAACATCTAGCAAGGGGCCTACCTCCCTTTTTATCTACAGGTTCTACCCATTTTGCTTACCTTTATTGAATGTATTCTACAACAAATGTTTTGACTTAATATAAATGTCACTCTAACAGGCGCCAAGTTTAGCAACCTGTTAGAGCGATAATATGTTAGATTACTCTGTAATCACCGAGTTTGATTGAGCTCCTACTTCAGTAGCAACCATTTCCTTTGTCTCTGGTTCTAGGTTTAGTACGTCCGATTGATTTGTTTCATCTTCATCTAAATCACGCAACTCAATTTCACGATCTTCTGCATTCATCATTTTCACGTCTAATCCTAAGCTTTGAAGTTCCTTAATTAATACCTTAAATGATTCAGGTACACCCGGTTCTGGAACATTCTCACCTTTGACAATCGCTTCATACGTTTTAACACGACCAACGACGTCATCGGACTTAACAGTAAGAATTTCTTGAAGAGTATAAGCTGCACCATAAGCTTCAAGTGCCCAAACCTCCATCTCACCGAAACGTTGACCACCAAATTGTGCTTTACCACCAAGAGGTTGTTGCGTAACAAGTGAGTATGGTCCAGTTGAACGTGCATGAAGTTTATCATCAACCATATGTGCAAGTTTAATCATATACATGACACCTACAGATACACGGTTGTCAAATGGCTCACCTGAGCGTCCATCATATAGAACAGTTTTCGCATCACGCGCCATACCAGCTTCTTCAATTGTTTCCCAAACATCATCTTCATTCGCTCCATCAAATACTGGAGAAGCTACATGAATACCAAGTGCACGAGCAGCCATTCCTAAGTGAAGCTCGAGTACCTGACCAATGTTCATACGTGAAGGTACGCCCAATGGATTTAACATGATGTCAACTGGTGTGCCATCTGGTAAGAATGGCATATCTTCTTCAGGAAGGATACGGGAGATAACACCTTTGTTACCATGGCGACCTGCCATTTTATCCCCTTCATGAATTTTACGTTTTTGGACAATATATACACGTGCAAGTTGGTTTACACCTGGTGGTAATTCGTCGCCGTCTTCTCTGTTAAATACCTTAACATCAAGGACGATTCCGCCACCGCCATGAGGTACACGAAGTGATGTATCACGAACTTCACGAGCCTTTTCACCGAAAATTGCATGAAGTAAACGTTCTTCAGCTGTAAGTTCTGTTACCCCTTTAGGTGTAACTTTCCCTACAAGTAAATCTCCGTCTTTTACTTCTGCACCCACACGAATAATTCCACGTTCATCAAGATTGCGAAGCGCATCTTCCCCAACATTTGGAATGTCACGTGTGATTTCTTCAGGTCCTAATTTCGTATCGCGAGACTCAGATTCATATTCTTCAATATGAATAGAAGTATACACATCATCCTTGACTAAACGTTCACTCATAATAATGGCATCTTCATAGTTATAACCATCCCATGTCATGAAAGCGACAAGCACATTACGACCAAGTGCTAATTCACCTTTTTCCATAGATGGACCATCTGCAAGAATTTCTTTTTTAACTACACGGTCACCAACACTCACAATTGGAGATTGATTGTAGCACATTCCATTGTTGGAACGAGTAAATTTTAGTAAGCGATATTTATCAAGGTCACCTTTGACTTCTTGACCATCCACCTCACTAATACGACGAACCCAAATTTCACGAGCTTCAACGTGCTCAACAATACCTGGGTGTTTACAGATTACAGCTGCACCTGAATCTCTCGCATTTACGTGTTCCATTCCTGTACCAACACGTGGAGCTTCTGGCTTCATTAATGGCACAGCTTGACGTTGCATGTTCGCTCCCATTAAGGCACGGTTTGAGTCATCGTTTTCTAAGAATGGGATACATGCTGTAGCAGCCGATACAACTTGCTTAGGAGATACATCCATGTAGTCAACGCGATCACGTGGAACAACAGTGTTTTCACCGCGGAAACGCGCTACAACGTCTTCATCAAGGAATGATCCATCGTCAGAAAGACGCACATTCGCTTGAGCAACTACGTAATTGTCTTCTTCATCAGCTGTTAAGTAATCAATATGGCTTGTTACTTTCCCTGTTTCAGGATCCACTCGACGATATGGTGTTTCAATAAAGCCATACGGATTCACTTTGGCAAAACTCGATAATGAGTTGATTAAACCAATATTCGGTCCTTCAGGTGTTTCGATTGGACACATACGACCATAGTGAGAATAATGAACGTCACGTACTTCAAAGCCTGCACGTTCACGCGTTAAACCACCTGGTCCAAGCGCAGAAAGACGACGTTTGTGTGTCAACTCAGCAAGTGGATTCGTTTGGTCCATGAATTGAGAAAGCTGTGAACTACCAAAGAATTCTTTAATTGACGCAATAACTGGTCTAATATTAATAAGCTGTTGTGGTGTAATTGTGTTCGTATCTTGAATGGACATTCTTTCACGAACAACACGCTCCATACGAGATAAACCAATTCTAAATTGATTTTGTAGAAGCTCACCAACAGAGCGAAGACGACGATTTCCTAAATGATCAATATCATCTGTAATTCCTACTCCATGTAACAAGTTGAAGAAATAGCTAATAGAAGAAAGGATATCAGCTGGCGTAATATGTTTAACCTCTTCTGTTACATAAGCATTACCAATTATGTTAATTACTTTTTCCCCATCAACATCATTTGGCGCATAAACTTTGATTGGTTGAAGTACAGTTTCATCCTCAATTACTCCTCCAGTTGGGTGGAATGTTTTAAATCCAATGCCACCTTCAAGATGAGGCAAAACTTTATCTAAAATGCGTCGATCAAGCACCGTACCTTTTTCAACAATAATCTCTCCTGTTTCTGGATCAATTAATGTTTCTGCAATACGTTGTCCGAATAAACGATTTTTAATGTGAAGCTTTTTGTTGATTTTATAACGACCTACATTCGCTAAATCATAGCGTTTAGGATCAAAGAAGCGCGACACTAAAAGACTTTTAGCATTTTCCACCGTGGGCGGTTCACCTGGGCGTAGTCGCTCATAAATCTCAAGTAATGCTTTTTCGACGCTTTCTGTATTGTCCTTTTCAAGTGTATTACGCAGATATTCATTGTCACCGATTAAATCAATGATTTCTTGATCAGTTCCAAATCCTAACGCACGCATTAAAACAGTGACCGGTAATTTTCTTGTACGGTCAATTCTGACATAAACAACATCTTTTGCATCTGTTTCATATTCTAACCATGCACCACGGTTTGGAATAACTGTTGCTGTATAGCCGCGCTTACCGTTTTTATCAAGTTTTCCGTTAAAGTACACGCTTGGAGAGCGTACTAACTGAGAAACAATAACACGTTCAGCACCATTTATGACAAATGTTCCCACTTCTGTCATCAACGGGAAATCACCCATGAAAACATCTTGGTCTTTTACTTCGCCTGTTTCTTTGTTAACTAGACGGACCTTTACACGAAGTGGTGCTGAATACGTAACATCACGTTCTTTTGATTCTTGTACAGAATACTTTGGTTCAGCCAAGGTATAATCGATAAATTCAAGTGATAAGTTACCTGTAAAGTCCTCAATTGGAGAAATATCTTTAAACATTTCTCTAAGTCCTTCATCTAAAAACCATTGATAAGAATCCGTTTGAATTTCAATCAGATTAGGAAGTTCTAACACTTCACTGATTCTTGCATAACTTCTACGTTGGCGGTGTCGTCCATACTGAACTAGTTGACCTGTCAACTGATTCACCCCTTAAAAAAACGTTATAAGGTTCAATTTGTCACAGAAATTTCATAATTTCAATAGACAAAAAGAAAATGGTTTTTATTTCAAAACCACTATTTCTCGAAAAAACGAACTATTATTTATATATTTTTTCCATCTTACCCAATAAATATACGCTTTTGGTATAAAAATTGCATAGTAAAGGAATTATATATATGCATTTTATAATGCTAACATAGTGAAATTTCAGAGTCAAACTTTTTTAGAAATTAAAATAAAGTAGCCTTTTTTCTTTTCTGCTATTTCCACATTTCCAAATAATTGTTCTAGCTTATCCATAGCTGAAGGCGCGCCTTGCTTTTTTTGAATAACAACCCACAAACTACCACCCTCAACCAACCGATGATAACTGCCTTCAAAAATTTCATGAACAACTTTCTTCCCCGCACGAATTGGCGGATTGGTTAATATAGCTGCATATTGCGGTGTTGTGTCTACTTTCTCGAAAAGATCACTTTCATAAATACTCACATTGCTAACGACATTCAACGAAGCATTGTCCTTTGAAAGTCCAATTGCCCGACTATTAATATCAATCATATCAACCATTCTTGTCGGATAAGAGGCAGCAATTGAAATGCCTATCGGACCATAACCACAGCCTACATCTAGAATTTTCCCCTCAACGTTTTCATTTAAGGTAAATGTATCGATTAAAAGTCTTGATCCGAAGTCCACTTCACTTTTCGAGAAAACACCATTATCGCTTTTAAAACGAAAAGAACGTCCTCTAAGTGTATAATCCCAGAATTTAGGATCACTCTCAACTTCTGGTCTATTTGAATAATAATGTTCTGTCAGAGTCGTCTCCTCCTATCAGAAAAGGAATGTGTGAAGATTTTATGAGAGAAGAGTTTTTGTAGAATGATTAGGAACATATGATTTATCACGGTTCATACCGGAAGTCAATGTACCTATAGGTCTTCTTTTCTTATACTATCATTAAAAAACATCATTTCAGATAGTACAAAAAAGCTCGCTAAATAAGCGAGCTTTTTGTTTATGCACAATTACTTAACTTCAACGTTAGCTCCAACTTCTTCAAGTTTAGCTTTGATTTCTTCAGCTTCGTCTTTAGTAGCGCCTTCTTTAACTGCTTTAGGAGCGTTATCAACAACTTCTTTAGCTTCTTTAAGTCCAAGACCAGTGATTTCACGAACAACTTTGATAACTTTGATTTTTTGGTCTCCTGCAGAAGCAAGAATTACATCAAATTCAGTTTTTTCTTCAGCGGCAGCAGCACCACCAGCAACTACAGCTACAGGAGCAGCAGCAGTTACACCAAATTCTTCTTCGATAGCTTTTACAAGGTCATTTAATTCTAAAACAGTCATGTTTTTAACTGCTTCAATGATTTGATCTTTAGTCATTGTATATTTCCTCCTAAGATAGGTTTTATTTTTTAAATAGTAAGGGCAAAGATTAACTTACGCGCCTTGTTCTTCTTTTTGATCTGCCACTGCTTTTGTAGCAAGAGCAAGATTGCGGATAGGTGCTTGTAGCACGGAAAGAAGCATTGAAAGCAAGCCTTCGCGTGATGGTAGTTCTGCAAGAGCTTTAATTTCTTCAACTGATGCAACATTTCCTTCAATAACACCTGATTTAATTTCTAGTGCTTCATGTTTTTTAGCAAAATCGTTAAGGATTTTAGCTGGTGCAATAACATCTTCAGTTGAAAATGCGATTGCATTTGGTCCTGTTAGAGATCCGTTTAAAGCATCAAGTTCTGCAGCTTCAGCAGCGCGACGAGTCATAGAGTTTTTGTAGACTTTGAACTCAACGCCAGCTTCGCGAAGTTGTTTACGAAGTTCAGTTACTTCAGCAACGGTTAAACCACGGTAATCAACAACAACAACTGTTTTACTTGCTTTTAATTTATCAGCAATCTCAGTAACGATTTGTTTCTTTTGTTCAATAATTGCGCTCATCCTTACACCTCCTATAGATTTGCTTGAAAACATTTATACCGATCATAGAAAAAGCCTTCATATCTTCGTAGACATGAAGGCAGTAATTTCGCAAATCATAGTCAAAGACTAATTTTATCGAATTACCTAGGTAGGAAATTAAGCTCTATATGAGCGCCTACTGTCTACGGTACAAATTGTTATTCATCTATTCACAACAAAATATATTATAACAATAAATATCTTGTGATGTCAATTAATTATTTTGAATTGAATGAAGAACCGTCAACTTTCACTGCAGGACCCATTGTTGTTGTTACAGCAATATTTTTCATGTAAGTTCCTTTAGCAGCTGAAGGTTTTACTTTCATTAATGTTTCAAAAACAGTTGTAAAGTTTTCAACTAATTTAGCATCTTCGAATGACACTTTACCGATTGGAGCATGGATGTTACCTGCTTTATCAACACGGTATTCAACTTTACCAGCTTTGATTTCGTTAACAGCTTTTGTTACATCGAAAGTAACTGTACCTGTTTTTGGGTTTGGCATTAAACCTTTAGGTCCTAATACACGACCTAGTTTACCAACTTCACCCATCATGTCAGGAGTCGCAACGATTACATCGAAGTCAAACCATCCTTGTTGGATTTTGTTGATATAGTCAGTATCACCGACGAAATCAGCTCCAGCAGCTTCTGCTTCTTTCGCTTTTTCACCTTTAGCAAATACTAATACACGTTGAGTTTTACCAGTTCCGTTTGGAAGCACAACTGCTCCACGGATTTGTTGGTCAGCTTTCTTAGGGTCTACGCCTAAACGAAAAGCAACTTCAACTGTTGCATCAAATTTTGAAAAATTAGCTTTTTTCGCTAATTCAACAGCTTCTGCTACTGAATAAGCTTTTGTACGATCGATTAATTTAACTGCTTCAAGATATTTTTTACCTTTTTTAGCCATGATATATAATCCTCCTATATTGTGGTTTTAACGGAATGACCTCCCACTAATAAAGGTTGCGAGTAAATCGCAACCCCGTAGAAAACCGATAGCATTTGCATGGATTAGTCTTCGATAGTGATACCCATGCTGCGCGCAGTACCTTCAACCATACGCATTGCAGCTTCAACACTTGCAGCGTTTAGATCAGGCATTTTTGTTTCAGCAATCTCGCGTACTTTATCACGCTTGACTGTAGCAACTTTTTTACGGTTAGGTTCACCTGAACCAGACTCAATACCAGCTGCTTTCTTAAGCAATACTGCAGCAGGTGGAGTTTTTGTAATGAATGTAAATGAACGGTCTTCAAACACCGTGATTTCAACAGGAATAATTAGACCAGCTTGATCTGCTGTACGAGCATTAAACTCCTTACAGAATCCCATGATGTTAACCCCAGCTTGACCTAGTGCAGGACCAACCGGCGGTGCAGGATTCGCTTTACCAGCAGGGATTTGCAATTTAACCATTTTAATTACTTTTTTAGCCACGAGACACACCTCCTTATAAGTCCGTGATGTGGTAATAGGGAAATCTAAATCCCTCCCACTCATCTTAAATTCTTTATGTGAATAAAGAATGTTTGTAAAATACAGGTCTCGAATTGAAACATACTGACCTTTGAAATTTTACCACTTTCAAAGTATGATTTCAAGTTTTTTTCTAATTTATAATTTTTCAACTTGATTGAAGTCTAATTCAACAGGAGTATCTCTACCAAACATATTCACTAATACTCTTACTTTACTCTTATCTTTATCTAGTTCTTCAATCAAGCCAGTAAAGTTTGCGAATGGTCCTTCTTTCACTGTAACTGTATCGCCAACTCCAAAGTCTATTTCTATTCTACCTTCTTCAACACCCATGCGTTTTAACACTAATTCAATTTCTTCCGGAAGGAGTGGTGTAGGTTTTGAACCCGCTCCAGATGATCCTACAAAGCCTGTTACACCTGGAGTGTTTCGAACGACATACCAAGAATCATCTGTCATAATGATTTCTACTAGTACATATCCTGGGAATACTTTCTTCTTCAATACCTTTTTCTTACCATCTTTAATTTCTGTTTCTTCTTCTTCAGGCACAACAACACGGAAAATCTTATCTTGCATCCCCATTGATTCCACACGTTTTTCGAGATTTGCTTTCACCTTGTTTTCATATCCTGAATAAGTGTGAACAACATACCAATTCTTTTCCATCAAGTAGGACTCTAACGTCCTTCCCTCCCTGCATTGTTTATATAAGAAAAGCGGAACCGGCTCATACAATAAAACCAAATTAAAAAACCCGTCTCCGGGCTTTTTCGCTAGTACTTATTATTCTATCACCATTATACCTTATTTTTAAACTTCTTATTCCATAACCAAGCGAATTAATTCAGAAATTCCTAAATCAATAACAGTAAAAAATAGAGACATAATGATTACAGTCGAAATAACAACAATCGTATATTTCGTTAATTCTTTCCGCTTTGGCCAACTCACCTTTCTCATTTCGCGAGCAACACCACGGAAAAATTCAGTCAAGCGTTTCATGAATGTAACCTCCAAGCGTGGTAACTACTGTTCATCTATTTAAACATTATTTTGTTTCTTTATGAATGGTATGAGCATTGCATGTACTACAAAACTTCTTAACTTCAAGACGTTCCGTACTTGATGCTTTATTGCTTTCAGAACTATAATTTCTAGATCCGCAGTCTGTACATGCTAAGACGATTTTTTTACGCATTTTTACACCTATCCTATCTACTACATCCATAAAACCTTATCATGACTGTTTTTTATTGTCAATAACAATTCTATTAACTACTACTAGCGAGAAGAAAACTCTATTTAGAATAAAAAATTCTTATAACCACTAAAAAAGAATTAATGATATACAGTGTAAGAGGAATGGTATTACATTCTCATGTCCATTAAGCAATGCGGAGATAACAGATGAACACCAGCGGAAAAAACGAAGAAACTATAAGCTAATTTCTCTCATTTCTAAATAACGTTCTAATTTTCTTTTCACTCGTTGTAATGCATTATCAATAGACTTTACGTGTCTGTTTAACTCTTCTGAAATTTCTTGATAGGTTTGCCCATCTAAATATAGAGCGAGAACTTTTCTTTCCAAATCACTAAGTAAATCAGCCATCTTTACTTCAATGTCATCGAATTCTTCTTTATTAATAATCAGTTCTTCAGGGTCTAACACTTTCGCTCCAGAAATGACATCCATAAGCGTACGGTCCGATTCGTCATCATAAATAGGCTTGTCCAGAGAAATATACGAATTAAGCGGTATATGCTTTTGGCGAGTGGCTGTTTTAATTGCGGTAATAATCTGTCTCGTAATACATAGCTCAGCAAATGCCTTAAAAGAAGAAAGCTTATCACCTTTAAAATCACGAATCGCTTTATACAAACCAATCATACCTTCTTGAACAATATCTTCCTTATCAGCACCAATAAGAAAGTACGTTCTTGCTTTCGCTCGTACAAAGTTACGGTACTTTTGAATCAAGTAATCTAATACTTCACTGTCTCCTTGGTGCACTAACTCTATTAAAGCATCATCATCATACTGCATATACTTTTCATTCAGTTTCGCTCCGAATTTTGTGCCCATTTCTCATCCCCCAGACCGTAATCAGATAGAAATATTATACAGCAGGTAAATTTTAGTCGTCAATCCTTCATAGTTCCCCTCGACGCCATTTTTCAAAAGTTTCTGTCACTTCTTTACTTAACGGAATTTTAGAAGAAGGCTTTTGTTCCGTTGTCTTATGGACATCTTTTTTAATTTCACCACGAATATGATTCATCTCTATTAAAAGTTCTCTCGCAGATTTTCTCAAGGCCCCTTGACCAAAAATCACCCATTGCTCCGTATGATCTGAAGTCGCCACTTGAATTTGTGTTTTTATATTATTTAGCTCACTCGCCATCTTTTCAATCCGCTCATCTGCAGTTTCGTGCTCTCTTGTATAAATCACTTCTACATTATGATTCTTATATGTTCGAGAAATTCCCTGAACGTAATAGGCATCAAAAACTATAATTACTCGGCTCCCCGTGAAAGCCTGATATTCTGCCATTAGTTCAATTAAACGGTCTCTAGCCGCAGCAAAATCCCGTTCCTTCAACTCTCTTAGTTCCGGCCATGCCCCAATAATGTTGTAACCGTCTACCAACAGAATATTCATCTCATTTATTCCCCTAAAGGATTTCTTTTGCGATAAACCTCATACATCAATAAACTTGCTGCGACGGAAGCATTTAATGAAGTGACCTTCCCAACCATCGGCAACCGAATAAGAAAATCGCATTTTTCCTTAATTAATCGACCCATTCCTTTTCCTTCACTACCAATAACGAGACCGATTGGCATTTTCCCGTCAAGATTTCGATAGTCATCACTACCTTTTGCATCTGTTCCAACAATCCAAACACCACGTTCTTTTAACTCTTCAATCGCACGGGCTAGGTTTGTAACACGTACAACAGGGATATATTCAATTGCACCTGTAGAGGATTTAGCAACCGTTGCCGTTAATCCAACCGCTCTACGTTTTGGAATGATAATTCCATGTGCACCTACTGCATCAGCCGTACGCATGATCGATCCAAGATTATGTGGATCTTCAATTTCATCCAAAATCATGAAAAATGGAGCCTCATTTCGTTCCTCCGCTTTCACAAACAGATCATCTAGTTCAGCATACTTGTAAGCGGCTACTTGTGCAACAACTCCCTGATGAATACCTTCTACCATTTGGTCGATTTTCTTCTTTGGCACAAATTGTACAAAGATATTTCGCTCTTTGGCTATCCCAATCACTTGCTGCATCGATCCTTTTTGTGAGCCTTCCGCAATCCAAATTTTACTGATTTCTCGTTCAGAACGGAGAGCTTCCAAAACAGGGTTCCTGCCCATAATGTATTCTTCACTCATTGGCTTACCTTCCTTTCTTCTTCAATATATAGAATGGATTGCTGTATAAGTTCTTCCATTCTTTCTTGACGTTTTAACAAATATAGATAGCCTATTAACGCTTCGAAAGCTGTGCTATAACGATAGGTTTGAACATCCGTGTTTTTTGGAACCGTACCAGACTTAGCATTTCGGCCACGTCGAACAACAGCTAGCTCTTCTTCTGTTAAACAATGGCTATCTAAGAAAAAATGAATCACTTTATTCTGCGCTTTCGCTGACACAAATGCGGTCGCTTGTTTATGAAGAAGATGAGGTTTTACTGATCCTTTTTGGATAAGGTGAAACCGTACATACGTTTCGTAGACGGCATCACCCATATAAGCTAGAGCTAAGCTGTTTAACATTTTTGCATCAATTTCCTGTTCATAGTGAAGCATGCATTACCCTCTTTTCCATCTTGTACCTTGAGGCGTATCCTCTAAAATAATATTCATACTTTTTAAATGATCACGAATTTCATCAGACAACTGGAAATTACGGTCTTTACGTGCTTGAATTCTTTTCTGTATTAATTGTTCGATTTCTTTATCGAGTAAACCCTCTTCCTCTATGGTTAAACCAAGAACAGTGAATAACGTTTGATATTCATCCATAAAGGCTTGAAGTACTTCTTGCGCTGTATTTTTCTCCATTAAGTAATAGTTCGCTTGTTTAGATAGTTCAAACAATACTGAAATAGCATTCGCTGTATTAAAATCATCATCCATCTCTTGAATAAATTGTTCATGCAAATCTTGAACTTTCTGTAGCCAGAGTTCATTATCTTCTGTTAATCCATTGCTAGCCTGCAAACGATATTTTAAATTTTGGTAAGATGTTTTGAGTCTTTCTAATGCAGCCTTCGTATTCTCAATCACTTCTTCGCTATAGTTAATTGGATGACGATAATGTACAGATAACATGAAGAAGCGCAGCACCTTTGGATCAAGTTTTTTGATAATATCATGAACTAGCACAAAATTACCTAATGACTTAGACATTTTTTCATTATCAATGTTGATATAACCGTTATGCATCCAATATTTAGCAAAGGTTTTGCCCGTTAATGCTTCAGACTGTGCAATTTCATTTTCATGATGCGGGAATGTTAAATCTTGACCACCCGCATGGATATCAATTGTATCACCAAGATATTTACGGGCCATAGCAGAACATTCAATATGCCACCCTGGTCGTCCTTTTCCCCATGGGCTATCCCAAGAAATCTCGCCTTCCTTTGCAGCTTTCCAAAGTGCGAAATCAAGAGAATCTTGTTTTTTCTCACCAATTTCAATTCTTGTACCTAAGCGAAGTTCATCAATGGATTGCTGTGAAAGCTTACCGTATCCCTTAAACTTACGAGTTCGATAATACACATCACCATCAGACTCATAAGCATAGTCTTTGTCAATTAAGGCTGCTATAAATTCTATAATCGTATCCATATTTTCCATAACAGTTGGGTGTACGTCAGCCTTTTTACAACCGAGTGCTGAGACATCCTCGAAATAAGCCTGAATGAATCGTTGTGAGATTGAGGGAACATCTTCTCCTAATTCCTTCGCAGCACGAATTAGCTTATCGTCCACATCCGTAAAATTAGAAACGAACTTCACATCATACCCACGATATTTTAAATAGTTTCGCACTGTATCAAACACAATGGCTGGTCTAGCATTTCCAATATGAATATAGTTATAGACTGTAGGTCCACAAACATACATTTTTACCTTTCCCTCTTCAATGGGGACAAAATCTTCTTTCTGTCTTGTCATACTGTTATAAATCTTGATCGACATTTTAGAAACTCCTTTCTTTCTGCATCTCCAATTCCTCTTTCAATTGTTTAATTTCGTTCTCCAACTCTTTTAAGCGATCAGCAACTGGATCCGGAAGATCTGAATGATTTAAATCTTTTCTAATTTTAACTCCATCCTGAATGACGACTCTCCCTGGTATACCTACAACGGTTGAATTAGGCGGCACTTCTTTCAGCACAACAGACCCTGCTCCAATCTTAGAGTTTTCACCTACTGTGATAGAACCTAATACTTTCGCACCCGTAGCAATGAGGACATTATCTTGAATCGTTGGATGACGCTTCCCTTTCTCTTTTCCTGTTCCCCCAAGAGTAACCCCTTGGAAAATAGAAACATTGTCCCCAATTTCACATGTTTCTCCAATAACTATACCCATACCATGATCGATAAAAAAACGACGGCCAATTTTTGCACCCGGATGAATTTCAATTCCGGTAAAAAAACGACTAAGCTGTGAAATACATCTCGCAATAAAGTAAAACCTTTTATTATAAAAAGCATGTGCCATTCGATGATTCCAAATAGCATGAAGTCCAGAATACGTTAAAATAACCTCTAAATAGCTTCGTGCAGCTGGGTCTTGCTCGAAAATAACCTCAATATCTTCCTTTAAAATTTTAAACAAATGACTCCCCCCTATACTTCATCCCCATATTTCTATTTCTTATTAGTAAAATAAATGAACGTAGTTGATCATACCCCTATAGTCATAGCTACTAACCACTTTATTTTCCCCCAAAAAAGCGCAAGATGCCTGGCAGGATAAGTCCACCACGTCCTTATATATTCTAAGGTACTAGCAAGCCCTAGGCGTCCGAAGCTAATCATCTGTACTTGTGAATTAAATGCTGATAGTACAAAAAAAAGCGCCTCTGCCAATATAGACAGAGACGCTTTTAAAGGCGCGGTTCCACTCTGTTTGGAATGACATACATTTGTCAAACAACTGTTTCATCATCCCCAACTTGAACCTGATAACGGAGGATCATCCGCCTTCGCCTACTATTCATTAGTTCAGCAAAGTACTCAAGGGTGCATTTCGGAAAACGAGGGGCTTGAACCACTTTCAGCAGGTTATGGTTCTCTCTAATAAGCATCGTTTACTTACTTCTCCCTATCTACGCGTTTCTTGTGTAATATTATTTAATACTATATTACATTTTCGACAGATTGTTAATATAAAATACTTTGTAATCGTTGTTTTATTTTATCCTTGCCTAATAAAGCAATCGATTTTTGTAAATCTGGGCCATGTTGTTGTCCAGTAACAGCTACGCGAATAGGCATAAATAACTTCTTCCCTTTATGTCCTGTGCCTTTTTGAACAGCTTTAATTGATTTCTTAATTTCCTCCGCTGTAAAGCTCTCTAAAGCGTCTATTTCCTGAAGGAATGCTTGTAATACTTCTGGTACTTGCTCTTCAGCTAATACTTCCTTTGCTCCTTCTTCGTATTCAAGCTCTTCTTTGAAGAATACTTGAGACAACTCCGCAATTTCCGCACCATAGCTCATTTGATCCTGATAAAGACTAATTAGATTACGAACCCATTCCTCTTGCTCAGGAGTACGAGTTTCTGATACTTTACCCGCTTTAACAAGATGAGGCAAAGATAACTCAACTACTTGGTCTAGTTCAAGTTGTTTTACATATTGATTATTCATCCAAGCTAGCTTTTGCTTATCGAATAGCGCAGGTGACTTTGAAAGTCTTTCGGCATCAAAAATCTTAATAAACTCCTCTTTAGAGAAAATTTCTTCCTCACCACTTGGAGACCAGCCTAATAAAGCAATAAAGTTAAATAAAGCTTCTGGTAAATAACCTAGCGCTTCATATTGTTCAATAAATTGAATGATTGACTCATCCCGTTTACTTAATTTCTTACGGGTTTCATTCACAATTAATGTCATATGACCAAAAATAGGTGGTTCCCAACCAAATGCCTCATAAATCATTAACTGTTTTGGGGTATTGGTAATATGGTCATCCCCACGTAATACATGGGAAATTTCCATTAAATGATCATCCACTGCAACTGCAAAGTTGTAAGTAGGAATTCCATCTTTTTTCACAATAACCCAATCGCCTATACCATCTGATTCAAATGACACTTCATCTTTGACCATATCATTGAATGTATATACTATGCCTTTAGGAACAGCAAAACGAATACTTGGTTTGCGTCCTTCTGCTTCTAATCTCGCTCGCTGTTCAGCTGTTAAATGACGACATTTTCCTGAATAATGTGGTGTTTCATTTTTTTCAATTTGAGCATCACGTTCAGCTGCTAGCTCTTCTTCCGTACAATAGCATTTATAAGCCATACCTTTATCTAAAAGCTCTTGATACAATTTTTGATAAATGTCATTACGTTCTGATTGACGATACGGTCCATATTCGCCACCAACATCGACACTCTCATCCCAATCCATACCTAACCATTTTAAATACTTAAGCTGGCTCTCTTCTCCACCTTCAATATTTCGCTTTGTATCAGTATCCTCAATACGAATAATAAATTTTCCGCCTTTGTTACGTGCATACAAATAGTTAAATAATGCCGTACGTGCATTTCCTATATGTAAATGTCCAGTTGGACTTGGTGCATAGCGAACTCGAATTTCGCTGCTCATGTATAATTCCTCCTAATGTCTCACTTTTCTATACTACATTCTACCATCTTAACCATTTTGAATAAAGACGCCTTCCGCTTTTCTTTACCTAGCCGCAACGCACAGGACGTGCTAGCATCGATGAAGACGTAAGGACGTGATGAACCTAGCCGCCTGGCACCCAGCGAGGACATACAGCTGCCTTCCGCTTTTTTTAATTTGATTTCGTTAGTAGTACAACGGCTTGAGCTGCAATTCCTTCTTTCCGCCCAGGAAATCCTAATTTTTCTGTAGTCGTTGCTTTCACATTCACCTGCTCGACTGTTGCCTCTAGTAACTCCGCAATTCGAGCACGCATAGCTTCAATATATGGTGCCATTTTTGGACTCTGGGCAATAATCGTACAATCAGCATTGACTAAGCTGTAACCTTCGTTTTTAACCAAATTCCATACATGCTCAAGTAGCTTAGCTGAGTCGGCATCTTTAAAAGCAGGATCGGTATCTGGAAAATGCTTTCCAATATCTCCAGCACCAATTGCCCCTAGAACCGCATCTGCAACAGTATGTAGCAGCACATCTGCATCAGAATGACCTAGTAACCCTTTTTCAAAAGGAATTGTAACGCCACCTATAATTAACGGTCTACCTTCTACAAGCTGATGAACATCAAAACCTTGTCCAATTCGAAACATCATGCTCTCCCCTTATCTTTCTTCAAATTCGCCTGCTTTCTTAAAATAGCTTCGGCAAAATAAAGATCTTCTGGTGTTGTAATTTTTATATTATCATAATCGCCTTCAATTATAACCACTTGTTGACCGATCCGCTCTAAAAGACTTGCATCATCGGTCCCAAGAAATTGGTCGTTTTCCGCCTCTTGATGTGCTTTTAATAAAATTGGCATACGAAAAGCCTGTGGGGTTTGAACAGCCCACAAGCTTGATCGTTCCATTGTTTCCACTACTGACCGATCTTGTACCCTTTTAATCGTATCTTTAACCGGAACAGCGACAACCGCGCCAGCATGCAGCAAGGTTGCTTCTGTTAATTGATGAATAAGCTCCTCATGAATAAATGGACGAGCTCCATCATGAACCAGTACGACGTCTGTGTCTACATGTTTGATTCCGTTAAAGACACTTTGCTGACGTTCCGCCCCGCCTGGCACAAGCCCTTTCACCTTACCCAAACCATACGTATCGATTAATCCAGAGAATATGGCTTCTTCTTGAGGATTAATCGATAATATAATCCCTTGACACATCGGATCCACTTCAAACACTCGTAATGTATGGATGATAATAGGAATCCCCGATAGTTCAATAAACAGCTTATTCTTTCCTGCATTCATTCTCTTTCCTTGTCCAGCTGCAGGTATAACTACTTCATAAAACATAACGGCTCTCCCCTATAATGCTTTCTCTAACTGTTTCGGTTTAGCAAAAATCATTCGTCCCGCAGACGTTTGGAGCACACTAGTTACCACAACATCAAGTCGTTTACCAATATGATCTCTTCCACCTTCAACAACAATCATCGTGCCATCGTCCAAGTAAGCAACGCCTTGGTTATGCTCTTTACCATCTTTAATCACTTGAACGCTCATTTCTTCACCAGGAAGTACAACTGGTTTCACTGCATTAGCCAAATCATTAATATTCAATACGGCTACATTTTGAAATTCACACACTTTATTCAAGTTAAAATCATTCGTTACTACAATCCCACCCGAAATTTTCGCCAATTTGACTAGTTTACTATCCACTTCCTGAATATCTTCAAAATCTCCTTCATACATTTCTACCTTGATAGGTAGCTCTTTTTGAATACGATTCAAGATATCTAGACCACGACGTCCCCTATTTCTCTTCAATGCATCAGAGGAATCCGCAATATGTTGAAGCTCATTTAGTACAAACTGTGGAATTACAATGGTTCCTTCCAAAAAGCCTGTTTGACAAATATCTGCAATACGTCCATCAATAATGACACTCGTATCCAAAATTTTCAATTTATGCCCTCTATCGTCTTCTTCACTATCATCACTGTTTGTGCTTTTTTTCTTATTCGTTTTTAATAATAAGTTTAGTAGTTCATCCCGTTTTTTAAACCCTACTTGAAATCCTAAATAGCCAAATAAAAGCGTTAAAATAATAGGAACAACTGTATTTAAGATAGGTACTCGAATCGAATTAAAGGCTGTTCCAATGAGGAACGCTACGATTAAGCCAACTAATAACCCTAAACTACCAAAAATAATATCTGTAATTGGAAATTTAACAAGCTGTTCTTCTAACCACTTCATAAAATTAACTACATAGTCCACTAACCAAAAAGTAATAAAATAAAAAATAATAGCACCTAACAGTACTGACACATAAGGATTGTTTAAAATAAGCAAATCACTTGCATGTATGGCGACTAACAATTCAGGAATAAGGAAAATCCCTAGTGTACCACCGACTATTATGAAGCAAGCTTGTATAATGCGTTTTAACATCCTTTCACCTCCCTCTCTCCATTATGAACAATTTAACAGAATTGAAACCTTCTTACCGTAAAATAAATTAAGATAAAAGATTAAATGAGTTCTTTAATAGCCTAGCACCGTGAGAATGTCATGTCAAAAAGGAAGTATCCTCCATTTTCAACCGTAATTGTGATTTACATCTTTCTGTCTGTCACAAGTTGGATTTTTAATAGTCTTAATCCTTCTTTAATCTTATTTGCACGAACCTCTCCAATTCCCTCTACATCATCAAGTTCCTCAACCGTTGCTTTATGGATATCAGAAAAACTGCCAAACTGCTGCACCAAATTTTCAATAATTAATCCTGGTAGACGAGGAATTTTATGCAACATCCGATAACCTCGAGCATGAATCACTTCATCTAAATGTATATAACCATTATAACCCAGTGCCTTTAACATCACGCTTTCATCTAGGTTTTCCTGTATAGCTAGCTCTTGTAATCTTAAAACAATATCATCAGGATCTTCATTTTTATCATGAGTGTAATCTTTGATTAACCATTTTCCTTCACTTTCAATATCCACCAAAATTTCATTCATTTGTAAGCGGATTAATCTACCCTCTGTTCCCAACTCATTTAAATAGGCCACAAGCTCTGCTTTAATACGCAGAACCATCACATAACGATGAAACACTTGTAGCAAATCAGCATAGGTAACAACTTCTTCATACTCTAAAGCACCAAGTGCCACGATGCTTTGCTTTAAAACAGCTTTATATTTCTCTAAAGTTTGAATGGCTAAATTGGCTTTTGCCAAGATGACACCAATATCCTTTAATGCATAGCGAAAATTACCTTGGTATAGCGTAATAACATTACGACGCTGTGAAATCGCTATAACGAGCGACTTGGTTTCTCTTGCCACTCGCTCAGCTGTTCGATGACGCATCCCCGTCTCTGTGGAAGGTATACTACTATCCGGGACAAGCTGCGCGTTAGCAAACAAAATCGTGTCTGCTTTTTCATTTAGAATAATGCCACCATCCATTTTTGCCAATTCGTATAAAGTGCTAGGCGTACATGAACAATTGATTTTAAAACCACCATCGACTATAGAGCGGACTTTTTCATTATATCCAACCACGATCAAACCACCTGTATTAGCTCGGAGAACATTTTCTATTCCAGCACGTAAAGGTGTACCAGGGGCTACAATTCGTAAAGTCTCCAGTTTCATTTTTTCATATGCCTTATTATCACTCATACATTATCCTCCCAATGCATATTGTAGAGCTTCTGCCACCGATGAAACGCCAATGATTTCAACACCCTTCGGTACCTTCCAGCCGCCAATATTATTCGCTGGAAGAATCACTCGTTCAAATCCGAGTTTTACTGCTTCCTGAACACGTTGTTCAATTCTAGATACCCGTCTTACTTCACCCGTTAAACCCACTTCTCCAATCATACAATCCGATGGTCGTGTTGGCTTATCTCGAAAACTTGAAGCAATACTAACCGCAACCGCCAAATCAACCGCTGGTTCATCCAGCTTTACGCCCCCAGCTACCTTCAAATAAGCATCTTGATTTTGTAGAAGCAAACCTACTCGTTTTTCTAATACTGCCATTAACAGTGATACTCGATTATGATCAATGCCAGTGGCCATACGACGTGGGTTTCCAAAGCTTGTTGGTGAAATAAGTGCTTGAATTTCAACCAACATTGGTCGGGTTCCCTCCATTGATGCTACAACTGTTGAACCAGAAGCCCCTTGAGAACGTTCTTCAAGGAATATCTCTGATGGATTTGCCACCTCTTCTAATCCATGTTCTTTCATTTCAAAAATACCCATCTCATTTGTCGAACCAAAACGGTTTTTTACAGCACGGATAATCCGATATGTATGGTGCCGCTCACCCTCAAAGTATAGTACAGTATCAACCATATGTTCGAGTAATCTTGGACCGGCAATTGACCCTTCTTTTGTAACATGCCCTACAATAAAAATGGCGATGCCCTTTGTCTTAGCAATTCGCATTAACGTTGATGTACACTCACGAACCTGTGAAACACTACCTGGAGCTGATGTCACTTCTGATTGATAAACGGTCTGAATGGAGTCAATAATCACTAAATCAGGATTGACTTCTCCAATAGCATGTTGGATATAGTCCATATCTGTTTCTGAATAGACGAATAAGTTCTCAGACATCACCCCAAGACGGTCAGCTCTAAGCTTCGTTTGTTTCACAGATTCTTCCCCAGATATATATAATACCTTCTTTTGCTTATGGGCTAATTGCGAGGATACTTGAAGTAGTAGTGTCGACTTTCCAATCCCCGGATCGCCGCCAATTAATACGAGTGAGCCTTGCACTATTCCACCGCCAAGCGCACGGTTTAACTCAGCCATATCTGTTGCTATACGTGGCTCCTGTTCCGTTACAATGGTTGTTATAGGAGTGGCCTTCACCCGCTCGCCAGTTCCAATCTGAGAGTCAGAGTGAGAAAAGGCGCCCCTTCTTCCTGCTGGCTTTACGATTTCCACTTCTTCGACCATCTTGTTCCATTCACCGCAACCTGGGCATTTTCCCATCCATTTTGGAGATTCATATCCACAAGACTGACACATAAATTTTGTTTTCTTTTTTGCGGCCATAAGAACTCCTTCTGATAATATTTTCTTATCTTATAAAGATATTATATTTTAACTTTATTTAATCCTGCCAAAAAAAGGATTAAAAGTTAGATTATTCATGAAATTACTCTAGTTCATTACTTAATTGAATATTAGAAAAACGCGACTTATCACCCTAATGGTGAAAGTCGTTGTACCTACTGTATGACCTGAGGGCACTCTCATCTTCACTTTAATCTTTTAAAGAAGTTAAACATCGAGGTATAAAAACAGAGGTACATTGCAAGAAGCAAATGTACCTCGTTATTTTATCATTCTTTATTCATGTATATTAACCGTCTCAGGCTGTTTAATGGCCAAATCTCCATTAATCACATCTAAAACAATATGTTGACCTTTTTGGATATTACCTTTTAAAAGTTCTTCTGATAAATAATCTTCAACATGTCTTTGTATAGCACGACGAATTGGACGTGCCCCATACTCTGGATCAAAACCTTCTGTTGCAATTTTTTCCTTCGCTGCATCTGTAAGCCCAAGGAAAATTTCCTGCTCTTTCAAGCGTGTAATCAATTGATCAGCCATTAATGTAACAATTTCCGTTAAATGTTTCTTCTCTAATGAATGGAAGACAATGGTTTCATCAATACGGTTAAGGAACTCTGGACGGAAGGCACGCTTTAGCTCTTCCATTACCTTACCTTTCATATTTTTGTAATCTTGCCCCTCATCTTGAATATTAAAACCAACATATTTATTCATTTTTAATGCTGAAGCACCAACATTTGAGGTCATGATTAAAATCGTGTTACGGAAGTCCACCGTACGACCTTTAGAATCTGTCAATCTTCCATCTTCCAGTACCTGAAGTAAAATATTAAACACATCAGGATGTGCTTTTTCAATTTCATCCAGTAACACTACAGAATATGGTTTACGGCGTACTTTTTCTGTTAACTGGCCACCTTCTTCATATCCAACATATCCTGGAGGTGAACCAACGAGGCGAGAAGTAGAATGTCTTTCCATATACTCTGACATATCAATACGAATCATCGATTCCTCATCGCCAAATATAGCTTCAGCTAATGCACGAGCTAGCTCGGTTTTACCTACACCTGTAGGTCCTAAGAAAATGAATGATCCAATTGGACGCTTCGGATCCTTAAGCCCAGCTCTTGCACGACGTACAGCTTTTGATACGGCTTTGACCGCTTCCTCTTGACCAATAACACGATTGTGAAGGATAGACTCCATGTTTAACAATTTATCTGACTCGGTTTGTGCCAATTTTGTAACAGGAACACCTGTCCACGCAGATACAACATGAGCAATGTCATCCACAGTCACTTCACTATTTTCTTGACCTTGCTTTTCTTTCCATACTTTTTTTGTTTCTTCTAATTGCTCACGTAAACGTTGTTCAGTATCACGTAAAGAAGCAGCTTTTTCGAATTCTTGGCTTTGAACAGATGCATCTTTTTCTTTACGTACCTCATCAAGCTTCACTTCAAGTTCTTTTAAATTCGGTGGTGTTGTATAAGAACGTAAACGAACTTTTGAACCTGCTTCATCAATTAAGTCAATCGCTTTATCCGGTAAAAAGCGGTCAGAAATATAGCGGTCAGACAATTTAACAGCTGCATCAATAGCTTCATCTGTAATTGATACACGATGGTGTGCCTCATAGCGGTCGCGTAAACCTTTTAATATTTGAATAGATTCTTCCATTGTTGGTTCATCGACTTGAATTGGCTGGAATCGGCGCTCAAGCGCTGCATCTTTTTCAATATATTTACGATATTCATCTAATGTTGTAGCACCAATACATTGAAGTTCTCCACGAGCTAATGAAGGTTTCAATATATTCGAAGCATCAATAGCCCCTTCTGCTCCACCAGCACCAATTAAGGTGTGCAACTCATCAATGAATAAAATAATATTACCCGCTTGTCGAATTTCATCCATGACTTTTTTCAAACGATCTTCAAATTCGCCACGATATTTTGTTCCGGCAACAACTGTACCCATATCAAGCGTCATCACTCGCTTGTCACGCAAAATTTCAGGTACTTCATTATTAATAATTTGTTGCGCAAGTCCTTCAGCAATCGCTGTTTTACCAACCCCAGGTTCTCCAATCAGAACTGGATTGTTTTTTGTTCGACGACTAAGTACTTCAATCACACGTTGAATCTCTTTACTACGACCAATTACTGGATCTAAACTTCCTTCACGGGCAATCGCCGTTAAATCACGAGCTAAACTATCAAGGGTTGGTGTACTAGCATTTGTAGTAGCCGCACCTTGGTGTCCACCTGATTCATTGCTACCTAGAAGCTGTAGCACTTGCTGACGCGCTTTATTCAAGCTCACACCTAGGTTACTTAATACTCGTGCTGCTACACCTTCACCTTCACGAATTAAGCCTAATAAAACATGTTCTGTTCCCACATAAGAATGTCCTAATTTTCTTGCCTCATCCATCGATAATTCTATAACCTTCTTAGCTCTTGGCGTGTAGTGGATAGTCTGTGCAATTTCTGAACCCCGACCAATTAAATTTTCAACTTCTTTTTGAATCTTTTCTGATCCTAATCCTAGGGCATATAAAGCTTTAGCAGCAATTCCTTCGCCTTCACGTACTAAACCTAAAAGGATATGTTCTGTTCCAATATTATTATGACCTAACCGGATAGCTTCTTCCTGTGCCAGTGCCAATACTTTTTGAGCTCTTTCTGTAAAACGACCAAACATCATAGGGATTTCCTCCTTAAGAATCTTCGTTTTTATCTAAATTTAAACGCTCTCGGATCAGGGCTGCACGACGCACATCTCTTTCAAATGGTCGCAATGGCCCCCCCGCATACTTCTGTAGAAATCCAGGTTGTGTTAAAATCATTAACTCATTAAGAATACTCTTTGAAATATCATTAATAAATCCTAAATCAATGCCTAATCTTACATCTGAGATACAAGTAGAGGCTTCCTTAGTTTCAATAATCCTCGCATTTGATAAAATTCCATATGCACGGAAAATTCTATCTTCTAATTGTATGTGAGATGTTTTCACTAATGCTTCACGTGAGGCTCTCTCTTGGGCGATGATTTGTTGAACGACATCTGTTAAATCCTCGACAATATCCTTCTCCGATTTACCGAGAGTAATCTGGTTAGAAATTTGAAAAATGTTTCCTAACGCCTGACTACCTTCTCCATACATTCCTCTAACTACGAGGCCTAATTGGTTAATAGCGGGGACGATTTGATTTAGTTGCTGTGTTAAAACCAGGCCTGGCAAATGGATCATTACAGAAGCTCTTAATCCTGTACCCACATTTGTAGGACAACTTGTTAGATACCCTCGTTCTTCATCATATGCATAGTCAATCTCTTCTTCCATCCAATCATCTAATACATTTGCTAACTGTAAGGCTTCCTTAAGCTGCAAACCTGACATTAAACATTGGATTCTCAAGTGATCTTCCTCATTAATCATGATACTAATCATTTCATCTTCTGATAGTAGGCAAGCACCCTGCCTTGTCTCTTCAATTAATTGAGGGCTAATTAAATGTTTTTCAACAAGCACCTGCTTCTCTAGAGGTTGAAGCTGGCTCATTTCCAACATCTCTAACTTTCCAATTTCTGAATTTACTTCTGTTTCATTTCTCTTTTTTACTAATTCAATTACTTCTGTTGCCACATCATGTGAAAAAACAGTCGGAAATATATAATCATTGAAGTTTCTAGCAAGACGAACACGAGAACTCAAGACGATATCTGTTTCAGGTCCATCGCAATTCATCCAAGAACTGAGGGCATTTTGTAAAAATCGTTCTAAACTCATGCTTCCTCCCCCTCACCTTGCGCTTCGTACCTCTTTTCAAAGCCACGAATTTTATCACGAACTTCTGCAGCTTTTTCAAACTCTTCTTGATCAACCAAATCTTTTAACATCTCTTTCATTTCTGAGATTTGTTTTTTCAAATGAAGAGCACCGCCTATTCTTTTTGGGATTTTTCCAATATGAGCAGTATTACCGCTGTGCACCCTCTTTAAAATAGGATCTAACTGTTTATTAAAGGTTTCACTGCATTTTGCACATCCGAATTTTCCCAATCGGAGAAATTCTTTAAAAGAAAGCTGACAATTCGGGCAACGTAGTTCTTCAGTTTTTGGAAAAGAGTTAGCTTTAGGCTGTTGCATATTAGACTCAATATTGAATAATCCAGCTAATAAATTATTAATTGAAAAACTTGATCCTCCGTCATCCATAAATAAATTTCCCTTTTCCTGTGCACATCTCTCGCAAATATGGAATTCGGTTTTCTCACCATTAATAATTTTTGTGAAATGAAGGGTAGCTGGTCTCTGATTACATTCCTGGCAAATCATACTACATCACCTCTGCAGAACTCATTTATATTTTAAAGTTGTAAGCATTGCAGTTAAAATCCTTGCCCTAAGTTCATCACGATCGGGCAAGTCAATGTATATGACTGACCGATCAATGACACTCATCATTATTTTCGCTTCTCGGTCATTAATGATGTCTTCATTTACAAGTCTTGTAATAATTCCCTCAGCAGTAGATTGAGACACTCTATATCCAATTATTGAAATCAAATCATCAATAAGGACTGCGTAGTCTTGTGATTTGACCTTCATAATACGAATATAACCCCCGCCACCTCGCTTACTTTCTACAAGGTATCCTCTCTCAATCGTGAACCTTGTGTTGATTACATAATTAATTTGAGAAGGGACACACTGAAATTTATCTGCAATTTCATTTCTTTTTATTTCTAGAATGTCTTGTTGACCCATTTCTAATATTTGTTTTAAATAACTTTCGATAACATCAGATATGTTTCTCACTCAACCTCCCCCATCCTGACTTTGACTATATTTGACTAATATTATACAACGAAAATAAACTTTTGCAACTCTTACGTCTTAAAATTATTATATTTTTGGAATATATGGTATTTTTATGAAAACAATAGTATTTATGTACTTACATACTTAACATTATATACCTTTATTTATACATAAATTCCTCAATAATTACCACTATTTTCACTTTTGGGCTATAAAGAAGGTCTTTTTAATGGCTAAAAAAGGCTTGGTTCCCCCCATTCAGGTACCTGTTTTCATTTGTTTATTTGTAATTACCTTTTATTTGTGCTTTGATTTAACCTTTGGTTTTTTTAAAACAAA
>CAVVWH010000032.1:0-14640 GCA_963751845.1 uncultured Bacillaceae bacterium
GCAAGCTCCCAAAGATTCGCTCGACTTGCATGTATTAGGCACGCCGCCAGCGTTCGTCCTGAGCCAGGATCAAACTCTCCGAAGAAATGTTTGACTTGCTCATATATACATTTTTTATCGTGTGTACGCACGAAAACTTTACGTTGGCGCTTTGTTTTGTTCAGTTTTCAAAGAACAATTTGTAAGTTGTTTTCAGCAACTTAATTAGTATACAACTTTGCGAACAAGGTGTCAATAGTTTTTTTAATATCTTTTAACAAATCACATCTTGTTGCTCGGCACTTGTTCTATATTATAGTTTATTTAGTTACTTGTCAACAATTTTTAAAATATATTATAACATTTAATATAATATATAAACGAAAATCATAAGAATCAAATCGTTTAATTGACTTGAGTCTATATTTCATGATAATCTTATACCTAGTAAACTAATCAGATTAATTAAACTTGGATATTTAATACCATAAAAATTCAACTAATAATATAAAATGAGTTAATGAAAAGGAGCTGCTACGTATGGCAGAATCAAAAGTAATGCAAGGGACAGAGGCTATTTTCATAAATGGAAATTCTATAGGAATATTAATTTGTCACGGCTTTAATGGAACTCCACAAAGCGTAAGCTACTTAGCAGAAGGATTTGCAAAATATGGATTCACCGTATACGCCCCACAGTTGAAAGGACATGGAACTACCATTCTCGAAATGGAGCAAGCAACGTACCAGGATTGGATTTCTAATCTACATGAGGCATATCTTCTATTAAAACAAACTTGTCAGTATATTTTTGTGATTGGACAATCTATGGGAGGAGCACTTACTCTAGATTTAGCAACTAAAGAAGCTTTAACTGGTGTTCTGACTATCAATGCGGCTCTTTCAGTCCCTGAATATGAAGCATTTGCTCATAAACTTGAACCAAGATTTATAGCAGAGGGAAAACCTGATATTAAAGATTCGGAAGCAGCCGAAATTACTTATGATCAAGTCCCATTGAAAGCTGTTCTTCAATTAGTTGATCTTATGAAGGCAACTAAACAACATCTTTCAAAAGTAACTTGTCCGATAAAAATTTTTGTATCTCCCGAAGATCATGTTGTACCTGCAGGTTGTTCTTACGATATTTTTGATACAGTTCATTCAAGTGAAAAAGAGTTGGTATCCTTAGAAAACTCCTATCATGTGGCTTCATTAGATTATGATAAGGATCAGATTATTAAACATACTGTAGACTTTATTAATATTCATACTGAAGAAGCTACAGTCGCTTAAGTGAAAGGTATCAGTTCAACTTTGGTGCGTTAAAGGATACGAGAAGAACGTTAGCAACTAAGATCGCCAATTCCTTATGTCTAAACCGACAATACCACATCTTGTTCACCAAGTAAGACAGCTGTATCCATCAAATGATAATACAAAAAAACCGAGAGCACTTTACGACTCTCGGTTTTTTTGTATGGTTTTCTTTACTTCTATATACAAGACATGATGGACATCCATTTCTTTTACAATAAATTCATACCCACCAAATTCTCTTTTATCTCCTACCTCAATTTCATACTTTCCTGTAAGTATCCAGCCGCCCAGAGTATCTATATCGTCTTCTGGTAGTTCAATCGATAATGTATCATTTACATCTTCAATCAAGGTTTTGGCATCAAAAATATAATGGTTTTCATTCATTTTTTGAATTTGCGGACGTTCGTCCTGGTCAAATTCATCACGAATTTCTCCAACAATTTCTTCCAAGATATCTTCTACCGTAAGCAGACCAGCTGTGCCACCATATTCATCTGATAAAATTGCCATATGAATACGTTCTTTTTGCATTTTTAGCAATAAATCATGAATTGGAATGGTTTCAAGAACACGAATGACCGGAGTAACGAATTCATCTACGATTAAGTCTGCTACATTTTCTTCAGTAATGGTTGCTGTATACAGACGTTTAATATTTACCATTCCTATTACATTGTCTTTATCACCATCGATCACTGGGTAGCGTGTAAATTGTTCCTCTTGAATTAATTCAACCACTTCAAGTAAACGCATCCCTTTGTCAATGACAGCCATCTCTGTCCGAGGAACCATAATTTCATTTGCAATCCGCTCATCAAATTCAAAAATTTGATTTACATATTTATATTCAGATTGATTAATTTCACCACTTTTAAAACTTTCAGATAAAATAATCCTTAGTTCTTCCTCAGAATGCGCTACTTCCCCTTCAGATGCTGGCTTTATTCCAAATATTCCGGTTAATACACGAGCTGATCCATTTAATACCCAAATAAACGGGAACAGAATGCGGTAAAACAAAATTAATGGGGTTGAAAACATAAGCGTAAGCTGCTCTGCCTTTTGAATGGCCATTGTTTTTGGCGCTAATTCCCCTACAACAACATGCAGGAAGGTAACTAATGCAAATGCAATAACAAAGGATAGAATTGAACTAACTGAAGCATCTACTCCAAGCTTATCAAAAAGAGGATGAAGTAATTTCTCTACTGTCGGTTCACCCAGCCAACCAAGCCCCAACGCTGTAACAGTTATCCCTAATTGACAAGCAGATAAATATCCATCTAAATGCGATATTACTTGTTTTGCCGGTACTGCCCTTTTATGCCCATCTTCAATTAATTGATTGATCCGTGAACTTCTAACTTTAACAATGGCAAACTCTGAGGCCACAAAAAAGGCGGTTATAGCAATTAAAATAAAGATTGCTAATAATTTTATCGTAATGTCCAATATGTATGGGTTTATCACAAGTCGTTAACTTATGTGATCCCAAGCACCTCCTATATTATACTTTAAGTAAATTTGGTTTTTCTAAAGGATATAAAATATAAGAAAAAACTTTGACTTTCGCTAGTGGCACGATAAATCGTGTTTTTCTTAATATATCATTTCATCCATATACCTGTTTTAAAAATAATATGCTCATTAAATCACGAAATTATGGGGTATACTCTTGAAACTAAATTTA
Source organism: uncultured Bacillaceae bacterium (assembly GCA_963751845.1). Lineage (GTDB taxonomy): Bacteria > Bacillota > Bacilli > Bacillales > DSM-1321 > Peribacillus. Next base: position 2,993 of record CAVVWH010000032.1, read on the forward strand.
ATTGGTAACTTATTCTACCTTTATAGTACAAAATTTTTTGTAAATTGAACATTTTTTATTTTTAAAGATTATAAGTTAATATATAATTTCTCTTCACAAATTAGACAATTTATTATAAAATAAATAAAACATATATGAAAGGTTGGTTTTTTATGGGTGAAATTCGTTCAATTCCTCGTCCGTTAGTCAGAGCCAATCAATGGACGATTTTCTTAAGTGTCATTTTAACTTGGATTACTGGCCAAGAGTGGATCCTTGCCATTCCTTTAGTTGCTTGTCTACTTGGTCTTATCTTTAATTTTAATCCTGTGATGCGCATAGCTAAACTATTTTTGAAAAAGAAACCATCAGAATATATCCCAGAAGATGCTGAGCAGCAAAAATTCAACTCAATTATCGCTATCTCTTGTTTAGCACTTGGATACATTAGTTTTCTATTAAATTGGAATACAGCTGGCTATATCTTTACTGCTATGGTTGGCGTTGCGTCTTTTGTAGCAATTCTAGGGTTTTGTATCGGTTGCTTTATCCTGTTTCAATGGAAACGATATTCTTATCGCCGTTCCATAAAACATTCATAAATAGTTGGTAATATTATGCTAGCAAGGCTGATTATCGCAATCAGTCTTGTTTTTGTTTGTGCGCCTTTTTAATCACCCACAATGGTAGACCAGCCTATGACAAAAACCTTGCCCACGTTAATTAAAATTTTTTAAAAATAAAGAACCCTAGTTTTAAACTTTCCTATAAATCTCTTTCTTTTGTTAGAGCTTCATTTTCTTGGTCCAGCACGTCTGTAATATCACTTAAAAATTTTAGAATTAGTTTCAGTTCGTCGTCCCCATAGTGATTACCAAGTTGTTTTATCTTCATTCCTAAGGAATTATAATGATTCATGATTTGCTTATGACGCTCCGGCATAGGTACAATCATCACACGTCTCCGGTCACTTTCATCTCGTTCTCTACTTACATACCCTGCTTTTTCTAATCGATCAACAAGCGCTGTAACCGATCCAGTACTCAATCCTGTTATTTTAGAAAGTTCTCCAGCTGTTATAGGTCCCGTCTCATTTAAGATATTTGCTGTTTTTAAATCTGTATGAACAACACCCATTTTCTGAGCCATGTTTTGTTGAAAAATACTCGTTCGCATTCCATATTTGTGTAGTTCTTCTATTAATCGCTTCAGCAGCACGTCTTTATTTATTGACATAAAACAGGTCCCCCCCTATACGCCTAAAGTTACCTCGATAATCAAGATGATTGATGCTCAAGTATTTTTTATTTTATCTAAAATATACGCCATATGCAAAGAGAGGAGAAAACAGGAATCCTCACAAAAGTTAAAAGTTTATCGTTGCCAGTTTATCTTCTTAATCCTATTTTGAATAGTAGATAACTCAAAAAAACAAAGCCAAATGGCTTTGTTTTTTATAATAAGCTCTTAATTTCTACATTTTCCGGAAGCTTAAATGGATATTCTGGATTAATATGATCATAGAACATCACACCATTTAAATGATCTAATTCATGTTGAAAAACGATTGCGGCAAAACCCTTTAAACGTAGTTGAATTTCCTGACCGTTTAAATCAATCGCTTTCACTTTAATTCGCTCATACCGTGGAACATAGCCCTTTACATCACGGTCAACGGATAAACAACCTTCACCTTGTGGTAAATATGTCATTGCAGTCGAATGGCTAATGATTTTTGGATTAATTATGGCATCTTCATACAATTTGCCTTTTTCATCTTCAAAGTACATGACAAACATTCGCTTATTTAGTCCAATCTGATTAGCTGACAGCCCTACCCCTTCACGCAACTTATATTTTTTTGCCAGTTTTGGGTCCTGGCTATTTTTTAAATACTGGATCATACATTCTAGTGTTTCCCGATTTTCCTCTGAAAGTGGTAAGCCTACCTCTTCAGTAACTGTCCGTAAACTAGGATGGCCTTCTCTCACAATATCTTTCATCGTGAGTACATAATTTTTCGTAAATTTATTCATACCTTTCTCACTCATCTACCCTTTCATAAATAATTACTTTCACTTTACCATAAAAGCCTAGAAAATGGACTTGTATGGTTACACAGAACTCTTTGTTTATAGATATTGCGTTCCTTTAACAAGGAAAAATCCCCGCTGAGCCAACAGGGATTTCTCTTTAAACTTATTTTTTTGTTTCCACTGCTTTATCCAATGTATTTGTAATTTTATACTCAGCCTTTTTCTTTTCTAACCATGTAGCGTACTCTGTTTGCAATTTCTCCGTTAATAATTGTTCTTTAATAGCTGCTTTATTATCTTCTAAATTCGCTTTTTTTGCTTCTTTTTTGCCTGTTACTTTAATGATATGGTATCCATATTCTGTTTTTACCGGCTCACTTATTTCATTTACTTTTAATTTAAAAGCCACATCTTCAAATTCTTTTACCATTTGTCCTTTACCAAAGTATCCAAGAGATCCACCACTTTCAGCATTGCTAGTGTCTGTTGAATATTCTTTAGCTAACTTAGCAAAATCTCCACCGTTATTAAGCTTCTTTAATACTTCTTCTGCTGTTGCTTTATCTTTTACTAAGATATGACTTGCTTCAACTTGCTCCGCTTGAGCAAATGAATCTTTATTTTGTTCGAAGTATGCACTAATTTCTTTATCAGTAATCTTGATTGTTGGTTCAATTAGTTTTCTTGTTTCTATATAAGTCACAACATCTTCTTTTAAAGCATCGATAGAAGAACCACTAGCCTTTAACTGTTCAGTTAATGCCTCTTCTCCGCCATATTGGGCATATAAGGTTTCAAGCTCTTTTTGAATCTCTTTATCCGTTACTTTAATATTTTGTTTCTCTGATTCCAATTCAATAATTTTGTCTGAAATAAGTGTATCTAATGTTGCTGCACCATAATCTTTAACTAGCGCATCATATAAATTTTCTTTCGTAATATTATTACCGTCAACTGTTGCTAATGTTTCATTTTTTGCTGATGAAGTAACCATGGCAACGATAATAATAGCTGCAACGATAATTGCACCTAAAATCCAAACTAATAACTTCGTATTCTTCTTCATTATTTCTCTCCCTTAAACCTAGAATTAGTAGTCAGAAAATTTCCAACTAAATAAAGTTCATTAATTATCATAACTCTTAATTATTAATAATTCCTTAATTTTGTACTTATTATTTTCAATGAATATTCGTTACATTTTCAAAACGAAAAAATGTTTCGTTAGTCAATGAAAACCCTTGTCCTATTTTTAATTGCTTTTCACCATCTACAAAAAGAAATCTATACCTGCAGAAATACAAAATGATCTCTCAATTAGGTACAAAATAGTTCAATATATAATTTTACCGCAATATGTAAAAAATTTCAATAAATCGTTATATTCTTTCATAACAACCCACCCTATAATTCACTGAAAAGACTGAAAAATTTAACATTACATACATTTTTATAATCCTTATTTACTATATAATTTAGATATAGATTTTCATTTCACCTAAGAGGAGGGAAAGAAAATGAATACCGCAAAAAAATTGCCTGTACAAAATGAACCAATGAATTCCGAAGAAACAAAGCAGGAAAAGAAACAACGGCATAAAATACTTTGGCTAATCACTGCATTTGTAGCTTTAATTGTCATTTTATTGCTGCCAACTCCGGAAAAATTACCGGTAATCGGACATCACACACTTGCCATTTTGGTTTTCGCCGTTATCCTATGGATTACAGAGGCTGTTTCATATCCAGTTAGTTCAGCCATGATTGTTGGTCTAATTGCACTTATACTCGGAGTTGGTCCAACTATAGATGATCCAAACGCGACACTAGGAACTAGCGAAGCACTTAAAATGGCTTTATCAGGATTTAGTAACTCAGCCGTTATTTTAGTTGCTGGTGCACTATTTATCGCTGCTGCGATGCAGGCAACAAATCTACATAAACGAATCGCCTTACTTATTCTTTCAAAAGTCGGATCTAAAACGAAAAATGTTCTCATTGGTGCTATTCTAGTATCATTCGTTTTAGCCTTATTTGTCCCGAGTGCTACCGCACGAGGCGGAGCTTTAGTACCAATATTACTCGGAATGATTGCTGCTTTTGGTATGGCCAAAACAAGCAAACTTGGAGCACTCTTAATTATTACTGCAGTTCAATCGATTTCTATCTGGAATGTAGGAATTAAGACAGCTGCTGCTCAAAACATGGTAGCACTTGGATTTATTCAAGAATCATTTGGAGAAACTATCTCTTGGGGACAATGGTTCATGTACGCTGCACCGTGGTCCATCATCATGTCAATTCTACTGTATTTCATTATGCTTAAGGTCATTCCACCGGAAACAACTGAAATAGAAAATGGACAATCCATGGTTAAAAAACAATTAAGCGAATTAGGAAAATTAAAACCTGCAGAAATACGTTTAATTATTATCTCTATATTATTACTATTCTTCTGGTCCACTGAAGATATTGTTCATTCAATAGATACAACAACAGTTACTCTTATTGCTGTAGCTATTATGCTTACACCAAAAATTGGCGTATTTACATGGAAAGAGGCAGAAAAAACAGTTCCATGGGGTACAATTATTGTTTTTGCCGTTGGTATCTCACTTGGAACGGTCTTACTATCAACAGGAGCAGCTACATGGCTTGCTAATGGATTCTTTAGTTTACTCGGACTTGAAGGGATGCCGGTACTTGGTTTAATTGCTTTATTAGCAGCATTTAACATTATCATCCATCTTGGTTTTGCTAGTGCAACAGGTCTTGCTTCTGCCCTTATCCCTATTTTCATTGCTTTAGCTACAACGATGAATGGGGATTTCAATAGTATTGGTTTAATTATCATTCAACAATTTGTTATTAGCTTTGGATTCTTGCTTCCAGTTAATGCTCCACAGAATATGCTTGCCTATGGTACAGGAACTTTCACCGTTAAAGACTTTTTAAAAAGCGGGGTTCCTTTAACAATAGCTGGATATCTATTAATTCTGCTATTAAGTGCAACTTATTGGAAATGGATTGGACTTCTTTAATCGAAAAGCGAGTGTTCCCTTTGGGAACACTCGCTTTAGTTTATATATTCATTATTTTTTTGGAAAACTTGAAATTCCATTTTAAAATCAAGTTTTATCTTAACTCGCTTAAAAATTTACAAGTCAATCTGTTTTTGATACCTTAAATTCTTTTCTAATGCATAGGTGATCATTTCTGCTGTGTGTTCCCCGTTGGCTATACAATCCGGAATGCTCGCTCCATAATAGGAACTTCCCGCTAAAAAGATATTTGGATAGCGAGTGGATACTTCCTTTTGAAGCGTTTGCACCTTTTGATTATGATTAGCATGATAATGCGGCATCTTCGATTGCCATCTTGTCACTTTACTTGCAATAGGCCTTTTCGTAATTCCTAGACTATCTCTAATGTCTGTTAAAGCCACTTCTTCGAGTTCAGCATCTGTCATATGATGCAAGCTTTCGTAATGAGGGCTTGAACTGTTATAAAATAGTCGCATTAATACATGATTATAAGAATTCCTATGCTTCCATTTTCGACTCGTCCATATACAAGCATTACATTTTAAATTACTGTGTTTTGTTGTAATAAAACCTGTTCCTCCACTTGGAAGCTCACTATCAGCAAGATCAAAACCAAGATAAATACTAATAAGCGACTTATCCTCAAAATCATTAAACTCTTCCGTTATTTTCAAATCATTCAGAAGTTGTTTAGCAACAGAATCGGGCGTACTTAGCACAATATAATCTGCCTCGACTTCCGTATTATTCGCAAAAGTAATTTTATAGTGTCCTGCTTCTTTTGCAATATTCGTCACTTGGACACCCTTAATAATTTCCACCGAATCACTCAGTATTTCTTCTAGACGATCCACCATAGTAGATAAGCCCTTTTTAAAGGATAAGAATGAATGGTCCGTGCACGACAGTAGTTGACTATGAGAAATAGTTAAAGCATTTTTAAAGGATAGATATTTGATTGCTGTGGTACCTTTGAACTTTTCTTTGTTTTCTTCAAGACCACGAATGATACTCCCATAATTTTTTTTATAATCAACAAGAAACGGTAGTGAAGAATCAATAGTTAAATCATTAATTTCCCCTGAAAAAACACCCGATAAAATAGGTTCAATTTGGTTATCTACTAATTCCTCTCCTAAAAAGTCTTTTAAAAACGAAATAATGGAATCCTTTTTCGTGAATGTATCATTTTTCGTATAAAAATCCTTTAATGCCTCGACTTTTCCTGCTAAAGAAATTAATTCACTTTTTGCCAAAGATTCCACACTCATAGGTATACCAAACATCGATTCTTCAGGAATTCTCTTGAGCCCATCTTCTGTATGTAAAAATGATTTTCCCGGCTCATTATACACCACCTGGTCTTGCAGGTTTATTTCTTTAATAAAGGAATCAATATTTTCTTTACCAGCAATAATTGATTCAGCACCTGTTTCAAAAATAAAATCCCCCTCATGTACGGTTCTGATTTTCCCGCCGAGATTTTCCTCCGCCTCGACAAGCAAAAGCCGGACATCCAAAGAATTCAATTTAACTGCTTTTTGAATATAATACATAGTGGATAATCCTGTAATTCCACCACCAACTATTACTAGTGTTTTCATATGATATCCCTCAGATTCTCTTAAATATTTTTATAATTTAAGTGTACCATATGTAGTTCCAAATTATTATTTTAGAAAAGTCTTATCATTCAATAAAATTGGTCAATTTAACAATATTGTCATAAAGTGAAACTTCCATCAGTGGGGGTTTTCTTCATCCCCCACTGATGGTTAGTTGAGGCCCACACGATGTGGGTCACACAGACGTTGCAACAGGATGTTGCGTTCTTAGTCTGTGTTCATTAATTCGGACCTTTACAGGCAGTTGATCCCCACCTATCTTCTTTGGTTACTCAGAATCTTGAGTTGGGGGTCTTACTGCCCGTTAAGGCGGGATAAAAAAAACGATCTGAATACTCAGACCGCCTTCACCTTGAGTTACTTCCTTTTTTAAATTATTACAGATTTAGCGAAAAGAAAGCCCATTACGATGCGGCAGCACCCCCTTTAGGGATGGGATGAATGTTCGCTCAAATACGGTGTGTAGATAAATGTCGAAGATATGTTCTACACACCAAGCATCTGAAATAGTACAATTTTCCTATATAGGATGTTCCTTGAAAACTGAACATAAGTGGTTGTGATAGGAAAAACGTCTGTCACGTAAAATGTTCAACGTTCTGCCGACTAACACTCTTCATAGAAAGAGTGCGGCATCGTACCCCTATAAAAGTATCGCCTATTGAACGGCGTAGTTGGCACCGACCTTGCCTTCTTGAAAGACTGTTTTTCTATCAAGAGTTGCTCACTAAAAGTTCTGCCTATGCCCCTTCTTATAGAAGTTGGTAAGTGGGATATTTGTGAGAAAGAACCTCATTGGCTTCAGCCGTGGGAGTGGTCAGTCTTTATCTATTGTCTCCAAAATCAGTTTCGCTGTATGTTCCCCATTTGCAATACAATCAGGTATGCCCGATCCATAATAAGAACTTCCCGCTAAAAGGATATTCGGATATTTCGTTTTCAATTTCTCCGTAAGCGACTGCACAATTTGATGATGAGCCATATGGTAATGCGGCATTTTCTCATGCCATTTTGTTACTTCACATGTGACAGGTGTCCCAGTAATACCTAAACTATTTTTAATATCTGCTAAAGCAACTTCTGCCAGCTCTTCTTCTGTCATCTTACTCAATGTCTCATAATGAGGACTGGAATCTTTGTAAAAGAGACGAACTAATAAACGACTATTGGCAGATGTATGAGACCATTTCCGACTCGTCCAAGTACAAGCCCCACATGTTAAGTTACTGCTTTTTGTTACGATAAAACCTGTCCCGTCCTTTGGTAATTCCGAATCAGGAATGTCAAAGCCAAGATAAATGCTTATAAGAGATTTATTTTTAAATTGATCAAATTCTTCATTTAGTTCTGCATCATTTAACAACTGTTTAGCAAACTTATCAGGTGTGCTTAGAACAATATAATCTGTTTCAATTGCTGTCCCATTTGCTAAGGTAATTTGATACCGATTGGTTCCTTTTTCAATTTTCTCTGCTTGAACACCTTTAACCATTTCCACCGAATCAACGAGTATTTCTTCTAAACGATCAACGATAGCAGATAAACCGTTTTTAAAGGATAAAAATTTGACCTTTGAAGATCCTTTGAATTTCCCCTTATTTGCTTCAAGACCACTAATAATGCTTCCATACTTATTTTTATAATCTATAAGAAAAGGGAGTGTTGAAGCAATCGTTAAATCATTCACATCTCCTGAATAAACACCAGATAAAACAGGCGCAATTTGATGATCCACTAATTCCTTTCCTAAAAAGCTTTCCAAAAATGCACCTACTGAATCATCTTTTGTAAAGGTTTCGTTTTTAGTATAAAAATCCTTTAATGCCTCGACCTTACCTTCAGCAGAAATCAATTCTGTTTTGGCCAAAGATTCCAAACTCATCGGAATGCCAAACATCGAATCTTCAGGAATTAATTTTAATCCTTTATCTGTATGTAAAAATGATTTCCCTGTAGCATTATATACAACCTGTTCTTCAAGATTAATTTCTTTTATAAAGGATGTAATATTTTCTTTACGCATAACAATGGAGTCTGCTCCCGCCTCGATAATAAACCCTTCATCAAACACTGTCTGGATTTTACCGCCAAATGTCTGCTCCGCTTCAATAAGTATAAGACGCAGATCCAAGGACTTCTCTTTTGCTACCTTTTGTAAATAATACATCGTCGATAACCCTGTTATTCCACCACCAATTACCACTACCGTTTTCATGTCATACACCTCAATTATCATGAACTTTCTTTCTATAAAGTGTAACATACCAAATTCATATTTTATTATTCGTAAAGTACTTGATTACCGTATAAATAAACAGTTGTAACAAGATTGTCAAATAATAATATTAAGCGAATAATATTAAGCGAATAACTTTAAAAATAAAACCCGATTTCATATAATAAAACTGTAAGACAAAACAAGGAGCGTTAAAAACAAAAAGCGCTTTTATTTCCCATTTATTTCGAATTCAAAATTTCTGAAGGAAAAAATTTAAAAATTTTTTAAAATAGGTAGAAAGCGTTTACATATGCTTCGGTATGGTATTTTCTAAAAAAGTCCATACCTTTGTCGCAAAGTATTATTTTACTGTGTAAATATTACAAAATATAGGAGGATGTTTTTATGTTATTAAAAGATAAAATCGTTTTAATTACAGGTGCTGCTGGCGGTATCGGTATTGCAGCAGCAAAAGCATTTGCAAAGGAAGGCGCAAAATTAGCTCTTGTTGATTTAAATGAAGATGCACTGAAAAAAGCATCTGAACAAGTGGACGCAAGCGATATCTTATTAGTTCCTGCTGATGTTACAAAAGAAGATCAAGTAAAAAATTATGTTGACAAGACCATCGAAAAATATGGCCGCATTGATGTATTTATTAACAATGCTGGTGTAAACGGTGCTAATGCTACAATCACAGAACAATCGGAAAAAAACTTGCGATTTGTTATGGATGTTAACTTCTTTGGCGCTTATTACGGATTAAAGTACGTTCTTCGTGTCATGCAAGAACAAAAATCAGGCTCTGTTGTCAACACAGCTTCAAACGGTGGATGGCTTGGTGCTCCGGGAATGAGCGTTTATGTTGCATCGAAACATGCTCTTGTCGGACTTACAAAAACTGCAGCTTTAGAAATGGCACCATATGGCGTACGAGTAAATGGCGTTGCTCCGGGCGCTACAAATACAGATATGATGCGCCGAATTGAAAAAAATGCAGTTGGAGAAGAACATGCTGAAGAAGCTCAAAAAGCATTTGCGGCTGCTGTTCCAATGGGTCGTTATGCTACACCAGACGAAATCGCAGATTTGATGGTATTCTTAGGTTCAGATAAATCTGCGTTTATTGATGGAACTATAGTTCGTATCGATGGCGGTATGTCTTCTAATTCAGCACAATAATTTATAAGAGAATCTTTTATAGAGGCAGAATAAATAAGAAATATAAACACCAAAAAACAATTCTCTGTTTAATTCTGAGAATTGTTTTTTTGAGTCATGATGGTATTTTTCAGATAGAATCATATTAACACCCTTATCGTCATTATTAGTTTGTCTTTCATATGTATAGGGAGGAATCTAAGTGGCTGTTAATATTATTTTTAGTCCGATATTTGCTTTAATGCTTTTTATGATTGGAATATGGATGGGAAGCATGATTGATCCGTTGTTTGGATTAATAACGATTTTAGGAGGTTTGCTACTAGGGTTTTCTACCCCCTTTAAAAATGGTGAAAAAATGAATAAAAAGTCAAAGGTTTTACTTTATGCATCTTTTATTTTCTTACTAAGTTTAATGTCATTAGCTTACTTAGCTATATCTGCATTTTATCTTTAGTTATTAAATAAAAGGGCCATTATCTACAGTATGTTTTTCCATCGTATTCAACGTATTTTATGATAACAAAAATGACCGTTTGCTATCTTTGTGGAAACATTATATACAGTAATTATTTATAGTTTTCAACGTACACAAAGATAGGACTTTATTTGGAGAGGTGGGTATGATAGGCTTGATCGCCGATGAAACAACTGCTTCAGCCTTTCAAGACAAATCGTACCCACAGAGGCTCCAAGTCAAGTCCTTAAACGCTTATCTATGGATACATGTACACAATGATAAAAGCTGCATTCTATCAACCTTTTTTCGCTGATACTGTAGATAAGGGCCAGATTGTGGAGGATTGAAAATTTCGGTTCTACAAATAATCAGGGTATTGGAAGAAGGAAAGCTATGTATAATTAGTGATGTAAGTTTATGCTTTTTATGTAATAATTATTTTGTAGAAATGTAAAGTTACAATTCATACATAGTGAAAGTGGGGAACATAATGGCAACGGGAACACATACAGTAGAAGTTCCAGTAGATGTACAAGCAGTTTGGGATTATGTCAGTGATCTTGAAAAATGGGCAACAACAGTACCAGCCTATAAAGAACATGAAATCATAAATGACAAGAAATCTATTTGGACATTTGAAGGTAGTGTGAAAGGTATTAAAAAAACAATACGAGCGCAGGTAGATATTACCGAATGGAATGAACCTTCAAATATTAAGTTTGAACTAAAAGGCTTATCAGATAATTTCACAGGAAGCGGTCACTTTACTGCAGAAGATGTTAATGGTAAAACAATAATGACTTGTACGGTGGAAGTCCATGCAGGCGGATTATCGGGTGCGGTGTTAACACCAATTATTAAATGGGTTGTTCCAAAAGTAGCATCTCGTTTAACAGAATCTATCGCACGTAAAATTGCAGTATTCTCATAGTTTTCAAAGATTGAAAGCCGATTCATTTTGGAGATACCTTCTCTGAAGTGACCAATGTAATGAGAAAGAGTTCTACTAGAAATTTTATAATTAGCGGAAAGGGGCTGTCTAAAAATGAATGGCCTCTTTTTTCAATATTCCACAAATGGGCACAATTCTTGAAAAAGAATTGTGCTTTCTTTAGCTATAGGGCC
>CAVVWH010000033.1:0-66282 GCA_963751845.1 uncultured Bacillaceae bacterium
TTTGGGAGCAAGCTCCCATCAATTCGCTCGACTTGCATGTATTAGGCACGCCGCCAGCGTTCGTCCTGAGCCAGGATCAAACTCTCCGAAGAAATATTTGACTAAGCTCTTTGTACTTTTTTATAGTGTGTACTCACTTAAAAATTACGTTGGCGCTTTGTTTTGTTCAGTTTTCAAAGAGCAATCACTTGTTATTTTCTTTCAAAAGCGACTTCTATATAGTATCATAAATTCAATTTTCTTGTCAACATATTACTCAGACATTTTTTATTAAATCATGAAGCAATTCGCTTATTGTCTTAGCGACAAGTAATAATATATCACGGATAAATATTGTTTGCAATATATTTTTAGTTATATCTTCTGAAAGAAGTTTCATCACGACTTCTTTCTTCAATTTAATTATTATTTCTATCATAACTTACCCTTGTATTTCCTTTATCATATCCTAAGTTTTTTTGAATAAAAATAAAAGAAGTAGTTTTTCTATTAAGATTTATATCCTAATCCTGCTTATAAGGATATAATTATTTAATTCAAGTTGTTTTATGGAGTTGATATAATTGGAATGGAGTTTTAACTTTAACGATGAACTATCTATTTTACTAAAACTAGGTATTTCCGCATTTTTAGGATTGATCATAGGAATCGAACGAGAAATAAAGCGCAAACCAGTAGGTTTAAAAACAAGTTTAGTTATTTCGATTGTTAGCTGCATGCTTACTATTGTTTCAATCGAGTCAGCTTTTAAGTTTCCCGGTAGCGATCAATTGAACGTAACGATGGACCCACTTCGACTCGCAGCACAAATTGTCTCGGGAATCGGTTTTATTGGTGCAGGTGTTATACTTCGCCGTGATAATAGCATTTCAGGTCTAACAACCGCTGCTATTATCTGGGGCGCAGCTGGAATAGGCATCGCAGTTGGAGCGGGATTTTTCTTCGAAGCTATTGTAGGTGTCATCCTCTTAATTATCAGCGTTGAGTTTGTCCCTGGATTCATCAGTTTGATTGGTCCAAACGTTTTACGCCAAAAAGAAATTCTTCTAAAGTTGGTTGTAGAGGATAAAGAGGCTATTTTTCAAGTAATGAATGAGATTTCTGAAGATGATATCTCTGTTAAAAATGTACGAATTAAAGATATGGAAAATAATAAGCATGCTCTTACACTTAGAATACTTGTTAATCAAAGAAGAAAAACTTCTGAAGTGTATTACACTATATCTAGTATAAAAGCTGTATCTCAAGTAGAGGTTGAGAATATTTAACAAATGAAAAATCCGTCATAGTTTTATTTTACGAATTTTTTATTTCCTCCATATTTTATTGAATTTTATTTTACATTTTTTTACTACTTATTTTGCGTTAATAACAAATAAAGGATTATACATATTAGTCAGGACTAATATGCATGATCCTTTGAATCAGTAAGCGATGTGGAATGAAACAAAACTGTTGATTATTTCGTTTCCCTATATTCGATTCTTGTTTCCACTGCTTATTCTGTCCAATCACAATCATGTCTACCTGTTCTTGTAAGGCAAGACTCACATCGACTAAGGAATTTAAGCACAATAAAAAAACGACATCTCTGCCGCTTTTACATATGGAGCGTAGGGGATTCGAACCCCTGACCCTTTCGCTGCCAGCGAAATATTCTCCCACTGAACTAACGCCCCTTTATAAGACATACTAAATTTTAACATATCTAAACATTCTTGACTACTAATTTATATTAACCATTATTTATTCTTTGTATAGTGAACTAATAGCTTTTTCTTCGGGCTATTATTTACCCTCTCATTCTTATTATTAGCAGACTGTTCAACTGCAAACGAGGAATCAACATCTACTGGGAAGGATTCAAAGGAACAATCATTCAAATTGGAAAACCATCTGATATATTATCTGAGAATGTAAAGAAAAGTACAATTTCAAATTAAAAAACAGAAAAAAGAACGAACTTGGATGATCCAAGTCCGTTCTTTTTCATATTAAAGAAATTATTTAGCTCTCTAGTTCGGAATATTTCCTCCTGCAATCCGATCACCAGAGTTTCCAGAAGGATCCGTTGCCCCATCATCTTCCTTCGCGTGAATAATAATTGATTTACCTAATACACTATTACTCTTTCCTTTTTCAAGAGATATATTACTAAGGATAAAAGTTTGATCAACCTTACCGTTTTCATCTACAACCAAATTAGATAAATCACCAAGATGAGCCCCATTAGGGTTATGTTCACCGTGTTGCTTAGCTAATGGATTAAAATGGCCACCTGCTGTTGTAAAATCATTGCCTACAATTGCCTTATCGTGAATGTGTATTCCATGCTTACCAGTAGTAAGACCTGAAGCAATGACTTTAAGCATAATCTGATCACCTAATTGACCGAAAGCCGCGAAGCCAATCTTCTCACCTTTATCATTCTTCAATTCTAAAAAAGTAGTACCAATCTTGTGTTGCTCCTCATCAGAAATGAAGTAATGATGCAAGTCAAAATGTGGGATGTCAAACCCTGGGTGACCATGAGGTTGGAATTCAAGATCAGTCTGAACAACAGATGGTGAAGGTAGGCCTTTCATACCATCAAGCGTCGTATGGCTTTTACCTTTAATAAAGTCATCTTGTGCAAACATGTACTCTAGAAAAACAAGCTTCCCATTATATACTCCATAAATGGGACCATTCGGCATTTGCTTAGGGTTCGCCCAATGTTCTCCCATAGCTGGAACGACCTGAGGATCTAATTGAATCGTACCGTCTGGTAATACCAAAACGTAGGCTTCCTGTTTTTTTGCATTCCAACTAACCTTTTGCGCTTTAACTGCTGCACCTAAATCATTAATCAATGCAGTAGGTTTACCATTTACTAGTCTAATATTCTTAATTGTTTTACCGTTAAAAGTAACAGACTTCTTATTATTTGCTAATTTATATGTTTTCCCAAACAAATCAGCAAATGCACTAACAGATACATATGTCTTTGTCTTATAAAGATGATTTAAGTCCGAACTCACTGTAACGCCGTTAACAAGAACTGAAAGCTTTTTCTCTGTTTGAGGCTCATGTCCACCGTGAGCAGCAGCAATTCCAGCAACAATAAGTAACGCACAAAGCAAAAACACTGAAGCATACTTTTTCATACCATTCCCCCTCATTTCACCTTTTTGTCTTTTTTTTTCCACGACTTTGACAGTATATAGCGCTTATCATTCACTTATTCCTAATAAATTAAATCCTAATCAACATTCATAATTAATAAAAAAAGAACGAATTCTGTAACATAAATTCGTTCTCCTTCTCTCATTATTGAAGATTTAACTCAATGCACTCTTTCGATTAAATTGAAGAAATCCAAAAACTAAAATGCCAATAATCGACATTTTATAGGGATGTAGATTTCGAAACAATTTAAGCAATTAGTTTCACTCCCCTACTTACTATACTCATCAATACTCCTACACATAATATAAGAAGAAACTTATTATATTATGACTAAACAAACATTGTCTCGTTAGTTTACCTGTAGAAATGACTTTATGCTTTTATCCAGTATATATACTTGCTATCAGAAATATCGACAAAAATTAACAAAAAATTCACAACACTCATATACTTCCTTTACCTTTATTTGATATTATTTTAAAATATATCTATAGAGATGAAGAATAAGGAGATGCAACCAGCGTGGATACAACAAAGCAAGTAATGAACATAGGAGATCCCTCCTATTATAATAATAGAGAATTAAGCTGGCTAAACTTCAACCTAAGAGTATTGGAAGAAGCTATAGATGAAAGGAATGCTTTACTCGAAAGATATAAATTTTTAGCCATTACAAGCTCAAACTTAGATGAGTTTTTTATGGTACGTGTGGCTGGTTTACTTGACCAAGTGAAAGCGGGATTTAATCGTCCGGAAAATAAAGCAGGATTAACACCAGCTGAGCAGCTTGAAGCCATCTCAAAAATAACTCATAAACTAATTGAAAAACAAGATCATACATATAAGCAATTACTAGCTCCTCTCTTAGAAAAAGAACATGTCAAAATTATTCCAATTTCAGAAGCATCTGATTCTGAATTAGCGTTTTTAGAGGAACACTTTAATGAGCATATCTTCCCTGCCTTAACGCCAATGGCAATTGATGCTTATCGTCCTTTTCCAATGTTGGCCAATAAATCATTAAACTTGGCCATTATTATAAGCGAAAATGCTGAAGATGTAGACATATCAGCCGTTTCAGGAAAACTTGCTCTTGTACAAGTCCCTTCGGTTATTAACCGTTATATTGAATTACCTAGAGAAAATGGAACAAGAATCTTCGTCCTATTAGAGCAAGTCATTTCACGTTTTATTGATAAATTATTCAATGGGTTTGAGGTTAAATCCGTAACCGCTTTCCGTATTACTCGTAATGCAGATTTAACGATACATGAAGATGAAGCTGAAGACCTATTACAAGAAATAGAAGAAGAATTAAAAAAAAGAAAGTGGGGCGCAACAGTCCGTTTAGAAATCCAATCATCCATTATTGACAATCAAGTGGTTGATTATTTAATAGATGAGCTAGAAATCAATATGAAAGATGTATTTTTTGTTCAGGCCCCTCTTGATTTAACGTTTTTATTTTCTTTTTACAATACCATACGTACAACTCATGAATACTTAGTTGAAAAAACGTATATCCCTCAGGTTCCACAGGATTTAATTGAAAATAAAGATATTTTTGAAACAGCACTTAATCAAGATATTCTATTCCATCATCCATATGAATCATTTGAACCAGTTGTCAATTTTATTTCGCAAGCTGCAGATGATCCCGATGTATTAGCAATAAAACAAACTCTTTATCGAGTAAGTGGTAATTCTCCCATTATTAAGAGCCTTAAACGGGCTGCTGAAAATGGAAAACAAGTCACAGTTCTCGTAGAGTTAAAGGCTAGATTTGATGAACAAAACAATGTGCAGTGGGCAAAAGAATTAGAACAAGAAGGCTGTCATGTAATTTATGGAATGACTCACTTAAAAACGCACAGCAAGATTACCCTTGTTGTACGTCGCAAGAAAAATAAAATTGAGCGATTTGTTCATTTAGGAACCGGAAACTATAATGACGCTACTGCTAGGTTTTATACAGATATGGGGTTAATCACTTCTAATGAGCAATTTGGTATCGACGCAACAAACTTTTTCAATTATTTAAGTGGACATATGGAAAAGCCGAAGTACCATCATTTAATTGTCGCCCCTTTTGACATAAGAAATGAATTTATCAGATTAATTGATGAGGAAATTGAATTCCAAAAACAATTTGGAAATGGACATATTATCGCCAAAATGAATTCACTTTCCGATAAAGCCTTGATTATGAAGCTTTATGAAGCATCTAATGCTGGCGTAAAGATTAATTTAATCATAAGAGGGATTTGTTGTTTACGTCCAGGTATAAAGGGAGTAAGTGAAAACATCACCGTTCGTAGCATCGTTGGCACGTTTTTAGAACACACTCGAATCTATAGTTTCTATCATAATGGAGAACAAAAAGTCTATTTATCATCTGCAGATATGATGACCCGTAATATGGAAACACGTGTAGAAATTCTATTTCCAATTCTACAGGATCATTTAAAAAAACGCATATTTAAATTTGTGGACATCATGTTAGCCGACAATGTAAAAGCACGTGAACAGGATAACACAGGTCATTACCATTATGTAGAAAGAAAGCCCGATGAACTGGAAATCAACAGTCAGATGGTATTATGCGAAATGGCACATCAAGTAAGAGAGTCAGAGGAAGAGAAAAAAAAAACATCATCTACTTCAAAGATTAAGCAACAATTGGCTAGACTAGGCAGTAATTCTGTCCGACGAATAATGAAAATAACAGGTATCAAAAGATCATCACATTAATAAACGCCGATTTATAAATCGAAAGGCTAGGGAACCAATATTGCCGTCCCCTAGCCTTTCGTTACTTATCCACATAATTATTAACAGGTTATCCACAATTAAAAAAGTACCTGTTACTTTATCTTCGATTGAATCGGCTTCGTCTAGATTCAGAGGTTTTTCAAAATATGCCTTCGTTTCTTTAAAGCGATACAAATGATCGACAATCTCCTATTTACTTTCAAATATATGATTTTAAAAAAATCTCCGTTTAGCGTAAAAAAGCGATTCTAAAAAATCGGATAATCGACCTCTAGAACCGCTATCTTAATCTACTATCTTTAAAAACTAGTTGTTATTCAGCTGCTACTTGTTCTTTTCTTTCTAAAATCTTCATGAATTCCGTACCTGTAATTGTTTCACGTTCCAACAAAAATTTAGCTAGCTCATGAAGCTTATCTATATTTTCATTAAGAATATAGGTTGCCTTTTGATGGGCAGTTTTAATCATATCTAACACTTCTTCATCAATCTTCGCTGCTGTTTCATCTGAACAAGTAAGTGAAGAGTCCCCCCCTAGATATGCATTTGATACAGTTTCCATTCCCATCATATCAAATGTATCACTCATACCATAGCGAGTGATCATGGCTCTTGCCATTTTTGTTGCTTGCTCAATATCATTTGAAGCCCCTGATGTAACTGATTTAAAGATGAGTTCCTCAGCCGCACGTCCACCAGTAAGCGTCGTAATTTTATTAAATGCTTCTTCTTTAGATAGTAAAAAGTGTTCTCCTTCATCCACCTGCATCGTATAGCCAAGCGCACCTGATGTTCTTGGAATAATCGTGATTTTATGGACAGGTGCAGAATCTTTCTGTTTGGCTGCGACAAGCGCATGCCCGATTTCATGGTATGAAATAATTAGTTTTTCTTTTGCTGAAATCATGGCACCCTTCCGTTGGAAACCTGCAATAACCGTTTCCACTGATTCCTCAAAATCCGTTTGATCAACTTTCGTCCGTTGAAATTTAACGGCACGTAAAGCGGCTTCATTAGTAATGTTGGCAAGTTCTGCACCCGAAGCACCTGATGTGGCTCTTGCGATCGCATGATAATCTATATCGTCTTCTACTTTTAGCTTTTTAGCATGTACCTTTAAAATAGCTTCACGGCCTTTTAAGTCCGGAAGCTCTAAAGGAATTCGTCTATCAAATCTCCCTGGGCGAAGCAGAGCTTTATCCAATATTTCAGGTCGGTTCGTTGCGGCGAGTATGACAACACCTTTACTACCATCAAATCCATCCATTTCAGCAAGTAGTTGATTAAGTGTTTGTTCTCGCTCATCATTACCACCCATGTTCGAATTACCACGTTTTTTACCAATCGCATCAATTTCATCAATAAAGACGATACATGGTGCTTTTTCTTGTGCTTGTTTAAATAAATCACGCACACGTGCAGCACCCATCCCTACAAACATTTCTACAAATTCAGAACCGGAAATTGTAAAAAACGGCACCTTCGCCTCCCCAGCAACGGCTTTAGCAAGTAAGGTTTTCCCTGTTCCTGGTGGTCCGACAAGCAATGCACCTTTTGGAAGCCGGGCCCCAATATCTGTATATTTTGAAGGATTATGAAGAAAATCAACAATTTCCGTCAAGGCCTCTTTTGCTTCATCCTGTCCAGCTACGTCATTAAAGTTTTTGCCTGTTTCAGATTCCACATAAATTTTGGCATTACTTTTACCAAAAGTCATGACATTTTGATTACCAGCCCCCACTTTTTTCTGCAGATTACGAGTGAAGAAGCTACCAATGATCAATAGGATAATTAGTGGAAAAATCCAGGTTAAAATAAAGTTCAGTAATGGAGAATTTTCCCTTGGAATCACTTGTGAAAACTTAACATCTGATCCATACAAACGTTCAACCAAACCGCTATCTTCCACTCGGCCTGTTTTATAGATTTGATTTTCATTATCTTTTGGAGTAAACCCAATATATGTATTTTGGATTTCCACCTCGGCTACTTCCCCTTTTTCAACCATTGTCAAGAAAGTCCCATAATCTACTTCCTTAACTTCTTGCTCTTTAATATTTGGAACAATAAGCGCATTTAGTAAAATAATAGCTAATAAAATGAATAGATAGTAATATACAATTGGTTTCTTTTGTGGACTTACCTCTTTCATACTCACACGTCCTTTAAGTAACTTCCTATATATTTAGTTTAATCGAACTAGTCTACTTGTTCAATTTAATTTCGTTCCATAATTCATTTGAAAATATGGCTTCTGAATAAAACTGACCATTTTGTGAACATCATAAATGAAAATGTATCCTCATTTGATGAATATGATTTTGCAAAGTCTATAACACAAAAGCTATAAAAAAAGAGAAACGGCAGCATTCTACCGTTTCTCTTTCTTAAAAATAAATCAACCAAATTGCCATACACTATGACTTAGGTTTCCATAGCGATAGCTTCTGTGGAGTAAAGTGGCTTTTTGTTCATTATCAGCTGCACCCATCGCATAGAAAATTGGAATAAAATGCTCGTTTCCATAAGGAGGTACTGCTAGCTGTGCTGATGGGGCTAGCTCATTATATTTGAATAGAGAGTCAACATCCCAATTTTTCAAATGCTGTGCTAGCCATTCGTCAAACCCTAGTGCCCAGTCATCAACCTGCCCGTTGTCTGCCCATTTTACTGCTCGCAGATTATGCACAGTTCCTCCGCTGCCGATTACTAGAACGTCATTTTCCCTTAACACCGATAAAGATTGACCAACTTTATATTGTTCCTCCGGTGAAAGATTAGGACTGACTGACATCGAAATGACAGGAATATCCGCATTCGGATACAGCTTACGAAGGACAACCCATGCTCCATGATCTAATCCGCGGCTTGTATCCTTGTTGTATGATATCCCATTTTTACTAAACAATTCTTCAATTTCTTTAGCAAGTGGCTCAATTCCTTTAGCAGGATATTGAATTTGATATAAAGCCTCAGGGAATCCTCCAAAATCATAAATGGTACTATACTCATCTACTTGACCGACCATTTGCACAGGAGAAACCCAGTGAGCTGAAAACATAACAATTGCTTTTGGTCTTGGCATTGTACGACCTAGACTTTCTAAATACTGTGTATACTCATTATCTTCAATTGCCAATAACGGCGCACCGTGTGCAATAAATAGAGATGGAATCATTCTATCCCTCCTGATTATGTTATCTGTATTTTACTTTTCCAAGCTAGCTCTTACCCACTTCGTAAAATCTTCGTAATTCTGCTGTGAAACGGTATGTCCTTCAGGGTAGGTCTTAAATGTTACATTTGCACCTAACCCTTTATAATATTCATTGTTAGCCTTGCCCCATTCAAACGGAAGCACTTGATCAAACTCACCATGTGAAATAAACAAGGATACTTGGTCAACTGGCTTGATATCGTACTCTTCCTTAACGAAGCCTGGGATATAGCCGCTAAGTGCAACAATCCCTTTTATGCGATCTCCAAGTACTAGACCTAAAGTCATCGAGAGAATAGCACCTTGACTAAAGCCGAGTAAATATAATTTACTTTGATCAATTGGATACTGCTCGCAAGCATAATCAATAAAATTGGTGAGTTTGCTAATTCCGTCATCAAAAACTGCACGATGCGGCTTTCCGTATCCTTCTATCGTAAAAAAGGCATAGCCAGGTGGCTGTGTCAGATGACCGCGAATGCTAAAAATATAGAATGAATCTGCTAAACCATCAACCATTGACAGCATATTTTGTTCATTACTACCTATTCCGTGCATCACGAACAAAGCTGGATATGTTTGATCAGGTTCAACCTGTTTTGGTTTGCGTAGTTCATAAATCATTGATGCTTCCATTATTCAATCATCCCCTATGTTTCAATCTGAAAACAACTATTATAAAAAGTTACTTTATACTTTACTATTTGCCGTACCATGTCTATTTATCAAATATTTTATTCAAAAATAAGTATCCACAGTTTTGTTTTCTAATATGAATATTTATTTCTTATAAGATAACTTTTCTTATTGTAGATTGTCAACGATTTTGCTACGATATGAATAAGTTTTTTAGAATATATGAGGTGAGTTACATGGATATTGGATCAAAAATTCGGGCCATACGAAATAAAAAAAACATCACCATTGCCCAAATGTGCAAGGAAACTGGACTTTCAAAAGGGTTTATTAGCAATGTCGAAAATAACAACACTTCACCTTCAATAAATACACTACAATCCATCGCAAACTTTCTAGAAGTTCCATTACCTTATTTATTACTAGAAGAAAAACAACATATGCGTGTAATCCGAAAAGATGAACGAGGTTCTTCTACTTTTAATAACTTAAAAATTGAACATTTAACATCTCAAGGCAAATTAAGAATGATGAGTGTAGAATTTTCTCCAGGAGCCTCAATGGGTGAACTTCATGCTCATGAGGGTGAAGAGTGTCATATTGTCATGCAAGGAAAGATCTTAGCCGAACAAGGCGAGGATTCGGTGATTGTCGAGGAAGGAGATTCGTTTAGCTGGAATGCGAGTGTTCCCCATTTTGTTAAAAATATTAGCGATGAAAAAGCAGTTGTTTTAATTGCTGTCTATTCAAATCGTGAAAATTCATTTTAAAAATTGGCTTATTTCCTCATTAATGGACTTACCCACTCTTAACCGTTTTAACATATGGTAAAAGGGAAAGGAGGTATTCCCATGGAACAACTTTTTTTACATCCCGAAGATCAATATATTGTTGATAACCAATTAGATATAACAGACGAACGACAACCATATTATCCATATCATAGACCAAGACCATACTATCCACATTATCCTTACTATCCTCATTACTATCATCACTATCATCATTATCCTCGCCCATACTACCCATATCCTTACCCTCATTACCCTTGGTATGGACATGGTGGAGGATATCATCATTATTGACATCAAATATTACATTTTTATATTCAAGAAGGCCAATTTTAATCGGCCTTCTTTTTTGTGTCCTAAATTCCCAGTCTATTACTTTTGAGTGGTACCAATACATGAACAAACTATGCTAAAATATAAAATATAGTTTAATAGTAAAAGAGAGTACGAAGATTGGAGAATAGAATCATGAAATTACGCTTACTAACAGTTGGGCTAGTAACTTGTTTAACATTCGGTTTATCTTATTCTGAAGCCTCTGCAACTTCAGAATTGTCCACTACATGCGATAAAGTTCAAATAAATCAAAACCCTACCTTTCAACAGATGAATTGCTTACTGACGAATGCTGCAATAAAAGCAGATATTCCACCTGAAGTAGTGAAAGCTGTGGCTACACAAGAAAACGGCAGCTGGAAACAATTTGACGAAAATGGTGAGCCAATCATCTCTGGTGATGGCGGTATCGGTCTCATGCAGATTACAAATAAAGATAATCTCGATCAAGAAAAACTAAAATACGATATTTCCTATAATATTGAAGAAGGGATCAAGATCCTTAACAGCATGTATGACCGCAATGATCTCCCTAAAATCAAAGGAGCTGGAAGAGAGGTTATTGAAAACTGGTACTTCCCTATCATGGCTTATAATGGGACAAAACCTGTAAATAGCCCACTTATTCTCTCATAATGCAGAGAAAAATACTGATGCCTATCAGGAAAAGGTTTTTGCTAAAATTGAACAGCAAAACTTTACAACTATTAGGGAAATATCCGTTTAAAACGAATGATTTTGACTATGACAGTACAAGTACCAATAATATAGTTTTTATCAAGAAAGAATATACATTGACTGACCAGATGCACACTTCAACCCAGCTTTTCAGCAAGGGAGAAAAAGTCGTTGCCACTCAGGATGGGGTAAAATTGAGACAATCTATTGGTATCTTCTGCAGGAGCAAAAATATTACCCAAAAATACAACTTTAATTATTAAAGATACTTCTGAGTTTGACAATAACAATCACTTTGTCTGGTATCATGTTACAATAGCAGATTCAAAGATTACTGGTTATATTTCATCTGCTTATGTTAAGAAATGGTTTGCTACGCCTACCGTCAATACGGTTGATAATAATGACACATCTATTTCAGGTACAGCACCAGCAAATAGTACCATCCAAATCATGAATGGCACAAAGAAGATTGGTACCACAACTGCCAATACGAGCGGTAAATTCATAGCGAAAATTGCTAAGCAAAAAGCTAAAACAAAACTAACTGTTACCTTTAAGGATCAACTAAATACGCCTATTCCTTCAGTAATAAAAACAGTTATTGATAAAACACCACCTATTAGACCAACAATCAATACCATCAAAAAGACGACTAAAATTGTTACAGGAAAAACGGAAGCCTATGCATCCGTTCAAGTGAAATTCGGTAGTCAAAAACCTATACTCGGAAAAGCTAATAAGGATGGTAAGTATACCATTCGCATTAGGCCACAAAAAGTTGGAACGAACGTATATGTAACTGCAACTGATGCAGCAAAAAACTCAAGTGAAACTAAAACTACAGTAAAATAAAAAGAAACGGCAGCCAATTGCCGTTTCTTTTTATTTCTATGTTTAACCTTCACTAATCTTCAATGCATCCCGTTCCACTGACCTTGGTTCTTAGATGCTTTTTCTTTTTTTGCTTTATTTTTATGTGCCTGATTAGCGTTAGCACTACCAAATTCTTTGGAGAACTCAGAATCTGTTTTGCTAGCGTCGAATCCTTGTTTATTCTTTTGGTCCGCGTCATTTTTCTTTGTACGTTTTGCCATTTGAATATCCCTCCTTCATTTCTCTAGTATTAGATAAGATGATGAATCTATTCGTTAAGAATTTATTAGAAAAGAAAATTAAAAAAGCACCACATATAAAATGTGATGCCTAATCAATCATGCATAGATGTTTATGTTTCAATCCCTCAGCACAATCATTTGCGCAATTGAAGGTCGTTTAACCAAGTTAAATTGCAAAAATCATAAAATTAATTATCTTCTACCTCCAACTTTAATTTCCCTGCAAGCTTGTCATTTTTCTCGCTCTCTTTTTTAGCCTTGGAAGCAGCTTTTTGTTTAGTATCTTCATATCCAAATACAAACGTCAGAACAATCCCTAATGCTAAGGCCACTCCTATCCCAATTAGATATTGGCCCATCGGTGCGAAAGCAGGAATAGATAATACACTAGGAAGAACAAATGACATCATTTTCGATCCAAGCATACCATTGATTGCTCCTCCAATAGCTCCTGCCACTGCTACTATAGCCATTGTTCGTTTATATTTTACAAGAATTCCATACGTAATTAACTCTGTCGTACCTGCCAACGCACCAGGTACAATACCTGAGGCAGCAAGAGTTCTAAGATCTTTATCTTTTGTTTTTAGCAATACTCCAATTGCCATACCAATTTGAGCAAAAGGCGCTGCCGCTGCCATTGGGATAATTGTATCCCCGCCCAACCCTATATTTGCAATCGCAAGAGGGATTACTGCCCAATGAAGACCTAATATTGTTAGGAATGTCCAAGCTGCACCTAGTACCGCTCCTGTTAATAGTCCACTTTTTGAGCTTAAGAATTCAATACCTGCTCCAAGGCCATCTCCAACATACGTACCAAAAGGACCAAATACAAGCACGGTTAGTGGAACAATAATAACTAATGAAATAAGCGGATTTATAAACATTTGAATATCTTTATAAATGATTTTTTTCAAAAATTTATCTAATAGTGCATAAATAGAAACAGCAATTAAAATCGGAAAAACGGTTGAAGAATAGCTCATTAGTATAACCGGAATGCCTAAGAAATCGACATTTTTTGCACCCTCTGCTACTAAATCAGTAAAATGCGGTTCTAATAAAGCAGCTCCAATTGTACCACCGACATACGGATTAGCACCAAGCTTTTTCGCTAGCGTAATCCCTAGAAAAACAGGAAAGAAATAAAAAATAGCATGTCCAGCTGCTGATAAAATAGCATAGGTACCGCTTTCCTTAGATAGCCAACCTAACATCGTTAAGACAGCTAACAAGGCTGTGATCAATCCAGATCCAGCAAGCACACCTAAAATCGGTGCAAAACTTCCACTGATTGCTCCTAAAATCTTGTTAAATATTGATTGTTTTTCTTCCACAACTTCTTGTTGAGTAGTCATTTGTACACTTCCTTACTTTTCCAAAATATTTTTATGAACAATTCTTATTAATATGGATTTATTCATTACTTTTTATCTTAAATCTATATATCAAGAATACACTTTTCGCGCAACCGCTTGCAGTGATATTCCTCACAATCTCTACTATCTAAAAACAAAATGGATTTTTCATCCTGCAACCGCTTGCTTAAATAACATCAAAAGCTATCACAATCTATAAATACTAGAAGATTTTGTTGTGCAATCGCTTGCTTTTTAGACTTAAAATTCCCCACTTTTCACATGGAAAGGTGGGAATTCCTCTATCCTGTTAAGACTCATTAACGAATTTAACTATTTAATTAGTAGTAACACATATTATTCAGGAAAAGTAATTTTATATCTACTTTTTACAAATATGGATTTTCATGTTTTGCTTTTAATTGTTGCCATCTGCGATCAATTTCAAGTTCAAACTGTTTAAGAAGGTCTGCATTTTCTGGTTTTAATAAATGTTTTGTTTTACCCATATATTTTAACCATTCTGTTACTTTAATCTTCTTCTTCTTCGCTTCAGGATCATACGTAATCGTCGTTTGTCCTTGTTCTACTTCATATAATGGGAAGAAATTAGAGTTAACAGCTGCTTCTACAATTGTACTTCCGTAACGATCATCTGATTTCCAGTTTAATGGACAGGCAATCAGAATTTTACCGTAAACTGTTCCAACATTTTGTGCATACCATTGTGCTTTGGCAGCTTTTTTAATTAAATCTTGTGGAAATGCTTCTACACCAGTGAACACATATGGAATATTTGTTGAAGCCATGATTTGAGCCGTATCTTTATGATGGAATGTTTTACCGTTCTCAAATTTACCAACACCTGTTGTACTTGTCATATGTCCAAGTGGTGTAGAATAGCTCATTTGCGATCCAGTATTCATGTATCCTTCATTATCGTACTCAAGCATAATTAATTTATGACCACGTAACGCTGTTCCGATAGCAGATCCCATACCGATATCCATCCCACCGTCACCTGTGATCATAACAAAGGTAACATCATCAGGAACATCAATTTCACCGCGACGTTTTTGTTCCAAGAATGCTTCTACCGTACCAGATAAAGTGGCTCCACCATTTTGGAATAAGTTGTGAATCGTTGTTTGTTTATGTGATGTATATGGATAAGCTGTTGTTGTAACGTACGCACAACCTGTTTGATATAAAACAACAACGTCTCCTTCAATACCTTTAAAGAATAACTCAAGCCCACCGAAAATACCGCAGCCCGGACAAGCACCATGACCACTAGCTAAACGTTTTGGTTTAGCTGTTAACGCACGAAGAGGTGGAATTTTCACTTTAAGTTTTCCTGTTTCTTCATCTTGAGTTACTTTTATTAATCCTGAATTATAAGTTTCACCATGTTGAGGTTCAATAACTGGTTTCAACACTTTTTCCGGATTTCCAGGAACGATACCGTAATAATCAAATGGTTTTTCAGCATAGCCTTTTTCCATTGTTTCAATGGCCATAGCAAAGAAGTTTTCTGCATCATGTGGATAATAGTCTTTACCACCAAGACCAAATACTCGACTCAAAACAATTGTTTTGTTTTCTGGATCTGCTTGAAGTGCAGCTTTTATTTCATTCGTTAAATTTGGTCCGTGAGCACCGTAAGAATCCGCTCTTTCTCCAACTAATAGAGTTTTAACATTTTTCAATGCTTCACGGATTTCTTTTGCCGGGAATGGACGAATGATGTTCGGACTAATAACACCTGCTTTAATTCCTTTAGCACGAAGTTGGTCCACAACATCCTTAGAAGTTTCAGCAGCTGAATTTAGTAAAAATAGAGCTACTTCAGCATCTTCCATTTTATATAAATCTAGTACATCGTAATGACGACCAGATACTTGTTCATATTCCTTAGAAATCTCTTCGAATACTTTTCCAGCACGGTACATCGCTTCTGACTGTTGGAAATGGTTATTCATCAAATCTTCGCCGTTCATGTGTGCACCAATTGTAACTGGATGCTTTGGATCACGAGCAAAATTGTATTCTGTCGGACATTCACCAACGAAGTCTTGTACAACTTTACGGTCTTTGAAATAATTCACTTTTTTCTTTTGGTGAGAAGTAAAGAAGCCATCATATGCCACAATAACTGGAAGTCTAACTTCTGAATGCTCAGCAATTTTTAATGCCATAATATTCATATCGTAAACAGCTTGTGGTGTTCTTGCAGTCAAGATAACCCAACCTGTGTTTAAAGCAAAGTAAAGATCTGAATGATCCCCACGAATATCAAGTGGCCCACTAATTGCTCTCGTAACTAGGTTCATAACCATCGGGAAACGTGTACCTGATTGGACAGGAAGCTGCTCAAGCATATACATGAAACCGTTGGCACTAGTAGCGTTAAACACACGAGCACCTGTAGCAGCAGCACCATAACAAATACCTGCTGAACCATGTTCACCATCAGCGGCAATCAATTGAATATCATGCTCGCCCCTTGTTTTCATCTGATCAAGATATTGGGCAACCTCTGTTGAAGGCGTAATTGGGAAATAACCCATGATATGATAATTAATCTGTGCTGCAGCCATTGCTGCCATTTCATTTCCCGATTCAAATGTTGTCACTTGCTCAGCTGTTACGTTCTCGTTTAAATCTTTTTCTAAAGTCGCCATTATCTTACACCTCCTGCAACGTAAGGAAAGTTATGTTTTACTCTATTTTCATCTGCAAATCCGATTGCTTCACGCATTTCTGTAAGGGATCCTGTTGGACATGCTACTACACATTTTAAGCAGCCTTTACAGTATTGATAATCGATGCCTTTAAGGAAGATATTTTTGCGACCTTTTTTGTCTTCTCCTTCTTCCCATACAAAGCAAAAGTCCGGACAAGCTGTGTCACATTGTGCACAGTCAATACAAGTTGAACGATCAAATGCAGGTAAAAAACCTTGTCTTGATCCACTTAAGTCTTTTAATATACTATTTCCTTGAGTTGTGATTACGCCGCCAAGTCCTTGAGTTTCATATCCAAGTAACGGTTGTGGCATGTTAAATTGTTTTCCAACTGCACCTTCAGGCATTTCAACTGTTTTGAAAACAACTTCATTATACCCACGATCGAATGTACGAATATTAGGCTCTACTAAATGAGGGTATTTTTTTTCAAATGTTTTGCGAATGACAGCTCTCATAGCATCTGGATTTAAGAAATCGCAAATTTTGAAAAGAGCGCCCAGCATAGCTGTGTTTACTTTTGTTTTCTCTTCAACTGCGATACTTAAAGCATCAATAATCGCAAGAGTACCATATTCTAGCTTTAAGTCTTGCTTGATGCTATCAAAATCTCTAGTTGAATTAACTAGTACAATTCCATCAGGTTTTAAACCACTAACAACATCTACTGTTTTATATAGCGCTTCATGAAAAATTCCAATTACATTCGGCTCTTCAATTGGACTATGGTCTCTAATTTCCACGTCAGGCTCACTAAAGCGAATAAATCCTTTTACTGGCGAACCTTTTTTCTCTGAACCGTAGGAAGCAAAGTTAGCACCATTTAGCCCTACACCAAAAACACCAGCTTCTGCTAGCATTTTCCCTGCTAAGTTTGCTCCTAATCCTCCAATTGACTCTAATCGTATTTCAAAGAATCCTTGTTCATTTTTTTGTGGTAATAACGACATAAGCTCCCTCCTCTATTGGTAAAACATTCAATACTTTTCTAAGGAGTATTTCCAGTATTCATAAGATGAAGTTAGATAATAATTTAAGTAAACTTCTTCAAATAAGAAATCATGAAATTCTCTTGCTAACATTGTATACAGTTTTCCGAAAAAATGTTGTGACAAAATTAGAACACATTTATTTTCATTTGTGATACACAATACATTTTTAGATTAAAATGTTCTTAAATAGATGTAAAACATCAAAAACAGATATATAACAGATTAGAAAAAATATAATACTACAGTTTATAAATCCCATTTAATTTAGACTAAATATTATAAAAACAGGCTTTGCTATACGACACAGTTGATTATTAGAGCCTACAAATAAAAGAGGATGTCCTCAATAGAACAACCTCTTTGTATCTTATGTCTTTTTGATTAATAAGCATATTACGAAGCATTCAAAAATCATGAAAAAGCAGACGAAATGTCTTAGATAAGTATATCTCTATTTAAATGAAAGCGACTTTATCACGCGTAAATCTTGACGATGAGAGATTTGGTAATATTCATTATCAAAATTCACACCATTTATATATAACAGATACAATTTTATTAATGAAACAGATATTGCATATCCATTAATTAGAATTTATCTTTTTATAATGATTATTTAAAAAATTCTAAAAATTACATTATGAATTCTCCAGCAATACCACCAACAAACCCAAGTATATAAAGAGTAAATTTACTACACTCAAAAAGTATGCTCAATCATTTCACAAATTGTTCATAAATCCTTATTCCAAACATCAAGGAATAGGAGTATTCTAAATATGTAATCTGTTACACCATAAAAAATAAGCCTGTTATAATTATTTTTATAATATAGAGGAGAGATATGATTATGGAACAATGGAAAAATTTTAAAAGCGGCGAATGGCAAAAAGAAATTAACGTCCGCGATTTCATCATTAAAAATGTAAGTTCTTATACTGGAGATGAAAGCTTCTTAGAAGGTCCTACAGAAGCTACAACAAAACTTTGGAATCAAGTAATGGAATTAACTGAAAAAGAACGTGAAGCTGGCGGTGTTTTAGATGCTGATACAAAAATTGTATCTACTCTTACTTCACATGGCCCTGGCTATTTAGATAAAGATCTTGAACAAATCGTTGGTGTTCAAACGGATAAACCTTTTAAACGTGCATTAATGCCTTTTGGAGGAATCCGTATGGCAAAAGATGCTTTAAAAACAAACGGCTACGAATTAGACGAAGAAGTTGAACATATTTTTACAGATTATCGCAAAACGCATAACCAAGGTGTTTTCGATGTATACACACCAGAAATGAGAGCAGCACGTCACGCTGGTGTTATTACAGGTCTTCCAGATGCTTATGGACGCGGTCGTATTATTGGTGACTATCGTCGTGTAGCTCTTTACGGAGTAGACTTCTTAATGCAAGAAAAATTAAGAGAATTCCAATATATTGGCGACCGTACAATGACAAATGACGTTATTCGCGATCGTGAAGAATATAGCGAACAATATCGTGCATTAAAAGAATTAAAACAAATGGCTGCTGCTTATGGTTATGATATTTCTGTACCAGCTAAAAACTTCAAAGAAGCTATTCAATGGTTATACTTTGGTTATTTAGGTGCGATTAAAGAACAAAATGGTGCAGCAATGAGCCTTGGTCGTACATCTACTTTCTTAGATATTTATGCTGAAAGAGACTTGCAAGATGGCACATTTACTGAAAAAGAAATTCAAGAAATCGTTGACCATTTCATTATGAAATTACGTTTAGTTAAATTTGCTAGAACTCCTGAATATAACGAATTATATAGTGGTGACCCAACTTGGGTAACTGAATCAATCGGTGGTATGGCACTTGATGGTCGTACATTAGTAACAAAGAACTCTTTCCGTTTCTTACACACATTGGATAACTTAGGAACAGCTCCAGAACCAAACTTAACTGTTCTTTGGTCAACTTCTCTTCCAGATACATTCAAAAAATATTGTGCAAAAATGTCTATTAAATCAAGCGCTATTCAATATGAAAACGATGATATGATGCGCGCGGAATATGGCGATGATTATGGTATTGCATGCTGTGTATCTGCTATGAGAATTGGTAAACAAATGCAGTTCTTCGGTGCTCGTGTAAACATTGCTAAAGCATTATTATATGCAATCAATGGTGGCGTAGACGAAAGATATAAAACACAAGTTGGACCAGCTTTCCAACCAATTACTTCTGAGTATTTAGAATTTGATGAAGTTATGCAAAAATATGATGCAATGCTTGATTGGTTATGTGAACTATATGTAAACTCATTAAATGTTATTCACTATATGCATGACAAATATGCGTACGAAAGACTTGAAATGGCTCTTCATGACCGAAAAGTTCTTCGTACAATGGCTTGTGGTATCGCTGGACTTTCTGTTGCAGCTGACTCACTTAGTGCTATTAAACATGCAAAAGTTAAAGTCATCCGTGATGAAAATGGTCTTGCTGTGAACTATGAAATCGAAGGCGACTATCCAAAATACGGAAACAACGACGATCGTGTTGACCAGATTGCTGTAAGCCTTGTGAAAGAAATCATGAACAAAATTCGCAAACATCACACATATCGTGAGGCAATACCAACTCAATCTGTATTAACTATTACATCAAACGTTGTATATGGTAAGAAAACTGGCGCAACTCCTGATGGACGTAAAGCTGGAGTACCATTTGCACCAGGTGCTAACCCATTACACGGAAGAGATACAAAAGGTGCTTTAGCTTCTCTAACTTCAGTAGCTAAACTTCCATATAAATACTCTATGGACGGTATCTCTAACACATTCTCAATGGTTCCTAAAGCTCTAGGTAAAGACTCAGACTCACAAGAGAAAAACCTTTCAGCCATCCTTGATGGTTATGCAGAGAAAAAAGGCCATCACTTAAATATTAACGTATTCGATCGTGAAACATTGTTAGATGCTATGGATCATCCAGAAAAATATCCACAATTAACAATTCGTGTATCTGGATACGCTGTAAACTTCATTAAATTAACACGTGAACAACAAATCGATGTTATTAACCGTACTTTCCACGAAAGTATGTAATAAGAAAAGCGGAACCGGCTTGGTCAGCTCGCGAAGAAAATAGGAAAAGACACGGATACGCTTTTTGCCTTTCGAGGGCTTTTATCTTTTTCATAGCGAGCTAGCCGGTGGAGCTAGACACCAGTACGCATTGAAAAAATATACATTCGTATCTTGCAATATACTTCCCTCCAGATTCAATCTAAATGGAGTGGAGCCAGGAGGGAAACACTATGTTAGGAAATATTCATTCAGTCGAAACTTGCGGAACAGTAGATGGTCCTGGAATTAGATATGTCATTTTTACTCAAGGCTGTCTACTGCGCTGCCAGTTCTGTCACAACGCTGATACATGGGAAATTGGTACTGGAAACAAAATGTCTGTTGAAGAAATTATGAATGATTTAGAAGGATATCTCCCTTTTATTAATGCATCAAATGGAGGCATTACCGTAAGTGGTGGTGAACCACTATTGCAAATACCTTTTCTATTAGAGCTTTTCAAAGCGTGTAAACAAAAAGGCATTCATACAACGATTGATTCATCAGGCGGCTGTTTTTCCGAAAACCCTGAATTTCTAAAGCAATTAGATGAGTTGTTGGAATACACAGATTTGATCTTGCTTGATTTAAAACAAATTGATCGGAATAAGCATAAAGTGTTAACAGGGAAATACAACGATCATATTTTAACCTTTGCTAAATATCTGTCAAATAAACAAATTCCAGTTTGGATTCGTCACGTGCTCGTACCAGGTGTGACTGATATTGATGAAGATCTCGAAAAACTTGGATTATTTATTTCAGAGTTAAAAAACGTTAAAAAAGTTGAAGTATTACCATATCACAAGCTTGGCGTTTACAAATGGGAAACGCTTGGATTAAAATATCCACTCGAAGGCGTAGAGCCTCCTAGCGAAGATCGTGTAAAAAATGCTTATGAGTTATTGACTAATCCAAATAAATAAACTGAAAAACCCACAATCTGTGGGTTTTTTTGTAATCAAAATTGATATTGACTATAAAGTGCACATCCTAATTGTTTTTAATTTAAATGGATTAATTTATATTCGGTTTTCCCATTTTATCTACGAAAATCACCTATTTATCTTCGGTTTTTATCATTTATCGATTATTCGACAAAAACCAACTTTTTTTCTTTAATCCTTTAGCGAAGTTAAACTAAGAAAGAAACTTTTCAATTTCCTCAGTCAACCAGTTTAAGTTGTCGATTAACGGTGAATGTCCGCAGCCTGTTAATTCCACGTATTGTGCTTGATCTCCGAAGTCCTCCAAAATTTCATCTGTCATTTCAGACGTGACTACTAAATCTTCATTCCCCCTTAAAACAAGTACAGGTACCTTAATATCCTTCACCTTGCCTGAGCCTTCAATTAATCCGT
This sequence comes from uncultured Bacillaceae bacterium, assembly GCA_963751845.1. Lineage (GTDB taxonomy): Bacteria > Bacillota > Bacilli > Bacillales > DSM-1321 > Peribacillus. The sequence goes on from CAVVWH010000033.1 coordinate 22,278, forward strand.
TATGTTTCGTGCTTATGTTAAATGTATTGAGAGAATGATACACATCGACTAAGTTTCTTTGTGTGATCATGTCCTCTACATATTCATCATACTTTTCAGGTGTAGGCTGTGCCTGACGATAGATCAAAGCATTCCAAATACCTTTTAACGCTTCACTATTTTTCGAATCATATGCCCCTTGAATTGGTATTGTTCTAAGTGGGTCTTTTCTTATATCATCTAGACTTTTAAGTCGTTTTGTAACATCAGGTTGTCCATTCTCATCTGTGCCGAAGAAAGGATAGCCTCTTGTTGAAGCAGAGGCAAGTAAAATCAGACGATGGCAATCCGTGGGATAGTCTGCACAAAATTCCATAGCAGCAGCACCACCTGTTGACCAGCCTATCATTGAAAAGTCCTTTAAACCAATTTCATCAACAAATAATTTAATATCATCAGAAAAATCCTTAATCCTTTGAACAGGTGTATGATAGGATGAAATCCCAAATCCCCTCATATCAACCGCATATATTTTATACTTTGGGTCCATTTTTTCGATAAGGATATCCCAATGTTTGGATGAAGTCATATTCCCATGAATAAGTAGAAGATTTTCTGTGCCGCCGTCTCTCTCTCTGTACCCTAGCGTTTCTCCATTACCTAATGAAACTTTCTTCAAATGGACTGCACCTGTCATGCATAACTCCCCCCTCATCATATATTTAGAAGCTTTATACATACTTTAAAATGACCGTTAGATGGTTCGTTCACAGACCTCCATCCACTGCTTCATAAAGCTCATGGCCTCATCAATGGTTGCAAAGGTTGCTTCATTTCCTGCTTGGACATACGTTACTTTAATGCGCCACTTTTTTTCTCCGGTTTCAAGTACGCTGCTTGCTAAGTGAAAACGGACGATAAATGATGCAAGATTTGATTGATTCATTCCGCCCCTCCTTAACCAGCCACTTTTTCCTTTGCTTTTGCATTTTCTTTCTTTTTCCATTTTCTTTTATCCAATAATAGGCGTAATGTACCCACAATACCTTGAGGGAAAAATCGAACAGCTAAGATATAAACGATTCCAAAAAATATGATCCATCTTTCAAAAATCCAATGAACCTTTGTAAGACCCGTTAACCAATGGTGAGCTAACTCAATAATACCAGAGCCAATCACCGCTCCAATTAAAGTTCCCACTCCACCAATAATCGTCATTAACAGCGCATCTAATGTAATATCCATAGCAAACACACTGGTATTCACAAATCTTAAAGAGATAGCATATAAAGATCCGGCCACGCTTGCTAAAATTCCGGCAACTACACTAGCAACAATCTTATAATGCAACACATAATACCCTAATGATTCTGTTCTTTGCTCGTTTTCTCTAATGGCCAAAAGTATTTTCCCAAGAGGTGAATTGATTAGTCGTTTCAATCCAAAATATACAAGTACCATACACACGAGACAAATCAGATAAAAACTCGTACGATCACGGAAAAGCTCGGGCACCCTAAAGGTGAATCCATCATTTCCATAAGGTAAGCGTACGCCATTTTTCAGCTGCAACTAAAAATAGACTCGAAAGCGCCAAAGTAAGCATCGCATAATAATGACTTTTTAGGCGTAACGTTAATAGCCCCACCACATAACTAACCATTGCTGATAAGATAATACCAACTAGCACAGCTAACAAGACAAAACCCAATTCTGGTTCAAATCTTTTCATAAATATACTAGTTGAGTAGGCACCGATTCCAAAAAACATCGCATGTCCAAATGAGACAATTCCCGTAAAACCAAGCAATATATCATAACTCATAGCAAAAATGGCAAAGATAAAAATTTGCGTAAACATAATCAATATATTTCGATCTTCATAAACAAAAGGGAAAACCATTAATCCCACACTTATTATTAAAAAGAGAAGATTTAGTTTTATTATCAAAATTTTTCAGTCCCACATTTTCACCCCTTTAAGGCAAATAATCCTTTTGGTCTAAAAATTAATACAACAGCCATTAAAATCATATTTACTGCTAACGATAAATCAGGAACAAAATATGCCATATACGCTCCTGACAAACCAACGAGTAACGCAGCAAAGACAGAACCTGTAATATTGCCCATCCCACCGATCACGACAACAATAAAAGCAAGAATGGCGAATTCCATACCCATTCCCGCATGAATCACTCCTGAGTAAGGACCAAGCAAAACGCCTCCCAAAGCAGCCATTGCCGCTCCGACCATAAAAACAAGTAAAAATACCCTGTTAATATTAATCCCTAATGCCTGAACCATTTCTTTATTCATAACCCCAGCTCTTACAATCAAGCCAATTTTCGTATTTTTTAATACAAATCGGATAAGGAAATACATACAAATTCCAATTAGGATAATAAACGCTCTATATTTAATAATAAGAACATCTCCAAGTTCCCAGCTACCTTGTAAGTAAGATGGAGGAGACAGTAGCAATCTGATTTGGCCCCCAGACCACCTTTAACATTTCCGAAAGAACGAGCATAAAACCAAGTGTAATCAAAATCTGCTGTACATGATTTCCATATACAGGTTTTACAATCCATTTCTCAGTAATTAAACCGAGAATCAATCCCGTACCTAAAGCCCCAAGTATTCCAATAAAAAAACTTCCTGTTTGATTATAAATCCAAACTCCACTGTAAGCTCCCCATGCAAAAAGTGCCCCATGTGCGAAATTCAAAACGTCCATCAGTCCAAAAATAAGAGTAAGTCCTGCTGCCAGGAGAAATATGAGCATCCCGGTTGCCAAGCCATTAATGGTTAAATTTAAAAACAACTCCATAACAAGCCTCCTTACGCAATTCCTAAATATTTTCTTCGTAAACTCTCATCTTCTCTAAGCTCACTCATTTTTCCGTTATAAATCGTTCTACCGTCATCAATAATATAGAAAGCCATCACCGATTTTACTTGCCATTAAAAAATTCTGTTCAACTAAAACAATCGTTGTTTTTTCCTTCATCTGCAGAATGGATTCCATTACTTTTTCAACAACGATTGGAGCAAGGCCCTTACTTGGCTCGTCTATTAGCAGAAGTTCGCTTTCATTCACATACGCACGGGCAATCGAAAGCATTTGTTTTTGCCCTCCACTCAACAAACCACCAGCTCGTTTCCAAAACTTTTGTAAATCCGGAAAAAGATTTAGAATCCAATCCATTCTTTCCAAAGTACGATCGTTCTCTTTTCGCATCGCAATTTTCATATTTTCTTCAACCGTTAAATCGCCAAAAATCCCTTGATCCTCTGGTACATATCCGATTCCCTTGTTAGCAATATCATAGGTAGGTAGTCCACTAATTTTTTCTCCTTTAAATTGAATCATTCCCTTTGCCGGAGGATTAAGACCCATTATGCTCCTTAAAGTCGTTGTTTTACCTGCTCCATTCCGGCCAAGCGAGAACGGTTACCTCTCCTTTTGGAACAGTAATTGAAATGTCTTGAAGAATATGAAATTGTCCTATATACGTTTCTACATGATCCAAACTAAGCAGTGTACTCATCGTATAATCCTCCCAGATAAGCGGTTTGGACCGTTTCATTATTCATGATTTCTTTCGGCGTTCCATCTGCTAGTAGCCTTCCATTAAATAAAACCATCACACTATCTGATAAATCCATAATCATATCCATTTTGTGTTCAATTAAGAGAATCGTTTTGTCCCCTTCTTCTTTCACTTTTTTAATAACCTCAACAATCATTGGTACATCTTCAAGAGACATGCCTGCTGTTGGTTCATCTAAAAGCAATAACTTAGGCTCTAGTGCCAGAAGCATTGCCATTTCAAGCTTTCTCTTTTCACCATGTGCCAAATTTTTTGCTAATGTATTTTCCTTATTTTCAAGGAGAACAAGCTGCAGCCAATCTCGTGCCTTGTCTTCAAATTCTTTATATTTTCGGGCAGGAACGAGCATTTGATAGCGAACCTTATGATAAGACTGAACAGCTAATCTAACATTCTCTAACACCGTTAAATTAGGAAACACATTTGTTATTTGGAAAGACCTCCCCATTCCTAACCGCGTGCGCTCCATAGCAGAATGTTTTGTAATCTCCTGATTTTGAAAATAGATTCCTCCTTCCGTTGCTGGAAGCTGCCCGCTAAGGAGGTTAAACAATGTCGTTTTCCCTGCACCATTTGGTCCAATAATCGATTTGAATTCATTTTCCTTTACTGAAAAAGAAACGCCATCCACTGCTTTATGTGAACCAAAAGTAATGCCTACATTCTTGGTATACAGTATAGAAGTCATATATACACGTCCTTTCTATTAGACTTCAAAACTTGTTGAATTTTATATTATGAAAAGCACTAGACACCTATAGTAACTACTTATTGTCATATTTTTTTAAGCAATAGTTACTAATAGGTATCGAGCGCTTATTATTCAAGTCCGTTGAATTTAGTTCCGAACGGGTGGAGCTGTTTCTTCTGGAGTTAGCTCGCGAATGAGAACAGGCACTGGATACTCTGATTCCTTCTTTTTTCTCAAGCTTAATCGCATACAATGTTTGTAAGGCCTGATGGTCCTCTGCGCGGAAGGTCATTTTGCCTTTTGGTGTTTCAAAGCTCATTCCTTCCATTGTATCAATAAGCTTCGCCGAATCTGCATCCCCTTCTGTTTTCTTTAATGCCTCAACAATAGCTATAGCTGCACTCATCCCACCTGGTGTAAACAAATCAGGCACCTCATTATTGAAACGTTTCTTATGCTCTGCTACTAACCAATCATTTACATTATTTTTCGGAAGATCATGATAATACACCGTAAAGCCTTCCATTCCTACCAGCGCTCCCATTGTCGATAATGCTGCTATATCAGGAGCACCTGTTGAAATTTTTATCCCTTTATCTTGAACCTTCATATCAGCAATTTGATTCCAAGGAGAATTGGCACCTGCCCATACCACAAACAAGTAATCAGGCTTTTCATTTACAATCTTTTGGATATTAGAGGTAAAATCTGTTGCAACTGGGTCAGCATATTCCTCATGACTTACATCTGCACCAAGCTTTTCAGCCGCTTCTTTAAAGGCTGTTATTCCATCGCGACCAAACGCGTTATCAGGTGCTAATGTGGCAATCTTTACTCCTTTTTTAGCAATCGCTACCGCACCAGCAATTGCATCCTGTGAGGAGTTTCTTGCTGTTCGGAAAATGTAAGGATTAAATTCGGATCCAGTTATACTATCAGCAACAGCTGGCTCAACAACCATTACTTTTTTATACTCCTCTGCTAAAGGAAGGACAGCTAATGTGTCACTGGAGCTAGATGAACCAACTAAGAAATCGACTCCATCCTCTTCTAATAGCTTGGTTGCTTTTTGAACAGCAACTTCTGGTTTGTTTCAGTATCTTCGATAATAAATTCAATTTTCTTACCAGCCACTTCCATCGTTCCATTCGTTGCATAGTCCAAACCAAGCTCAAATCCCCTCGTCGATTGCTTTCCATAAGCTTCAAGAGCTCCTGTCGTTGATGCAAGTACACCAATTTTAATACTCTCAGCTTTATTGTTATCCCCTTCTCCTTTTGAGTCGTCTGTTGAGGTTGTAGAACTACATGCCGCAGTAAAAATCAGCAGAAAACAAAACACAAACATGATTGCAGAAAACTTTTTCTTTTTCATTTGCAATACTCCCCCTAAATCCTTCATATTAAAGTTGATTACGCTTTCATAACAAAACTTACAAACAACTTGTACTCGTATCCTTTGAAGTGAAGTAGCACTAAATTGATAATATGCATCATATTATCAATTTAGTCTGTATTCATTAATTCAGGGTTAAAAGCAGAGGAAGTAAATAAAGCATTAAAAGATATGAAAGCAGACGGAACAACAGTGAAAATTCCCAAGAAATGGTTTGGTGAAGATGTTTCTCCTAAGTAGCATTCTCCAAGATCCTGAGCGGGTTGATCGTTTACTTTCAATCGCTAAGTCTTCCCTCTATCCAATGATAGAGGGAGCTATTCAATATACGATTCCACTAACCTTAATTACTTTTATTCTCGGACTTATACTAGCCACATTAACCGCGCTAGCTAGATTGAAATTCCTGCAGTTGGAACGATTGAAATTGACGGGAAAGTAATGAATTTCAAGAAAAAGTTAAGTAAAAAGTCGATTACTACTTTTCGTAGTTTAACCGGAATGGTTTTTCAAAGTTATAACCTCTTTCCTCATAAAACAGCACTAGAAAATGTAATGGAAGGACCTATAATTGTTCAAGGTATTCCCAAACAAGAAGCAAAAGAGAAAGCCATCAAGCTACTTACAAAAGTAGGCTTAAGCGACAAAATTAATTTTTATCCTCACCAACTATCAGGTGGTCAGCAGCAGCGTATCGGAATTGCCCGAGTCATGGGCATTGAACCGAAAGTAATGCTTTTCGATGAGACCACTTCTGCACTAGACCCTGAACTAGTAGGTGAGGTATTAAAAGCGATGAAAGATTTAGCACAAGAAGGTATGACCATGGTCGTCGTTACCCATGAAATGCGCTTTGCTAGAGAAGTAGCTGATGAGGTAATATTTTTTGACCAAGGTGTCATTGCTGAACAGAGGAACACCTGATGAAATATTTACAAACCCAAAAGAAGAACGGAAACGACGCTTTTTAGAACGAATTCGATAAAGAAGGAACTTCAAATATGGAGAGGTTCCTTTATCACGATTGATTTTTTTACATATTAGTCATGTATATAATATATCAGTATGAGTCAATGAGAAGCTATGGTGTTGAAATGAACTTATGGTCAGAAAAAATACCTCATGATTCATAGGGTAAGAGAGCATTTCTGCTCCCCTCAAAATCTTATTCAGATACTTTAATTGTATTAATGCCTTGACCTTGTCTCATGTTAAGCGCATGTTCTAAGCCTTCTGTTACTTTACCAAAAACAGTGTGCACGCCATTAAGATGTGGCTGAGGCTCATGTACGATAAAAAATTGACTACCACCTGTATCTTTACCTGCATGTGCCATTGATAAAGACCCTGCTTCGTGTTTATGAGGATTTCCCTCTGTCTCACATTTAATTGTGTAGCCAGGGCCACCTGTACCATTTTTGTTAGGGCAGCCACCTTGGCTAACAAAGCCTGGGATCACTCGGTGAAAGTTCAGTCCATCATAAAAGCCTTCATTTGCTAATTTTTCAAAATTTGCTACTGTACCAGGTGCTTCCTCAGGGTATAATTCGAAGCTAATTTTATTACCATCTGACAATTCTATGTATCCTGTTTTAGTCATTACAAACATCTCCTTTTATGTAAGTTTCATTCAAAGTTTATATTAACATTAAATATAAGTTAAAGAAAAGCGAATAGCCTTCACATTTTTCTTAGACCAACTAACCTATTGTTATTGCATAATTGCCACAAAAAACTCATAAAAGAAGTATACTGCAAAGCCTATTAAAGCAAATCCAGCTAATATGGATATCCATTTTATCATGGCTCGATTCATTACTTTCCTTGTAATCGCAACAATTGTAAGTAGACCAACATCATGGACTAAGATACCAGCTAAAATGCCAGCCCCCACGATTAAAAATCTTGTCGGTTGTGTCGTATCATAAGAATTAGAAAGTACAGATCCAAAAACAGAAATCCAAAACACAAGATTACCTGGTGAAATGGCTACGAGTAAACCATTACGATATGAGCTAAAAAACGATTGGTTTGACTTATCTCCAATTAGGATAATATCTTGATTCGAATTTTTTATAGAATCATAACCTAAGTATGCTAAAAAACACGCACCAATAAACCACATAGGTATTTGAATGTATGGGATAGCGAGTACAGAAGCCAATCCCATATATAACGCAATAACTAATAAGAAATCGACTGTCATTCCACCTAACCCGACAGCCCAGCCATGCATAAACCCCTTTTTCAAACCTTGCTTCGTCATTTCTATGGTTATTGCTCCTACAGGCAAGGCAATCGCAAGACCCGCTAAAAGATACGTAAAAAATAAACTCAAAAAAACACTACTTTCAAAATTTGATATCTTCATACGTCCGTTTATTTACATTTTAGCATAGAATTATATAAAACCAATCACTTACAATTCCATCATATGTAAAAAAATCCATCACTCGGCATGGAATTTAAAGTATTTAAAAAGCCAGCATATAAAATGCTGACTTAATAACCAATACAAAACTATATAAATTAAAGTGCTGGATCTGCTGGTTGTGTTGTATCCACTGAATCTGTTGGTTGCGTTTCATCTGCTGGATCTGCTGGTTGCGTTGTATCCGCTGGATCTGTTGATATACCTTCATCTTCTGTTTTTGGAGTTGTTGCTTCTTTTGCTAAAGATTTCACTCGTTGAATTTCATCAGCTGCCAATTTTTGAAGTTCTTTAGACTTAGCTAATAATGCAGCATAGTCAGCATCGGTTATTTTACTTTTTTTCTTATAAGAAGCTAGTTGTTTATCATAAGCACGAAGCTTATTTATTTGAGCCTTCAATTTTCCTCTATAACTATTATACTTTTTATTAGCCACTTTTTTAGTCAATTCTTTATCAACTGTTCCGTCTTCATTTACACCGAAATATGTATTAATAGACTTAGTAATGCTACTAATTGTAGAATCTACAGAATTTATACGTTTGTCAACGGTTTTTCCCGTCTTAGATTTAATAGCTACTTTATTTTCAGTTTTACCTTTATTATCTACTTTTTTATCAGTAGATTTTTTCTCTTTATTTTTCACCTGTTGATCAGTAGCTTTATCTTCTTTTTGGACTTTTTCTTCATCTTGCTTATCAATAGATTTGTCCTCTTTTTGGCCTTGTCCATTATCCTGTTTATCAATGGACTTATCTTCTTTTTGACTTTGACCATGGTCCTTCTGTTCTGAACTTCCTTTGTCTGAACCTTTCGCACTTACAAACGAAGCTGAGCTAATAATCAGAGTGATTGCAAGCAAACTAGTTAAAATTTTTGAAAACCATTTTGATATTTTCATTACCTTCCCTCCTTTTGGCAATGGCAGCTGGCTGGCATAGACAAGGTCCTTAGCCCCGATAGCTTTGTGACATCAGGTTTCCCTGATTGTACCTCAATACCCATGTTACACCTGCTAGTTTTCAAAAACAACATCATTATCCTACGACTATTTTACCATTTTTTTAAATTTTCAAAAATTTATTTACGCATCAAAAAAACGAACATTCACTCGTTCGCTTTTTTGATATACTATGACTAGTTTAATAACCACTTGGGTGTGACTTATGCCAATTCCAAGCATCTTCAATGATTTCCGTTATACTTTCTCTAGCTGGAATCCAGCCTAATACATTTTTCGCCTTCTCCGATGAAGCAATAAGAGTACTCGGATCACCGGCTCTACGCTCCCCAACCTTTGAAGGAATCGAGTGATTCGCCACTTGTCTCGCAGCGTCCACCATTTCCTTAACAGAATACCCTTTACTGCTGCCAAGATTGAAAATATCGCTTTCCCCACCATGATGTAAATACTCCAAAGCAAGAATATGAGCTGCTATTAAATCCTCTACATGGACGTAATCTCTGATACAAGTACCATCTGATGTGTCGTAGTCTTCTCCGAAAATGGTAATCTGTTCTCTTTGCCCTAATGCCACTTGAAGAATAAGCGGAACAAGATGAGTTTCAGGATGATGGTCCTCACCAATTTCAGCTGTTTTTCTTGCCCCGGCCACATTAAAATAGCGAAGTGCCACATATTTTATTCCGTATGCCTGATTGCACCATTTCATCATTTTTTCCATTATTAATTTCGTTTCACCATATGTATTTGTAGGATTAGTCTGCATTTCTTCTGTAATTGGCATAACTTGCTGTTCACCATATACTGCTGCAGAAGATGAAAACACAATATACTGCACATGAAATTGCTTCATAACTTCTAGTACAATTTGTGTTCCATATACATTATTACTAAAATATTCTAAAGGCTTTTCCATTGACTCGCCTACAAGACTATTAGCCGCAAAATGGATCACAGCTTCAATCTCTTCATTTTGGAAAACACTCTGCAGGAAATCTTTATTTCGAATATCTCCTTGGTAAAACTTTGCTTTAGGATGTATCGCTTCTTGATGGCCTGTTTGCAAATTATCAACGACAACAACCTTATAGCCTTTATCAATTAGTTGATAGACAGCATGAGAGCCAATATACCCCGCTCCACCTAAAACAAGAATACTCATATCATCACATACTTCCTTTATGTTTAGTTGACTTAAATACAAATAATTTTTGGCAAAAATAATTCAATACCGTATAGAAACCCGTACTAATAAATACCGCTATATCTGTTTTGATACTTGATGTTAACTCACTATTACTTAATATCCATTCTACTAAATTTCGTCCAATTGTATAAGAAACAAAATAACAAAACAAAATAACAACAACAAACCGAAGCATACTTTTAGATACAGAGCCTTGACTCCTAAAAGTAAAACTTCGATTTAAAAAGAAACTCACAACTGCACCAACAGAATTCCCTAAAAAGGTAGACACCCAATAGGAAAGACCTGCTAGATGCAAAAGCAGATATATAACGGATAATCCAACAATTGTATTCATAACGCCGACCAATAAGAAGCGAACAAACTGATAATTCATTGATCTTTTAAAACAGCATCTTTTGGCTGATTTCCTATCCTATGAAGTGAAAAAGTATCCGTTTCAATAGCAAACTTTGGACGTCGCTTTACTTCATGATAGATTTTACCGACATATTCTCCAATCATTCCAATCCCCATTAATTGCAAGCCTCCTACAAACCAAATCGAAATCATTAATGAGCTCCAACCTGATTCAGTTTGACCTGTGAACTTTTGAACGAGTGTATAAATACCTACAATCATACTAACGATGACCGCCAAAAATCCTAATAAGGTCACAAACCGGATGGGTGCCACACTAAAAGACGTTATTCCATCAAAAGCAAAGGCTAGCATTTTTTTTAAGGGATATTTTGATTCTCCTGCTAACCTTTCCTTCCGGTCATAATACACTCTTGTTGAAGGAAAACCTACTAGAGGTATAAGTCCTCGAAGAAATAAATTCGTCTCTTTATATTTAAATAATTCATCTAAAGCTCGCTTGCTCATTAACCGAAAGTCCGCATGATTAGGGACTAATTTGATGCCAATCTTCTCCATAAAACGGTAAAAGCCTACAGCAGTTGTTCGTTTGAAAAAAGTATCTGTATCACGGTGATCTCTTACACCGTATACAATATCGAATCCTTCTAAATATTTCTCAACAAAAGTACGAATCACAGCAATATCATCCTGCAAATCCGCATCAATGGACACAACACAATCTGATTGTTTATTAGCCGTTTCGAGACCTGCTATAAGAGCGTTTTGATGACCTACATTTCTCGCTAATTTTAGCCCTTTTACAAATGAGTTATGTTCCGTTTCATTTTCGATTAATTCCCATGTACGGTCTTTACTGCCATCATCGACAAACAGGATTCTACTTTCGTTTGAGATGAGAACATCGTGAATTAAATCTTGTAGCACCTCGGATAGCTGTGAAGCCGTCTCCAGCAATACCTCTTCCTCATTGTAACAAGGGACAACGATGGTTAATACAGGCTTGTTCATACTTCTTCTCTTCCTTATCAACGATTATTTTACTTCGTATAGATAAATTCTCCAGGCAGAATCCTTTTGATCAAACGCCTTCTTAAAGACAAGGCCATTGCTCCTTGCATTCATTATTGGCACACTTGAAAAAATATATTTTCCACCCATATTTTTAAACACTTCTGTATTCAACTGTAAATGATGAATTTTCTTTTTAGAGTCCTTTCGGTAATCGTACTTTTTCCCCAATTCATCGACGAAAATATAGCATCTGCCACCCCACTCATCAAAATACTCCTCTAAAGTGGCGTTCTTAGCTAATTCAGCAGCAATAATCTTTCTAAATTGATGCTTATATTCTAATGGATAATAATTGTTATACGTATCAAGGGTATAAAAGCCATTATACTGTGCGATGGCAGGATGAAGTCCGATACTGGCTACTCGATAGCTGCTTTTCGATGCTCCGATATATTGGTTGATTTCCTCGAATTGCTCCGTCGCATAAAATTGTTTAAAGGATGGTGCCCCAGCAACTCTATATCTAATTTCTTCGTTCAATCCTAACAAAATAATAATTTGAGCAATTAAACAAAGCTTAACGAATTTCTGCCAGCCTCTCCCCTTACGCCAGAGAAGATATCCACCAAGTGCAAACATAAGATAAATAATTAACGGTCGTAAAAAATGAAATCTAGCAAAGTTGAACGTGTTTAACAATTGTATCTGCTCTTTCAAGGGTACCCAGCCTTTATAGAACCAAAACGCGTACCAAATAGACAGGATAATATTCAAAACAAATAAATATAGATAGCGCTTTTCAAGTGTTCCCTTCACTTTTCCCTTTATAGCCCATAATACGATAAAAGAAAGCGGTACGATGACATAGGTATGAATCGTCATAACATGAGTATGGCCAAGGAAATAGTTTTTGCATACTAAACGAATGGTTTGCAAAAAATCTAGCTTGGACAGGAAGAATTCATTCCTGCTTGTTGGCGCTTCTGGAAAAACTAATGAGTAAACAAGACGGTACTCAATAAACAAATAGACAGCCGTCATCATGGCAATACTGCCAAAGAAGGCCCCGTTTATTTTTCTTTTAACAAGCAAATCCCTTAGCCATAATAAGCCCATAGCAACAAGGAAGAAGAAAAAGCCTAATACAAAGCTCGAATAGAAAGGTAATAGAATAAGTGTTACCCATTCCTTCCACGAATGCTTTCCACTACGAATATTTAAAAAAGCCCACAACGCAAGCGGCATACCAAGCGTACTAAGCATACCAGATGGCCAAACGGGAGTAAGTGCAAAGGCAAGTGCTACCCAAACTCTAATCCAATCCCCATCTTTTTCTTTAACAAAATGACTTTTTAATAGAAGATACATCCCTAAAAAGGCGACAATCCTAATAATTGCTTGACTGATAGCATAAGCTAGCATAGAAGGAAAAAGCTGATGTAGCCACTGGATCCCACTAAACTCTGTTCCATATGTATTACGGGGTAAACCATTGATTATCTGTGGAACAACTGAATGAATATCACCAAATAATTCACCGCTATCTTTTAAGGTTTTATACCAAGCAATATTAGAATCCAGATTATCATGAACCCTCATGTGGGCGTTTTCTCCTAATATAAACATAGGAGATAGATATAAAATTAATAGAATGAAGGCTAGAAAGAAATGCTTCCTCTCCCGACTCCAGGACAACCAAATATTCATCGTTTTACCTCACATCGTTTGCTACTCTAAATCTTTATATATTTTCTTTATGTAAAACTTGACTGATATACTCTAGTACTGGCTTCCTTAATTCACTATTCTTTAAGGCAAACTCAATATTAGTTAGGATAAAACCAAGTTTTTCTCCTACATCATATCTTTTCCCTTCAAACTTGTAGGCAAACACATTTTGAACTTGATTCAAATCTTTGATACCATCCGTTAACTGAATTTCTCCTTGAATCCCACATTCTTGATTTTCTAAAATTGCAAAAATTTCAGGCGTTAATATATAGCGTCCCATAATCGCCAAGTCAGAGGGTGCTTGACCTAACTTAGGTTTTTCAACAAGGTTCTTCACTTCATATATTCCGTCCATTTCTTTTAAAGGGTCAATTATTCCATATCTACTTGTTTCATTATATGGTACTTGTTGAACACCAACGATAGACGATCCTGTTTTTTCGTACACATTCATAAGCTGTTTAGTACACGGAATCTCAGACTCTACGATATCATCGCCAAGTAATACAGCAAATGGCTCATCACCAATAAATTTTCGAGCACACCAAATCGCATGACCTAGCCCTTTTGGCTCTTTTTGTCGTATGTAATGAATATTCACCATTTCAGAAACATTTCTAACACGCTCAAGAAGCTCAAACTTTCCTTTTTCATATAAAGTATGTTCTAATTCATAAGCATAATCAAAATGATCCTCAATTGCTCGTTTCCCTTTTCCAGTCACTACAATAATATCTTCAATTCCAGACTGAATAGCTTCTTCAACAATATATTGAATAGTAGGCTTGTCTACAATTGGTAGCATTTCTTTTGGCATCGCTTTTGTAACTGGAAGAAATCGAGTCCCTAACCCTGCAGCAGGAATAATTGCTTTTTTCACCGGTTTCATAACATATCATTCTCCTTTTAACCGTCAAGTAAATGCATACATTTATGTCATATATTAACTACATATATCTTTGATATTACTATAATTTGCTTAAAAAACAAGTTTTTATGCCAATGTGGTACCTACCTTCTCCGTGATACCATTAAGAATAAAATTATTGACTTTTAATAAAATAAACCCTACATTACTGTATCACTGATTGTCTAACAATCTTTCATTTTCATAGAATTTTAATGTTATTTTTAGAAAACTTTCAGGTTTATTCACTACACTTAAAATAACCAATTGAGACAATCTTGTATCTTTACATTTGTTTTAGTGGAAACATCTTTTAGGGAGAGAAAAAACGTGAATTATGAAGGATTTCAAATGATAAATAGTTGGGCAGGATCTTCGAATTTCTTAGATGCTTTCATGCTTTTAGTGACAAATAGTGTTCCTTATGTTGCAATCGCGATCCTATTATTTCTATGGTTTAGTGGAAAGAAAAAACAAATCTTGGAGAGACGGCGTACTACAATCTATGCAACTTTATCTACATTAATGGCCTTATTCGTTAACAGCTTCATTCATCTTGTATACTACCATCCCCGCCCATTTGTAGTGCATCATGTTCATCTATTAGTACACCATGCTGCTGATTCTTCTTTTGTCAGTGATCATGCCGTTTTAGTGTTTGCTATCGCTTGGACTATTTTAATGCGGAATGAACGGATTAAATATCCTGTATTCATTTGGGCTACGATTGTTGCGATATCCCGAATTTATATTGGGGTACACTATCCAGTTGACGTCATTGGAAGTGCATTATTGGCTTTTGGAACAAGCCTCCTTGTCATCCATTACTTAAAAAAATGGGAACCTGTCATACAATTTATGTTCCGTCTTTACGATTTAGTAGCCAAGCGTCTTATGGCTGTTTTTAGATGAAAGAAAAATGATATTGCAATATATTTGGAGTGATTTTTTAATAAAATCACTCCAAAATTGTACTTTTGTACATTTCATTATATTAGTCAATCAGAGTAAGTAATGAGCTACAATCTTCACAAATGATTTTTCTAGATTTAATAACGCTCTCTCATCAATATCAAATTTCGGATGATGGTGAGGATAGTGGGTCGCTTCATCTTCATTTCTTGAGCCAACTCTAAAATACGTACCTGGCTTTTCAAGAAGAAAATATGAAAAATCCTCCGCTCCCATAGATGGTTCCATTTCTACAATGTTCTCTTCAGAAAATTGTTCAGCTAATAAAGTGCGAACCGTTTCCGTTTCTTCTATATGATTGTACAAAGCAGGATAACCATTTAAATAATCAATCGTATATGTTGCTCCAAATGCAGTTGTAATCCCTTCAACTATGCTATACATTTGTTTTTCCACTTGTTTTCGAATAGCACTATCAAATGTACGAACGGTTCCCTCAATCGTCGCTTTATCAGCAATAATATTAAAGGCTGTTCCTGATTTGAAAACACCTACCGTGACAACAGCTGATTGTAAGGGGTTCACACCACGACTAACAATCTTTTGTAATGAATTAACAATCTCGCTACCAATCACAAGAGAATCAATGGCTTCATGCGGTCGTGCACCGTGACCGCCTTTGCCTTGAATATGAATATCAAATTTATCTACCGCTGCCATTTGGAAACCCTCACCAACAGTTATTTTTCCAAGAGGAGTCTGAGAATCTAAATGAGCACCGAACACATAATCCACATCAGCTAATACACCATCTTCAATCATAAACTTTGCTCCACCTGGTGGTAGTTCTTCCGCCGGCTGAAAAATAAAAATAACCTTTCCTTTCAGATGTTCACGAAAATGGCTTAATGCTTCCGCTGTCCCTAGCAAGGCAGCAGTGTGACCATCATGACCACAAGCATGCATCACTCCCGGATTTTGTGATTTATAAGGAACCTCTTTTTCATCAGGGATAGGCAAGGCATCGAAGTCTGCTCTTAAGGCAATCGTCTTTCCTGATTGATTTCCTTCTAAAATACCAATCAAACCATGTCCACCAATATTCGTTTTTACTTCTAAACCGAAACTAAGCAGTTTTTCTTTGATATACTCGGCAGTCTTTGCTTCTTTGAAAGATAATTCTGGATGTTGGTGCATATATCTGCGCCAACTCACAACATTATCGTATCGGTCCGTTAGCTTTTCATTGATATCCTTTATTAGCGTTTCATTCGTTGTCATGATCATATCCTCCTTCTTCAATGGAATCTTAATAAGATTTGTTACTATTTTCAACATTCATCTACCCATCTCCTTTTAAACAAGGAAAATGAGTATTTTAGCTAATCCATTCATCATAGTTGTTGTACGGAATTCCGTAAAGTCCTCCAATCCAAAATGAAACTTCTATTACTTTAGTCCTTTAATGAAGTTAAACTTCTTAAAGTACAAAGAAGCTCACAACCTATAGTAGGATGTGAGCTTCTTTTTCTCTAAAGGGTACATTTTAATGAAATGAAGACCTTTTTGCTTATTTTCTTATTTAACTAAAGTTAACCGGCAGCATTATTAAAAGAACCAGATACATTCTTCAGAAATTTGATGGTTCTCTCATTTTTAGGAGAATCAAAAACTTCTGATGGAGTACCCTGTTCAACAATGTAGCCTCCATCCATGAAAATAACCCGATCTGCAACTTCTCTTGCAAAGCTCATTTCATGAGTTACAATAATCGTTGTAAGACCTGCTTCTGTCACGGATTTAATAACAGATAACACTTCTCCAACCATCTCAGGATCTAGTGCGGATGTAGGTTCATCAAACAGCATAACTTTCGGATTCAATGCCAGCGCCCTAGCAATAGCAACCCTCTGCTGCTGTCCCCCAGAAAGCTGTCTTGGATAATAGTTCACTCGATCTGCAAGTCCAACCCTTGTCAATTGAGCCAAAGCCTCTTCGGTAGCTTGTTTTTTATCCTTCTTTTGAACAATAATAAGACCTTCCATTACATTTTCAAGAGCTGTTTTATTTTTAAAAAGGTTATATTGTTGAAACACCATGGCCGTATTTCTTGTAAGATAGAGGATGTCTTTCTTTTTAATAGTTTTTGCATCAAAATGATGGCCGTCCAGCACAATTTCCCCTTCAGTTGGTTTTTCAAGGAAATTAATGCATCTTAAAAATGTTGATTTTCCTGATCCACTTGGACCAATGATAACAACTACTTCTCCCTTTTGAACCTCAAGGTCAATCCCCTTAAGAACATGATGATTTCCAAAGTATTTTTGAATCCCCTTAAGTTCTATCACTAACGACACCTCTTTCACTTACTTTTAACCTTTTTTCCAGCAAGTTCACAATTGCACTTAATATTGAACATGTGATCCAGTAAATAAGAGCAACAACGATGTATACTTCGAAAAAGCGGTAAGACCTTGCTCCAATTAAGTCAGCAGCAGCCACGATATCGACGACTGAGATGGAAAAGGCAAGGGATGTCCCTTTAATTAGGCTCAATAGACTATTCCCAAAATTAGGCAATGCTATTTTTAATGCCTCGGGTATGATAATTCTTCTTAGAGTTTGGAAGCCTGTCATACCTATAGAGTGGGCAGCTTCAAACTGCCCCTTATCAACTGCTTGAATCGCTCCTCTAATCGTTTCTGAACCATAGGCCCCTTCGTTAAGAGAATAGGTAATGAATATAAAGATAATAGGTGCAATACCATTAACATTAATATTAGTCCCTAAATAAAGATTTATATATTGCATAACGATTGGAAGTCCATAGTAAGATAAGTAAATTTGAATTAGTAAAGGTGTCCCTCTTATAAAAGAAACATAAAGACCTGCTATTTGTTTCAATACAGGAACCTGATGGATTCTTATGAGCGCTACGATCGCTCCTATTAATAAACCTGCAATCATAGCTACAAGCGTAATCAAGAGCGTAACCGGAAGTTGCTGCAGTATTTCTGGTATAGACTTCAAGAGAAATTCTATATCAAAAAGTTTATCATTCAATGTTGGTACCCTCCAATCATGCTCAACTTAGTTTTATTTTACCCATAATCAATTAAGTTTAATTTATCACGTCCAAAACGCCACATCCTGTGTCAGGACGTGACGTTTTTTAATCTGCCTGTCCGTTAAAAGTTGAAGAAAAGAACGATTATTTCTTTTATCCCACTAATCATACGGTTTCTCGTATCAATTAAAAGGTCATTGCTGACAACTTATTCAGCTTGTTTAAAGTCTGGTCCATAGTATTTTGCAGTAATTTTATCTAACGTACCGTCACTTTTAATTTTTGTAAATGCTTTGTGAACGGCATTAACTAACTCAGTATCGCCTTTTTCAAAAAGAAAATATGAATCTGCTGCTAATAAATCAGGAGCAGCTTCTTCAGGAATATCTATATATTTAAATTTCGTATTAGATTCATTTGAATAAACAGATGCGATTCCTCTAGTCGTAGCAGTAGCATCATAACGTCCATTATTTACTTCTTTCATCATTGCAGGTTCTTGACCTGGTATATCTACATGAGATAATTTAAAATCGATTGTTTTATTCAACTCTTCTAATAGCAGCTGTGCGATA
Source organism: uncultured Bacillaceae bacterium (assembly GCA_963751845.1). Classification (GTDB taxonomy): domain Bacteria; phylum Bacillota; class Bacilli; order Bacillales; family DSM-1321; genus Peribacillus. The sequence continues at coordinate 41,129 of CAVVWH010000033.1, forward strand.
CTACCACCAGTAGAAGCAATTACATGTTTTCCTTCTAAATCTTCAATCGTATTAATCTCATTATTATTTTCTTTCGCTACAATCACTTGTCTGTCTTTAAAATATGGTTCAGTACTAAATAGATACTTCTCTTCACGTTCTTCCGTTTTACTAATAGAATTAACAATCATATCATATCGTCCTGAATCTAATCCTAAAAACAAACCTGGGAATTCTGTCTTTGCCCAGTTAAATTGATAATCTGGTAAACGTTTGTCAATTTCATTAGCTACTTCAATATCGTAACCCGTAAGTTCTCCATCCTCATCAATATATTGACCTGGTTTATTTGTCGCACCAGTTGCAACGATTACTTCTTTTGCATCTGGATTATTATCACCAGCATATCCTTTTACTTTAACACTGGATTCACCTTTATTCGCAGCTGGCTGCTGAGTCGAAGTTTTATTGCCTGATTCTTTATTTGCTGAATTATCACCTGATGCACATCCAGTCAATGCTAACGATAAACCTAAGAAACTTGCTAACAACCATTTTTTATTTTTCATCTTTATTTCCTCCTGCTGATCCTTTTAAATAATTGATCGTAAACTTAATCATGCTAATTAATCCATACTTTAACGCTTCTTCATCCATATCAAACTCAGCTGTATGATGATTGGCACCACTGCCAAACTCATCATTTTTGATCCCTACTAATGCAAAGAGGGACGGTGCTAAAATTGAGTATTTAGAAAAAGACTCGGAAGCATACCAGCGTATGTTATGTACAATCGATTCAGGCATTATTTCTTTTACAGAATCAATCGCCAATTGAGATAGCATCTCATCATTAACAACCGGGGGATGGGCTCCCATTTTATTTAACACTTCAATCTCACACCCATGTGCCTTCGCAGTTAATGTGGCAACATTGTAAAAAACATCTAAAGCGTGACTTCCTTCATTTTGATTAAAGAAGCGTAAAGTTCCCCCAATATATAATTCATTAGGAAAAACATTATTAGCTTCTCCACCATGGATTTGAGTAATACCTAAAGTAACTGTTTCGTTCACATCAAGCTGATTATTCCATGCCCCTGAAATACCAGATAAAACATAGATGCCGGCATTGATGGGATTAACGGCTTGATCCGGCCTTGAACCATGACCTTCTTTTCCAAGGATTTTAAACTCAATTGGGGCAAATCCTGCCATTATAGGACCGCTGTCTAAACAGATCTTTCCTGTATCCACCATTGATGAAAGATGGTTTCCATAAAAAGCATCAATCCTTTTATTTTGAAGATGCGAAATCATAGGACCTATTCCGCTGCCCGTTTCTTCGCCCTCTTCAAAAATAAAAATAATCTGTCCATTCAAGTAATCTTGATTTTCAACTAAAATACGCATTGCTGCTAAAAGAATGGCCATATGTCCATCATGGCCGCAAGCATGACTGACCCCATTCCTTTTGGAAACAACTTTCTTCTCTTGTTTTAAATTCAAACTGTTTTCCTTTATAGGCAAAGCATCAATATCAGTTCTCAATCCTAATGTTTTACCAGGTCTTCCTGTATCTAGAATTGCGATAAAGCCTGTCTTAGATACCTGTTCAACAGTTAAACCGAGCCTTGTCGCTTCTTTCATTAAAAAAACAGATGTCTCTTCTTCTTGCCCTGATAATTCTGGATTCTCATGAAGATGCTTGCGTACATCATGCATATAGTTTTTTTGATCATTGACACTTTTTATTATCAGTGTGTTATCCAAATCAATCCCTCCTTTTCAACTCAGAAAAATCTAGGGAATGGATTGAAGACAAAAGATTTTTCAGCTGTTTTTCCTTCTAAAACTAAAAATAATTCAAGTAAAAAGCTTCCAATACCTGCTGCTCCTGGGAAATACGTTGTGAACTTAGTGAGATTCCATGGCTCAAGTCTAGTAAATACTTGTGCCCATGAATAATATCCCTCTTCAGAAACATGAGCTTTAGATAAAATCTTAATGCCGCAGCGAATCGCGAGATCAAGATATTTTTCATCTTTAAAGCTTTCATATAAACTAATATACATTTTTCCAATTCCTGCTGTTCCACAACAAATCGAGTCATTATTCCAATATCCTGGTGATTCAAATTCAGGTGCACCAGTCGCTTCAACCCCATTAGCTAAGCGAATCAGCCACTCTTTATATTTCTCATTTTTCGTTACTTTATAAAGTTGATAAAAAGCTCTGCTAGATCCTACAGGACCATTACAAAATCCTAAATAAAAAAGATCTTTATAATCCGGTAATCGATAGGGGATTAAAGCAGCATTAAATTCTGCGTCATAATATACGATTGTCTCTAAATAACGAATTCCTGCTTCTGCAGCATCTAGGTACCGTTTATCTCCTGTTAGCTCATATGCAGTGGCTAAAATAAAGCTGACTCCAGCCGTTCCTGCTTCATAATTTGGAAAAGTAGTAGTGGCTTGCAATCCGCCGCCGCCCATGCCAGCTACGCCATCTCCCATATTTGCTGGATCAAGTCCTTGCCACTCATAACTGCCATCCTCATGAATAATAGCCTTAGTTAAAATTTGATCTGCAGCTAACTTGCCAATTTCCGTATAATCATCACGATTCCATAATTGTCCAAGTTTTAGGAAAAATAAGACTAAGCTGCCATCAAAATAAGGAGAAGTACTATATGACCAGGCCACACCATGATCGGTTTTTACAGCAGCTTGATAGATTTTATCCGTTACAGATTTTGCAAAATCAAGATAAATATCTTCTTTTGTCAATTCATAAATACGAATAAATAAATACGCAATCCCTGCTGCACCATATAAAAAGCTCCATTGACTTCCCGGTGTATTAATGAAAAGGTCTTTCTCAGTTCCTGGAGTCCAATGGTCTAGATAATACTGAGCTCCCACCTTAATTTCATCAAGATATTTTTCCTCACCAAGAGCCTCATATAATTGAACATAATAGAGAATAATACTAGCATTTCCTCTGTCTAGTGAATCTTCACCAAACACCGCTTCCCCTTCATTAAAGTGTTCTTCCGGCATCTGTGGCCAACGAACATACCCATCTTCCTGTACAGAAACTGATTTTATCCATTTTTCTGCACCTAATGCCCCTTTTAAATACTCTTCTTTAGTTGGTCTTCCAAAAAGTGATCTGGCTTTTTGACTCATTTTTTTACCTCCTTTTTTACTTTTCTTTACTGTGCAAAACTGCTCAGTTCATTGATATTGTGGAATATTAAAAACTTGTTATTTGTACCTCTCTTCTACCATGTGACCCTTATAAAAAAACAACCCGTTGCTATTTTACGAGCAAAACTCTTAGTTTGCATAAATAAACAAACAAGCGATTGCACAAAGTTAAAACTAAGTCTCTTGTCTAATGTTCTTTATCATATTTTATATTATTCATTATTTCACACAAGTTTTCTACATAAATAAAGCTTAGTTATTTAGTAGGATTAACATGATATTAACACGCTAACCATTGGTCGTCAATCTATTTGCGATAGTATTTGTTATTTTAAAATATTATGTTAATTAAGGAATTAACCCTTAAATTTAATATTTCTATACAGCAAAGGGCCAGTCTCTAAAGACTAGCCCCCCTGCCTTTATTACAATTCCGGCGTTTCCGTTGGTTCATAACCTTCATATTGTGCATCAATATATTCTCTAATTTCTTTAATCGTCTTGATGTAACACATTTACATTATATTGTTGAATGGCAAATGACCTCGTTCACAAAATTTATTGTAAAAAATAAATATCAAGAAATTGTGCAGATTCTATCGAAAAAATTTGACCAAACCATTACATTAATGTGTTTCAATCCTTTTTACATAAAAAAATAACCCCAATAAAAGAGGCTATTCAGGAATAACTCTTTATTGAGGTTGCCTATATTCATGTACCCTTATTTAACAGGTAACAGCTCACTTTCTATTACCCATTGATGATTTTTCACTTCTTCTCCACCAGTAGTTGGAGTAAAGTCAATCATATACACTGTTGTTTCTTCAGCAGAAACAATTTTAGCAGTCGCTCCAGCCATCCCTGCCATATGGGCTGCGTTTACAGTCACTTCTGTGCCCAGTTCTAACGGTGCTTCCCCTGCGTCTTGTAGCTCTTCATGAATCACCCATTTATGATTTTCTACTTTTTCTCCACCGGTTGTTGGTGTATAAGAAATGGCATAAGCAGTTGTATCATAAGCACCCACAATCGTTGCTTTAGCACCTTGCATACCTTCCATGTGATCTGCTTTTATATAGGCATGACTTCCAACTTCATAGGTTGGACTTTCTGCCACTTTCAACCCTTCAGGAACCTCACCTGAGTCAGACTTGTCCATATTATTATCATCCGTATCTTTCATAGTCGCAGTACCTTCTGTAGTTTCTTTACTGTCCTTACTATCTGTACTCTCAGTGTTTGCCTCATTAGTAGAGCAGGCACCTAGTACTAAGAAAAGGGCTGCAAGTAAAGATAATATCATGGACATTTTCATTCTACTTTTAAACATGTAAAAAACGCCTCCTTTTTTTACATATTATACCATTTAAATGTGTAGAAGTTATGAAACTAACAATCTATTTTTATTTTCTTTGTTTACTATTCTTATATCGTATCATAGCCTTTACTACCATCACTTTTTGCTCAGTTTTTAAGCTTGCCATTTTCCATATTCGTAATGACCGTTAATTCTCTAACAATTCGTTGTGATTGCGATGCAAGATGCAAATTTGGCACAAACACAAGCGTATTAGATAAGATTTCGCTAAGCATCTAGTTTCTATAAAAAACGGCCTTTCCCAGATTGCATACCGAGAAAAGGCCGTAACTTATTATACTCTTTTTTCATTATCTACTTGACAGTGGTACGTGTATTACTACGCTTTTTTTATTTAAACCTTTATATGTTATTGGATGCTTTTAGCCCCTAAATATCTTGGAGACCAATAGCTATTATCCATAGAGGCGATACTCACACCTTTAGATGAGGAACTATGGATAAACTGATCATTCCCTATGTAAATACCTGCATGTGAAGCACCAGGTTTGTAGGTCTCAAAAAATACTATATCACCAACTTGTGGTTTAGAAACCTTTGTTCCCTTTTTATAAATTTCTGAGAACTGTTCTTGGTAAATTAACATCTGAGCTTTTATCAAATACGTAATTTAGAAATCCACTACAATCAAAGCCCTTTGGAGTGCTTCCTCCCCATACATACGGTACATCTAAATATTTTTTTGCTTCTTTCACTAACTCATCCGCTGAAATGGTAGATTCCTCCTCCACCTGAGCAGTTTTAGCCTTTGTCTTTGAAATCCCTAATGCTTTATATGTACTTGCACCTACAAATCCGTTTGCTTTTAAGCCACTATCTTTTTGAAACTTTATAACTGCCTTTTTTGTAGCTGTCCCAAAATAGGTAGTAGTTTTTTCATCTGTGAAATATCCTTTATCCTTTAATACTTGTTGCAATTGTTTTACTTCACTATGCTTCATTCCGCTTTTTAATGTATGATCTCCTAATGCCGCACTACTAACGATAGGATTTGATAGTAACAAACCCGTCACAACTATGGATGCAATTATTTTTTTCATCTATGTAAATCCCCCGAAAACTCCTGTTTTTTTTTCATTTTAACAGGTTAAAGTAACACTCATATGTAGTTTAGGTAACAAATACATTACAAATTTGCGCAAAAAGTCTGAAGATAATGCATAATTCGACAACATCCTTTTTTTTCTATTAAAAAAAGTCTCATAATTATAAAAGAAGAATTTATTAATCTACATAATTTCTGCACAGTTTTGCTATATGATTCTATTTACAATATAAAGAATGCGGTCATTGTTAAGTGACCGCATTCTTTGTTTCGTTTGAGTTCTAACACAAAAGTGAATCAAGTAATTCCTCTTAAGTGACTTTTTCGTTATTAATCATTCCCTGTTTAGAATAATTAATCATTATTAAATCTGAACTTTTAATAAATATTATTTACTTATTCTTGATGCTGCTCATGATTCGGCATTTCTTCTGAAGGCTCTGCTACTGCCGTATATGTGTAATATGCACCAATGACTACAAGCAAATATATAATCGCGGATAGCGCCCATTTTTTCATAAGACTTGTCTCCTTATAATTTTACTTTTTGCAGACGGAGTGCATTCAGCACAACAGATACTGAGCTAAAGGCCATGGCAGCACCTGCAAGCCATGGAGCTAAAAATCCAAGTGCAGCAATTGGGATGCCGATTGTGTTATATGCGAGCGCCCAGAAAAGATTTTGCTTTATATTTCTCATCGTTTTATGACTCATTAAGATGGAATCAGGTATACTGTTCAAATCTCCACGAATTAGCGTAATATCTGCTGCTTCCATTGCAACATCCGTACCTGTTCCAATTGCCATCCCGATATCAGCTGTTGCTAATGCTGGAGCATCATTAATCCCGTCTCCAACCATGGCTACTTTCTTGCCTTGTTGTTGAAGCTTTTTCACTTCTTCTGCCTTTCCTTCTGGGAGCACTTCAGCAATAACATGGTCAACTCCTGCCTGTTTCGCTATGGTACTTGCTGTCTGCTTGTTATCTCCTGTAATCATAATCACTTCAAGTCCCATTTCTTTCATTCGCTTAATGGCTGCAGTAGAAGTGTCTTTAATCGTATCAGCAACGGCAACAACACCAGCATAGGCTCCATCCACGGCAGTTAACATAGCTGTTTTCCCTTGCTTTTCAAGAGTTTCCATTCGATCTAATACAGGCTCAATATCAATACTGAACTTTGTCATTAGACGACGTGTGCCCACAAGTACTTCTTTTCCTTCTACAACTGCTTTAATTCCATATCCCGTAATCGATTCAAATTTGGAGACATCCTTTAATGAAATCGATTTATTCTTTATACCATCGACAATAGCTTGTGCAAGTGGATGTTCTGATTGTTTTTCGGCTGATCCAACTAGGGATAAAAATTCAGCCTCGTTCTGGTCTGTAATCACATCCGTAAGAACAGGAGAGCCATTTGTAATCGTTCCTGTTTTATCTAAAATAACTGTATTGATTTTATGTGTCCCTTCGAGATGCTCTCCACCTTTAAAAAGAATACCGTATTCTGCAGCCCGACCTGAACCGGCCATAATAGATGTCGGCGTAGCTAGTCCAAGAGCACATGGACAAGCAATAACCAGAACTGCAATTAATTTTTCAAGTGCTTCAGCGAAGTCCCCGGGTGCGACCCATATATACCAAATAAAAAATGTAATAACGGCAATTCCAACAACGATTGGCACAAAAATCCCTGAAATTGAATCAGCCAATCGCTGAATAGGTGCTTTTGAACCTTGTGCTTCTTCCACTACTTTAATAATTTGTGCTAAAGCAGTTTCTCTCCCTACTTTAGTTGCTTTTATTTTCAAAAAACCATTTTTGTTTATCGTAGCACCAATGACAGTATCTCCTACTGTTTTATCAACTGGAACACTTTCTCCAGTGATCATTGATTCATCGAGGGCTGAACTACCTTCAAGAACTTCACCGTCAACAGGAATTTTTTCTCCTGGTTTAACAAGTAAAAGATCCCCGGACATAACCTCTTCCAATGGAATAATGGATTCCGCTCCATCACGTAAGACGGTGGCTGTTTTTGCTTGCAAGCCCATCAGTTTCTTAATGGCTTCCGATGATTTTCCTTTCGCCCTTGCCTCAAATACTTTCCCAAGAAGGATTAAAGTAATTAAAACTGCACTCGTTTCAAAATAAAGTCCAACTGAATGGGCATTACTGCCGATTGTTTGAATCGCTAAATATACACTATAAAAATAAGCGGCGGACGTTCCAAGAGCGACTAAAACATCCATATTAGCACTTTTATTTTTAAGTGCTTTGTATGCTCCCATATAAAACTGTTTACCAATATAAAATTGGACAGGTGTTGCTAAAGCTAATTGTACCCATGGGTTCATAAATGCTTCAGGCACATAAAGAAAGGATGTAAAACTAAAATGTCCAACCATCGCCCAAAGAAGTGGCAAAGATAAGATCATGGAAAAGATAAACTTTCCTTGTTGCTTTTCAATCTCTTTGACACGATAATCAACCACATCTTTTTCATTTTCATCACTTTTTACCATCGCTCCATACCCGAGCTTTTCAACGGTTTGTATCAAATCTTGGGTAGATACCACTGATGGATTGAATTCTACTGATGCTTTTTCAAGAGCGAGGTTCACATTTGCATTCATGACCCCCTCGCTCTTTTTAAGGCCCTTTTCAATTCTTGTTGCACAAGCCGCACAGGTCATGCCTGTAAGAACTAATTCCTTTTTCTCCGAAATCACATCATATCCAAGATCTCTGACTTTTTTCTGAATATCGAGAGGACCCATAGCTTCAGAATCATATTTCACTGTCGCTTTTTCAAGGGCAAGATTTACATTTGCATCCTGTACCCCTTCCATCTTCTTTAGGCCTTTTTCAATCCGGTTTGCACAAGCAGCACAAGTCATACCGGTTATTTGAAATTGGTTTTCTGTTATTTTGCCACTCATTTCTAACACCTCATACCTATATAGGGTATATTTTTTTAAAAAAGAGAGAGCTTGCTAATGCAAGCACATATACTCTCACTTCTTACTTTACATCATAGCCTTGATCATCAATCGTTTCTTTGATGGCATCCAATGACACTTCTTCATTATTATATTCAACATCTACTGTACCGTTTTCAAGATGTACTTTCACGTTAGAAACGCCTGTAAGTTTTCCAACGCTTCCTTCTACTGCTTTTACACAATGGCCACAAGACATTCCTTCTACATTAAGGGTTACGTTTTCCATATTTATCGTCTCCTTTTATTTTTTCATTAATTTTTGAATCGTGACAAGCACTTCATCTAGAACTTCCATGTCCCCTTCTTGAATTCGGTCAACAACACATTCTTTCATATGTGCTTCAAGAAGGAGTCTTGCTACACTATTTAAGGCCGCTTGGGTAGCAGAGATTTGTGTAATGACATCATCACAATAAGTATCTCTTTCAATTAATCCCTTTATCCCGCGAACTTGACCTTCAATCCGATTTAGCCTTGAAACAAGGTTTTTCTTCGCTTTTTCGGAATGGTGGCTTTTTCGTCCATTGGAACTAGCGCAACAGCCTTCCTCTATAGTCGATTCTTTTTCTAATTCGGGATCCATTTTGCATCCCCTCCTTGCTTTTATTATACCATACTACCCTATCCTATGTAAAGATTGGTTATACTAAATTAGTAATGCTCAATGCATCCATAAACTATGCTAGATTTTCTATTGGAAAAAGAAACACTCTCTAGAAGATTCATTATAGCTGTGAACCTTTTAGAGAGTGTAGGATTTGCCTTTGTTCAATGAAGTTTTGCTGAAATGGACTTTAAGAAACTAAAACCAGATAATTTCAAGGAAAGTTTTTCCTTTCCCTTTATATGTTTTTGGACATAGATGGATAGATTCTCTACTTTGAACTCATGGTAGCGTTCCAGATCTTTTGGCTTTCCTGGTACAGCAAGTAGTTCCTGAACCCCTGGGGCACAGCATGCTTTTACTTCAATCTTTTTTACTGTAAGTTGTTCCCCTTTTGATTCAATCCATTTCTTTGCGGTGTCATCTAATTCAACATACATACATCATCCCCCCTATATATGATAATTTAGTATAATATAGGAAATCAGTAAATCCCTTTTAATTGCGCCGTTTACCTATTCGGAAACAAAACCGTAACCGTTGTTCCAACATGTAATTGACTTTCTATTTGAATTTCTCCGTGATGAGCGTCAACTAAAGCTTTTACAATTGATAGACCAATTCCAATCCCACCTGTTTTCCTGTCTCTAGATTTATCCCCTCGATAAAATCTTTCATATAATAGAGGGAGGTCTTCCTGGGCGATGCCTATCCCTTCATCTTTTACAGAAAATCCTACAAATTGTTTTTTCTCCACAATTTCAACAGTTACATTTTTTCCTGCTGGTGTATATTGAAGGGCATTGTTCACAATGTTTGTTAGGATTTGAACGACCCGATCCTGGTCCGCTTTAAACCAATGCTCTTCCTCGGATTTTATAATATTTAGTTTTACTCCCTTTTCATGAAAAGCAGGACCAAACTGACCTTCTATTAAGGTGAATATCTTTCCTGCTTCAATATCTGTTTTTTGCAACTTGATTTGTGGATTTTCAGCAGCAAGTAGCTTCTCCAATTCATTGACAAGGCGCACTAATCGCATTAATTCATCGTGGCTTTGCTGAAGCCGTTCCGGTGTCGGCTCCCATATTCCATCTTGGTAAGCTTCAATCTGGCTCCTTAATGTTGCTAGAGGCGTACGAAGTTCATGAGCTAGGTCAGCTGTAAATTGTTTTCTAAGAACCTCCTCCTTAGATAACGAGAGAGCTAAATGATTAAAAGAATGGCCTAATGGCTTCATTTCATCCGTCAATTTGTCGATTGGCACGCTAACTTCTGATTTATGCTCCTGCAACTTACGAATTGCTTTTGATAGCTGATTAAAGCCCGCCGCCAGGCGTTTCGAAAACAACATGCTGAATAAAAAGGAAAGAATCAGCGTAACAATCGCTGCTATATAAATATTTTGTTTAATACTTTTTAAAAAGGCAAAATCCTCATCAACAAGTCTATCAGGATAAAATACTTGAATCTCTCCGATTCGATTTTTACCTACCACCACATCGTACGAATCGGATTGATAGGATTCAGTTTTACCCGCCATTCCTGCCATCATTCCATGCATATTCATTGTATCCGTCAACAAATTCCCCTTCGCATTATAAATTTTATAAAATAAATTCTCTGTCATGGCCTGTTTATGAAGCAATCCTGCCATTTCTTCACTTACAAGACTGCCGCTCTCTTTATATTCTCGAATCACTTCGTTTTCAATAAGATTACTATTTTTCTCTCTATTCTCTCGTAAATAGTCTTTAAAATGATCTTCAAATCCCCATAAAATTGAAATACTTGTAAGGGAGACTCCACAAAGTGAAACAATTAAGAAATAAAATAAAATTCTAGAACGAAGTGTCCGAAACATCTGGTTGTCCTCCAAACTTATAGCCCATGCCAAATACTGTTAAAATAAATACTGGATGACGAGTATTCGATTCCATCTTCTTACGCAAATTTTTAATATGCGTATCAACACTTCGCTCATAGCCCTCAAAAAAGGCTCCATCTTCCTGACAATGCTCTAATAAATCTAAACGGCTATACACACGTCCTGGGTAACTCGCCATTGTGAGCAAAAGCTTATACTCTATAGGCGTTAATGCAAGGATTTGTCCATTCAAAGATACTTCCTTCTTAATCGGATCAATGATTAGTGTTCTATTATTAAAAATGAGCTGATTGGACGTTTTGATTTTGTTGACTCTTCGTAAAATCGCATGGGCCCTGACGACCACTTCTCTTGGACTGAATGGTTTGGTTACATAATCATCGGCGCCTATCACGATTCCATTAATCAAGTCTTCTTCAGCTGACTTCGCTGTTAACATAATTATTGGCACATCGCTTTCTTTTCTTATCAGCCGACACACTTCTTCACCTGTAATATCTGGTAGCATAAGATCCAATATAATAAGATCTGGATGCTGTTCTTTTGATTTTTTTAATGCATCTATTCCATTTGAGGCAGTCACGATTTCCCAACCTTCTTTTTCAAAATAGGCTTTAAGGACTTCTAGAATCATCTCTTCATCATCTACTAATAGAATTTTTGTCATCACATATCACCTCTCAAATGTATCTTATCATTTGATAAACTGAAAAAAATAATCTTCACAACTTCCACATAACTTCTCCATACAATCTCCATTCGTTTTAGATACGATGAAATAAAGAAAGGAGATGTTCGAAAATGAAAAAAATCGTAATTGGAATTTTAAGTGTCGCATTTATTTTTGGGGCAGGAACCTATACTTTTGCACAAGCAAACGGCTCATTTAACTTCGGACAAATGAAACCTTATATGGAAAAAATGCATCCTGATTTATCTACGAAGGAATTAAATGAAATGTATAATTCTTGTCATGAAGACAATGGAAATAATGCAAATGGTATGATGAATAATTTATAACGAGGCGGTGATTCCAAATGATGGGCGGATATGGTTTTGGCATGATGGGATTGGGATTATTAGGATGGCTCCTCAACCTTGGAGCAATCGCAATTGTTGTATACTACACTGTTAAACTAGCATTAAGAAATAATAAGTAAGATGAATAAAGCTAATTTTAAGATCCATAAATAAACAGGCAAAGTCCCACAGGAAATGAATTCTGTGGGACTTTGCCTGTTTACTTTCAAAAATGCAACATTTACTTTCAATATTTTCATTTTCAATTATTGAGCCATTATCCAAGTGCAACATCTAATATCATCATAACCGTAAAACCAATCATCAGACTTAATGAAGCTAAATCTGTATTTCCCTTTTCCTGTGAGCCGGGAATTACCTCTTCAGCCACTACGAAAATCATCGCACCTGCAGCAAAACTTAATGCATATGGCAATAACGGTTCAATAAAAATAACCGCCGCTGCCCCTATCATGGCCGCAATAGGTTCAACCATTCCTGAAAATTGTCCATACATAAAACTTCTTGTCCGAGACATTCCTTCCCGTCTGAGCGGCATGGCTACAGCTACACCCTCTGGAAAGTTTTGAATACCTATCCCAATGGCTAATGCAATAGCACCAGTTAATGATGCTGATTCAAATCCAGCTGCTACTGCTCCAAACGCTACCCCAACCGCTAAACCTTCTGGGATGTTGTGCAAAGTTATCGCAAGCACGAGCAAGGTACTACGTTTCTTACCCTTAGGATGAATGCCTTCTGCACTTTCCAATGGCTTATTCGGATGTAAATGTGGAAGAATCTTATCGATACTTGATAAAAATAGACCACCCAATATAAAACCAACTGCTGCCGGAACCCAAGCTGGAATAGATTTGCCTTCAGACATCTCAATGGCTGGTGCAAGAAGAGACCAATAGCTGGCAGCAATCATTACACCAGCAGCAAATCCTAACATACTATCTAAAAATTTTTGATTTACCTTCTTGGTGGTGAATACTAATAATGCACCAAGAGCTGTCATCCCCCAAGTAAATAATGTTCCAATAAGTGCCTGAGTAACGGGAGCAAGGCTGGCAAACCACTCATACATTTATTCCTTCCCCCTTTTAAATAGAACCTGATAATAGTTCAATTTAAGTAGAATATTAATGATAACTCTTATGTTTAGTTATGCCATATATTTTGCCCTAATGCAACTTTATAGCTCAGGCTACAAACTTCATTTGTTAGTTAGCCTCTTATATTAGACCAGGGAGATAAAAAGAAATGTTGGCTCGCCGTATGTACATCTCTCCATGTTTGATTCAGAATAGAATTTTCCATAATCATAGACATTCCCAAATACGGAAATAATGTTTGGGTAACTTGAAGAATCATATTAGACATTTCTTTACATTGGAGACTAAAATTTTGTAATTCACTATCCGTTAATTTCTGCCCATATTCATGTTTTTTCCATACCACTTCAATCACCTGATAAAACTCTGTAGAATAATGCGAAACACGTTGTTTAGCTTCTGCTAACTTTTCTAAAACCACATGATATCTTTCTATTCCCCAATATCCCTTATTTCTTTCTACCAAATCTTTTGCTGCTTCCATAAAATGTTGGCCAATACCTAACACCACTGCGGCAAAAGAAGCTTCTGAAAACGGAATGAATGGAAATTGATAAATTGGATCAACATAGTGATTTTTATGATTATAAATAGAAAATGTCATTTCATCTGATACAAATACATCCTCAACTGAAATCAGATGGCTACCCGTCGCTTTTAAACCAAAGGCATCCCAATCTTTTATAATTTCCACTTGAGTGGGTTGAAAAATAAAAGAACTGATTTCCATATTAGATTCAGCATCTTGAATTTGACAGTTTGCCGTAAAAATCGTCGCATGAACAGAACCACTACAATATTTCCATTTTCCAGTAACCCGGTACCCTCCATCTACTTTCTTGGCAATTCCTGAGGCGGTCCCACTACCTGCAATGACTGCTTTTTTATCAGAAAAAAGTTGTGCGCATACCGTTGATTCGATATACGGAACAAAAAAACCTCCACCTGTTCCAATGGTCACTAGCCAGCCAAAGCTACCATTAATCCTAGATGCCTCTTCAAAAACTTTTAGTCCTTCGGGTAGCGAAAGCATTTTTCCACCCAACTCCTTCGGAACAAACAGCTTAAAGAGACCGTTATTATAAATAATATCCAAGATTTCAGAAGATAACTCCCCTGTATTCTCCATTTCTAAAGCCTGTTTCTGAATCAATGATACTTCTTCTTCCGTTAACATATAAAATCCAGCTCCCTTTATCATTATAATTACAACCATTATATAACGAAAAAAACCCCTACAAGTTCCAATACATTGATCGAAGCTTGTAGGGGTGTGAATTTATATCCTATTCTTTCAATTGATATGGCACAGTTGTTACAATGATATTCTTTCGGTAAAGCAAGAAATTTCGAATCAATAAACTTGATTGGTTATGAAGAATATTATGCCAAGGCTTTTTTGGAATGAATTGTGGAACTAACACGGTTACACTATAGTTTGATGCACTTGCTTTACGCTCTATAATATCAACAAATTTTGAAAGTGGCTGAATAATACTACGGTATCCAGAGTATAACGTAACTAACCGAACATCTGGCTGCCATTTTTTCCACTTTTCTTCAAACATTTTTTCATCTTCTTTATCAAAAGAAACATGAACAGCAATAATTTGACCGACAGAAAGAGACTTTGCATAGTTTAAAGAGTTCTCTACCACCTTTGTAATTCCAGCCACTGGTACAATAATGATGTTTCCTTCAATCGGAATTACTGGGTCATCCGCTGTTGTTCTTAATTGTGGACCAACTGCTTCATAATGCCTATTGATGCGGTGAAAACCGATCACGATAATCGGTAAGAAAATAAGGACTGGCCAAACTTGCGTAAATTTCGTAATAAAGAAAATCATCATAACCATAAAGCTGATTAATGCTCCGACAAAGTTTATCAATAGCTTCAAAGCCCAACCTTTAGGTCTTTCACGAAACCATTTCACAAGCATCCCTGTTTGAGACAATGTAAAGGGAATAAAAACCCCTACAGCATAAAGAGGAATAAGTTGTTCTGTCCGGCCATTGGAGATTATAATCAAAATGATGGAAGTAGCACCAAGTGTTAATATACCATTGGAATAGGCCAACCGATCTCCTCTCATCGAAAACATTCGGGCTATATATTTATCCTTTGCCAAACTAAAGGCAAGTAAAGGAAAAGCTGAATATCCCGTATTGGCAGCAAGAACAAGGATTAGAGCGGTTGTGACTTGAACAAAATAATACAGAAAGTTACGTCCAAACGTTTGCGCTGCAATTTGAGAGACAACCGTTTCATCTACTTTAGGCGTAATCCCATAGTAATACGATAGAAAAATGATTCCAGTAAATAAAAGGGCTAATAATGCCCCCATTGCCATCAATGTTTTCGCAGCATTATTAGGAGCAGGGGCTTTAAAATTTGGAATAGCATTAGAAATGGCCTCCACACCTGTTAAAGCGGAACTCCCTGATGCAAATGCTCTAAGTAATAAAAATAAAGAAATGCCCGCAACCGGGGTACCAATAGGAGTATGTAACTCTGATGAAACAGCGCCTGTTACAATTTTATAGATTCCTACACCAATTAAAATAAATAAAGCCAGCATAAACAAATACACCGGGTAAGATAAAAGACTAGCGGATTCTGTGATGCCTCTTAGGTTGATGATGGTTATAAATGCAACCAAGATACAAGAGATAAGTACATTATGTTCGTGTAATACAGGAAAAGCAGAAGTAATCGCATCCGCACCAGCTGATATACTTACCGCAACCGTTAAAATATAATCAACTAACAGCGATCCACCTGCGATTAACCCTGGATTCACACCTAAGTTTTCTTTCGCAACCACATATGCCCCTCCACCATGCGGATAGGCGAAGATAATTTGTCGATAAGACAAAATCAGTGCTGTTAATAGGAAAAGTACAGCTACGGCAATCGGTATGGAATACCAAAGCGCCACTGAACTAATTGTAATAAGAACAATTAATATTTGTTCTGGACCATAAGCTACGGAAGATAAAGCATCTGATGACAGAATCGCCAATGCTTTCTTTTTATTAAATTTTTGTTCCCCTAATTCTGTTGATTTTAAAGGTCTGCCTATTAAAAATCTTTTCACAGCAGATAACGTCATTTCATAACACCTCCATTTGTAAAGCACTTTCTGTTTATGTTACCCTGATCACCAAAAACAAAATCTTGTATTAGTCTATCAAGTTTTGGTAAAACGATTAAAAAGACACGTCTTATGGCGAAAGTGACTGTTTTCTTGTACTTAGAGAAGCTAATCAAATCCTTCTGAAAGCACAAAAAGGCCCACAAGGCATTAATGAATAGCCTGTGGGACCATTATGAATAATGTCTCACCAGCTCCACCTTCTTCTCTTCTGAACGCTTACGAAGTTAGCTGTCGGATTCGGGCCTGAAAAGTAGCCCTACCAATAAATGGATTCACCCCATGTGGCCATACACCACAAAATGGTTCCCCCGCTCCTTAAAAGGATTAAGCGATATAGAAATCTGAAACTGAAGATTATAATACTCCTGTGATGCAACGTTGTAAACATATTTTTTTATGTAAAGTATTTTTTCTAATATAACGATGATTAAATGAAAAAACAACTTAAATGGCCACAAGAAAAATATGGTCGAATTGATATTTTAATAAAGTAAAACTTCCATAGCATTTTAAATAGTCTGTATTATGTCTCTCATAGTCCAATTGCATCTAAAAAGTGAATAATTTCCAAAAGTGTATACAGCCCTTACTCCTTTCCCTATAATAATCTTTATGGGCTTCATTCACATTTGAAAGGAGTATTATGATGACACAATCATTTACTGCACTCGTTGTAAATAATCAAGAAGATCAATTTACTGTCAAAATTCAAGAACTTTCTCTTCAAGATTTACCTGAAGGAGAGGTATTAATCCGTGTTCATTATTCAGGTGTAAACTATAAAGATAGCCTTGCATCCATTCCAAATGGAAACATTGTACAAAGCTATCCGTTTGTACCTGGTATTGATTTAGCGGGGGTTGTCGTTACATCCAGTGACCCGCGCTTTAAAGAAGGCGATGAAGTTATAGCAACTAGCTATGAGATTGGCGTTTCTCATTTTGGCGGCTATAGTGAGTATGCTCGAATTCCAGCACAGTGGATTGTTCCACTTCCAAAAGGACTTACACTAAAAGAAGCGATGATTATCGGAACAGCAGGATTTACGGCTGCATTATCAGTTCAACGACTACTAGATAATCATATTTCTTCTGAAAAAGGAAAAGTACTTGTCACAGGTGCAACCGGTGGTGTTGGAAGCTTTGCTATATCTATTCTCTCCACACTTGGTTTTACCGTCGAAGCAAGTACAGGAAAAGAATCTGAACATGAGTATTTGACAAAACTAGGAGCGAGTTCGATTGTTCCACGGGAAGATGTATTTAATGGAAAGATTAGAGCACTTGGTAAACAAAAGTGGGCAGCCGCAGTTGATCCGGTTGGTGGCGAACCACTTGCATCGCTATTAAGTCAAATTCAATATGGCGGTTCAGTAGCTACAAGTGGATTAACAGCAGGTACAAAATTACCAACTACTGTTTTCCCATTTATTTTAAGAGGCATAAACCTACTGGGAATTGACTCAGTATATTGCCCTATGGAGACACGATTGAATATATGGAATCGTTTAGCATCTGACTTTAAGCCTTCAAACCTAGAAGATTTTATCCAGCAAGAAGTGACACTTCAACAGCTTCCAGAAGTATTACCTACTCTATTAAAAGGGGAAGCAAGAGGAAGAAACATCGTAAAATTGATATAAAAGATAGAATACCTTCAAAGTGTTGAAGGTATTCATTTTTGCACAAATATAACACTTCTCTTTCTAAAATTACTGTATACTGAAAATAGTCAGAAAATTTTAGAATGGAGTGCTTTTTATGACCGGCATTATTACAATCATTATGGTTTTTTCCATACCTATTATCGCAATTGTCACCAGTCATTTCCAAAAACAATCCAGAATTAAACATGACATGTTAAAAGATGAAATCAAACTAGAAAAACTAAAACAGGAAAATTACCTACTTGAAACAGAAAAAATGAAACTAGAGATAGATCGTATGAAACTGGACCTAACGAAAGACGAATCTACATCACATATTAAATAATACATATTTAACTCTAGTCAAAATCAAACATCCACCACTCTAAATAGAAGACTGGTGGATGTTGTTTTAGCTTTAAAATTCTTGAAGCTCCGTAATATCAACTTCTGACCGTTCCTCTAATGGACCTCTTAAATGGACAGTTGCAGTACACTCATCTTCATTTAACTTATCAATCCAAACTGAAACCCCATTATATTTTACCTCAATATCTGCTGAAGAAGAGACAATCTGTTTAATTCGCTTAGCATCCATTCCCTTACCCCCTATCATTAGTCTTTATATTTTTTCTAAAGCAAATCGATTTTATGCCTTTTTTGTAAAAATACAAAAAAACAGGCATATTCAGATCTCCTGAACATGCCTTGTACATTCTATTTTCCTATTTTTTCATCCACATCAGCTGTATCAACTGTATCGCCAAACCAAACAGCCAATTTGGTTCTTGCTTTACTTTTTATATCTTCATCAATATACATGGCCACTTGTATTAATGCTATTCCTAAAGCACCTAAATCATCGGTAAAGCCTACTCCCAACATCATATCTGGCAACAAATCTACTGGTAGAATAAAATATCCCAATGCGCCAATAATAATTGCTTTTGTTTTCTTCGGAACCTCTGGTTTTTGTAATGTGTAGTACAAAAGTAAAACAGCATATACTACAGATGCCCCCGCCTTTTTAGCCACTTTCTTAAGCTTGTCCCAAAATTTTTCATTGGAATAATATTTTTCTGATTTCTTTATTTGTTCTAATGCGTCTTGTTCCTTCAAATCATTGGTCATTCTTTTCACTCCTAATAAATGAAGTACAGTTATACTCACATCTTACCTTCAACTTCTATCAGTCACAAGAAAAAGTCATACTTAGATAAAAACTACCTACATACAATCACATATTCTTGCTTTCATCAAAATGTTTCCAATATAATAATTAAGTTGTTATGAAACTTAAAAATAAATCTGCAGTTCTTACAGGAGCAGGAAAAGGAATTGGTCGTGCAACAGCAATTGAGCTAGCTAAACAAGGTGTCCATTTAGGATTAATCTCAAGAAGTGAAGCAGAATTATCAGCGCTATGTAAAGAGCTAACAGATCAATATGGTATTCAAGCTTTTTATGCAGTTGGAGATATTTCCATTCGTTTGGAAGCAGAAGCAGCAGCTGACTCAGTGATTAAACAGCTCGGCAAAGTTGATATTTTAATTAATAACGCTGGAATTGCAAAGTTTGGTACTCATCCGATTTTATCGATTATTCGCCAAATTTCACTTCTTTTTGAGCAACAAACAAGCTGTCCCACAGTCAAAATCATTGACTATAGGACAGCTTGTTTTAGATTTTAAACCGACTAACCAATTCATGTAGTGTTTCTGAAACAACCGTTAAGGAATGAGCCGCCGTTTGAATTTCTTCCATTGTCGCTAACTGCTCCTCTGTTGTACCGGTTACTTCAGTGGTACTACCAGAGATTTCTTCTGATAACAATAATACCTCTTCGGCTTTTTTAGTAACTAAGCTAAATCCTGATCCTATATGTTCCGTTGTCGCTGCAATTACTTGAATTTGCGCAGAAACATTAGATATAGCTTCTAAAATTTCCTTAAATTGAACGGCTGTATCTTGTATCAAAGAATTTCCATCATTAACATTATCTTTTACAATCACAATTGTATTGACTGTATTTTTTGCTTCCACTTGTATATGATTGATTAGATCTCTAATTTGATTAGCAGACTGACTAGATTGATCAGCTAAAAGACGAACTTCCTCTGCAACAACTGAAAAACCTTTCCCATGCTCTCCAGCTCGTGCTGCTTCAATTGCCGCATTTAGAGCTAATAAGTTCGTTTGGTTCGCAATATCATTAATGATTTCCGTGATTTGATCAATTTTCAACACATCGTCAGCTAAATTTTTAATACTAGAATCGGCTTGCTCAACTGATTTGTTGATGAATTCCATTGAATCAACAATCTTTTCAACACTTTTCTCTCCGTTATCAGCTTTCATACTTACCTCTTCCACACTATTTGCAACACTCGAGGTACTTGTAGCAATATTAAGAATTCCATTTAATGATTCCTTAACGGCTACCGAGCTTTCATCTAAAATTTCAGTTTGATGATTCATATTAGCGGAAATTTTTTGCATAGATCTTGCTATTTGGTCCGATGAACCTTTTGTCTCTTCAGCACTTGCTAAAAATTGTTCCGAGGTAGATGCGGCTTGTTCTGATGATTGACTAATACGATACATCATCTCTCTAAGTGATTGAACAAATTTGTTAAATGAAGCAGCAACTTCCCCAAATTCATCCTTATCCTTAACAGTAATAGACTTCGTCAAGTCACCATCACCTTCTGAAATATGGTTCATTTGCTCTTTTAGTAGATGTAAAGGACGCAAAATCGCTCTGAGTATATTTACTCCTAAAATAATACCCAGTAAAACTGAAAATACTAATATAACTAACAAAAGAGTTTCTCTAAAATCTGATTGAGACTTTAGATTTTCTTGAACTTGTACTGCTTCTTTATCCAACTGAACAATAAATTTTTCAAAAGAAGGATCTAGCACTTCTTTTCTTATTTTTCGCCCTTCTAAAAAGTGAATTTCCTTCGCTTTTTCTAGATTAGTATCGATTGTAGTAATTACCTGTTGACTTGTCGACCAATACTTTTCATAATTTTGAATAATTTCATCAATCATTTTTTGATCGGTTGGCTTTGCAAGTTTACGTAATTCTTGTAGCTGATTTTTGATTTCATCCGACTTTTCTTTCATTTGCTTAGCAAATTGTTTATCTCCAGTAAGAAGTAATCCCCTTTCATCATTTGACTGTCCCGCCATACGAAACTCAATTTGTTTCGAGATATACTGCATATCAGAAAGCTTATCCATATAATCATTGTCAGCAACAGTATTTCTTAATGAAAAAATGCCGATGATACCAACAACTACATTTAAAAGCACCAATATACTAATTACAGTTAGTAATCTTGTCTTAATTTTCATGTTTTCCTCCCCAGATGCCCGTCATTCTCTTTGTTAAATTATATCAATCTACCAAAAAGAAAACTAGGGATAAACAGGCATCTTCCATTACTACTGGAAGATGCCTGTTATCGTCATAATAGAAACCCCCACTTCATAATAAGTGGGGATGAGTTTTTCATCATTCTACTGTTTTATCAGAAGATTCATTTGCTAATTTTCTCTTTTCGACTAAATCAACTGTAAGTTGGTTTACACGGTTCTTAGTTAAAGGATATAAGAAAACCAGAATTAATAAAATCACCAGATAAACAATTGAAGGAACAAGGGTAGCTAGTGTATGAATTCCTTTTAGTGCTTCCGCAGTTTGTTCCCCACGAGTTGCATCATAGCCAACTGCTGCAATCGCAAAACCACCGATTCCACCTGCAAGAGCTTGTCCAACTTTACGAGCAAATGAATAGATTGAATATACCGTTCCATCTTCTCGTAAGCCTGTTAAAAATTCATGATAATCGATTACATCAGTAACGAATGCCCAAACCACTAAGTTGAAGAAAGCGTATCCAAACATACCAACAGCAGTACCAACTATAAATCCAGTTGTACCTAAGTTAGGTAAAAGGTACAAAACAAGATACGAAACGAATGCAAGTAACATACCTACGGCAGCAATTTCCTTTTTACCAAATTTGGCCACTAGTGGTTTAGCTAATGGAATTGCCACAAATGTAGTAACTGTTTGAATAATTCCTACGATACTTAATGATGCTGCACTATTAAAATAATCTTTAAACAAATATACATTAACCGCACCGACAAGCATCATATTCATCATAAAAAGAAGTGATGCAATAAGAATTGTAATTAATGGCTTGTTTTTCACAAGACCTTTTAACGTTTTACCCATACCGCCTTTTTTCTCTGTCGCTGGACGTTCAGTAATCACAATACGTTCCGTTGATAATTTAACACATGACATATAACAAGCTAGCGCAAGGATACCGAATAAAACAGCTGCCATCAGAATACGGTTTGCATCGACCTTATTATCTACAAATACAATTAATGGTCCAACAGCATTAACAATTAAGCTTGCTAACATCGAACCCATCGTTCTGAAAGTGGATAAAGCTGTACGTTCAACAGGATCACCCGTAATCACAGAAGCCATTGAGCCATAAGGAATATTTACCGTACTATATAAAGTTCCCCATAAAATATAAGTAACAAAAGCATATGCTTCATAAAACCCATTTGACATACCCGGAATATGAATAAACATCAATACACCTGAAATAACGAGTGGAAACGACATTCTGAAAATCCATGGTTTAAATTTCCCATTCTTCCCGGTTTTTCTAGTATCAATGAAACGACCCCATGTAACATCAGCTATAGCATCCCATAACCGAGCAACTAAAAATAGCATCCCTACAAATGCGGCACTAATTCCTACAACATCTGTATAATAAACCATTAAGAATGCACTCACTAGGAAAAAGAAGAAATCGTTTCCAAAGTCACCAAACAAATAACCCATTTTATCTCTCATACCAAATGGACGCACTACTTTTTCTTCCATGATATTTACCTCCTACATGTTAATAATAAACGATATAATTGATAGCCTTCTGCAATTTACAGCGTTTTCATTTTGTTAAATTAGCAGACTTATGCAAACGCATGCATTTAATTGCAGCAAGATTTATACGTGAATCAATTCACATGGATAATAAATGCGCTTTCATTATACTCCAAAAATCACTAACTTCTGAACTTAGAATATAAGTAAATTCACATAGTCGTTTTTCTTTCTTCTACACTCAAATAATAACACAAAATTTTGATGCATACTAGTATACAAGTAAACGTTAACAAAATGTTCAATTGTATAAAGTGAAACTTCCATCAGTGGGGGTTTTTCTTCATCCCCCACTGATGGTTAGTTGAAGCCCAGACGATGTGGGTCGCACAGACGTTGCAACAGGATGTTGCGTGCTTAGTCTGTGATCATTGATTTGGACTTTTACAGGCAGTTGATCCCCCACTTATCCTTTCTTCTTTTCAGGTCTTGAAGTGGGGGGCTTACCGCCTGTTAAAGCGGGATAAAAAAAGCCTGTATTCTTTTAACTTTCTAGAATACAGACTTCTTATATAAAATCAAAATAATCAACATATGGGCTATCTTGGCGATATAATTTTTCCCATTGGTTTATTGGATCCATGATGTGTTCACTGAGAATCTTATCCACTTGATTAACATCCTTATTTTCAATCAAGGCAATGATTTCTTTATGTTGATTAACTGCTTCATTAAACTGATTTTCAAGCTCATAAAGTACCCTCATTCGGTTATAATGCGTGCTTAAGCGCGTAATTGCTGCCCATACATTCTCTTTATTGTTTCCTTGAAAAATCAAATGGTGAAACTCTGTATCTAATTTATGAAATCCCTTTCCACTCCTTTTTGACGTAGCAACACTTCTTGTATCGCTACATTCTTTTTTAACTCCAGTAATTCATCTTTTGGAAATGATTCACATGATAACTTCAAGACTTCTTTTTCTAAAGTGAAACGCATAAACGCTGCTTCGTCTATTAACTTCAAGTGAATTTTCGATACGTATGTTCCTACTTGAGGAATGACTTCTACTAAGTTTTCTTCTCTTAGCTTTGTCATAACCTCTCTTATAGGTGTACGAGAAATTTGTAAGGCTTCAGCCAGCTCTATTTCACTTATTTCTTGACCTGGACGTAACTCTAATGACATAATGCCTTCTTTAATCACTCGATACGAAAAATCTTTATTATTTTCACCAGACAACCTTGTTTTTCCCTTGAACATGAATGATACACTTCCTCATTCTTAACAATTTAAAATTTTAGAAATAATCTTATAAAGATTATACTATGAATCCCCCACCAAATCTTCTTAATTTTCAAAAGATTTAAGGAGAGGGATTCATAGATGTTCAATTTAGGATACTAAACTCTACTTAACTATCTTTTTTCAAAAATTATTCTACTGTTGTATTAGCAGCTTCATTTTCTTTTCTTTTTTCAGCTAAATCCACTGTCAATTTGCTCAAGCGTGCTTTATTCAATGGATAGATGAAGACTAAAATTAAGAACACTACTAAATAGATAACTGCCGGTAATAAAGTAGCGAGTGTATGAATTCCACTAAGTGCTGCATCTGATTGGACTTTAACAGTTGAACTATAACCAACTGCAGCAATCGCAAAACCACCAACACCACCGGCTAATGCTTGTCCTACTTTACGAGCAAAGGAATAGATACTTGTAAACGGTTCCATCTTCACGTAAACCTGTTACTAACTCATGATAATCGATCACATCTGTTACGAATGCCCAAACGACTAAGTTGAAGAATCCATAACCAAACATTCCGAACGCTGAACCAATTAAGAATACTGTTAAACTTGCATTTGGTAAGAAGTATAGAACGCCATATGAAAGGGCTGCAAGTAACATCCCTACTGATGCTGTTTCTTTTTTTACCAAATTTTTTCACAAGTGGTTGAACTAATGGAATAGCAAGGATACTGTAGCTGTTTGGATAAATCTTACGATACTTAATGCGGCTGCATTTTGGAAATAATCTTTAAACAGATATACGTTAACCGCACCAATTAACATCATACACATCATGAACAATAGTGAGGCAACAAGAATCGTGATAAGTGGTCTATTTTTGAAAAGACCTTTAACCGTTTTGC
>CAVVWH010000034.1:0-83372 GCA_963751845.1 uncultured Bacillaceae bacterium
ATTTCTGACCACTCCCACGACTAAAGTTGATGGGGTTCTTTCTCACAAACATCCCACTTACCAACTTCCATAAGAAGAGGCAGGGGCGAGACTTGGGTGAGCAACTCTTGAGAGAAGGACACTCTTTCAAGAGGGCAAGGTCGGTGCCAACTACGCCGTTCAATCGGCGATACTTTTATAGGGTTACGATACCGCACTCTCTCTATGGAGAGTGTTGGCCGGCAGAACGTTGAACATTTTACGTGACAGACGTTTTTCCTGTCACAACCACCTATGTTCAGTTTTCAAAGAACATCCTATATGAGAATATTTTACCATTTCAAATGCTTGATGTACAGAACGTATATTCGTTATTTTATCTGTACACCGCATTTGAGCGAAAATTCATCCCATGTCTAAAGACGGTCTACACGACCTGCATGGGCTTTCTTTTCGCAGAAATCTGTAAAGTTAATTGAGCATTTAAAAGGAAGCCACCTAAAGTTGGTCCAAGCATACCACCAAGTCGTCCAATACCTAGTGCCCAACCTAAACCAGTTGAACGGATTTCTGTTGGATAGAATTGTGATATTAAGCCCTCTATTAATAAGACTTTGTTATACAACAATGTAATTAAAAAACCATTTAATCAACAATTTGTTTAACTAAGAAAAGCAAAAAAAAGAAGCTATAAAAGCCTCTTCTCCTTCAATCTAACTTTTTATCCCACCTTAACGGGCAGTAAAACCAAACCCCCACTGATGGAAGTTTCACTTTATAATACATTCCAATTTGTTAAAATAGTACGGACTTGCTCCTTTGTGGCTTCAAAATCACCATTATTATCCACAACCGCGTCCGCTAACGCTCTTTTTTCTCTTAACGGCATCTGAGAAGCAATACGTGCACGTGCATTTTCTTCAGATAAGTTATTTCGATTCATTAATCGAGATAGCTGAACTTCTTCATCAACATATACTAGCAGCGTTTTTTCAACCATAAAGGTGAGTTTACTTTCGAATAACAAAGGAATATCCATAAATACCGTTTTTGCTCCATCCTGAAAAGCTTTTTCTGTAAGCTCCCTCATCCGCTTTCGAACAGCAGGGTGAACGATGCTATTTAATTTCAATCTTTTTTCTTCATTATGGAAAATCACATCTCCTAATTTTGTTCGATTAATACTTCCATCTGACAACAAAATACCTTCACCAAACACTTTTACAATTTCATAGTAAGCCTCTTCACCAGGATCTACAACCTCGCGAGCTACTAGGTCCGCATCAATAATTGGAAAACCTAGTTCTTTTATAAATGTACTTACACTGCTTTTACCACTTGCAATGCCTCCGGTAATTCCCAAAATTTGTCCCATACCTATCTCCTTTGCTACAAATCTTATAGTTTTAAAAATCCGATAATAATAAGTAAAATTCCTGGAAGAAAGGATAAATTTTTAACTAGTGTGCTTTTGCTAAGTATTTTACCACTCTGAAGTCCACTCCAAATAAAAACGGAACTCATCAATCCTATAGCTGCGGCAAGAATGAATGGCGAGATACCAATCATTGCCGCTCCAATTCCTGCACCGAAGGCATCCAAGGATAAGGCAATACCAAGGACAAGTGCTTCTACACCATTAATAGTTCCTGATTTATCGAAATCAACTTCTGTTGGTTTTTGCAAAATACTAATAACCACACCAAGTGATTTAATTTCAAAATTAAAAATCAGTTTTTCTTTTGATTGAGTTTCATTAGTATCTTTTTCTTTTTTAAAAAATTGCAAAACAAGCCATAATCCAAGAAAGATTAAAATAAAGCCACCTGTTTTTTCAGCAGCTCCTTGAGAAACGTGCTGACTGATAAATTCCCCAATCAGCATGGCTACACCGAGACTAATAGCAGAACAGATGGATATAACGACAATCGATTTTAATGGGATTTTCATCCCCCGCATCCCTAACGATACCCCGACTCCGAATCCATCTATACTTAATGCGACGGAAAGAATGACAAGCTGTAACCACATCGAAGAATACTCCCTCCCATTCTGTTGCTAGGTACAGTATATGGAAGGTGCCCATCCGATGTGATTGAAAAATTATAGGAACTCGTGTTTAACGTCGTAGGGATTGGACCACTCTGAATGGGATTAAGTAAATCTCGGGCAGAGGTGGATAGTAGATAAGCTCTCAAAATACAGGTCAAACAGATGAAGAACTAAGAACATTGTACCTTTCAAAGGTACTATTTTAGTACCTGACATGATGGACAAATATGAGTACCTCGTCCTCCGACAACTAGCTTTTCCAAAGGAGTCCCGCATTTCTTACAAGCTTCCCCTTTGCGCCCATAGACATAGAGCTCCAATTGAAACATTCCAATTTGACCTTGTGAATTGATATAAGATCGAATAGTGCTGCCACCTTTTTTAACAGCTTCAGATAAGGTAGCAACAATTTCTTCTTGAAGCTTTTTAACTTCTGAGTCTGATAGTGAAGAGGCCTGCCTCTCAGGATGAATACCTGCACGAAATAGTGATTCATCCACATAAATATTTCCTATCCCTACTACCGTTTTTTGATCCAGTAACACAGGTTTAATCTTTCGACTTGTTTTCGCTAATTTTCCACTCAAATACTCTACTGTAAAGTCAGAAGATAACGGTTCTGGACCAAGGTTTATTAAAGGCAAGCTATTCATTTCTTGTCCTTTTTCAAATAAATGCATCGTACCGAACTTTCGAACATCACGATAGCGGAGTTCACTTCCATCCGTAAAGGAAAAAATGACATGTGTATGCTTATCGTAAGGATCTTCTTTCTGATATAACATGTACTTTCCTTCCATTCGAAGATGTGAGACCATTGAATAATCATCAAATGTAAAAATTAGAAACTTCCCTCTACGACCCACTGAATGTATGGTTTGTCCGACTAAAGCATCTTGAAACTGCTCTACTGGTTCTGGTTTTTTTATGATTTTCGGCCAAAATACAGAAACTTCTTTAATCTTTTTTCCTAGCACTAGCTGCTCTAACGTTCTTCTTACAGTTTCAACCTCAGGTAATTCTGGCATATCTTTCACCTCATATGTAAAGGGGCGGAACTTCGCACTTATTTGTATATGAACCTTTAGTTTGTGAAAAACCTAATTTTTCTTAGGCTTTTATTCGTGCAGGCTTCATTCGTGCCACCTATGTTTTTGTAATCAAGCTATATTAGTTATTTAGCATCAAACCATGTTGGTCCATAGTTGTAATCAACTTTCAATGGAACGTTTAATGTAATCGCATTTTCCATTACTTCTGGCACAATTTTTTCCATGATTTCTAGTTCCTCTGGTGGGACTTCGAAAATTAATTCATCATGTACTTGGAGAAGCATTTTTGATTTCAGGCCTTCTCGTTTCAAACGCTCACTCATTTGAATCATCGCCAGCTTAATAATATCAGCTGCACTTCCTTGAATGGGCGTATTCATGGCTGTTCGTTCCGCAAAGCTTCTTATATTAAAATTTCGACTGGTGATTTCCGGAATATAACGTCGTCTTTGGAGCAATGTGATACTATACCCTTTTTGACGGGCTTCATGAATGCTCCAGTCCATATAATCCTGTACACCTGGGAAGCTTTTAAAATATTTTTCAATAAATTGTGCTGCTTCTTTTCGAGTAATTCGTAAACTTTGTGATAATCCATAATCACTAATTCCATATACAATACCAAAGTTCACTGCTTTAGCTTGACGACGCATATTAGAAGTCACTTCATCTGCAGAAACATGGAAAACATTCATTGCCGTTCTTGTATGAATATCCATTCCCGCCTTAAATGCTTCAACAAGTCCTTGATCATTAGCAATATGTGCAAGAACACGAAGTTCAATTTGAGAATAATCAGCAGCAAAAATAATCCAATCCTTTTCTGAAGGAATAAAAGCTTGTCTTATTTTACGTCCTTCCTCTAGACGAATGGGAATATTTTGTAGATTGGGGTCAGTTGAGCTCAATCTACCAGTTTGTGTTAGTGCTTGATTAAAACGAGTATGTACCTTATTCGTAGTTGGATCCACTACTTTTAGCAATCCTTCAATATAAGTAGATTGGATCTTGCCAAGTTGGCGATAATGAAGAATCTCTCTTACAATTTCATGTTGATTCTCCAGTTTTTCAAGTACGTCAGCTGATGTTGAATACCCAGTTTTGGTTTTCTTTAAAATAGGAAGTCCTAACTTTTCAAATAAAATGGTTCCAAGTTGCTTTGGTGAGTTGATATTAAATGCCTCACCTGCTAAATCAAAAATTTTCGTTTCGATGGATTGTAAACGTGTGACCATGTCCTGTCCCATCGTCTTTAATTGTTCAACATCCACCTTCACTCCTTGCCATTCCATATCTGCTAAAATAATAGCTAAGGGAAGTTCAAGTTCCATTAACAAATGGTACTGCTCATGTACTTCTAATTTTTCAATCATTGATTCCTTGAGTGATAAAAGGGCCTTTGACTTACGGGCAAGATGCTCGCTTAGCTCCGTTTCACCTGGAATTCTCCGCTTCGCCCCTTTTCCATAAAATCCTTCATCACTAACAAGTGGTGGTAGCTGTTGTACCTTTACAATTTCGGACACATCATCTACAGACTCAGAAGGATTTAAAATATAGGAAGCAAGAAATACATCAAAATCAATACCTTTTATATCAATCTGCCGATGACGAAGAGCAACAATTACCCGTTTCGCATCATACACTATTTTAAGCTTTGTCTGATCTTCAGCCCATTTTTTAAAAGCATCAGATTGAAAAGCACTTTCCCCTGGAAAATAAAAATGTCCAAACTCATTGCTTAGCGAGATTCCAATAATATCAGCATGATGATAATTGTCATCTAAAATTTCAACATATAACCCATTTTCACTCGAAAAAATCTCCTCTGTTGGATGCTGAATGATTTGAACATTAATGACTTCCTGCTCAATGGATTCATTTGTCCCTTCATCCATTTTGTCTAATAAAGTCTGAAAGCCTAGCTCTTTGTAGAACGAAACTACTTTCTCAGAATTCATCCCGTTATATATCGTTTCATCAAGTTTTACATCAACAGGTGCTTTACGCATAATTGTTGCCAGATTCTTACTTAAAACAGCTAAATCTTTATGCTCTATAATTTTTTCTTTTAGCTTTTGACCGCTAACCTCATCAACTGATTCAACGAGATGTTCAACCGTTTCAAATTGATGTAAAAGCTTCAAAGCGGTTTTTTCACCAACACCAGGAATACCAGGAATATTATCCGAGGCATCTCCCATTAACCCTTTTAAATCTATAATTTGCAAAGGAGATAGACCATACTTTTCATGCACATGTTTTGGAGTATACTCCTCCATTTCGGTAATTCCTTTTTTAGTAATCAAAACAGTCGTTTTGTCTGATGTTAATTGAGTTAAATCTTTATCACCAGATATAACCTTTACCTCAAAGCCTTCCTGCTCTGCCTTTTGTGATAGCGTGCCAATAATATCATCTGCTTCGTAATTTTCTAACTCATAGCGTTTGATTTGAAAGCAATCTAGTAATTCCCGAATGAAAGGAAATTGTTCCGATAATTCATTTGGAGTTTTTTGACGTCCGCCTTTATATTCTTGATATGTTGCATGTCGGAACGTTGTTTTTCCAGCATCAAACGCAACAAGCATATGTGTAGGTTGCTCTTCCTCAATGATCCGATTTAACATCATCGTAAAACCATATACAGAATTGGTATACACACCTTTATCATTATTTAAAAGTGGAAGAGCAAAAAATGCTCGATAGGCAATACTATTTCCATCTATTAATACTAACTTTTTTTTCAAAGAACTGTGCCTCCTATATAATCAATATGGCTTAAACGTCATTCTAAATTATTTACGGAAATGTAGTTCCAAGAACAACGGCGGCGCGAACGCAGCACGCACCCATAAAATTCCTAAGCCTAATTATATTTTCCTCTAACTCCAGAATTACATTAAATACATTGCGGAGTTCCGCCCCTGTACCAAAAACCGTTAATTTTCTTTCTCTATTCTATCATGAGAATGAGTGGAAAGAAAAATAACGGCTATAGTAAAAGCTATTCTGTGTATCCCATTAATAATTTAGCATAAGGTGAATCGGATGGTAAAATGATGACGCTTTGTTCTCCAACTGTTTTTTTATACGATTCTAGTGTTCTATATAGTTGATAAAACTCTGCATCCTTAGAAAAAGATTTATTGTAAATCTGTGCTGCAGCTCCTTCTCCTTCTGCACGAATCACTTCTGCATCCGCTTCTGCAGTTGATAGCAGTTCTTTCACTTTCCGATCAGTGTCAGCAGTGATTCGATTCTTTTCAGCATCACCTTTTGATAAATATTCTTGAGCCTTTGATTCACGTTCTGAAATCATTCTCTTATACACAGATTCTTCATTTTCCTCTGGTAAATCGGTCCTTTTTATCCGTACATCAGTTACAAGAATTCCATAGTTATCTTGAACAAGCATCTCATTTACTTTTTCAGTCACTCGATCATTTAAGCTACCCCTTGAAGATTTTTCATCATTAATAATCTCATCATAATTTAATTGTCCAAGCTCCGAACGGACAACTGAATAAACAAATTCTTCCATTCTAGCTTCAGCATTATCAAGCGTCCGTGCATTAGTAATCATTTTCTTTGGATCATTAATATGCCATACTGCATAATTATCAATCAGCATCCGCTTCTTATCCTTCGTATTAATTTCTGCTTCAGACACATCATAATTCATTTGATACTTTGGTAATGTTGTAACACTCTGAATAAAAGGCACTTTAACTTTCAGCCCCGGTGTATCATCAATTCTAACCACTTCACCAAATTGTCGAACAACTTTAAATTCACCTTCTTTTACGATATAAACGTTCATCAATAGAAATATAAGTAAAACAAGCAAAATAATAAAGAAAATTCCACCTTTCAAATAACCTCTCCATGGAAAATTATCTTTTATCTTTTCCTGAAAATCTATGACCTTATCACTCATTATTCATTTCCCCCTTTCTTCTGTGTTTCTTGATTAGCAGAAGAATCTTGGTCCTTAGAGGCAGCCGCTGGCACTTGAGGCTCAAGTGTACGTAGTGGCAGATATTTCAGTGTATTACCATTATCATTCATGATGTATAACTCTGCATTCGGTAAGACTTGTTCAAGTGTTTCAATAACAAGACGAGAACGAGTAATTTCTTTATTATTTTTATATTCCGCATATAATTTATCAAATACAGCCACATCACCACGT
Source organism: uncultured Bacillaceae bacterium (assembly GCA_963751845.1). Lineage (GTDB taxonomy): Bacteria > Bacillota > Bacilli > Bacillales > DSM-1321 > Peribacillus. The sequence continues at coordinate 7,279 of CAVVWH010000034.1, forward strand.
GCCGTTTCAGTACGCTTCTTCTTATCTCCTTCTGCTGCTGAAAGAATCGCTGCTTTTTCTCCTTCAGCCTCGTTCATTCGCTTATTTTCATATTTTCTAGCTTCGTTAATTTTTGTATTCATCGTCTCACGTGCATCTGTTACAGCCGTAAAGGCACTTCGCACATCATCATTTGGTAACTCTACATCCTGAAGTTTAACAGCTAATACGGAGATTCCAACATCGTATTTTCCCATCAGCTCCGATAATAGTTCACGTACATCTGCTTCAATTTCTGCTTTTCCAGAGGTTAAAGCATCATCAATCTTGGAGCTACCGATAATACTCCTTAACGCGGCAGAAGTCGTATTATACAAGATTTCCTGTGGATCACTTGAATTGAATAAGTACTTTGGTGGATCAGTAATTTTCCATTGAACAACAAGGTCCGCCAGTACAATATTCTCATCACCTGTTATCATCTTTGTTTCTTCTGGAAAATCTGTAACTTTCCCCATCTTCCTCTTTATATCCAAACTGTAAACTGAAGGTTTCTTTTGAAAGTTTCTCAACTGTTTGAATCGGCCATGGCATTTTAAAATGAAGTCCGGGCTCCGTTACGGTTTCCTCAACTTTTCCAAACGTTAAAATCACAGCTTGATCTGACTCATCCACGGTATACCATGTTGTAAAACCTATTACAGCTAGAATTAAGATAAGCAATACAATGCCAGTTATCCTAGATATTCTTTTTAAACTCACCATAAAAAATCCCCCCTTATTTGGCGTTATCAATATTTACGCTTGATAACACAGAAAGTTTCAAAAAAATAGAACTCGAGTCATAATGGTGAAAGTTGAATTACCTAAAGGTATGATTAATTGAGGCCCACATGATGTGGGTCACACAGACGAAGACATAAGGCCGTGGCGGTCTTAGTCTGTGTTCATTCGATTGGATTTTTACTGCCCGTTAAGAGTGGGAGAAATCTGGTGGCAAAAAAAGCGAAGGCATCTTCGCCTTCGCTTTTTAAGAATCTTGATGTTTCAATTTTTTATTTAGTGTTACAGTGAATATTGTACCTACCCCAACCGTACTATTTACAGTAACCTTTCCATGATGAATTTCAAGTATATGTTTTACAATCGACAAACCTAGTCCTGTTCCGCCAGAATCTCGACTTCTTGCTTTGTCGACTCGATAAAAACGTTCAAAAATTCGCGGAAGTTCTTTATTTTCAATTCCTATTCCATTATCTTGAATAGAAACCGTGACAAAGTCATTCTCGTCTTTTACAATGACTCCTACTTTTCCACCAACTGGTGTGTAGTTCACAGCATTACTCAATAAATTAATAAACACTTGTTTAATTCGTGATAAGTCACACTCTACAATAGCTTGGTCCGGTACTTCTCTATCAAAGGTAATTTGTTTAGCTTGCATTCTAGTAGACAGCATCATTCCAATTTCCTCTAATAAAGCGACTATGTCAACATCATCACATTGTAATTCAATGACTTGTTGTTCCATTCTGGAAAGTTGCAGCAATTCTTGAATGAGCATTTGAAGACGATTACTTTCATTTAAGATAATCGTCAAGAAACTTCGTAATGTTTCTTCATCATGTAATGCACCATCAAGTAGTGTCTCTGAAAAACCTTTAATTGACGTAATCGGTGTTTTTAATTCATGCGATACGTTTGCTACAAAGTCTTTCCGTATTTGCTCTAACCGCTTCAACTCCGTGATATCATGGAAGATTAATAAAATCCCATTCCATTCATCATGATTACCTATGATTGGTGCACCATATACTTCAAAATGTCGGGGTTCGTTGTTTATCGGAAGCTCTATTTGACGTTTAAGACTTTTCTCTTTTCTAAATATCTCTTCAATTAGAAAAATAATTTCTTCAGATTCAATGACATCATGATACACACGAAACATAAAATGTACAGGATCCACATTGAATAATCTCTTATATTCTCGGTTGATCAAGGTAATATAACTTTTATTATCAATAAAAATAACACCGCTACCTATATTTTCAATCAACGTTTCTAATCGATCCTGATGCATTTCTCTCGAGAGCTCTGCTTCTTCCAAGTTTCGAGCTAATATATTTAAGGAAGTCGTTAACATTTTGGTTTCTAGCGAATTATTCACGCTTGTTCTCGCTCGATAGTTTCCTTGTGCAAGTTCAATAGCTGTCATTGTTGCCGCTTCAATCGGTCTCATGTATCTCTTTGTAATCGTGCTACCGAGTATTAAAATAAAAATGAGAGTCACACCTAAACCGGTGATTAGAATTAGCCACATTTGCTTATTCCACTGCTCAATGGCAGCAATCTTACTACTATGTACAACAAAGCCTTCTATTTCTCCATCTTTTTTAATAGTCTGCCAATAATAATGGAGTGCAGGTTCTTCATCAGCCACTTCATAGCCTGTGTCATTTTTTAATCCTTTTTCTAATGTAATTTTCCGCAATACTTTATAATGACGACTTGGTTGGGTTGTCAGAAACTCATTGGAATCATACAAAATATTTCCTTCATCTGAAAGAATCGTTACATTAGAATCCATTAGTGGCTTTAAATCTTCTATTTTATTATTTCTCAAAAACACACTTATTCCACCACGAATTTGAATATAGTGTGAGATAAATTCAGTTTCTTTTTGTACTTGGTTATTAAATGTTTTCATATAAGAATTTTTAAACAAACTTCCTAAGAGAACACCGAGTACAATTAAAACAATCATGATGATGAAAGTAAACGAAATGAAGAGCTTCTTGCGATGGGTCATCATTCTCATTCTTGTTTAGGCTCCTCCAATTTATAACCATGACCACGTATTGTTTTTATATAAAGAGGTTTTCTAGTATCTGTTTCAATTTTTTCACGTAAATGGCTAATATGGACATCAACAATACGCGAATCGCCAACGAAATCATAGTTCCAAACTGCACTCAATAATTGATCTCTTGTTAAGACTCTTCCTTTATTTTTTGCTAAATAAACAAGTAATTCAAATTCTTTTGGTGTAAGTTCGAGTAATTCTTCATTAAAAAAAGCTTCGTATCGATCTGGGTATACCTTCAATCCACCTATAATAATCGAAGATTGCTGATCATCTGTTTGTTCAGGTTCAGAAACATTCACAGTTTGTTGTGATCGACGAAGAATAGCTTTAATACGAGCGACTACTTCTCGAGGACTAAAAGGCTTAGTCAGATAATCGTCCGCTCCTAGTTCAAGTCCGAGTACTTTATCAAATTCATCATCTTTAGCTGTGAGCATTAATATCGGAACATTCACCTTCAATTGGCGAAGTTGCTTACATACTTCAAGTCCATCAAGTTTAGGCAACATTAGGTCTAGTACAAGGAGTTCTGGAGTTTCCTCAACAGCTAAGCGTAACCCTTCTTCACCATCTAGTGCAGTAATTACTTCAAAGCCTGCCTGTTCTAAATTATATTTAAGTAATGTTACAATTGATTGTTCATCATCCACTACGAGAATTCTTTTTGACATATATTCCTCCTGCGACACATTCTCATTAGATAAGAAAGCATAAAACGGACACGTTCCGTTTTCTCATCAGTTTCATTTTATAATACATGTCATTATTTTGAAAGGGAAAAAGAAAAACCACCCTAGAAACAGATAGATCAGAATGACCGAAGCCATTGCCTAATCTATCTTTTTTCATAGGGCAGTTCTTATTTTAAGTCTATCTTATTGTAAAACACCCATTACATTTTTTACTGCTTCAGCAGATGCGTCTAATTTTTCTTTTTCACCAGCAGTTAATTCAAGTTCAATGATTTTTTCGATACCATTACCACCTAGGATTGTTGGTACACCTAAGTAGATACCATCATATCCGTATTCTCCTTCAAGGTATGCGATTGTTGGAAGAATACGACGTTGATCTTTAAGAATAGCTTCAGCCATTTCTACTAGAGATGCAGCGGGTGCATAGTATGCACTACCATTTCCTAATAGATTAACGATTTCTCCGCCACCTGTACGAGTACGAGCAACAATTTTTTCTAAACGATCAGCAGGAATTAATGTTTCCAATGGAACTCCACCAGCATAAGAGTAGCGGGTAAGTGGTACCATAGCATCTCCGTGTCCACCAAGAACGAAACCAGTTACATCTTTAACAGATACATTTAATTCTTGAGCAACAAATGCACGGAAACGAGCTGTATCAAGCACACCTGATTGTCCGATTACACGGTTTTTCGGGAAACCAGATTCTTTGTAAACAGTATAAGTCATTGCATCAACTGGATTTGTTAATACAATGATTGTTGTGTCTGGAGAATATTTAACGATATCTCGAGTAACAGCTTTCATAACTTTTTGATTAATTTGAACTAGGTCATCACGGCTCATGCCAGGTTTACGTGCAACACCAGCAGTAATAATCACTACGTCAGAATCAGCTGTATCTTCATAATTAGAAGTACCAGTGATGTTAGAATCAAATCCTTGTACCGGACTAGCTTCTAACATATCAAGAGCTTTACCCTTCGTTGGGTTTTCAGCTTGTGGAATATCGACTAATACAACATCCCCAAGTTCTTTTTGTGCTAATAAAAATGCAGTTGTAGCTCCAGTGAATCCCCCACCGATTACTGAAATCTTTTTACGTTTGGTCATGTCAATTCCCCCTTACTGAGTAACTGGTGTTTACTATTATATTAAGTTATATGTGAACACCCTTCGAAAAAGAAGCAATAATAAACGGCTACTTTTCCAAAGGGTGCTAAGTTAAAATATTTAGTTAAAATATACAGTTACTTTTCCAAAGGGTCTTCTGATAAATTAAAGGTTTTTAATTAATTCGTCAGCAAACTCAGAACATTTAACTTCTGTAGCGCCTTCCATCAGACGAGCGAAGTCATACGTAACAACTTTTGATTCAATTGTTTTTTCTACTGATTTTGTGATGCTGTCTGCAGCTTCTTTCCAGCCAAGGTGTTCAAGTAAAAGCACAGCTGAAAGAAGAACTGAAGATGGGTTTACTTTATCAAGACCAGCATATTTTGGAGCTGTTCCATGAGTTGCTTCAAAGATAGCGTGTCCAGTTACGTAGTTGATGTTAGCTCCTGGAGCGATACCAATACCACCAACTTGTGCAGCAAGTGCATCAGAAATGTAGTCACCGTTTAGGTTCATTGTTGCTACTACATCAAACTCTTTTGGACGAGTTAAGATTTGTTGTAAGAAGATATCTGCAATAGAATCTTTTACAATAATTTTGCCTTCTGCTTCTGCAGCAGCTTGTGCTTTATTAGCAGCTTCTGTACCTTCTGCTTCTTTAATTTCGTCATATTGGTTCCAAGTGAACACTTTATCAGCGAATTCTGTTTCAGCTACTTCATAGCCGTATTTTTTGAATGCGCCTTCTGTGAATTTCATGATATTCCCTTTATGAACTAAAGTTAGAGATTTACGTCCTTCTTTAATTGCATAGTTAAGTGCAGCACGAACAAGACGTTTTGTACCTTCTTCAGAAACTGGTTTAATACCAAGTCCAGAAGTTTCAGGGAAACGAATTTTCGTTACACCTAGTTCATTTTGTAAGAAGTTAAGTAACTTTTTGTTTTCTTCAGTACCAGCAGCGTATTCAATACCAGCATAGATATCTTCTGTATTTTCACGGAAAATTACCATATCTACATCTTCCGGACGTTTAATTGGTGATGGCACACCATCAAAATAGCGAACTGGACGTAAGCATACGTATAAATCTAATTGTTGACGTAATGCAACGTTCAATGAACGAATTCCGCCACCGATTGGAGTTGTAAGAGGTCCTTTGATTGCAAGTAGATATTCGTTAATTACATCAAGAGTTTCTTGTGGAAGCCATTCGCCAGTTTGATTAAATGCTTTTTCCCCAGCAAGAACTTCTTTCCACTCGATTTTTCTTTCCCCATTGTAAGCTTTTTCTACAGCTGCATCGATTACGCGTGAAGCTGCTGCCCAAATATCAGGGCCAATTCCGTCACCTTCAATAAAAGGTACTACTGGATTGTTTGGTACGTTAAGTACTCCGTTTGTAACTGTGATTTTTTGTCCTTGTGTCATGTCGTTGATTCCTCCCGCTTCATTTCAAAGGTTAGTTGGCCCTCTTTATCTGTCGAGCCAACTAACCTTTTCTTCTCACATGTATAATTTACTACAAATTTGTCGAAATATTAACTAAAATTTTTGAAAAAGTTCAACAAATTTGAAATTATCGATTTTCAATTGGAATATATTTTTGAGTATTTGGTCCAACGTACTCTGCTCGTGGGCGGATTAAGCGATTATTAGCATATTGTTCTAAAATATGTGCAATCCAACCAGATGTACGGCTCACAGCAAAAACAGGTGTAAATAAATCATGTTCAATACCTAAGCTGTCATATACTGATGCAGAGAAAAAGTCTACGTTTGGTGGTAGATTTTTTTCACCTGTAACAATGTCATAAATTTTAATAGACATTTCATAATATTCTGGATGTCCAGTAAGTTCTGTCAATTTTTTAGACATTTCTTTAAGGTGTTTAGCACGTGGATCACCTTTACGATATACACGATGTCCAAATCCCATGATTTTTTCTTTTTTTGCTAATTTTGCACGAATATATGGTTCAGCATTATCAACAGAGCCGATTTCTGTAAGCATTTTCATGACTTGTTCATTAGCTCCACCATGTAGAGGTCCTTTTAAAGCGCCAATAGCAGATGTAATACCAGAATAAATATCAGATAAAGTAGCCACACACACACGTGCTGTGAATGTAGAAGCGTTTAATTCATGGTCAGCATGAAGGACCAATGCTTTATTGAATGCTTCTTCTTCAATTGGTGATGGTTCTTTTCCACTTAACATATATAAAAAGTTAGCAGCAAAACTCAAATCAGCTCGTGGTGCTACTGGTTCTAAACCTTTACGAACACGTGAGAATGCAGTTACAATAGTAGGTATTTTTGCTTGAATACGAATAGCCTTACGATAGTTAGCTTCATCGCTCATTACATCAGCTTCTTCATCATAAAGTGCAAGTAAAGATATTGCTGTACGTAATGCCCCCATTGGATGTACTTTATCGATTGGGTAAGTTTTAAATGAGTTAAGCAACTCTGCTGGAACTGATGCATTTTCTGCTAGTTGCTTTTTAAGTTCGTCTAATTGTGACTGATTTGGAAGTTCTTTATGCCATAATAGATAAACAACTTCCTCAAATGATGCATTTTCTGCTAAATCATCGATCGTATAACCTACATAAGTTAGCGTATCATCAATAATTGAACTAACAGATGATTCAGCTGCCACAATACCTTCTAAACCTTTTGTTGCTGTCATACAAATCTCTCCTTTTTTTAAAAATATCCCCTTTGCCCATTGCTATTAAATACAAATATAAAATATAGCGCTTCCAAGAAGTTGCTTTAGAACCAATCACTTACATTTTTAGATTCAGAAATCGCCTTCCACTGAAAGCGTTGACATTAAAGACAGGATACTGAAAATTGACATGATCAGTATTTAAATTGATATAGAGAGCTATCTAAAAATCAATGTTTGATACTCTTCCTAGCGAGCGCTTGGTTAATAACTGCTCTCTGTTTCACGATGCCATTATTGGCACCTTTTTTATATACTCTGCAGTTACATCTTTTATTATAAACAAAAATCACCCATTTGGAAATGAAAAGCGCTCAAATTGTGAAAATTTTATTAAATTATTACTAAAACATACATCTATTCTATTTTTTTTCGATATTTACTTGAAAGATTGAGAGTAATAATGATATTTTAATAGATTAGCACATCTATAACCCGCTATTTACTATTTCAAATAATCAAATATTTGCATGCACATATAGGCAATTCCTGCGCCGATCAAAGGACCAACAGCTACTCCTTTAAAAAGAGCTACTGCAATAATCGTACCAATCACAAGAGCTGTCGTAATATGTGGATCATGATTTAATAAGATTAATCCATTTTTAGCTAGTAACGCTACCACAATTCCAGACGCTAGTGCAATCCATGCATAGGGAGATTTAATAGCTTCACCTAATTCCTTGAAACCAATTGATCCACTTGCAATAGGGACTAGCACCGCAATCGTAATAATGGTAACTCCTAAATTAATTCCTTTTCCCTCTAGAAAGGGGAAAATTTTCGAATCAAGAGTTGTAAATTTGATGACCAATAAAAAAATAGCTGCAATTAGTAATGAAGTATTTTTACCAACCCATCCAATAAATCCAAGAAGAAGCAAAAATAAAACAGGACCCATCATCTACCTCCTTAACACACTCACATCTTGCTATAATACCATAATGCCTCACATTATGTAGGCCTATAGGATTAGGCTGGGAATATCCTTTTTTCTTTTCAGGACTTTTATTAAAATTGCTATTCCACATTGCCGTTACTTTTCAATTTCCTTATATTTGGTTACAATAAAATACAAATACTTCCATAAGGAGGGGTGAATGTGAATTTATTATATGTTTACCGTTTTATGCGATTTCTACTCGTAATAGGTATCATCTTTATTAGCGGTGCTGTTTTAATTAACATCTCTACTTATACATACCCCTTCATTATCGCAATTATCCTTGCTTTTTTAATGAATCCCCTAGTAAACTTCCTTGAAAAAAATGCACGATTTCCAAGAAGTGTTTCAGTTATATTATCTTTACTACTTATCTTTTCAATTTTAGCAGGGCTACTTATCCTTTTAATCACTGAAATTGTTTCAGGTACAAATTATTTAGCCAGTGTTATTCCTGATCATATTGAAACCTTCGTTACTTATTTCGAAAATTTCATTGCCCATACTATTATTCCTTTCTATAACGAGACAGCAACTTTGTTTAATAAATTAGATATCAGCCAACAGCAGGCCATTATTAAGAATATAAAAAATGTTGGAAATGATTTTACAGCTGATGCTAGCGATTTTATTCAGTCTTCCTTTAAAAATATTCCCGCCGTTATTGGATGGATTCCTTCTACAGCTTCTGTCCTTCTTTTTTCCTTAATGGCTACTTTTTTTATTAGCAAAGATTGGCACCGACTCGAGAGCTTAATCGAAAAATTATTGCCTGATAAAATTTTTTCTGACGGAAAAAAAGTCATGCTTGATTTAAAACAGGCTTTATTGGGATTTATAACAGCTCAATTTACATTACTTTCCCTAACTACCATTGTTATTCTTATTGGACTACTTATTTTGAGAGTGGATTATGCTATTACCATCGCTTTACTTTTTGGTTTTATTGATTTCATACCCTATGTAGGGACAGGCTCTATCTTTATTCCCTGGATTACTTATGAACTAATTACAGGTGATACGGGATTTGCTATTGGTCTTGCCGTTCTTTATATCGTTGTCATCGTCCAGCGTCAGCTAATTGAACCGAAAGTACTTTCATCCAGTATCGGCCTTGATCCGCTTGCTACACTTGTCTCATTATTTATTGGTTACAAATGGATGGGATTTTTCGGATTAATTCTTGGACCAATTATTCTCGTCATCATCAATACGCTTTATCGCGCGAACATATTTCATGAGATTTGGGCATTTATTTTAGGAAAGAATACTTGATAAATTTTTTTACTATAGTGTTTACAAAGAAATTCTGATAACATAAAAAAAGTAAGGAATTAACTCTCCGCCAAGAGTTAACCCTTACTGAAACATACATGTGAGTTACAGAATAGACATGACATTTTGTAACAAATTCATTTCAGAGAAAAGATGGAAACCAAAATTATTTTGAAGTTTGGAATTGTTCAGCTTCTGTTGAGCCAGCAAGTGCTGTTGTAGATGATGTACCACCAGATACAACTTGTGCTACTTCATCAAAGTATCCTGTTCCAACTTCACGTTGGTGACGAGTTGCTGAATATCCATCTTTTTCGCTTGCAAATTCAGCTTGTTGAAGCTCAGAATATGCAGCCATACCACGTTCTTTATATCCACGAGCAAGCTCGAACATACTGTGGTTTAGTGCATGGAAACCAGCAAGTGTAACGAATTGGAACTTATATCCTAATTTTCCGATTTCTTTTTGGTAGTTAGCAATTTCTTCATCACTTAATTTTGCTTTCCAGTTAAATGAAGGTGAACAGTTATAAGCTAGCAATTTACCAGGGAATTTCTCATGTACAGCTGCTGCAAATTTACGAGCATCTTCAAGATTTGGTTCAGATGTTTCACACCAGATAAGATCAGCATATGGTGCGTATGAAAGAGCACGTGCAATCGCTTGATCAATACCAGCTTTAGTACGGTAGAAACCTTCTGGAGTACGTTCTCCAGTCGTAAATGGCTTATCACGGTCATCGATATCATCTGTAATTAAATCTGCAGCATCCGCATCCGTACGAGCGATAAGGATTGTTGGCGTTCCCATAACGTCAGCCGCTAAACGAGCCGAAACCAAGTTACGAATCGCTGTCTGAGTAGGTAAAAGAACTTTACCACCTAAATGACCACATTTTTTCTCAGAAGAAAGTTGGTCTTCGAAATGCACGCCTGAAGCACCCGCTTCAATCATACTTTTCATTAATTCAAATACATTTAGAGCACCACCAAAGCCTGCTTCTGCATCAGCAACGATTGGCGCAAACCAATCAATATCAGTGTTTCCTTCAGAGAAAGAAATTTGATCGGCACGTTGAAGTGTTTGATTAATTCGTTTAACCACTTGTGGTACAGAGTTTGCTGGGTATAAGCTTTGGTCAGGGTACATTTGACCTGCAATGTTTGCATCAGCTGCTACTTGCCATCCACTTAAATAAATAGCTTTCAAGCCTGCTTTTACTTGTTGCATTGCTTGATTACCTGTTAAAGCACCTAGTGCGTTGATGTAATCCTCTGTTTGAAGAAGATTCCATAGTTTTTCAGAACCACGACGAGCTAATGTATGTTCAATATCAAGAGATCCTCTTAATTTAATAACTTCCTCAGCAGTATATGGACGAGTAATTCCGTTCCATCTAGCATCATTTTCCCAGCTTTGTTTTAATTGTTTCGCTCTTTCTTCTCTCATTTTATATTCCTCCTAATTATTATATAAGATTATAAAACTATTAAATTACTTGAATATTAAGATAATTTTTCATATGCTGGATTCGTTAAGAAATCAGCAAAGTCATCCGCTAAACTCAATTCTTCAAATAGCTTGGCAGCCTCGATGAAATGTTCTGATTGGAATGCTGCTTCCCCTACTTCAGCTTTAATTTTTTCTAATTCTTCTTCTTTAATCGTAAGGAATAATTCCTTCGTAATATTTCGACCATCCTCTAGAATTCCTTTTGGATGACGAATCCATTGCCATACTTGCGCTCTTGAAATTTCAGCAGTTGCTGCATCCTCCATTAAGTTATTGATTGGAGCTGCACCTCGACCACTTAACCAAGAAGCGATATATTGAATCCCCACATTCACATTTGTACGTAAACCTTCTTCTGTAATTGTACCTTCAGGAACCTGAAGTAAATCCTTCGCTTCTACATGAACATCCTCACGCTTACGATGAATTTGATTTGGTTTTTCAACAAGTAAGTCAAACACTTCTCTTGCTGTACTAACCATTCCAGGATGAGCGACCCATGTTCCGTCATGACCATCTCTTGCTTCACGCTCTTTATCTGCACGTACTTTAGCAAAAGCCTCATCATTCTTTGCTGCGTCTCCTTTAACTGGAATTTGAGCAGCCATCCCACCAATAGCTGGAGCGTTCCGTCTATGACAAGTTTTAATTGCAAGTAATGAGTAAGCTCTCATATTTGGAACAGTCATAGTCACTTGTGCACGATCTGGGAATATTACATGATCAAAGTTCCGGAATTTTTTCAAGAAACTAAATATGTAATCCCATCGTCCACAATTTAGACCTGCTGAATGTTCTTTCAATTCATACAAAATCTCATCCATTTCAAAAGCTGCAAGAATGGTTTCAATTAATACAGTTGCTTTAATTGTTCCTTGTGGTATTTGTAATTCATTTTGTGCATATACAAATACATCGTTCCATAATCTTGCTTCATGATGATTTTCAATTTTAGGAAGGTAGAAATATGGACCGCTTCCTTTTTCAATTAATGCTTTTGCATTGTGGAAAAAATATAGACCAAAGTCAAACAAACTACCTGAAATCGGTTGTCCATCTAATAGGACGTGTTTTTCTTCTAAATGCCAGCCCCTCGGTCTCACTTTAAGAACAGCTATCTTTTCATTTAATTTATATGATTTTCCATTTGGATTTTCATAGCTAATCGTTCCACGAATCGCATCACGCAAATTGATTTGACCTTCAATACAATTTGACCATGTTGGTGAGTTCGCATCTTCAAAGTCAGCCATAAATAATTTAGCTCCGGAGTTTAGAGCATTGATAATCATTTTTCTATCAACAGGTCCCGTAATTTCTACGCGTCGATCTTGTAAATCTTTAGGAATAGGATTAATTGTCCAACTACTCTCACGAACATTTCTAGTTTCATCCAAAAATGAAGGCAGCTTTCCTTGATTAATTTCGTCTTGAATGACCTTACGTTTTTCTAAAAGTTCTTTTCTTCTTGCACCGAACTTTCGCTCAAGTCCTTCGACAAATTGAAGTGCCTCCGGTGTTAAGATTTCTTCAAATCCAGCTTTCAACTCTCCAGTAACCACTAGCCCTTTTGCTTCTGTAATCATATTTTCGTCACATCCCCTCAGAATTCTCTTTGATGTTATAATACAGTTATTTGTTTATCTGTTTGTATTATATAACACATCATTATAATTTGTCACCAGTATTTTCAAAATTTTTAAAAAAATATTTAATATGTAAAACTAAGTATTAAAAAAAGAGCTACCCATAAGTTAGACTTATGAGATAGCTCTCAAATTGGTTAGATTATTTATAGCGAATGACCGTTACTTTACCACGATTCATTCTGTTTCTAATCAAGCGGATTACAAACGGTTTTAAGATATTTCTTGTAAACGGCAATAATAGAATAATACCGATGATATCCGAAATCAATCCAGGTAATACTAGAAAAACACCACCAATTAAAATACAAACTCCATCGATTATTTCATTGCCTGGCATATATCCATATTGCATTTGCTCTTGCGCTTTTCGCCAAGTTTCCATCCCTTGACGCTTTGCTAGGATCAGGCCAAGAGCACCTGTTATAAGAATTAGCAACAATGTGAACCAGACTCCTATTAAATGACCGCTTAACAACAGAACAGAAATTTCAATAGCCGGTAGCACAATGATTAACAAAAACAGATATTTCATGTCCATACCTCCAGCACATTCTATATCAATATTATACAACTACTGCTACCGACAAGCGAAAATTTCTCCTTATTAATTGTCCCTCAGTATTAGATATTGAAAGGATCAATCACCTTATCCTCAAAGAACGCTTGAATGACCGTCGTAAATCATTCCATGTCTAGCATCCACTGTGATACTTTGACCATCTTTTAAGATTGTTGTCGCACGCTCAGCACCAACAATAACAGGAATACCAAGGTTTACACCAACAACAGCAGCATGACTAGTTAAGCCACCTTCTTCTGTGATTAACGCTGCACATTTTTCAATCGCTGGCATCATTTCTTTATCTGATCCAATCGTTACTAAAATGGACCCCTCTGTTACTTTCTCTAAAGCTTCAGCTGCTGTTTTAGCGATGACTACTTTTCCTCTTGCTGATTTACGTCCAATCCCCTGTGCTTTAAGTAATGAACCACCTAGCAATTGAATTTTCATTAAATTCGTTGTACCTGATTCGCCTACTGGTACCCCAGCTGTAATAACAACTAATTCACCAAGAGATACAATTCCAGTTTTTAAGCTTTCATCGATTGCAGTCTGTAGCATCTCATCTGTTGTTGTTGCACTTGGTCCTAATTCTGGGTAAACGCCCCAAGTTAATGCTAATCTTCTAACCACATGTTCATGAGAAGTCACAGCAATAATCGGCGCTTTAGGGCGATATTTAGAAATCATTTGTGCGGTATGGCCACTTTCAGTTGGTGTGATAATGGCACCTACATTCAAGTTATGAGCAGTATGAGTAACAGATGAACTGATTGCTTCTGCTACTTGATCTTTATTAATTCTACTTCTTTTTGATAAAATATCACGATAGTTAAGAGCTTCTTCCGTACGTGATGCAATGTTTGCCATCGTTCGCACTGCTTCAACCGGATATAAACCTGCTGCTGTCTCTCCTGATAACATGATTGCATCTGTTCCGTCAAAAATAGCATTAGCTACGTCACTTGCCTCCGCACGTGTAGGACGAGGGTTACGTTGCATGGAATCAAGCATTTGTGTTGCTGTAATAACCGGTTTACCTAAATTATTACATTTTTCAATTAAACTTTTTTGAACTAGAGGTACTTCCTGAGCTGGAATTTCAACACCAAGATCTCCACGAGCAACCATTAGGCCGTAAGATACTTCGAGAATTTCATCGATACGATCCACACCTTCTTGATTCTCAATTTTAGGAATAATTTTGATTTGTGCTCCACCATTTTGTTGTAATAATTCACGTATTTCTAAAACATCAGAAGCACGGCGTACAAATGAAGCAGCGATAAAATCTACCCCTTGTTCAATACCAAAAATAATATCTGAAGTATCCTTTTCAGTAATGGCTGGTAAATTTACTGATACACCTGGAACGTTTACGCCTTTTTTATTTTTCAATGTTCCACTATTCAAAACTTTTGTATGAATTTCTTTTGCGGCTTCATCAACTTTTACAACCTCAAGACCGATTAATCCATCATCCAACAAAATAGTTGATCCTGCAGATACATCATGGATCAATCCTTCATATGTAATCGAAAATTTTTCAGGTGTCCCTAACACCTCTGTCATAGAAATAATACAATTAGTACCTGAAACCATTTCAATTGTGCCATTTTCCATGTTATTTGTACGAATTTCCGGACCTTTAGTGTCAAGTAAAATCGCCACTTGTTTGCCTGTTTTCTTTACGGCTTCACGAATATTTTTAATTCGAGCACCATGCTCTTCATGGTCGCCATGAGAAAAGTTCAATCTTGCGACATTCATTCCACTTTCAATTAATTGAACTAATTTGTCCACACTTTCACTTGCTGGGCCAATTGTACAAACGATTTTTGTTTTACGCATAAAGATGTTGCCTCCTTATAGTTGTTGAAACAGTTATGATCCGAGTTTAATCATTCATAAACAGGAAATTTTTCCCTTAATATGAATGATTGATTGCCTTTATATCGACAATTCAGCCGATAAATCATACATTTTCCTATCAATAATATGTTTCTTTTTTAATGCTTCCATAATGTCATAATCAACTAGTTGATTATGTTCAATTCCTACTGCTCTTCCACCCTTTCCTTCAAGCAAAAGTTCTACCGCACGGGCACCTAATCTACTTGCTAGTACTCGGTCACGGGCAGTTGGTGAACCACCACGTTGTACATGACCTAAAACAGTAACACGAGTTTCAAACCCTGTTTTCATTTCAATCTCTTTAGCAATATCGACACCACTGCCTACACCTTCAGCAACAATTATAATACTATGTTTTTTGCCTCGGTTATGACCGCGATTTAATTTCGAAATTAGCTCATCCATATTGTACTCATATTCTGGGCAAAGAATCGTTTCAGCGCCACCCGCAAGACCAGACCATAAAGCAATATCTCCGGCATCTCGTCCCATTACTTCAATCACATAAGTTCTTTCATGAGAGCTTGCTGTATCGCGAATCTTATCAATTGCATCAATAACTGTATTTAAAGCAGTATCAAAGCCAATGGTAAATTCGGTACAAGGAATATCATTATCAATTGTGCCTGGTACTCCAATACATGGATAACCCTTTTCTGTCAACGCTTGCGCACCTCGATATGATCCGTCTCCCCCAATAATTACGATTCCTTCAATTCCTAATTTATTCAATTGCTGGATTGCTTTCAATTGTCCCTCTTCTGTTTTGAATTCCGGACAACGCGCAGTATGTAAAATAGTGCCTCCTCGATGGATGATATCGCCAACGGATCCTAATTCTAACTGTTTGATTTCTCCTTCAATTAAGCCTTGGTAACCATGATATATACCAAAAACCTCTAAATCATGAAAAATACCCTTACGAACAACTGCTCGCACTGCAGCATTCATTCCAGGGGCATCTCCTCCGCTAGTCAATACACCAATCTTTTTCATTTATGTCACCTCAACTCATGATTTAAACATGCAATTTCATAGAAGTGATCTTTTGTAAGTTAAGCTAATTGCACATCTTTAAGCGTACATGATTATTAGAAAAAAATGAAGTCTAACCCTGTAAAAAGTTATGAAATATATATGACAGATTCATAAATATTCTGTAAAAAAGATTGCTCTTTTAGAGCAATCTCTTTAGTTAATATATACATTATTTTATTAAAAAATCGTAAATCCCATTTTAAAACGAAAATACTTTTAAGCACGGCCTACAAATTAGTAAGTTGTTCTTCTGTCTTTGCTTCTTTGATTGGTTTCTTTTCCGCTTCGATAGACGAATATTGACCAATTTTCTTAAACTTTAAGTATCGTTGACTGACAAGTTCTTCACTGCTTAAAGGAAGTAGTTCTGAAAGCGTTTGTTGCAGCACTACTTCGATTGATCCTGCTTGTTCATTCATATTACGATGAGCTCCACCCTTCACTTCGGGTATAATTCCGTCAATGACACCTAAGCGATCTAAATCAGGAGCTGTAATTTTCATTGATTCTGCAGCTTTTTTAGCTTGGGTTGCATCTTTCCATAAAATAGATGCTGCACCTTCAGGGGAAATAACCGAATATGTTGAATTCTCAAGCATATAGATTCGATCACCAACACCAAGTGCTAAAGCACCACCGCTTCCACCTTCACCAATCACAATACAGATAATCGGCACCTTTAAACCGGCCATCTCAAACAGGTTTCGGGCAATGGCCTCACTTTGGCCACGTTCCTCCGCTGCTTTACCAGGATAAGCTCCTTTTGTATCAATGAAACAAATAATCGGACGCTTAAATTTTTCCGCTTGCTTCATTAAGCGAAGTGCCTTCCGATATCCTTCAGGATGGGGCATACCAAAGTTACGACGAATATTTTCCTTCGTATCTTTCCCTCGTTGATGACCAATAATCGTAACGGATTGACCTTTAAACTGGGCAATTCCTCCAACAATGGCTTCATCATCACCAAAACACCGATCCCCATGTAACTCAATAAAGTCTTCAAATAGTAATGAAATATAATCAAGAGTTGTAGGTCGTTCAGGATGTCTCGCTATCTGTACACGGTCCCACGGTTTTAAATTATCATAAATTTCATTTTCTAATTTTTGCAAACGTTTTTCTAAATTCTTAATTTCATCAGATAAATCGACATCAGCATTTTGTGTTAATTCTATTAATTCATCTATTTTCTTACGCAACGCGTTAACCGGTCGTTCAAATTCTAATTCATGAATCACAGAATATCACCACCCGGAGTATGAATTTTAAGAAGTGTTGTTAAAGTTTCTTTTAATTCTGTACGGTTAATGACAGCGTCTAATTGGCCATGTTTCAAAAGAAATTCTGCCGTTTGAAAATCATCAGGCAATTCTTCACGAATGGTTTGTTCTATAATTCTACGACCAGCAAACCCGATTAGTGCCCCTGGTTCAGCAAGATTGATATCGCCCAGTGAAGCAAAACTAGCCGATACGCCACCAGTCGTCGGATGGGTCATTATAGATATTATAAAACCACCTTCATCGCTAAACATTTTTAAGGCTGCACTTGTTTTGGCCATTTGCATCAAGCTTAGCACGCCTTCTTGCATACGGGCTCCACCTGAAGCGGTAAAAATAATAAACGGAATCTTAAGATTAGCCGCTCTTTCAATGGCTCTTGTAATTTTTTCTCCGACAACAGAACCCATACTCCCCATTCGGAAATTAGAATCCATGATTGCTGTTGAAACTTGGTACCCGTTGATAGCACCTACCCCTGTAACAACTGCTTCATTGATTTTTGCCTTTTGTCGGTCTTTTTCAATTTTTTCCATATAGTCTGGAAAACCAAGTGGATTTACAGAAATCATATCTTGATCATATTCTGTAAAACTCATCTCATCAAACAAACTCTCTATTCTTTCAAATGACGACATTGGATGATGATAGTCACAGTGAAGACATACTTTCTGATTTTTAGCTAACTCTTTCGTATACATGATTTTTTTGCAGCCGGGGCATTTAGTCATTATTCCTACCGGAACATCTTCTACTCCACGGTCCGATGGAATTGTTGCATACTTTTTCTTGGATTTTGCAAAAATTTCTTTAAGCAAACTTAATCCTCCCTTTACCGCCTAGTCTATGCATCGATCTTGTCCTATACTTTATCAGAATGGTATGTTTATACTGTGAAATATCTAGTCACTCATTTTTCGACATATTTCTGATAAGCTTTGAATACGTCGCAATCATTTGACTTTCATTGCGTTTTTGCAAATATGTAAGTAAGGTCAAATATGCTTTTTTAGCAGGTTGCGCATCATATAAGATTGATTCTTTTGCATAGCTATTAACGATTCTCCAAATTCTTTCTAGCAGACGATTGCAGTTACACATAGCAACTTTCAGAAAAAAATCTTCATCGGTAAAATCTGTTTGCTTTGCCCAACTCATAAATTGATCTAGTTCATCATCAGTTGAGTGTAAAATAATAAGCCGTAAGCAATCAATTTCTAGTAAATATTTTGTTTCTGCCAGATCTTCATTCACTTTCTCATTTTGTAAAAAAAAAGTACCTAGTAGCTCTACTAATCTATGCTCCTGGAAATTCTTAATAAACGTTCCTTCCCCGCGTCTTGTTTCAATAAGCCCTAGAAGTTCTAACGCTCGTAACGCTTCACGAACGGAGGAACGTCCAACATCTAGACGCTCCGAAAGTTCCCGTTCGGATGGAATTTTATCACCTGGTAGTAAACCCTCTGTCGCAATCATATCGCGCAAACTCTCCACTACATCAAGATAAATTTTAGAAGAGTAAGATCGATCGTTCAAACCAATTACTCCTCACCTTTTCCAATAGAAGTGAGTCTACGTGTTTTTTCTTTTATTTCTTCAGGATCCACTTTGATTCTTGCTACACCTGTTTCCATTGCAGCCTTTGCTACTGCTGCTGCTACCTCTGGTGCTACTCGTTCATCAAATGGCGCAGGTATTACATAATTTTCGTTCAGTTCACTTTCTTTTATTAAACCGGCAATAGCTCGAACCGCTGCTACTTTCATCTTTTCATTAATATGGGTAGCTCGTACATCTAGAGCACCACGGAAAATACCTGGAAAAGCTAATACATTATTTACTTGATTAGGATAGTCAGAACGTCCTGTTCCGATAACTCTTGCACCAGCAGCTTTTGCATCAGCAGGAGTAATTTCTGGATCAGGATTAGCCATTGCAAAAATAATAGCATCGGTATTCATCGTCTCAACCATTTCTTTTGTTAATGCTCCAGCAGCTGAAACGCCAATAAACACATCTGCTCCATTAATAACATCTGCAAGCGTACCTGCTATTTTATCTCGATTTGTAACAAGAGCAACTTGTTCTTTAATTCCATTCATTCCATTTGGACGGCCTTCATAAATAGCACCCTTTGTATCGCACATAATGATGTCACGAACTCCATAACTGTATAGCAATTTAATAATCGCTATCCCAGCTGCTCCAGCACCATTTGCGACTACTTTAATTTCCGACATAGATTTACCTACAAGTCGAAGTGCGTTTACTAAACCTGCGACTGTAACAATGGCCGTTCCATGCTGATCATCATGAAAAACAGGAATATTCGTTTCTTTTTTTAGTCTCTCTTCGATTTCAAAGCAGTTAGGCGCTGCAATGTCCTCTAGATTAACTCCACCAAAGGTTGGTTCAAGTAGCTTTACTGTTTCTATAATTTTATCCACATCAGTCGTTTTTAAACAAATTGGAAAAGCATCGACTCCCGCAAAGGATTTAAATAATACAGCTTTTCCTTCCATAACTGGTAATGCAGCTTCAGGACCGATATTACCTAAACCAAGAACAGCCGTACCATCAGAAACGACGGCTACTGTATTACCTTTCATTGTGTAATCATACACTGTTTCTGGTTTTTCGTAAATTTCCTTACATGGTTCAGCTACACCAGGAGAGTACGCGAGGCTCAAATCCTGCGCATTTAGAACAGGTACTTTTGCCGTTGTTTCTAGCTTTCCTTTATTTATACGATGCATATGCAATGCTTCTTCTCTTAATGTCAATATACTCACTCCTTGAACTAATTAGGCAACTATAATTAAACGAACAAAAGTGGTCAGACCACAGAGTGCTATTCATCATATTACCATATCCATTACAATTATGAATAGCTATTCTTTTTTTAGAACAACGTTCCCCATCCCAACTATTTCAATTAATCGATTCTTAAGTTGATTATTTGGATTAACCCAATCCCATAAAGATAGCTGTACATAGCGATTTTCTCGTTCGTAGTATAGCATCACTTTTGTATGGCCATGATGCTGTAATAGGATTTTTTTAATTTTTTGTAAAATGTCCTTCGTCTGAAGTTTACTTTCTATTCTTATAAATAGCGTGCCTATTTTTTCATTTGCCAGCTGTTTTGCTTCATCAAGTGAATACAATTGTTGAACATTTACTTGTGGCTTTCCATCACGTTCTTCTAAAAGACCTTGAATCATGACAATCGTGCCAGCTTGAATCGTCGTGACAAAGCTTCGGTAACCATTTGGAAAAACTACCGCATCGAGATCTCCTTCTTCATCACTAACCTTCAAAAAAGCCATTACTTCACCTTTTTTAGTCCGAATAGTCTTAACTGCAGAAATATAAGCACCTATCAATACTTTTACTTCCTTTTTGCTAACCACATCTTCAATTGACAAGCAACCAAAATGTTTGAATAGCTCTCGATAACTGCTAACGGGATGATTAGATAAATAGAGTCCGAGTACTTTTTTTTCAAAAAGCAACTTATCCTCAATACCTATAGGCTCGACTTCCACATATTTAGGCTGAAGTGAAAATTCTCCTCCAAATAAATCAAACAAATCATCATCTGGCCTCACTAAGTCCGCATGATTAAGGGCGACATCAAGACTAGCTAAAAGCGTAGCACGGTCATGCCCAAATTCATCGAAGGCACCTGAATGAACCAAAACCTCTAACACTTTTCGATTCACATTTGTTCCTGATACACGAATGCAAAAATCAAATAAATCGTTAAATTTCCGCGTTCGGCGCTCTGCAAAAATCCCCTTCAGTACAGTGCCGCCAACCCCTTTGACCGCACCAAGACCGTATCGAATTCCATCTTGGAAAACAGTAAATGAATAGGCACTAAAATTAATGGAAGGTGGATAGATTGTCATTCCACGTTTTTTAGCCTCGCTTATATATTGGGCTATTTTTTCATGATTACCAATCACCGATGTCATTAATGCAGCCATAAAATAGGCAGGGTAATGTGCTTTTAAAAAAGCTAGTTGATAAGCAATGATACTATAAGATACCGCATGACTTCGATTAAATCCGTAGTTGGCAAAGCGAATAATAACATTATATATGCTCGAAGCTATTTTGTCAGAATATTTATTCTTTTTTGCACCACTAACAAAATGATTTCTCTCTTTATCTAAAATATCCTTCTTTTTTTTAGAAACCGCTCTTCGCAGTAAATCTGCTTCTCCAAGTGAAAAACCAGCTAACTTCGAAGCGATTTGCATAATTTGTTCCTGATAAACGATGACACCATAAGTTGACTCAAGTATGTTCTTTAAATCCGGATGATGGTAATCTATCGGTGCTAATCCATGTTTCCGCTCAATAAATTGAGTAATATTTTCCATTGGACCTGGTCTATATAAAGCATTTACAGCAACAATATCTTCAAAGCAGGAAGGTTTTAATCTAGCTAATACCTTCCTTATTCCGTCCGATTCAAATTGAAAAACACCTGTCGTGTCCCCTTTACCAAACAACTCAAAAGTAGCTGCATCCTCCATTGGTATCTTGGATAGTTCAAACTTTTCACCTGTGCCTTTTTCAATATTCATTACTATATTTTCTATTAATGTTAAGTTCCGCAAACCAAGAAAATCCATCTTTAACAGACCAATTTCCTCTAGTAGATCCATTGGAAATTGCGTTAAATAAATGCCCTCATGTCCAGACTGAATGGGAATAATTTCGGTTAACATTATATCACTGATGATTACGCCAGCAGCATGCGTAGAAGTATGTCGTGGTAGCCCCTCAAGCTTCATGGCTGTTGAAAAAAGCTGTTGATAAAGAGAATTTTCTTTAACAAAGGCTTGCAATCGTTTTGACTCTTGATAAGCTTCCTGAAGCGTGATACCAAGACGGTTTGGAATCATTTTTGAGAGTGCTTCTTGCTCTTTCGTATTTAAACCGAAAACTCGACTTGTATCCCGCAACGCCGCTTTTGCTGCCATTGTCCCAAAAGTGATAATTTGTGCAACATGCAATTCCCCATATTTTTTAGCCACATAAGCAATGACTTCCTCACGGCGGTGATCTGGAAAATCAATATCAATATCAGGCATAGTAATCCGTTCTGGGTTCAAAAAGCGTTCAAATAATAATGAATGTTCAATTGGGTCAACATCGGTAATTTGAAGGACATACGCAACCATCGATCCAGCTGCTGAACCACGACCAGGTCCAGTTAAAATATGCTTAGTTCTCGCAAACTTCATAAAATCCCATACTATAAGAAAATAATCGCTAAATTTCATCCGTTTAATAACATCTAATTCATAGCGAAGACGTTCCTCATATGTAGAAGGTGGATTAGACTTCCTATTTTGCAGCCCTTGCCAACATAGTTCCTCCAACATATCATCACTAGTTTTACCGTCAACAGTGGGATATTTAGGAAGTAACGATTGATGCAATGGGATATCTACATTACATTGGGAAGCAATATATAGCGTATTTTCCAATACATCCGGTAAGTCTGAAAATTGCTCAGCCATCTCTTGCATACTCTTAAAGTAAAACTGTTTCGAAGGGAATACTATTCTTTCTTCTTCGGACAGCTTATGTCCATTTCCAACTGCAAGCAAAACTTCATGAGCTAGCGCATCATTAGCATTCAAATAATAAACTGGATTTGTGGCTACCACCTTTACTCCTATTTGTTTGGCTAATTGTATGACCGCATGATTTGTTTTCTCTTCTCCTGAAACATGGAGTCGTTGAATTGATAGATAAAACTGTTCTAGTCCAAATACCTCTAGAAGCTTCTTTGCTTCTATTGTTGCTTCTTCAAATTTTTCCTCCGCGAAATACTGCTCAATTTTCCCCTCTGCTCCTGGAGATATGGCTATTAATCCCTTAGAATAGGCTTTTAGCCAGTTCCGTGGTAATCCATTGGGCGATTTTGTTTGAATGGCACTACTAATCTTTAATAGATTGTGATAACCTTGCAAATTTTTGGCTAATAAAATAAGTGGGTGTGCTGATTCTTCATCATCATCTAGAACGTCGGTAAACAATCCAATAATAGGTTTAATTCCAACCTTTTGGCATTCCTTGTAAAAATAAAGAGAACCATACATCACATTCCGATCACATAATGCCAAACTGGTCATCCCATCGTCTTTCGCTTGTGCAACTAACTCCTCTATTTTTACCGTCGAGTTAAGTAAACTATAGCCGCTCTGAATATGGAGATGAGTAAACAAATATTTCTCCCCCCTTTAAGACCTGTTTTTCTTTATTATAGTGGGTAATGCAAAAAAAAGAAAATATGTTCTCATTTCAACTTCTATCATAACACTAGCCATTATTCCATATAGATAATATAGAAAAGCGGAACCGGCTCGTTCAGCTCGCGAAGAAAATAGGAAAAGACACGAAAGGCGCTCTTTGCCTTTACGGGGCTTTTATCTTTTTCACAGCGAGCTAGCCGGTGGAGCTAGACAGAGAAAAGCAGAACCGGTACCCGGTTGATAGGTAAACATGTGAAGGAGGATGGGATATGAATGAAGCGTTTATGCCAGCCTTTATTAATAGTTATTTTATTTCACTTGGCGTGCTGCTTGGAGGAGCATTAATAGGTGGGCTTTCCGCTTTTTTTACAGGACAAGCACCCATGACAACCGTATTTCGCATATCTGATAATTTGCGCATCTGGGCTATTGTAGCAGCAATTGGTGGTACCTTTGATATGATGTATACCTTTGAACGTGGCATTTTTGACGGGCAAACAAAGGATATCATCAAACAAGTCCTATTAATTCTATCCGCACTAGGTGGAGCACAAACAGGCGCTCTCATTATTAATTGGTTCACACAAGGGCATATTTCATGAGAATTCCGCCTCTTTTCAACAACCCTAGCTGGCAACGATTCCTTGCTGGGGTTGTCATTGGTGCGATTATTAGTTGGGTCCTTTTCTTTTATATGTATGGAATCCAGCAAGATAAACAAATTCTCACTATTCAGTCACAAGAAGAACAAATAGACGATTTAAATAAAAAAATAGCTATTTGGGAAGAAGATTATCAAAAATTAAATGAACAAAACGAAGAAGTGTTACGGATTCAAGAAATTGTAGTAAAAATCAAAAATGGAAAAAACTATAATCTCGATAAATTGAGTGTCGCCGAAGCTGAGGATGTGATCCGTGATGATCTTGCATCACTAATTGCCAAAGACCTCAAAACAATCTATGACGGAAAAGTATTATTAAAAAAATCTATTGAAAATAAATTTATCGAAATTAACAAAAAACAATATCGCTTAGAAGTGGTCGAAATTATATTTTATACGAAAATGTATATTGAAGTGAAACTAAAAAGAGTTTAAAAAACCCCTACCGCTTTTATATAAGCGTAGGGAGTTTTCCATTAACCTATTACATAGAACTCAGTTCATGAGTAGAATTAGATTCTCCATCTACCACTAAGGTACTAGTAGGGTAAGCAAGAGATACACCTTCTTCTTCTAGCACTTCTAGAATTTTAAAGTTTATTTCTTCTTTTATGTCTAAAAATTCTCCCCATACAGTTGATTTTGTAAAAAAGTAAATAAAGATATCTAGGCTATTCATATCAAATTGATCAAATTTAACAAAAATTGTTTCTTCATGAACGCCTGGATGATTGCGTATGAATGCATCTACCTTTTTAACAATTTCTTCAATTTTCTGTTTTGGTGTATTATGTTGGACTCCAAGATGAAAGGTCACTCTTCGCTTTCCCATTTTACTCCAGTTTGTAATCACCGCATTAGCTAGGGTAGCATTCGGAATGGTGACTAATGCTTGTGTAAATTCTCTTACTCTTGTACTTCTAAATGTAATATCTTCTACAGTTCCTTCTACATCAGTAGTTTGAATCCAATCACCAATCGAAAAAGGTCTTTCCATAATAATAACGATTCCACCGAAGAAGTTAGCAATAGCATCTTTAGCAGCCAGTGCAAAAGCCAAGCCTCCCAGACCTAATCCAGCGACAAATCCATTAACATCATAATTAAATTCTTGAGCAATAATGCTAAAAGTAATGGCAATAATGATAAACCGTAACCCTTTTGATAAAAACGGAATTAGTATCTGATCCATATTAATATCAAATCGGTCTCTGATTTTTTCAAATAAGACCGATGAAGCTGATGAAAAATTATATAATCCCCAACTAATGGTAATTATAATAAGAGAACGAAAAATTTTTATCACTAATGGACCTGATTGATCCAGATATGGAAAATATCGTAGAGCTACATATAGGCCTAAGACAATAAATAAAAAGCCAATCGGTTGTTCAATTGAATTAAATGTATGTGTAAAAAATGGAGTGCGAGCCTTTTTACTCAACTTTTGTACGAACTTCAATATATATTTTAAGAAAATCTTCCGTACAAGGAGAAATAATAATAAAATACCGATTGAAATACCTAAATTTTGTAAGTTTTCAACATCAACATTTGCAAACATTTCTTTACTCCTTCTTCACCACATAACTCATTAAAATAGTTTTTCTCCATTGACCTCACTATTAAGCATTTTGATTAATTTGCTCTAATTCAGCTAATATATTGTCAACTTCATCCCACGAATAAATCGATGCACCAGCAGCGAGAGGATGGCCACCACCATTAAACTTTCTTGCTACTGTGTTAATAACTGGGCCTTTCGAACGGAAGCGAACACGAATTTCCTTCTCTTCTTCGATAAAGAACACCCAAGATTTCACACTTTTAACCGAACCTAAAGATCCAACTAGTCCAGAGGCTTCTGATGCTGTTACATGAAATCGTTCCATAATGTCTTTACGTATAATCATTTTTCCCGTTCCATTTGGAAGCACTTCGAAATGTTCAAGCACGTAGCCATTTAAACGAACGATATTTTCATTTACATCGTACATTTCCTGAAATAATTGTGGACGCGAAAAATCATAAGCCATTAGCTCACTAGCATAAGCAAATGTTTTCTCCGTTGTACTTTGGAATAAAAAGCGCCCCGTATCACCCACGATTCCCGCAAATAATAAACGAGCTGCTTCATCATTCATTTTCAACCCTTGATCTTTGCCTGCTAAATAAAATTCATAAATCATTTCCGAAACTGAGCTAGCATTCGTATCTACCCATAGCAAGTCACCGTAAGGATCTTCATTCGGATGATGATCAATTTTAATCAATTTGGCACCATTTTTATAACGGCTATCAGAAATACGTGCTGTATTCGCCGTATCACATACAATAACAAGTGCTCCTTCATATGTTTCATCTGGAATATTATCTAATCTACGAAGATAGTTTAAAGCTGGATCTTCTTGTCCAACGGTGTATATTTTTTTATCAGGAAAAGAAGTTTTTAAAATTTCTGCCAGTCCTCCTTGAGAACCGTAAGCATCAGGGTCCGGTCGAACATGGCGATGAATGATGATGGTATCGTATTTCTTTATTTCTGTTAAAATAGTGGCTTTCATTATAATCCCCTTTTCATTTTCGTATATGTCTATTTAATCAAAAATCAGTCAAAATAAAAAGTAATAACAAATAATCTTATTCTCGTTTTCATTGAAATGTTGACTATCTAAACAGTACAATATAGTTAAGTTCCATTAATGGAAAAAAGATGAAATTTTATTACTAATTAATTTTCTATGGGAGGTTAAGTGATAACTATGCCTGTTTTTGTTGTTATTATTGTCATCTGTCTAGTGTTTTACTTATTTTATAAAGTAAAATCAATACGCTCCCATTTACCGATGGAGAAAAAATGGATCTCTGGAAAATCAGCCATCGCATTAGGTGCATTCGTTGCGTTCTTCGGAATCAATCAACTCTTTTTATTTCAATCTACTATGACGTACATTGTAGCAGGTATCTTTATCCTTATTGGAGGTTTCAGTATAGTTGGAGGATATAAGATGTATAAATTCTATCTCCCGTACGCCATTGAAGAAGCAGAGCATATCGCTCTAGAAAAACATGATGTGTCTCCATAATGATAAAGTAAAAGGGATAATCCGCTGATTATCCCTTTTACTTATACGGAGTGGTTCAGATCGGCTAAGACATGTGGACGTGGCAACTTTAACCGTTTTTCCCTCTTTCCACTCTGCAATTTTCAAGCTTCAACATACAGGTCGTGCTGTTTGTGCACGCGTTGCCACAGTATGTGTGAACATAGTCCAACTTCCTACATGACGAAGCCAGTTCACTTTTCTTATGACCGGTCGAGTAATTGGCATGTTAGCAGTGCTTTACCTACTAATTTACCTTGGTTAAATACTTCGACATCCACTTTACCGAATTTTCGTCCAACATCCAGTACACGTGGTTGAATTTCAATAGTACTATCAATTTGGACTGGTTTGATAAAATAGATGGTCATATTTTCAACAACCAAATCACCACGTTTGTAATTCTTCAATGCGCGATTTGCTGAATCTGTAACTAAAGTTGTAAAAACCCCAGTAGATATCGTTCCTAAATAGTTAGTCATTTGTGGCGTTACGCCATATTTGTATACATCTTCACCCTTGCCACGATTATCGGTCATCATCAGTGAACTAGTTATCGTATCATCTATCGTTTCTCCCACTTGTGGCTGACGGTGACTGACTTGAAGTGCCTTTAATACATCTTGCCGACTAATAATACCTTGCAATACATGATTATCGTTTACAACAGGTAATAGCTCAATACCTTCCCACACCATCATATGTGCTGAAGATGCCACACTCATCTTATTACCAACGGTCATCGGACTTTTCGTCATGACCTTCTCAATTGGAATGTCTTGGTCTTGTCCCATAATATCTTTCGATGTAACAATTCCATGAACTTTCATATTATGATCAACAACCGGAAAACGACCATGACCGGATTCCTTATTCAAGGTATGCCATTTTTCAATTAAATCACCAATTGATAAGAATGAAGTTTCAGTAATCGGTTTTACAATATCCTCCACCAATAAAATTTCCTTCTTAATTAACTGATCATAGATTGCTCTGTTAATCATTGTTGCCACTGTAAAGGTATCATATGAACTAGAAATAACAGGCATTTCCAATTCGTCCGCCAGTTTTTTTACATGGTCTTCCGCATCAAAGCCACCTGTTATTAATACGGCAGCTCCAGCTTTCAAAGCTTGCTCATGCGCCTGAGTACGATTACCGACAATCAGTAAGTTTCCTGCTTCCGTATATCGCATCATCGCATCAAGCTTCATAGCTCCGATTACAAATTTATTTAATGTTTTATGTAGTCCCGTTCTTCCACCAAGTACCTGACCGTCAACAATATTAACGACTTCAGCAAAGGTTAGTTTTTCAATATTTTCTTTTTTCTTTTTCTCTATTCGAATGGTACCTACACGCTCAATCGAGCTAACATATCCTTGATTCTCAGCTTCTTTAATTGCTCGATACGCGGTGCCTTCACTTACATTCAATGCTTTCGCAATTTGTCGAACAGAAATTTTCTCTCCAACGGGAAGCTCATCAATATGTTTTAAAATTAGTTCATGCTTAGTAGCCAAGCTATTCACCCTTTTCACGGTATTCCTATATACCTATTATAAGGCGAATTTGTCCAATGCACAAACCCTATGAATAATAATGCATTTTCTTGTATTCCTTTTGTTCACTTAATTTTCGTTTCTTAGGTGAATACAAAATGCCTGTTAAATTGCCTGCTATCGCAAATAGTGCAAATAATAGCCAGCTACCTGCAAATACACTTTCTGCACCACCCGCCTGGAATGACAGCCGTGGAACCGCATAATATAGCAGCACACCACATAAAAGTAAACATAAAAATAATCGCTGTTTCATTTTCTCCCCCCCTTTTTTCACATCATATGCTCCACTCTCCAAAAAAGAAGCAAATTAAAAAAGCATTAGAAACATGTATTGTAACTTATAGTCTAAAAAAAGAATCTGACCCTAGAATAAGATCAGACTCTCTTGAATCTTATAATTCAATTACTTCTCCTACTTCCATCACCTTGCCATTTTTGGCTTCTAATGACTCAATAAACTTGTATGGATCTTGATGGATTACCGGAAATGTATTGTAATGGATTGGGACAACTGTTTTTGGCTGCAACCATTTAGCCGCTATTGCTGCATCTTCTGGGCTCATTGTAAAATTATCGCCAATTGGAATAAACGCTAAATCAATCTTGTGCTTATCACCAATTAACTTCATATCAGAGTACAAAGCCGTGTCTCCAACATGATAGACCGTTTTTCCTTCAGCTGAAAAAAGAATGCCTGCAGGTAAGCCTAAATAAATAATTTGCTCATCAACTGTCGCATAACCTGTACTATGGAAGGCAGGCGTTAAGGTAACCTTTCCAAAATCAAACTCGAAGCTACCGCCAATATTCATACCATGTGTGCGAATTCCTTGCCATCCTATATAAGTAGCAATTTCAGCAATTCCAACAACTAGCGCATCATGTTTTTTTGCGAGTTCCACCGTATCTCCAAGATGATCATTATGTCCATGCGTCAAAATAATAACATCTGGTTTTACATCGTCAACTTTTAAATCTGTTAATGAGTTCCCAGTAATAAATGGATCAAATAATATTGTTTTTCCATCTGTTTCAATTTTCACAATTGAATGTCCATGAAAAGATACTTTCATTTTTCCACACTCCCTTTTACAAGCTTATTTTATATATTCTTTGTTTTGAATATAAATCCTTTAACATTTACATTCAATTATGAGACTGATAAGGTAATCCTATACTTGAATTGGAGGAATATTTAATGAGTAATCCATTAACTGACTTATGTAGCTGGCTTCAATTAGAAGATATAGACGCTGCCTTTTTAACATCCCCTGATAATATCTTTTATTTTAGCGGATTTAAAAGCGACCCACATGAAAGATTACTTGCTCTTGTTGTTTTCCCAGAAAGTGAACCTCTTCTCATTTGTCCTCAAATGGAGGCAGTAGATGCAAAAAATGCATGTGATTACGCTGAAGTAATCGGCTATACGGATATTGAAAATCCTTGGGAAAAAATAAAACAAACTATTACAACACGTAAGCTGACACTTCGAAAGGTAGCGATTGAAAAAGAGCATATGAATGTCGAACGGTACGAACATATTCAACATTATTTCTCAGCTCACTCCTTTATTTCTGCTGAAGAAAAACTACGTCAGCTTCGAATGATCAAGACAGAAAAGGAAGTAGAAAAAATCCGAGAAGCCTGCCGTCTTGCTGATCTCGCCGTTGAAATTGGTGTTCATGAAATCACAGAGGGAAAAACGGAGATGGACATTCTCGCAACCATTGAATATGAAATGAAAAAAATGGGCCATGAAATGTCTTTTTCCACTATGGTTTTGACTGGAGCAAACGCAGCTTCACCACATGGGACACCAGGAATGACCAAAATACAACGGGGTGACCTTGTCTTATTTGATTTAGGCGTTGTCTACGATGGATATTGTTCGGATATTACTCGCACGGTTGCCTATGGTGATATAAGTGAGCAACAAGCAGTCATTTATGAAACGGTACGTAAAGCCCAAGAAGCCGCTGTTTCCATCAGTAAGCCTGGCATTTCATGTGCTGAGTTAGACTTAACAGCACGAAATATGATTAACGAAAATGGATTTAGCAATTATTTTCCGCACCGCCTCGGCCATGGACTAGGGGTCAGTATTCATGAATACCCATCTATCACGGAAACAAATCCGCTCCTTTTACAAGCAGGTATGGTATACACCATTGAACCAGGGATTTATGTTCCTAATATAGCTGGCGTACGAATTGAGGATGATATCTATATAACGGAAAGCGGCTGTGAGGTTTTAACGAAGTATCCAAAGTCCATACAAATTATTCAATGATTTTATTATATTTTGCAAATATTCACGAAATTGTTTCCTATTCATTAGATTGTTATTGTATAATAGGTTTATAAAAGGAGGAGATATATTATGAGTACAAAATATAATACTATTTTAGTTGCTGTCGACGGCTCTCAAGAAGCTGAGTGGGCTCTAAAGAAAGCGTATACAATAGCAAAAAATAACAATGCAAAACTAGTTTTAGCTCATGTAATTGACACACGAAATTACCCAACTGTAGAAGCTTATGATACAACTATTCGTGATCGTTCTGAAACATTTGCAAACGATCTTGTAAGTAAATATAAAGAAGAAGCTGAGGCTGCTGGAGTAACAGATGTCGTTACTGAAATTGTATTCGGTTCTCCTAAAGCACAACTTTCAAAAGAATTACCTAAAAAACATAATGTAGACCTAATTGTCTGTGGTGCAACAGGACTAAATGTTGTAGAACGCTTCTTAATTGGTAGTGTATCAGAAGCTATTGTCCGCCACTCTCGTTGTGACGTTGTTATTGTCCGCACCAATGATAAAGAAGAAGCATAAGCTATAAAATGTAAGTTGTACATAAAACCTTGTTCCCTAACAGGTAGCAAGGTTTTTTCATGTTTTCTAATAGAAAAAAAGATGCCTAGATTGAGGCGTATATACTGAATTGGATCGATTAATATCAGATTTGGCATGATGATCGAAGAAATTAGTATGATTCCCTTACTCACTTCCTATTTCGAGCCCAAAAGAGGCTATCCTGTTAGTCAATGACCTGACAAAACGGGATAGCCTCCTCTTTCTTATGCTTGTAATAGTTGTTCTGCTTTTTTAATCGCAAGATGTACTTGAGCAAACCCCGTACCACCAGCACTGTTACGACGTTTCACTGCTTCATATGGATTAAGAGCGGCATAAATATCTTCCTCAAATAATTCAGATGCTTCTTTAAACTGTTCCAATGAAAGATCTGCTAAGAAACAGTCCTGTTGAACACAGAATAAAACAAGCTTACCTACTACTTCATGAGCTTTTCTAAATGGCATACCTTTAGAAGCCAAGTAATCTGCAAGTTCCGTAGCATTTGAGAAATCATTTCTTGTTGCTTTTTCCATTACATCTGTTTTTACTTTCATTGTAGAAATCATACCAGCGAAAATTTTCAATGAACCAATAATCGTTTTAACTGTATCAAAAACGCCTTCTTTGTCCTCTTGCATGTCTTTATTATAAGCAAGCGGCAGTCCTTTTAACACAGTTAATAACCCCATTAGGTTTCCGTACACTCGACCTGTTTTACCGCGAATTAACTCAGCCATATCAGGATTTTTCTTTTGCGGCATGATACTACTTCCTGTAGAAAAGGCATCATCCAACTCGATAAATTGGAATTCTTGACTTGACCAAAGAATAACTTCTTCACTAAAACGTGAAAGGTGCATCATCATTGTTGCACTATTACTTAAAAACTCAAGTGCAAAATCACGATCACTTACTGCATCTAAGCTATTTTCATAAATACCCTCAAATTCTAACAATTCAGCACTTAAATGACGATCAATTGGGAAGGTTGTCCCAGCCAAAGCACCTGCACCAAGAGGTGAAATGTTAATACGTTTTAAACCTTCAATAAAGCGTTGTTTATCGCGTTCAAGCATCCAGAAATAAGCCATTAGATGATGACCAAATGAAATAGGTTGAGCACGCTGTAAGTGGGTATAACCTGGAACAAGCGTTTCAACATGGACCTTTGCCTTCTCCACAAGTGCTTCTTGCAAGCTTTTAATTAAAGCGACAACATCTTTCGTTTGATTACGCAAATACAAATGAATATCTGTTGCGACTTGGTCATTACGGCTACGGCCTGTATGAAGCTTACCACCAACAGGACCAATTTTCTCAATAAGCATACTTTCAAGGTTAAGATGGATATCTTCCATCTCAACCTTAAACGTTAATTCACCATTTTCAGCTTTTTCTTGCAAACCTTTCAAACCAGCGATAATCTTTTCGACATCCTCTTCTGGTAAAATCCCAGTTTGCTTTAGCATGGTAACATGGGCTAAACTGCCCTGAAGATCTTCATGAACAAGCTCTTGGTCAAATGAAATGGAGGCTCCAAACTCATCTACCCATTCTTCAGCAGACTTTGTAAATCTTCCTCCCCAAAGTTTGCCGCTCACTTTGTCACCTTCTTGTTATTTACCATACTGTTAACTGCTGTTGGAAGACCAAAGATCTTAATGAAACCAACAGCTGCATCATGATCAAACTCATCAGCTTTTGTATAAGTAGCTAATTTTTCATCGTATAAAGAATACTCAGATTTTCTTCCTTCAACAATTGCATGACCTTTAAACAGTTTCACACGTACTGTACCTGTTACTGTTTTTTGTGTTTCTGCTAAGAAAGCTTCTAATGCATTACGAAGCGGAGAGAACCAAAGACCATTATAAATCAATTCTGATAATTTCATTTCAATAATTGGTTTGAAATGAGCTACATCTTTTACAAGAGTAATATCTTCAAGCTCTTTGTGCGCTTTGATTAATGTCATAGCAGCAGGAGCTTCGTATACTTCACGTGATTTAATACCAACTAAACGATTTTCTACATGGTCAATACGTCCAACACCATGTTTACCAGCAATTGTGTTCAATTCAAGAATTAACTCAGATAATTTGTATGATTTTCCGTTTAATGTCACTGGAACACCTTGTTCAAAGCCAATTTCAACAACATCTGGAGTGTCAGGAGCATTTTCTAAAGAAACGGTTAAATCATATGCATCTTCAGGTGGTGCTGCCCATGGATCTTCAAGAATTCCACATTCATTCGCTCTTCCCCATAGGTTTTGGTCAATTGAATATGGACTTGCTAAACCGATCGGAACAGGAATACCATTCTCTTGCGCATATTCAATTTCTTCTTCACGAGACCATTTCCATTCTCGTACAGGTGCAAGAACCTCTAAATCTGGATTTAACGCTCTAATAGAAACTTCGAAACGCACTTGGTCATTACCTTTTCCCGTGCAACCATGTGCTACTGCCACTGCATTTTCAGCTTCTGCAACTTCTACCAATTTTTTTGCAATAAGCGGACGAGAAAGAGCTGATACTAGCGGATATTTTTGTTCATATAAAGTGTGTGCTTGAAGAGAGATCAATGCATATTCTTCTGCAAATTCGTCTTTCGCATCGATGACATGAGAACTAACTGCACCAACTGTAAGAGCCTTTTCTTTAACAAAATCAAGGTCTTTCCCTTCACCAACATCTAAACAACAAGCTACAACATCGTAACCTTTATTTTGTAACCATTTAATTGCAACAGAAGTATCTAAACCTCCAGAGTAAGCTAAAACAATTTTTGGATTTGCCATTTTTTATCGTTCCTTTCGTGTGAATAAAAATTCATATGTTGTTATTTTTATTCATTGTCTGATTAAAACTTTAACAGTTTTATTAAAGGAATGCAATATCTTTTTTGCGAAATTCGACAATAAACTACTACCGAATAAACAGGTTCTTTATCATTAGGAGAAAGAGAAAAAATATTGTAAACTTATTCTATGAATACTAAAGAAGGGAGCAATCATATGAATGATTTATTTGTATATAACGAACGTCTTGGTATATTCATCCCTTCTCTTTTAAAAGAATGGAATGAATATGATCAACCTATACAACAAAAAATCCTCTTACGATGGGATCATATTCGAGGGATTATCCCCGATCGAATAAAAACCCTCGAGGTTATTATTAACCAAAAACAGGATGCATTATCAAATGAAAATGATTTTGCTCGATCTTGCGAGTTAAATTTCGATATTGCTGAACTCGCATCAATTATAAATGACCTTTGGCTTTGGTACCGTTTGAATCAGGATTTAAGCGAAGAGAAAGTTCATGCATAAAACAGTCTCGGCACATACCCGAGACTGTTTTAATGATAATATTTTGCTAAAATTTTAACGAGGAGATTAATACCCAAAACAAAAGTTCCAACTACTAAAGTTAACACTAAGAAGTCAAGGAAACCAAACTCGAGCAACACTTCACCTCATTTACCCCGCCTTAACGGGCAGTAAGCCCCCACTGATGGAAGTTTCACTTTATTTTAGTTATTTTTCTGCTTTTCATACAAATAACGATATTGATAAAACTTTTGTGCAAATTCACTTATATTACGTGTCATTCCATAATTCGTACCCGCACCAA
This sequence comes from uncultured Bacillaceae bacterium, assembly GCA_963751845.1. Lineage (GTDB taxonomy): Bacteria > Bacillota > Bacilli > Bacillales > DSM-1321 > Peribacillus. The sequence goes on from CAVVWH010000034.1 coordinate 42,967, forward strand.
TAGCCATGCTAATTAGAGGAATCCCCTGAAACCTTTTATTACGAAACATTGTAATGGCAACTGATTTAAGAACTTGCTTTAGCGGCTGCTCTAACCAACTTGTGTTGGTTAATTCTTCGTTACCCACATAAAAGTAATCATCTTCCTTTGTTTTCATTTCTTCAACCAAATTCCCCCATGCCGCACCTTGAAGTCGTTTTGGCATCATTCCCGCATGAAATACTTTTAGGGCAAGCATCATTTCAACTGGTGTATTTACTTCATACCCATATGTCATAGCAACAAGCTGAACGATACGAATATTTATGACCGCCATTGCTGGAAGATCACCACCAAGTAAAACCATTCCACCTGAACCACTCACTCCACCTTGAGCAAATGAATACAATCGATGTTTCGCCATTTGTTGATTAGCTATGTAATCTAATTGATCAATCGTTAACTGCTTTAAATCAGTGATTGTTGAAATATCTTCATTAAACACTCGAGCAGTTACAAGTATTCTCTCTCGAGCATCCATTTGAAAATGTGAACTTTGCACAAGTCCATGCAAATGAAACAACCATTGATCAAGCCTTGAAAATAATGTTTCTTTTGTATAATCTGGAAGCAACGAAAAGGTTAACTCCAGCCATTTATCATATAAAACAGATAAATCATGCGATTCATATTTAAATAAACGCTCTTCCCAATTGATAAGGTCATTCCAAATAATTTCTTCCCGAGTTGTTAAATCCAATTTTCAAGCCTCCTCTATTATTAGAAAAACATGACTTCTCACCCTGCCCATTTGCAAAAATAGAAGTTCCTAGAGGGCTTATTTTCTTAAACTTTTATCCTTCAAGCAGGTAAAGTGAAACTTCCATCAGTGGGGGGTCTTTCATTCCCACTGATGGTTAGTTGAGGCCCACACGATGTGGGTCACACAGACGTTGCAACAGGATGTTGCGTTCTTAGTCTGTGTTCATTGATTCGGACACAATACGTGCTATTGATCTCCCACTTACCATCTTTGTATCCTCAGAATCTTGAAGTGGGAGTCTTACTGCCCGTTAAGAGTGAGATAAACTAAATGTGAAAAATAGAATATTTGGCTTTTTTTGTAGTATACCACAGGAAAGTTTGCGAAATATATAACTAGAGAGGAAACATTTAAAGAACATACGATTGCATGAAATAAAAAAATTCCCCCTTCTAATTAAGAAAGGAGAATTTTACCCATACACAATTTAATTATGCATGTACCTCTTGATTTATAGCAATGGCAGCAACGTCACGTGCAATCATTACTTCTTCATCGGTTGGAATGACCATTAATTTAACAGAAGAGTCTGCTGCATGGATAAATGCATCTTGTCCACGAATTGAATTTAATTCTTCGTCCAATTTGATATCCATAAATTCTAGACCTTCTAGAATCAAGGAACGCATAGTTGCACTATTTTCACCAATACCAGCTGTAAAGATAATGCCATCGATTCCACCCATAGTTACAGCGTACGAACCAATGTATTTACGAATACGATCAGCAAAAATATTAAATGCTAAGGCAGCACGTTCGTTTCCTTCGTTTGCTGCTGATTCAACATCACGTAAATCACTTGAAAGTCCAGATATACCTAAAATACCACTTTTCTTATTCAATACATCCAATACTTCATCGGCTGTTTTACCGGTTTTTTCCATGATATAAGGGATAAGAGCTGGATCTACATCACCTGAACGTGTTCCCATTGTAACACCAGCAAGTGGTGTAAAGCCCATAGAAGTATCAATTGATTTACCATCTTGGATTGCTGTGATACTTGCGCCATTACCAATGTGGCAAGAAATAAGACGTAATTCTTCAAGCGGACGTCCAATCATTTCAGCTGCTCTTTGTGACACATATTTATGTGATGTACCATGGAAACCATATCTTCTTATTGCATATTTTTCATAGTATTCATATGGCAAACTATACATATAAGCATTGTTTGGCATTGTTTGGTGGAAAGCTGTATCAAATACGGCTACAGCTGGAGTATCACCAAGAATATTTTTAAACGCGATAATTCCAGTAATATTTGCTGGATTGTGGAGTGGTGCTAATTCTGAGAGTCTATCTAGTTCTGCAATCACTTCATCTGTAATTAAAACAGAATCACTGAATACTTCACCACCATGAACGACACGATGACCTACGCCATCTATTTCTTCATATGAACTAATAATTTTGTGTTGAAGTAATTTTTCTAATAATAATTCAACTGCAACTTCATGATTTGGAATATTAAGTGTATCTGTTACCTTTTCGTCTTGAACAGAAATAGTAAAAACCGAGTCCTTCATCCCAATTCTTTCAACTAATCCCTTTGTAATAACATTTTCACTCGGCATCTCAAAAAGTTGGAACTTTAAGGAAGAACTTCCAGCATTAATTGCCATAATTTTAGACATACAATTCGCTCCTTTTTCGTTGCTTGCAAATCTGTTACAGTAGCTTCTGTAGCATTTTGTCTAATTTTATCACGACAAATAAAATCGTCCAACCTATTTTTTTATTTGTCCCACAAGGGAATAATGCTGATGCCTTGGTAGTACTAGATTTTTTGCTCAAAAAATATTTTTTTCTGTTTCAAACCATTTATTCATCTGTGACATAACAGATTTAGTGGATTCATAGTCTGACATTTTTGGTAATTGGACAAGCAAAGCATGTTTAGGTGCTGATATTCCTGATTTTTGCCTTTGTAAAATCAATATGCTTTTTGCTGCTGTTTCACTTTTAAACATTGAAAGAGGTAGCTGGATCATTCCTTGTATATGCGTATGAGATTTCAAAAAATTGTTTAAATTTTGTGCTTGTTCTGTCACAAATATGTTGTTTGGAATGATAAAAAATAAATAACCACCTTCCTTAGTATGTCTCACGCTTTGTTCAATAAACAGATGATGTGCAAAAGAATGGCCATTGTCAGCTTTTAACTCAAACTCCATTGCTCTGCTATCATTCGGGTAGTAACCCACAGGTAAGTCGCTCACAGCCACATCAACCGGATCAATAAATAATGGTTCTAATCCATCTTGGTTAAAAAGCTGTAGGGCATGCTCCTGTAAATTCGCACCAGCATAAGCTAGTTTAAGTAATGTTTCATCAATTTCAACTCCACACGCAGATACTTCTTTGTCTGGCAGTTGATTTAAAATGGCAAATAGCAGATTTCCAGTTCCCACTGCCGGATCCAAAATAGTAAATTTCTTTAGAGGATTCATAAATTTTCCTACTAAATAACTTACAAATATACCAACTGCATCTGGTGTCATTTGGTGATTTGGTTGAACATTTTGTTTCATGCCTTTTAAAATGGCTAACTGATAAGCCTTACGAATCGTCTCTTTATTGTATTTTTCTGCCGAAAACTGGTGATAAACTTTATCTAATCTTTTTCTAGATAGTTCGCTCACTTCTTCTTGAATGACTTTTCCATGAAAGAAATTCTCCCCGGTTTCACCAAGTGCATCTAAATAAGTGCAAGCAAGTTCTTCCTGTAAAATTTGTGATGTTTCATCGAATTCATAAAATAATTGTTCTAATGGCGTCGTTTTCACTCTTAAATTCCTCCTGTTTATTCCTGTTCCTATTCTATATTTAAAAGATAGTGGAGACAAGCTTATTAGACCTGGCCTCTAAACTGTTGCCTTTTAGCAATCAGCCATTAACGAGATAGATTTTAAAGGTTTTACTTAATTTTAGGCTTTGTTAAACAATATTCTTGTTTTTGACTCATTCGTGCGAGACCTCGTTCTAGCACGAATGAGTCAAAAATCAATATAGTTAAATAGCATAACCAAAATCAAAAAAGACCTAGCAGGTAGCTAGATCTTTCGTTTAAGGCTTTGTTTAAACGCTTATATTATTTTGCTGCTTTTGCTGCTTCTAGAGCTGCATCATAGTTCGGATGATTTGTACCTTCAGATACATATTCAACATAAACCACTTCATCATTACTGTTAACAACGAACACGGAACGAGCAAGTAGACGAAGTTCTTTCATAACTACTCCATAGGCTTCTCCAAATGAAAGATCACGATGATCTGAAAGCGTTTGAACATTGTCCAATCCGCTAGCTGCACACCAACGTTTTTGTGCAAATGGAAGATCAACAGAAATCGTTAGTACATTTATATTGTTCAATTTAGACGCTTCTACATTAAATTTTCTTGTTTGTTGATCGCATACTCCTGTATCAAGTGATGGAACAACAGAGATAATACGGACTGTACCTTTTGAATCACTTAAGGATACAGGTTTCATATCATTACCTAACACTGTAAAATCAGGTGCTTTGTCTCCCACTTTTACTTCTGAACCAACAAGTGTAACTGGATTATTAATAAATGTAACAGATGCCATAAACCATTCCTCCTTAATATATGTACAAGATAATAATAGGCGGTTCACCCAATTATTGCAATTAATATGCTATGTAGAAAGCAACTGGTTAACACCGTATAGACAAGGACTCCTGGCCGTAAAAAAACTCAGCATCAGCCGAGTTTTCTATATATCTAAATCCTGCTTTGGAGTTGGTTCCTGTTTCTTTTCTTGTTTCTTTTCATCTTTTTGATCTTTTTTCGACAACATTGATTGGATTTTATCAACAACTTGAGGAGCTAAATCAAGCATTTTTTCCAGTAAATGTGTTCCCTCATCCAAATGAATCGTTTTCACACCTGAAGATCCTACAATAAGAAAGGCAATTGGAGTAATCGAAACTCCTCCCCCACTACCACCACCAAATGGTTGCTTGGACGTACTTGACTGCCCCTGTTGTTTATTGTCAATAATAAACTCACTGCCCCCGGCAGCAAATCCAAAACCAACCTTGGACACTGTTAAAATGACACTTCCATCAGGCGTTTCAACGGGATCGCCAATAATTGTATTAACATCTACCATTTCCTTTAAATTTTCCATTGCCGCTGTCATTAGGCCTTCAATCGGATGATCTGACATATGCATTCCTCCACTCTACATTGATTGATTATTGGAATTATCTGACTGCTTAACAAGCGAGCCTGTAATCAGCTTAGCTTTAGAGCCTTTCCAGTAACGAAGCAGTTTGATTCCTGTCATGATAGCTTGTCCGATTCGAAACCGTAATATGCATATAATGGTTGTATCTGCACTATTCTCTTGAAAATCAGGCGTAATAGTTAAGAGGGGATGCACTCGAAAGTGTAGAGTGGACGTTAATAGACCAATAATTGAACCTTTGATTGCCCAACTGGCACCTACCAAAGCCCCAGTATGCGCGGCATCTCCTAGACCAATCCTACTGTGCCACTCAAATTGTTTTACTTGAACCTTTTTTAAAAAATGCCGGATAATTTTATGAAGTCCTACAACCTGCTCCAATAATATTTGCATATTTTTCATGAAATCAATAATGCTCTCGGGTGTGATACGTTTATCTTTCTCTATTTTTGACTGGTCGCTCTTACCTGTATTTTCCTTTAGCTTGATAGAAGCAGAATCCAAATCAATATTAATAACTGGTACATGAATCGTATAATGCAGCAATCCGAACCAAGCTGATAATTTTATAATGAATTCGTCATTTTCACGAATATGCTGATAGCGAATCTTCACTTTAATTTTTGTTATCAGGATGACCATGAATAAAACGAGTAAGAAAATAAGAATCCACATAATCCACTTCATCAGCTCACACCCTTTCAGCCTTTCAGTATCGACTTTGGGCATAAAAAATAAACCTATGATCCACTACATACACATGAATCAAGCACATATTTTTGAAATCGAACATAGATCACAAAAATCGAGCATATCCTTTACATTTCAAAAAAAGTACGGTCAATCTTCAAAAATAAGATACAAAAACCCCTCCATATTTTTCTCATGGAGGGGTGTTCGCACACTACTTTATCTTTTTATGAGTATAACGCTTGTATCAGCAAAAATATCATGTAATCCTTGTTTTTTTGGTAAAATACCCACCAGAAGATAACCGATAACTGTTGTTTTCGAAATAAACCGACCAATAAATTCTCTGAAAATTAAGGTTCCCCACGTCATTTTCTCTTCTTTTAAGGTCACAACCTTCAATCCAAAAATCATTTTGCCAAGCGTTTGACTAAGATATTTTGTCATTAACACAAAATATGCATAATAAACAATTCCAGTAGTAATCATTTCCGCTATCAAAAATGAAAAGGTGCTATCTCTATCGATTAAGCTAAAAATCGGATGAATCAGTATACGGTTTAAACTCCCAATCACTACTAAATCCGCTAAGTACGCCCAAAACCTCATCCAAAATCCTGCAAACTGAAGTGGAGTTGTTTCCACCTCGTTCACTTCTTTTTCAACAGGAGCTTTTACATATTCGTTTGCCTCAAGGGAATTGGGAGAATTCATTTCATCAGTCAAGCTAATCCCTCCTATTCCGCATATAAATACATGAGGCGTGGAGAATTAGAAGATGTGAGTATTTTTGTTAACATGGTTTTTTCCATATCTACTCCCATCATTTTATGAGCACTCATGTTTAATAGTGAATTCAAGCTTGTTTCATCAGTATAACGAATGACCTGTGCATCCTTTATATCAAGATCTTTTTTCATACTGGCAATTACATCATCTAGACGTCCAATTTCATCTACCAATTTCACTTGCTTAGCTTGACGTCCATCATATACTCGACCATCTGCAAGCTTACGTACTTCTTTTTCTGACATTCCGCGTCCTTCAGCAATTATTCGCACAAATTCATTGTACATATTATTAACCATCGATTGCAGAATTTTTCGTTCCTCAGCTGTCATTTCACGAGTGGGACTCATAATATCTTTGTATGGGCCACTTTTTATTGTTTCAAATTCTACTCCATATTTTTCTGCTAGCTTTTCATAGTTATAGCCCTGCATAATTACACCTAGTGAACCCGTTAACGTTTCATTGCTTGCAAAAATTTTGTCAGCTGGTGCTGAGATATAATATCCACCTGATGCAGCCATCGATCCCATTGAAACATAAACAGGCTTTCCTGCAGCTTTCACCTTAAGAATCTTGTCATACACTTCTGCACTTTCTAACACGCCGCCACCCGGAGAATTGATTCGGAGAATAACCCCTTTAATATTGGGACTGTCAGCAGCCATATCCAATTTTTTTAGAAACGAACGATGATTATACGTGCTGGCACCACTAAAAATAGACGTTTGATCTCCTGTATCCATAATAGTGCCCTCTACATCAAAAATAGCAATTTTATTATTTAAATCGTCTCCCTCAACCACTTCTTCTGAAAAACTGTCTGTTGTAGGAAATATTCCATCAATCATACTCTTTGTATCCATAGAGAATAATGTGACCGCAGTCCATACACCCATTGATACGAAAAAAAGAAAAGCGGCAATCCCTAAAGCCGCCCAACGCTTCCCATTCATTTGATTCCCTCCCTTAAATATGTACTAACTTTAGTATATACGGTAACATCCAAAAAGATTTTCAAAAAAGTATTTGATATCTAAAGCTAAGCCCTCATTTCCCGTTTATGTTTCATACGTTCTGCTCTCACTTGTCCCCATTTTGTCACAGAAAGAGTATAGATAATAAGTGCTAGCCAAATAAAGATGAAAGCTATTAAATGTGCAAGAGTAAATGCTTCATGATAAATAAAGACACCCACCATTAGTGACAAGGTTGGGGCGATATATTGTAGAATACCTAGCATGGATAATGAGACTTTTTGTGCACCCTTTGCAAAAAACAAAAGCGGTATAGCTGTTGCAACGCCACCACCTATTAATAATAAGGCTGTTGGAATGGAAACAAAAAATTGAGATTGCGATTGATACATTATATATATCAAATATCCTAACGCAAAAGGTACCATCATCATCGTTTCTAGCGTTAACCCAATTTCAGAATCAGCTTTTATCATTTTTTTGGCAAGACCATATAATCCAAAAGTAATCGCCAAACTGAGGGAAACCCAAGGAACTGAGCCAAAATGAATCGTAAGTGTTAGCACTCCGATTCCAGCTAACAAAAATGCAACAATTTGACCACCACTTAATTTTTCCTTTAACACAATAACACCTAATAAAACACTTATAAGTGGATTAATATAATACCCAAGGCTCGTTTCTAAAATTCTCCCCGCATTTACTGCCCAGATAAAAACACCCCAGTTAACACTAATTAATAGGGACGCTATGAACAAAGACCATAACAGTTTAGGCTTCTTAATTATTTCCTTTACAAAAATTACAAACGCTGGCCATTTTTTCGTAAAAATTAATAGCACAACCATAAAAACAAATGCCCATAACACCCGTTGAGCTAACGTCTCTCCAGCGGATACATAATCAACAAGCTTCCAATAAATCGGAAAAAAACCCCAGATGACATAAGAAAGTGCCGCATACCAAATGCCTTCTTTTTCATTATTTGTCTTCATTCTTAGCCTTCTTTCAAAAAAATTCTTATTATGCCCATTTATTATAACGTGTTTATCATTAATAACTATTAAAACGACTTGTGTTTTTACATTTTCTCTTAATCAAGAAAAAGCCCTTCATAAGGGCTTTGAAGGACTTTTGATCTGTTTATGTTCAGTATGATAATCACATCATAGATTTTTCTTCACGTTCGCGTAATTCTAGATGACGGATTTTTCCTGAAATCGTTTTTGGTAATTCATCAATAAATTCAATTTTACGCGGATATTTGTAAGGAGCAGTCATTTCCTTCGCAAAAGATTGTAATTCTTTAATCAAGGCTTGTTCTTCGTACTCAATTCCGTCTTTTAAAACGACAAATGCTTTGACTACATGCCCACGTATTTCATCAGGAGAAGCGACTACTGCACATTCTTTCACTAAAGGATGCTTAACTAAGGCATCTTCTACTTCAAATGGTCCAATCGTATAACCAGAGCTAATAATCATATCATCTGAACGACCTTCAAACCAAAAATAGTCGTCTTCATCTTTTCTAGCACGGTCCCCCGTCACATAATAATCGCCACGAAATTGCAAAGCTGTGCGTTCTGGATCTTTAAAATATTCTTTGAATAAAGCAGGTGTATCTCTATGAACAGCTATATCACCAACTACACCAGCTGGACAAGGATTCCCATTATCATCAATAATCTCCACTGCGTTTCCAGGTATTACCTTACCCATTGATCCAAGTCTAATTTCCACGCCATTGGTAACACCAACTAATAATGTATTTTCAGTTTGACCATAGCCATCGCGAACTTCAATATTAAATTGATTTTTGAAAATTTCAAATACCTTAGCATTTAATGGCTCTCCAGCTGATACCGCTGTATGAAGACTGGAAAAATCATAACTATCTAAATTATCTACTTTAACCATTAAACGATATTCTGTAGGTGTGCAGCACAGCACATTCACTTTATAAGTTTGTAATAGTTTAAGAAATCTCTTTGGTTGGAATTTGCCGTGATAGGATAAGCCAGTTGCACCAGACCCTAGTATAGCTAAAAAAGGACTCCAAACCCATTTTTGCCATCCAGGTCCTGCTGTAGCCCAGACAATATCATTCTCTTTAATATTTAGCCAATTCGAAGCAGACGTTCTTAAATGAGCATATGCCCATCCATGTGTATGCACAACGCCCTTTGGATTTCCAGTAGTTCCTGATGTGTAAGATAGAAATGCCATATCTTCTGCTTTTGTATCAGCTAAAGAAAGTTCATTCGAAGCATTTTCCGCTAGTTCGTTCAAGTTCAACCAGCCTTCAACTTCGCCTCCAATAGAAAGCTTTAGAAGTGATTCAGCCTCTTTTACTTTTGCAAATTGTTCTGTATATTCATGATAGCTGATAATAGCTTTAACTTCAGCATGATTAATTCGGTATTGTAGATCTTTTGCACGAAGCATTTCTGAACATGGAATAACAACTAAACCTATTTTTAAAGCGGCAAGATATACTTGGTATGCTTCAACTAAACGAGGAATGATGATTAATACGATATCACCCTTCTTTAAGCCTTTCTCTAAAAAAACATTTCCAAATCTATTCGCTTTTTCAATTAATTCAGCGTAGGTTAATGATTTTTTTTGCCCTTCCTCATGTTCCCATAATACAGCAACTTTTTCTGGATTTTTTGCGTATTTTTCCATTTCGCTTACTAAGTTATATTGTTTTGGAGCTAACAAATCTTCACGTTTCATTTTCGTGTCCTCCTAATAGTAACTAACACAAATTATCACTAGATTCTTATACCTGGTCATAAGTTATTATACACTATTTACCTATAAAATCTATTGATTTAATTTTTATTACCTTAAAAAATTCACTTTCGTAGAAAGTATTTCACTTTATGAAGAATTTATGAAGAAAATATGAATGGCGAATAAGAAGATGATTTTTTTCATAACATGTAAAAGGAAGCGGGTCGAAACCCGCTTCCTGCAGCCATATTTATTAAATTATTTTGAATATCCGCCAAGTTGTTGTTGAGCCATTTGTACTAAACGTTTTGTAATCTCTCCACCAACTGATCCGTTAGCACGAGAAGTTGTATCAGCACCAAGGTTAACACCAAATTCAGTTGCAATTTCGTATTTCATTTGTTCAAGAGCTTGTTCTACTCCTGGAACTAACAATTGATTTGAGCTGTTGTTGTTTGCCATGTGTTGTTCACCTCCTTGTGATTATAGAGTGTGTTAAAACACATGGCTTCATTCTTGGTAATTAGTAGCTTCTTAGAATAATTCTTCCATTTCTTGATTAAAGGTTGTTTTAGGCTCAATTGTCAATGTTTCAGTGTTTGCAATTGCTGTTTCAATTAACGGTTCAAAGTCAACAAAGCTTTCATAAAAGATTACCTTTTCACGCTTTGGTTTCGTTTTCGGACTAGCTGGTGTAAATACTGTACAGCAATCCTCATAAGGTAAATTTGATATCTCAAATGTATCAAGTTTCCTCGCTAAATCAATTATTTCGGTTTTATCCATCGTAATGAGTGGACGAAGAATAGGTGTGTTTGTCACTTCGTTAATGGCATACATGCTATTCAAAGTTTGCGAAGCAACCTGCCCTAGACTTTCTCCTGTAATAATCGCCATGGCCTCTTCTTTTTCACGAATGCGGTCTGCTAATCGCAGCATTAGTCGACGCGTTGTTGTCATCGTATAATTCTCAGGTACCTGCTTTTGAATCAATAATTGAATTTCTGTAAACGGAACAATATGCACTTTCATACTTCCCGATACAAGTGCAAGTTTCTCTGCTAAGTCAATTACCTTTTGACGCGAGCGCTCACTTGTAAATGGTGGACTATAAAAGTGAATGGCTTCCACATCTAATCCACGTTTCATTGATAAATACCCAGCTACAGGACTATCGATTCCTCCCGAAAGCATGAGCATTGCTTTTCCACTTGATCCAAAGGGAAGTCCACCAGCTCCATGGATGACTTCACCTGTTAAATAGATCGCTTCACGTCGTATTTCAACGAGTAAATTCAAATCAGGATTTTTCACATCAACTTTTAATCCCTCAGTGTTTCGCAATAAGTGTCCACCAAGCATATGGTTGACTTCATTCGTGTCATATGGAAAATCTTTATCTGCACGTTTGGTCGTAATTTTAAAAGTATGAACTTCATCAGAAAGCTGCCCAATATAATAAAGGGCAGCATCCTTCATTTTCTCAACATCACGTTCAATTTTAAGAGCCGGGCTAAGTGTTTGAATACCAAACACCCCTTTTAATCGCTCAATGACTTCTTTATGGTCTGCACCATTTAAAATAACATACATTCTTTCTCTATTTGCTGTTACTTCCAAATTTGGAATATCTTTTAAACTCCAAAGGATATTTTTTTTCATCTTAGCAACAAATAATTTACGATTTCTTTTTTTTGTAGAAATTTCTCCGTAGCGAATGATTATATGATCAAATTTCATGTTTATTTTTTCATCACCTTTTTTAATTTAGCAACGGCTCTGCTGATTACCTGTAATGCCTGCCTAGCCTCTTCTACTTCCGTGTGAAATGAAGTACTTATGCGAATCACACTAAATGCTCTTTCTTGATTATGAAACATAGCTTGAACCGTTTTACTTGCTGTCCGTTTTTTAGACGAACAAGCGCTTGTTGTGGACACGTAGACGCCTTCTTCTTCTAACTCATGAAGTAACACTTCTGATTTAATTCCCGGTACGGAAAAATTAATGATATGAGGTGCTCCACAAATCGGACTATTCACCTGCACCCCATCTATTTCCTGTAGACCATTATAAAAAACAGTACGAACCTCTTTCAACTTTTGTCCGTACAGTGTTTGATTTTGTAAACTCATACGCATTGCCTTCGCAAGTGCTACAATTCCAGCAACATTTTCAGTACCGCTACGAAGCTTATTCTCCTGATTTCCTCCTGAAAAAAGCGGTGCAACCTGAATCCCATGACGAATATATAATACACCTGTTCCTTTTAAACCATGTAGCTTATGTCCTGAAATCGTGCAAAGATCGATGCCTGCATCAGCAAGAGATAACTCTACTTTCCCCATACCTTGCACATGATCCACATGAAATAAGATTCGTGGATATTTTTTTAATAGCTCACCAATCTCAAGCACTGGCTGAATTGAACCGACTTCATTATTCACATGCATGACAGAAACTAAAATAGTATCCTTTCGTATCGCTTCAGCTAAATCAGTTAATGAAACCTGACCTTCTTGGTTTACAGGCAGATGCGTCACCTCATAGCCTTGCTCGACTAAAGCTTGACACGCCTCATCTACAGAAGGATGCTCGATACTCGTGGTAATGATATGTTTGCCCCGTTGTTGATTAGCAAGAGCTGCACCTTTAATGGCCAAATTATTCCCCTCTGTACCACCGGAAGTAAACAAAATTTCTGAACTTTTTACCCTTAATAAATCAGCAATTTGCTTTCTTGCTTTTGAAAGTAAGTTTTCCGCTTGTACACCCATCCCGTGCAAAGAAGAAGGATTACCATAAAAGTCGGTAGATACTTTCACAAAAGACTCAATCACTTCAGAGTATGGCTTTGTCGTTGCACTATTATCTAAATAAATCATCATTTCACCTTCAATAAACGTCCTAATGACCAATATAAAATCTACATTATTATCTTATTTACTAGTTGCCATATGCAATTTCTAATACTAACATAATTAAAACTATACGAAAAGCGGAAGACGCCCGTTCAGCACTTTATGGACTAAACTAAAAAAACTCGCATATGCGAGTTTTTATAAGAATACTTCTTCTGGATTTGCCTCTAAATTTTTCATACTTCCTGGGTCTACTTTTTCAATTGCAGATGCAGCTGTTTCTAACGCTTCTAGATATTTATATTGATGAAATAATCCTTCAGCTTCCTTTAAGCTCTCTGCAATGTAGGTATTGCTACTGCGGTAGCGGTTTCCGTATTGAATGACCTTCTCAGCCAAGTACATTTGTTCAATTAATTCCTTAGCTGTTTCAAATACTTTATTTGTGTTAGCTACCGCTTTTTCTAAAAATAAATATACGGAAGAAATATTAAGCGGTTTTTCTTCTAATTTTTTCTGAACATTTGCGATACTCACTTTCGCTTCTTCAATAATCCCTTTGAATTCCGATGGTAATCCTGGAATATTGCTTTTTGAAATCATCCTACCCGTTTCAAACATTTTCCGTTTTAAATCCGCAAGAGAATCTTGCGCTTCCAATTCATCTTTTCGTAAGGTTTGTAATTTCTCTGAAAATACATTTTGTTCTTCAAATAACGCTTTTAATTGTGCATCAACAGCTTGCATTTCTTCGCTAATGAGCGAGCTTGCCGTATCATTATCTTGAATTTTCAGATTAAGTAATTCATAACGCTTTGATATTTGTTGCACTTGTTTTTCTATTTTTCGTTGAGCTTCAAGCTCACTATCTGTTAAATGATATGTTTGTTGGACCATGATTGTTTCTTCATGAAGCTTTTCATTTTCTTCCTCAGCACTCGCAATCATATCTTTCAACTTTTCATTATTTTTCAGTACATACTGTTTAGAAATGACTTCTTTTTCGAGTAAATCATAGAGCACATTTAAGCTATCACGAACCTCGTTCATTCCTTGTTCAACTACTTCTACTTCTGCATTCTCTAATTGCTCTTTAAACGTTTGTATCTCCGTTTCTATTCGAGACACTTCTATATCAAATTGAATATGATTTAATTTATAGCCTTGATCAATCATACCTTGATAGCCCTCTTTTAACTCTGTAATTTGCAAAGCCATCGATGATCCACTTTCTAATATTAATCTTGGTAATTTTTCCATTTTTAATGCTAAATCATCTAATTTCATTTTTACAGATAGCACTAATTCTCGTGCATTGAGGTAATTACCATTTTCCGTTTCTTCATCGTATTTTTTCAAAACATCGACCACTTCATCAAGACTCGCTTCAAGATTATCTGCTGATTTTCCATAATTATGGCGATGAGCTAACAATGATTTTTTTAATTGGCGATATAGCTCTTTCATTTCGACGACTTCAATACGATTCTTTTCTTCACTTCCAACCAATTCATTTAATTCATGTAAAATGGATTTAATCGTATCTTCCACTTCATTCAACTTTTCAGAAACTTTATGTTGTACATCTTTTGACTTTTTAAAACGATATTTATCAACATATTCTTCAGCATCAAATAAATATTCTTCTACATCTGGCATGTGAACAGTAATAATTGCATCCCATTCACTTCTCCAATGTTCAAACATTTCTTCTGTTTCACCATTCATTTTCAATTGTTTTACTTTAGAAAGTTCGTCTAAAACGGGGCGATTCATAACATCAATTTTCCAACTTTCTAAACGATCTATTTCTTTAAAATATCTCTTCTTAATAAAATAGCCCCAGATAATAAACACCAAAACTATAACAATTATTCCAAATATGTATTTCATCATAAGCCCCCTGTTCTAAACCTTGCAGTACATTAGACATCTATATGTATAAAAGAAAAAAACAACCAGCTTATATTATAGCTTGTAAATATACACGAAAAAACCTATTGGACGGACATTTTCTGCCTTTTAGCAAGAATTTTTCCGATATGTTTAGCTATAAAGTGGTGAAAGATCAGAAATACGACGAGAATTATAGATTTATTTTCATTTTAAAAGTAAAAAATGTTCAATTTAATGCTTTTATGATACCATGTTAGCAATAATTTTTGATGACAAAAATATATTTTTTATAGAAAATACGTAAAATACTGTATTTAGGGAGGCAAAATCTATTGAAAACTGACAATCATATTCATTCTCCGTTCTGTCCCCATGGCTCAACGGATTCATTTGAAAAATATATTAATAGAGGGATTGAACTCGGTTTAACAGAAATGACTTTCACAGAACACGCACCTTTACCAAAGGGTTTCATCGATCCCACACCAGAAAAAGACAGCGGAATGGATGCTGCCCTATTGACTACCTATTTTCATGAACTCCAAAAGCTGAAAGAACAATATAAAGACCAGATTACCATTAAAACTGGACTCGAAGTTGACTACATCGAAGGTTTTGAACAAGAAACAACAGCTTTTCTTAACGAATTTGGACCATATTTAGATGATAGCATTTTATCCGTCCATTTTGTTCAATACCAACATAAATGGTATTGCATTGATTTTAGTGCTGATCATTTTTCCGAGATTAGTACCGAACTCGGCT
The DNA here is from genome assembly GCA_963751845.1 of uncultured Bacillaceae bacterium. Taxonomy (GTDB): domain Bacteria; phylum Bacillota; class Bacilli; order Bacillales; family DSM-1321; genus Peribacillus. Next base: position 58,708 of record CAVVWH010000034.1, read on the forward strand.
CCGTAGATGCTGTCTATACAAGTTATTTTAATACCTTAGAAAAATCCATCACAGCTGACTTAGGGCCATACAAGCCACGAAGAATTGGCCATATTACGCTTGTTCATAAATTTCAACACCGATATAAGCCTTCTAAAAACTTTGACAATCGCATATATCAAATTTTAGAAAAAATCCAGCAACAAAATTATCAACTAGATTACAACGGAGCTGGTGTTGTCAAACCGCTTTGTCGCGAGCCCTATCCACCTGAAAGATTTGCAAAGCGTGCTGTTGAATTAGGAATTCCACTTCTGTATGGTTCAGATGCCCATCAAGCCAAAGATTTAGGACAAGGTTATGAATCTTTAATTAAGCATACATAATGTTCAATTTTCCACCGGTACAACTCCGGTGCATTTAGTTCCACCCTAATGGTTAATTAATGCATACAGGATGGACTTGGTGACTTAGTATGTCTTCTCTTATTATTTAAGGCTGTTATATCCATCACCTATCAAGTGGTGGTATAACAAAGCCCGTTAAACCGTAGTAAATACCTCCGTGCGATTGAAGGCTTTTAAATGATTGTACTCAGGGTGAAATAATGTTAGCTCAATAAACCGCTTGACCTCTTCTGTAAGGAGATTGCTATAATAAGGTTCTTGAGGAAAAACATAAAGCACTTCAGTAGCATAATGGGGATGAAGCACAGATGCTGTAAGCAAGCCTTTTAATTGTAATAAATAGAGTGGAACAGGAACAGATTGGAAAGCACGTGCTTTTATCCCTTCATCTAAAATATGCTGAAATAGAGAATTTTTCTTTCGCAAAATAAGTGGAGTGAATTTCACGATTCAAATTCGTATCCAATGCAGATTCACCATATATAAAACGGGCTGCTAAAAAATTTTCTCTCTGATACTGGATGACTTCCTCAACTAAATCAATCAAACATTGCTGTGGTCCCTTATCTTCTAGTAAGGTGATATTCGATTCTAATACATGAATATACTTTTCTAGATAAGATATAAAGCAATATTCTAGCAACCCCTGCTTATTTTTGAAATAATAAGCAATATTAGCAGGATTCACTTTCGCTTTATTGGCAATATCACGAATGGATGTTGCATGATACCCTTTCAAATGAAATAAGTAGAGCGCTGAATCCAAAATTACCTGCTTTGTTGGCGTTTGACGACTCATCGGAGTACCCCACCTTCTATTTAAAATGCGAAAAGTGCCAGCTCCCTTTTAAGGTAGGAGTTAGACATTTGAACGAACCTTATCATTTTAAAAAATGGTTTTAAAAGAAATTATTCTCGAAATTTGGATGAAATCCTCTTAGAAGTTCTCGACAAATTCCTACTAAAACAGGTAAATGGTAAAAAACTTTGGAGAAGTTAGGTGAAACAGTATGTTTAATGTCGAAAAATATCAAAATAATAAAACAGAAAATTATGCTCTTGTAAAAAAACAACTAATTGCATTAATTGAAGGCGAAACTAATCTAATTGCGAATTTAAGCAATGCTTCAGCTCTTCTCAATCAATTTCTTGACCATATCAACTGGGTCGGTTTTTATTTAGTGGAGGAAGAGGAATTAATACTAGGACCATTCCAAGGTCTACCAGCTTGTATTCGTATTCCTTTTGGAAAAGGTGTTTGTGGTACTTCTGTAGCGGCAAGAAAAACCTTACGAATTACTGATGTTCACCAATTTCCAGGACATATTGCATGTGATGCAGCTTCTCAATCAGAAATTGTAATTCCTTTAATAAAAGATGGCATAATTATTGGTGTCCTTGACATAGACAGTCCCTTAAAAAATCGGTTTGATGATGTAGATCAACAATGTCTTGAAGAATTCGTAACTACTTTATGTGAATACTTGTAAGAAAAGCAGAACCGGCTTGGTCAGCTCGCGAAGAAAATAGGGAGAGGCTTAAAAGGCGCTTTTTGCCTTTTAAAGACTCTCATCTTTTTCACAGGGAGCTAGCCGGCGGAGCTAGACAGAGAAAAGCAGAACCGGCTTGGTCAGTAGCCGGTGGAGCTAGACATCTGTATGAGTCGAAAATCAATAGTGTTTAACAAAGACTTAAAAGATGCTTATTCATTGAGAGTTTAATCCTTCAAAGAATAAGCATCTTTTCATTTACATACGACTTCAATTATTTCAAGAACTAGGTTGAACATTCACTCTATTCTTCCCTGAATTTTTCGCATCATATAGCGCCACATCCGCACGTTTAAATAATTCAATAGGATTGGTACAATCTACTTTTGACCAATGTGAGACACCGCATGAAATAGTAATTCTTGGATTTGATTCTTCAGCTACAGCATCCTTCAGTCGTTCGGCAATTTGTACTCCTGTATCTAGTGGCACCTTTGGTAAGTAGATGGCAAGCTCCTCACCACCCCATCTAGCTCCAATATCAGTCTCACGAATGTTATTTTTAATTAAATCAGCTACTTGGACAAGGATATCATCACCAATTTGATGTCCATAAGTATCATTTACCTTTTTAAAGTTATCAATATCAATCAATATAAACGTACCTTCTTCGTCCTCTTGCATCGATTCTCCCATTTGTTTATCTAAATAATTTCGAGAATGAAGTTGTGTTAAATGATCGGTAATGACCATTTTCTCCAATTCTTCACGTAGAATGGAGTTCGCCATCGCTAAACTTGAATGATGGATGAGAGATTGCAATAACTTAAACATATCGAAGGAGAAATAGTAGGGTTCCTTTTGTAGCACAATCGCAAATCCAGTAATTTGTCTATCTCCTAGAATTGGAACGGCAATCAATGAATGATAAGTAATAGGTTCTTCTGAGCATTGGGCACTTAAATCCCCGATAAATAGTGAATCCTTTTCTTTTTCCATTTTTGCTTGTGTAAACGATAAATAGAAATTCGCCTCAGGTTTTCTGAAAAATTTCGAGCTCCCAGGCAGCAAATTTACACTACCATCCTTTGATACAATAGCGAAGCCTATTTGATTCGCATTAAAAGATTTCTTAATTTGCTTCTTCATAAATTGGATTGTCTCACTCAAGCGTAAATTAGAATTCAAATAACGTGTCGTTTCGTTGATAAACTGCAAATCTGAAACCAGTTGTTTAGACTGTTGATACAACTGAGCATTTTCTAATGCACTTCCTGCTGTATTTGCTAATAATGTAATAAATTCGATTTCACTTTCTGGAACCGCAAGCACATTAGAGGCTATGACCTGCAAGACCCCATAAACTCCTTGTTTTCCTTTTAAAGGAGCATACAAAACAGAATTACGCTCTATCATTTGATCCTCTAATTGTACAGTTCCCGTAACAAAGGCCTGCATAGCGGCTACATTTTCACTATCATATTCCAAATCTTTAATTGGCAAATTCTCATGACTATTATTATCATGAGAAAGCAATAAATAATAATTGAAGGTAGGATACACAGTTCGTAAAGTAGAAATAATCTCGCCTAAGACAGCATCCATGCTCATCGATGAATGGAATTTTTCTGTGACGCGATATAACTGTTTATACCTTTTTTCTTCATGACTAACTTTGCAAATGGTAATTGCTGTTTTAATAATATGAGCGAGTTCTTGAAAAAACATGAACCATTCTTCATGTTGATTAGGTGCAAAGGTTCCTGAAATTTTCTCCTTAAAAACTATAAAACCAATAATCTTTTGTTCCATTTGCAGAGAAATAATTGCTTGATAATCTTGAAATTCAACAAAAGAATGATTACTAAGAAAATAACTATCCCCTTTAGTGGACTTCAATTTAGTCAGTAAAGAATCTGAGCTTATGACTATTTGCTGAAATTCTGCTTTTTTTTCATTTGATGTGGCATCCAAATAAAATTGTTGCTTCCAATCATCATATTTATAAAAAGAAACCTCTTCCAGTCCTAAATGTTCTTTAATAAAGGATAATAAAGTTTCAAAAAACGCTATATAATGAAAATTCGAATGAACAATGTTTAATTTTTGAAAAAAAAGAATTCTAATTTCATTTAACAATTGTGTTTTTTCAATTTCCATGTTCTATCATCCCTAAATAACAACAAATTTTTATTGGTATTTTCTCCATTGTACTATCTGTTTTTCCATAGAATACCTACAAATGAACTAACCAAATGATTCTATCATTAGTACAAAAGAACTATAAAATATACATCAATTTTTGTTCCATTTATAAATCAGACTAATGGAACTATTCACATTAATATCTTATATATATGATTTATTATAACCTGTTTCAATTAAAAATTCCTCTCTTTCGCTTTACTTTAATAAATTTTCTTTTTCCAGACATTTGTTGAATAATTTCACAACTTCTCTTCAAAGCTGAATAAACTTACCTTGACTCTTGAATGTAATTGTTATACACTATTCCTTGTGTAAAATATTGCAGCCTTTGTGACAGCTTTTATGTTCACATTTTGTTCCTCTATATAAAGAGGTGTATCACGTAACTCTCTGCTGCTAGGGCGAAGGTACATGAAAACAAAATGGTCATGATTGTATACTCACACGGTTTTTATTTTACCCAAATAAAAACACTTTAAGGAGGAGCCATCCTATGTCTCGTTATACTGGCCCAAGCTGGAAATTATCCCGCCGTTTAGGAATTTCTCTAACTGGTACTGGGAAAGAATTAGAAAAACGTCCTTACGCTCCAGGTCCACACGGTCCTAACCAACGTAAGAAAATCTCTGAGTACGGTTTACAATTACAAGAAAAACAAAAACTTCGTCATATGTACGGAGTAACTGAACGTCAATTCCGCAATACATTTGATCGTGCAGGTAAACTACAAGGTAAACACGGTGAAAACTTCATGATTCTTCTTGAATCACGTCTTGACAACGTTGTATACCGTCTTGGATTAGCTCGCACTCGTCGTGCAGCTCGCCAACTTGTAAACCATGGTCACATCCTTGTTAACGGTAGCCGCGTAGATATCCCATCTTACAAAGTTACACCAGGTCAAACAATTGCAGTTCGTGAAAAATCACGTAATGCTGTTGTCATCAAAGAAGCAGTTGAAGTGAACAACTTCGTACCTGACTATTTAACATTTGATGCAGACAAATTAGAAGGTACTTTCACTCGTTTACCAGAACGTTCTGAACTACCTGCTGAAATTAACGAATCTCTTATCGTTGAGTTCTACTCTCGTTAATTAATACGCTTTGTAAATAGCGTACACAAAACCCCTATAAACCTTGATATATCAATGGTTCTAGGGGTTTTTATTTGTTTTCAGCTTTGTAGAATTATGTATTCTCCCCCGAAGATTTTGGGGAGCTTTTAGCTCAAATTGTGGACAGGCGCTTATCTTTTTCAAAAAATCGTCTAAGCCCAATAAATATAGTATTTGATGGTAACACCACTAAAAAAGTCGACACTAACAACCGAGTTAGTGTCGACTTTTTGAATTAGTCTTACTTATTGCATTTATAGTTGTAAATATGCTATGTTTACTAATTTCAAGGTTAACTTTCCTCATGTGAAATATTCCAATTTTGCATGTGGAAAAAATTTCTCCATATAAGAATAAAGATGATTTTTTATATCCTCTTCTTCTTCCTTTTGATAAATGTATTTCCCAATTCCATATCTCCCCCATTTATATCTTCTTTTTTCTTCATCAAGTTCTAATTTCGTCATGGGATAGTTTTTTTCAATAACTCTCTTCGCAGGCTTTGTAAAACGATGCTGTATAAACTCAAACGTCAGATCTTTCTTCGCATCTGAAGGCAATTCCGCTTCTAAACGTTCGAACATGTGATAATAGCCGTCCTCCCATCCATCATGGAGATAGATGGGAGCTACTATAAATCCGAGTGGATATCCAGCTCTTGCTACTTTTCCTGCTGCTTCAATTCTTTTCTCCAATGGAGAGGTCCCCGGTTCAAAATTTTTAACTACATAATCAGCATTCACACTGAAACGAAACCTTGTTTTTCCATTATGTTCAGCATCAAGTAAATGGTCAACATGGTGAAATTTTGTAACAAACCTCAATTTGCCAAGCTCAGACTTTCCAAAATGTTCTATTGCTCTTTTTAGGGTATGAGTTAGATGATCAATCCCAACAATATCCGAAGTACAAGATGCTTCGAATCTTGTTATCTCAGGAGCGCGTTCTTCCATATATTTATCAGCTGCCTCCAGAATTTCCTCAACGTTAACATATGTGCGGATATATGGTTTACTTCCCATCGTTGTCTGTAAATAGCAATAATGACAGTGACCCATACAGCCTGTTGCAAAAGGAATTGCATACTCTGCAGAGGGCTTAGAGGTGTCAAATTTAAGAGTTTTTCTAATGCCCACTACAAGTGTTGACTTTGCAACCCTATATTTTTGAAATTCATTATCGCCGGGAAGATTTCGTATTTGATTGTGGGATGTGGTTTCCCGAATTTCAATATCCATCTTTTTAAACTTCTCATATAGCTCTTGTCCTAAAGGATAATCTAAGGCTTTAGGTTCAAAATAGACGAGTTTAGGGGTAAATGGTGTATTCATTCGATAACCCCTTCTGAATCATTCCCATAATAATAATTATAGGCTTGGTTTGCTTCTTCCTCCGAAGAGTATAGAGCTAATTCATTTGATAGCGGATAATAAGTTTCATATAAAAACAAAGCCAATTCACTTGGATTCTCAGGATTATTAACAACAGCGGCTGCCTGTATATTTGCTACATCTTGAGTATGTGGATTTCGATAAAAAACATAGACAATATCTCCAGCCTGATACGTTTGATTTTCCATTACATCACCTTTTCGTATATTAGTTGTTATTAAAATTTTGTCTATTTATATAAAGATTATGTTGTCATCATTATGGAAAAACATATGTAACAATAAATGACTAATGAATTATGATAAAAAGTATTGGGCTTGCTCATAATAATTTTGGTCCTATAAAATGATGAAATGGAGATGATATAGGAATATGGAAATGATGAATATGGAAATGAACGCTGGAAATTCAACCCAATCTGCACTTATCAAATATAAAGAAGGTCTTGGTAGGTTTACAGAGAAGATGCCTGACTTTGCAAGGCGGTTTAATGAATTTACGGAAGAGTGCTTTAAAGAAGGAGCTTTATCTCAAAAACAAAAACAGTTAATCGCATTAGGAATTAGTATCCATGCTCAGGATGAATATTGTATTATCTATCATACAAAAGGTTGTCTCGATCAAGGATGTTCTGAACAAGAAATTCTTGAGACTGTAGGTGTAACTGCGGCATTTGGCGGGGGTGCATCCATGAGTCAGGGATTTACGCTTGTTCAGGAATGTATTATGGAGATGAATCAAATGAAACAATAATATATTTGTCAATTTTTAGTTTATGGAAATGATATGAGAGGAATTGGAATAAATAATAAAGGAGTTTGTATTAAACATGCATGGAGAGTTACCGCAAGAACTTAATTTAGAGGGTTAAGTTAAGAAAATTATAATGGCTCTTCTTTCATTTATCTTAAATGAAAAGAAGAGCCATTTATGACGTTATAAAGTTCGTTTCAAGTAAAGATGGAGATCAACCTCCCCTTTTATTGTAAATGTTCTCAGAAACTTTATTGACAAAAATTAACCTAAATTGTTAGAATTCACTTAATTTATGAATTTTTTTACATATTACTTTGTTTATTGGGGGTGAGACAACTTTGAATTGGAAAGATAATGATCATTACGTTTTATCAACAGGATTTGCACAATTACCAAAGGGTACACCTTTATATGAAATGCAAAAAGTTATTGCTTGTGTTTTAGTAATTGATACAGTTGAAGAAGTTATTGTTGAAGCCTCTTTCAGCTTTATTATGAATCTTACGAATGAATTTATAAGCTCTCTAGTCGTTGGTAGATCGATTCATGATGGACTAGATGAGATTTCTAAGCAAATTGAAAAAAGATATATTGCTAGCGAGCAACGGGCCATTATCCAAGCAATTCGGACAGCCTATGATCGATACTTTGAAGCGAAGAAGAGTCTATGAACACTCCCCCACTTACTCGCCCTAACGAGCTTCCTTGAAGTGGGGGTTTCTTGTGTATCGAATCAATTTACTGAACGCTTAACACAAGGGGAGTTGACACATTAGCGGATTGGATACCACTCAACCCCTCTATTCCATTTGCAAACGCATTTGGAACTACTTTTCTTATGATGTTATAAGCCCCATTCACATCAGCGTTAATCAACATTCCTTTCGAGCTTTTATACAACCCACGCTTGATTCGTTCTCCACTGAATGTATGAGTCTTTCCCTTTTCATAAGTGGGTAAAAAATCAGAATCCAAGAAACTAGCTTTAGATGTGTAGGATTCTTCCGTTAATGTCTATTTCCCATACTCCCTTTCTAGATAAGAATATGGAATAAGCCGTATTTCCAACCATATTATTGTTTATCTTTCTTATGGCTGAAGAGAACTTTTGGATAAAATAGTTTACATCATTGTTGGAACAATCAACCTCGTTCGTTAAATAAGCACGAAGGTTCAATGTTTCTGTATTTGGAAATGCTTTGAAGAAAAATTCGAGTGGATATTTTTTTTGAAAATCATCATCAGAGGAAAAATAAAAGACAAACGTTTCGCTATGGTCATTAAAACCTGCTAAAACATATACTGTAGCATACTTCTGTGTAGGGTACGACTTTTTAAAAAAATCTAATGAGGAGCTAAATATTTTTTGAGAATGATGAATAATATCTTCAAGTGAATCCGTCGAATTAGAATAGTTAATCAATTGGTCTAAACCGATATCAATTATATTTTTAACGCCCGCATAGGCAAATAGTAAACGTTTGTTTAATACAAATATTTTTTTTTCATTGTCGTAAACTTCCTGCGTCCCCCGATATGTAATTCTTTTGTCAGCCATAATTAATATTCCATCTTTAAATTTTTTTCCAATGATCGCTGTCATTACACATCTCCTCCAACAAATTTATCGCCTGGAATTATTCTATGGTTTACTGAGACAAAGATATTCATTCTTGCTCAAAAACCCCCTCCATCAAATGCCTATTTAGGAACATGAGTAGAGGGGGCATGGTTATAATTTAATTATACATTACTTTTAGCAGTGGGCTGAAGTTGATTAGTTTTTATTCACACCTATAAGCTCTTCCTGCTTGATTTCCTCCACATAATCTTCAATTTTCACAAGCAATTCATCAGCCTCATTTGCTGTAATATTATCGCCATTTACAAGAGCAAAGGGCTCAACCAAGCATTGTCCACAATAAAGCAAGCATCGCTCTTCAATAACGTTCACATCACTGCGCTCCATTAACCGTTCTTTCACAAATTCCAAATCATCCTCGAAATTACAAGGGCAAAATTTAACGTCAATTTCCATTTTCAACACTCCTTTTTAGTTTTGTTAGTATATTAACTGAATATTCAAAGAACATTCAAGAATCTACCTAAACACGCTTTTGCGTTAGTACAGTAAAGTCCCAATACCCTAAATCCATAAACAATAAACGCGTTAAAACATGTATTTGTGCCAAAAAAGCAATGTAATATTATGGGTTTTATCATAGAAATTGTTAAAAATTCTGTTTTTAAAACTATTAATCTTAGAGGAGTGTTTAACATGGCTAAAAAAATAATGAAGACACCTAAAACAAAGAAAGAAGAAATTTTTCCTGTAAAAAATTATCATTACATTGAAATTTATGTAGGAAACGCAAAACAAGCTGCCTATTATTATGCAAAGGCATTTGGTTTTAAACTAATAGCCTATAAAGGGCTTGAAACTGGAAGTCGCGAGCTTGTTTCGTATGTATTGGAACAAGGGGACATCCGTTTAGTTTTAACCGGGACACTGTCAGACAGCACGAGTGTCGCTGAGTTTATTAAAAAACACGGAGAAGGGGTCAAAGATATCGCTCTTCTTGTAAAAGATCTGGAAAAAACATACGCAGGTGCAATTGAGCGCGGCGGTATTGCCATCCAGGAGCCTTGGGTGGAAGAAGATGAAAACGGCAAAGTAAAAAAAGCCATTATTGGCACATACGGTGATACGATTCACACACTTGTTGAAAACATAGATTACAAAGGTCCTTTTTTACCAGGATTTAAGGTATATGAAGACTGGATTAAAGCTCCATCTTCTGGATTAATTGGTGTGGATCACATCGTCGGAAACGTAGAAGTAATGGATGAATGGACGAATTATTATGCAAATGTTTTTGGATTTAGCGTTCTCAAACATTTCGATGATGAAGACATCTCAACAGAATATTCTGCACTTATGTCTAAAGTAATGACGAATGGAACAGGACGTATCAAATTCCCAATCAACGAGCCGGCTGAAGGAAAACGCAAGTCACAGATTCAAGAATATCTAGATTACTATAAAGGTCCTGGCGTGCAGCATCTTGCTCTATTAACCAATGACATTATCACTACGGTAACTAAGCTAAGAGAATATGGCGTTGAATTTTTGAGTACACCGGACACCTATTATGAAGATCTAGCAAACCGCGTTGGCGATATTGATGAAGATGTCAAAAAACTTCAAGAGCTAAATATTCTCGTCGATCGGGATGATGAAGGTTATTTACTACAGATCTTTACAAAGCCACTTGTTGACCGCCCAACCCTATTTATCGAAATCATACAACGTAAAGGTGCACTAGGCTTTGGTGACGGGAACTTTAAAGCACTATTCGAATCGATCGAACGCGAGCAAGCACTTCGTGGAAATATTTAATTATAAATACTAACAAGAAGAAGTAAAATGGTAAAATCCCTTCAAAGAATTTGAAAAATAATAGATTCATGTCAAAAAAGCGATTGAAAAGAAATTCTTTTCGATCGCTTTTTTTATTAGCTGCACCAAATTCATAATTATATGACATAGAAGGTTGTCTTAGAGACCGCCTACATTATTTTACTAACGTATACTTCTTCTTTCCACGACGAACGAGCATGAACTCCCCTTCAATCTTATCTGCTTCAGTAACAACATGCGCTAAGTCAGTCACTTTTTCACCATTAATTGAAATGGCGCCATTTTGAATATCTTCACGAGCTTGGCGTTTAGACGGAGAAATTTTTGCTTCCACTAATAGATCTACCAGACCAATATCTTCTTTGCTTTCGCGTTCATAGCTTGGTACATCTTTAAAACCAACCTTAATTTCAGCAGCATTCAAGTTCTTCACATCACCACTAAATAGAGCAACAGAAATTTTAATTGCTTGATTTAATGCGTCTTGACCGTGAATTAAACGAGTCATTTCCTCCGCTAGTGCTTTTTGAGCTTTTCGTAAATGTGGCTCATTTTCAACAGCTTGCGCTAATTCTTCAATGACTTCATGAGATAAGAATGTGAAGAATTTTAAGTATTTTACTACATCAGCATCCGCTGTGTTAATCCAGAATTGATAGAATTCATAAGGTGTTGTTTTCTCAGGATCTAACCAAATAGCTCCACCTTCTGTTTTACCAAACTTCGTACCATCCGCTTTTGTTACAAGCGGAATCGTCATCCCAAATGCTTTGGCTTCTTCATCATGTGACTTACGAATCATTTCTAGACCAGTCGTAATATTGCCCCATTGATCACTGCCACCAATTTGCAGCTTACAATTATAATGATCATATAAATGATTAAAGTCGATTCCTTGTAAAATCGTGTACGTAAATTCTGTGAAGGAAATACCACTCTCTAAACGAGACGCAATTGTATCCTTCGCTAACATATAATTAATGCCAATGTATTTCCCATAATCGCGTAGGAATGTCACCATATCTAGTTTTCCAATCCAGTCATAGTTATTGACCATAACTGCACCGTTTTCACCTTCAAAATCAAAGATTTTCGTTAATTGCCCTTGTATGCAACTTGCATTATGCAGTACCGCTTCTAATGTTTGCAAAGAACGCTCTTCTTTTTTGCCACTAGGATCACCGATTAACCCTGTTGCTCCTCCCACTAATACAAGTGGACGATGGCCATGCTGTTGAAAACGACGCAATGTCAAATACGGTAATAAATGTCCTATATGCATACTATCAGCTGTGGGATCGACACCACAGTACAAAGAGATTTTTTCTTTTTCTAACAGCTCCTTCATCCCTTCTTCATCCGTTTGCTGATAGATAATACCTCTCCATTTAAGGTCTTGTAATAATTCCATTGTCATTTCCTCCTTGTTAGAAAAGCGCAAGGCACCCGTTCAGCGACGTACGGACTGGACCGTTCCGATTAAGATATAGGAAACACGAAGAGCGATAGCGATTCGATGTTGACTTATCTTTTAGGAGGAGCGGGAAGTCCGATAGGCGCTGGGTGCCTGGAGCTAGACATTTGTACTCATCGAGAGTGAATAAAATTTGATTTTAAATGATAACACAAAAAAACGCCCCTTCAAATAAATGAAGGGACGAATCATATTCGCGGTACCACCCAACTTGAGAACAAACAACAATGTTCTCCGCTTAAGACAAATAACGGTCACTAACCGTTTTCTGCTACTTTCACATTCACAGAAAATGCTCCAGGAAGTAATTCATTACACTATATGTACCGATTTTCACCTACCATCGGCTCTCTAATAACAGGGATAGCCTAACTACTGAATCCTATCATCACTTTAATCATTTAGTTATACAAAAATTTTTATCATATATCCACTTCGTTGTCAACTACCGACTGCCATTTTTTAGCAATTCGTCAAATGTTATCCTTTTATAGATTGATTATATGCTATAATATTAGATGATTTTAGGAGGTATATAGAATGCAGATGATTCAAGAAATATGGAAGAATTTAATCAACTTCTTAAAAAATAAGAAAACACAAAAAGTAGCTAAAGTCAGTTATTTAGTTGCTTGGAATTTATCTTTAATTTTTATCATCCTCATCATTTTAGGCTTTTCTTTCGCTGGTGGGGTGGGTGCAGGTTATTTCGCAGCACTAGTTAATGATGAACCTGTTCGATCAAAAGCAGATTTAAAGAAGGATTTATATAATTATGAAGAAAGCTCAGAAATTTATTTTGCAGACAAAGTCTATCTAGGAATGCTGAAATCAGACTTAGAACGAGTTGAAATTCCTCTTGAGGATGTTTCTGACAATCTAAAAAATGCAGTTATTGCAACTGAAGATGAATATTTTTATCAACATAATGGAGTTGTTCCAAAAGCCATTATGCGCGCCATTTATCAAGAATTCACGAATGCTGATGTTCAATCAGGTGGTAGTACACTTACACAGCAATTAATTAAAAACCAAGTATTAACAAATGAAGTGTCCTTTGAACGAAAAGCGAAAGAAATTTTACTAGCTCTTAGAGTTGAGAAATTTTTTGAAAAAGATGAAATTCTTGAAACCTATTTAAATGTATCTACATTTGGACGTAACTCCTCAGGGCGTAATATTGCTGGTGTAGAATCAGCTGCTGAGGGAATATTTGGAGCAGATGCTAAAGACTTAACATTACCACAAGCGGCTTTTATTGCTGGATTACCACAAAGCCCATTTGGATACACGCCTTACACACAACAAGGACAATTAAAAGAAAATTTAGAGCCTGGAATTACGCGCATGAAAACCGTCTTAAAGCGGATGCGAGATAATCATTTTATTACCCAAGCAGAATATGATCGAGCTACTTCCTATGATATTACAAAGGACTTTATTGGTAAGAAAGCACTTCCCTCTGAGAAATATCCTTGGCTAACAACAGAAATAGAAAAGCGTTCAATTAAAATTTTAACTACTTATTTAGCCGAAAAAGATGGCTATGAACAAAGTGATTTAACAAATAATGACGAATTAAACGAACAGTATTTAGCCTTAGCTGAGCGTAATCTACGCCAAAATGGTTATAAAATCTATACAACTATCAATAAGAAGATATACGATCAAATGCAGCAGGCTACGAAAGACTACCAAAACTTCGGATATGATAAAAGTGAAGAAGTATATGATCCTGAAACAAAAAAAACAAAAATCGTGACCGAACCGGTAGAAGCTGGAGCCATTTTAATTGAAAATAAAACTGGAAAAATTATTAGTTTTGTTGGTGGCCGAGATTTTGATCGCGAACAAACGAATCATGCAACGTCAGCCCTTCGTTCAAATGGGTCAACAATGAAACCATTAGTAGTCTATGCACCAGGAATAGAACTAGGAAAATTTTCACCAGGAAGCTTGGCTGCAAACGTACCTGTTACCATCTCAACTGGGGGCGGTGCATGGAGACCAGGAAATTACGGGGGTGGCGGCTATACTGGTTTAGTAACCGCTCGAGAAGCCTTAACCAAATCCTATAATGTTCCAACCGCTTTATTCTATAAATCTATTATTAATCAGAACCCCGTCCAATATTTAAGCAAAATGGGCTTCTCTTCTTTAACAAAAGGAGATTATGAGCACTTATCGATGTCACTAGGTGGCTTAGAAAAAGGGGTAACAGTTGAAGAAAACGTAAATGCTTTCGCTACTTTTGCTAATTCTGGAAAATTTATAGACGCTTATATGATTGACAAAATTGAAACAAGAGATGGCGAAGTGATCTATAAGCATAAAACGAATGAAGTGGATGTCTTTTCACCACAGACTGCTTATTTAACACTTGATATGATGCGTGATGTTATCACAAGAGGAACGGCAGCATCGGTACAAAGTAGATTAGCCTTTTCTAGTGATTGGGCAGGAAAAACAGGAACATCACAAGATTTCCGTGATGCTTGGTTTGTCGCCACAAACCCTAATGTTACATTCGGTACATGGATTGGCTATGATACTCCGAAGTCTTTGCAAGGATATTATAATGGACTAGAATACAATAGACGAAATATCTACTATTGGGCTGCATTGATCAATGGAGCATACAACATAAATCCAACACTCATTGATCCAAATCAGCGATTCGAAATGCCTGGAGGAATCGTTTCACGCTCTATTCAGGGTCAAACTGATTTAATGATTGCAAAATATGCGGGTAATCAGTTTACAAAAGAAACCTATGCTCCATATATTAAAATGATAAAAGCAAAAGAAGAGAAAGAAAAAGCAGTAAAAGAAAAAGAAAATCAGAAAAAGCTAGAAAAGCAAGAGGCAGCTAAAAAACAAAAAGAAGACGCGATTGATTTGAAAACATCTACGACAGAAAAGCCAACTAACGACAAACAGATCGGTAATGAACAAGAGCTAGTTAAACCAGATAAGGAGGATCAACAGAAACCTGAAGATGTACCAGATGTGCCTGTTGATTCAGCACCAAATCCCGAAGAAGCACCACCAACAAATGAACCAGAATGAATTAGTCTCGGTCAATTCATTTTAAAAAAAAGAAGAATAGTCTGTCCGATAAATCCCAAAAAGTAAAGCATCGTAAGGAAAACGAACCGTTTTTCTTACGATGCTTTTTTGTTTGAAAAAATGACTTATTGAATAGCCCCTTCTATTAATCTTCCATTGTCGATAAATCACCAGTAGGCAAATCAAGTTCCCAAGCTTTAAGTACACGACGCATGATTTTACCACTACGTGTTTTGGGAAGCTTATCTCGAAATTCAATTTCACGAGGTGCTGCATGTGAAGCTAATCCTTGCTTTACAAATTGACGAATTTCTTCGATTAATTGATCATTAGCTTCATATCCATCACGAAGTGAAATAAAAGCTTTAATGATTTCTCCCCGAACTGGATCAGGTTTTCCAATTACCCCTGCTTCTGCAACAGCAGGATGTTCAAGCAGCTTACTTTCCACCTCAAAAGGACCTACCCGCTCACCTGACGTCATAATCACATCATCAATTCGCCCTTGAAACCAGTAATATCCGTCTTTATCTTTATAGGCTGAATCACCTGTTACATACCAATCTCCAGGCATAAAATAGGAATCATATTTTTCTTGATTACTCCAAATAGCAGCCATCATTGAAGGCCATCCCTTTTTAATGGCCAAATTTCCCATTTGATTTGGAGGCAACTCTTTGCCTTGATGATCGACAATGGCTGCTTCAACTCCAGGAATGGGTTTCCCCATTGATCCTGGTTTAATTTCTAAGCAAGGGTAATTACAAATTAATTGTGCACCTGTTTCTGTCATCCACCAAGTGTCATGTATCCGCTTATTAAATACTTTAGCACCCCAACGAATGACTTCAGGGTTAAGAGGCTCTCCAACGCTTAAAACATGCCTTAGCGACTGTAAATCAAAGTGTTTAACAATATCATCCCCTGCTCCCATAAGCATTCTAAAGGCCGTTGGTGCGCTATACCAAACGGTCACAGAAAACTCTTCAATCGTCTTATACCATGCTTCAGGCCTAAATCGACCACCTACAACTACATTTGAGGTACCCGTGAGCCATGGAGCAAAAATCCCATATGATGTTCCTGTGACCCAACCAGGGTCCGCCGTGCACCAATATACATCCTCTTCTTTCAAATCCAAAACCCATTTAGCTGTTTGATAATGCTGAATCATAGCATTATGGACATGTAGAACTCCTTTGGGCTTGCCTGTTGAACCGGAAGTATAATGGAGAATCAGACCATCCGTACGATCTACCCAGACAATCTCAAACTTGGAATCTGCTTTTTCGATCCTTGCATTAAAGTCAAAATACTGATCCGTTTCTTCTATATTTTCTCCGACTAGAAATATATATTGTAAATGTGGTAACTCCTCCACAGGCACTCGGGACAAAAGTTGAGGTGTTGTCACAAGCACACTTGCTTGACTATCCTCTAATCGATCTTTTACCGCACCTTCCATAAATGCTTCAAATAACGGTCCAACTATTGCCCCTAGCTTAATTGCACCAAGCAAAGCAAAATATAACTCTGGTGAACGCGGCATAAACACAAATACGCGATCCCCTTTTTGAACATTTGCAACCGTCTTCAAAACATTTGCCGCTTTATTGCTCCACTTTTTCATCTCCAAAAACGTATACTTCTCATTGCGCCTGTCATCCTTGTAATAAAGGGCTACCTTATTTTTATTATATGTTTCTACATGGCGGTCAATTGCTTCATAAGCCATATTCACCTTTCCTGTTTCAAACCAAGAAAACTCACGCTCCGTGTCAGACCAATTAAACTGCTCGTACACCTCATCATAGTTTTGCAAATTAAATTCACCTTCCACTACCGGTAGCGCTTTCAAAACCATGTAACATATCCCCCTTTATTCCATTTTGCCATTCCATTTTAATATAGATTAATCAATCCTACAAATATTTCCAGCAAATAATACTATTATCATATTCTTCTAAGAGGAAAATAATTCAAAAAAGCTTGCATAATTAACAATATTTTCATACGCTTACAATATGCAAAAATATTGCGAGAACACAAATTATAACCCAGGTGGTGAAGGAATGGAGCACAAAAAAACATATTATGCAAAGGAATTGGAAACAGCAAATGGCACGTTAATCATCGAAGGTCCAATTCCAGCTGAACAGCTAAGATCCTTTCATTTTCATGAAGGTCTCGTTGCATTTCGACCTCCCTCACAACAATTCAAAGCTTTAATTGAAATTGCAAGTTTACCAGAAGGAAGAATTATCATTGCTCGCCAAAATGAAACGATTGTTGGGTATACAACCTTTTTACACCCAGATCCTTTAGAGCGCTGGTCTGAGATTAAAATGGACGATTTAATTGAACTCGGAGCCATCGAAGTCATATCTACATTTCGAGGTACATCCGTTGGAAAAAATTTATTACGTGTTGCGATGATGGATGAAGCAATGGAAAACTACATAATATTTACAACAGAATATTACTGGCATTGGGATTTAAAGGGTACTGAATTAAACGTTTGGGATTATCGAAAAGTAATGGAAAAAATAATGAGCGCAGGCGGATTGATCTATTATTCCACCGACGATCCAGAAATTTGCTCCCACCCTGCTAATTGCCTTATGGCCAGAATCGGTAAAAATGTTCCACCCGAATCCATTGAGCAATTCGACCAACTACGCTTCATTAACCGCTTTATGTATTAATTAGTTAACAAATGAGGAGGAATAAAAGTGATAGTTGAAAAAATAATGACAAAAGATGTCATTGCCTTAACTCCATCTGACAGTATTTACAGTGCGGTTATCCTTATGAAAGAAAAACAAATCCGTCATATTCCGCTTGTAGACGAAGAGTTTCATCTTGTTGGCTTAGTTAGTGATCGTAATATTAGGGATGCATCCCCATCGATTTTCCAAACTGAAGAATATTCAGAAGATTTAAAAAAACCACTTAGCACGATCATGAAAACAGATATTATTACTGGCCATCCATTAGATTTTGTCGAAGAAGTCGGGGCTGTTTTTTGTGAAAATAAAATTAGCTGTCTTCCAGTAGTAAAAGAAAAGAAACTAGTGGGAATTCTGACTGGCTCTAATCTATTGCACTCCTTTGTTGAGCTTACAGGCGTCAACAAACCTGGGTCACAAATTGAAATTAAAATTCCTGATAAACCAGGTAGTCTGTATGAAATCTGCGGAATCTTCAAAAACTGTAATATTAATATCCTTAGCATTCTCGTTTATCCAGAAAAAGAGGTTAGAGATTATCAAATTCTAGTTATTCGGGCACAAACTATGAATCTTTCTATCGTAATTGACGAATTATTGAATTCAGGCTACGAAGTCATATGGCCGAACCTACTGGGGCAACTATCATGACAGCCAATGCATTATACGTATTTTCGGATGAACTGTTAACCTACAAGTTTCGTGATGATCACCCTTTTAATCAAAAACGTCTTCAGATTACACTAGATTTGTTACAAAAACATGGAGCAATCCAGGATAAACATATCATTCCACCACGAGTAGCTACCAAGGAAGAATTAGAACTCATCCATGATTCACGCTATGTAAGCGCAATCCAAGCAGCCGGTAAAGGACTTCTTTCAGAAGAACAAGCAGCCAACTATGGCATTGGAACTGAAGATACACCAATTTTTCAAAATATGCATGAAGCTAGTGCCCTCCTTGTGGGAGGCACATTAACAGCTGTTGATGCCGTCATGACGGGCCAAGCCCTTCATGTCTTTAATCCAGGTGGCGGACTGCACCATGGCTTCCGTGGAAGAGCATCCGGCTTTTGTATCTACAATGACAGTTCAGTTGCCATTAAATATCTACAACAGAAATATAACGCTCGCGTTTTATATGTCGATACGGATGCACATCATGGGGATGGAGTGCAATGGTCCTTTTACGATGACCCTAATGTCTGTACCTTGTCAATTCACGAAACGGGACGCTATTTATTCCCTGGCACAGGCAATATTAACGAGCGAGGTCAGGGCAAAGGCTATGGCTACTCTATTAATATACCAATAGATGCCTTCACCGAAGATGATTCTTTTCTTGATTGTTATCGAACATCGCTAACCGAAGTAATAGACTATTTCAAACCAGATGTTATTCTTACTCAAAATGGCGCTGATTCCCATTACTACGATCCCTTAACACATTTATCATCTACAATGCGTATTTACAAAGAAATTCCTAAGCTAGCCCATGAATTAGCACACAAATATTGTGAAGGTCGTTGGATTGCAGTCGGAGGAGGAGGCTATGATATCTGGCGTGTCGTCCCTCGTGCTTGGTCCCTGATTTGGCTTGAAATGACAAGGAATATGAATAATTGTGGTCCACTTCCAAAAGAATGGATTGACCGCTGGCAACCAGAATCTCCTGTGCAACTACCAACAGAATGGGACGATATGGATGATATATATCCACCCATACCTCGCAAAACGGAAATTACCGAAAAAAATGCACAAACATTAGAAAAGGCTCTTTACCCAATCAGAATACATCAACAATCCATTAAGAAGACCACAAAAGGGCCTGAAGGTGGAGTAGCTTTATAATATCGGTATCATGATTCGCTGTTGACTTATAGAAGTTTGCAGACAAGGTAGATGATTGTCAAAAGTTGACTAAATCTTTTTGAATATAGTGGTTCGATGAGCTCTCTTGTAGAGCTAGACACCAGACGTATCAAATCATATATCTTTTCAGAAGGGAGGAAATACTTCCCCTTCTATCATTATCAAAGAATAAAAAACAAAAAACGTCCTCTTGGACGTTTTACGTTTTAAAAAGATATTCCATTTTTTAATGAGTTATGCAATTTATTTTGTAGATTGTCGTTCTTCAATTCGATGAGGTAAAATAACTGTAGATTGTTCCACCTCTTCTTTATTCATTAGCTTTGTTAAAAGTCTCATCGCAACTGCACCTATATCATACAGTGGTTGAACAACTGTTGTAATTTGAGGACGCACCATTAAGGTTAAACGTGTATTATCAAAGCTAATAACCTCAAAATGCTCTGGTACTTCAGTGCCCTGATCTTGTGCTGCATGTACAATACCAAGAGCCATTTCATCTGCACCTACAATAATCGCTGTTGGTTTCTCCGCTTCTTCTACCAACTTATCAAAGCATTCAATTCCTGAATCATACGTATAATCTCCTTCAACAATCAAATTTTCATCAAAGGGAAGATTTACAGCCTCTAGTCCTCTCTTATAACCAGCTAATTTCTTTTGATTAATTGGTTGGTCAGGATTTCCTATTACAAAAGCAATTCGCTTATGTCCTTTATTAGCAAACATTGATACAGCGTCAAACGCAGCTTCTTCATAATCGATATTAACCGACGGAATTTCATGGCCATCGCCTTCTTCAACTGAACCTGCAAGAACAATTGGTACAGGAGAATTTTTAAATTCCTTCACATGTTCTTCTGAAATATGACTTCCCATGAACACAAGCCCGTCCACTTGCTTACCTAACATTGTATTCAATAAATGAAATTCTTTATCTTTATTTTCGTCAGAGTTACTTAAAATGATATTATATTTATACATCGTTGCAATATCTTCAATACCCCTAGCTAGCTCAGCATAAAAAATATTAGAAATATCAGGAATGATTACCCCGACTGTTGTTGTTTTTTTACTTGCAAGCCCTCTAGCTACCGCATTAGGACGATATCCTAATCGTTCAATGACATCAGAAACTTTTTTCCTTGTAGCTGGTTTAACATTTGGATTCCCGTTTACTACACGTGACACAGTTGCCATAGAAACGTTTGCTTCACGTGCCACATCATAGATTGTGATATTATTCATTTGTTTATTCCCCCGTTTTTTTTTCATTATTCCCATTATCGAAAAAAATATTTTTTCATTATTTTTACTATTTATAAATTATGTATGAGAAAAACATGACTTCTCGCTAGTAATGGCAAAAATTGAAGTTTTTCTTATACTATCATCATTATAAATAAATTTTGATAGTATATTATTATTGTCCCTATTCTGATACTAATCATACGATAGACGTATGTTTCCTGCAACCTAAAAAGGTCCTTACCCATGCAGGTAAGGACCTAACTATTACGTCTTTTTGAACTTTTCCCACTTTTCTCTGTCTAGCTCCACCGGCTAGCTCACTGTGAAAAAGATAAAAGCTCTCGTAAGGCAAAAAGCGTGCCTTACGGGTCTTAGGCCCGCACGATGCGGGTCATGCCGGCGTTGCCACAGGACGTGGCGTTCTTAGTCGGCGTACCATCGCGAGCTGACCAAGCCGGTTCCTCTTTTCTCTGTCTAGCTCCACCGGCTAGCTCACTGTGAAAAAGATAAAAGCCCTCGTAAGGCAAAAAGCGTGCCTTCCGGGTCTTTTCCTATTTTCTTCGCGAGCTGACCAAGCCGGTTCCTCTTTTCTGTTAAACAGTAACCCAGTTTAAGCGTTTAATTTCATTGTAGAATTCGTCGAATTGTTTAAGATCCATTTGTTGTGCAGAATCAGATAATGCTACAGCTGGATCTGGATGTACTTCAGCCATAACGCCATCGGCACCAATTGCAAGTGCTGCTTTAGCTGCTGGAAGTAAAAGGTCGCGACGTCCAGTAGAGTGAGTTACATCGACCATTACTGGTAAATGTGTTTCTTTTTTCAAGATTGGCACAGCTGTAATGTCTAATGTATTTCTTGTTGCTCTTTCATACGTACGGATTCCACGTTCACAAAGAATGATATTACCATTTCCTTGAGCCATTACATACTCAGCACAATGAATGAATTCATCAATTGTTCCTGAAATACCACGTTTTAATAAAACGGGTTTATTTGTTGCACCTGCTGCTTTTAATAAATCAAAGTTTTGTGCGTTACGAGCACCAATTTGGATAACATCGATATAATCAAGTGCTGTTTCAATATCGTTAGTACTTACAATTTCACTAATAACAGCTAAACCGTATTCATCTGCTACTTGTTTCAAAATTTTAAGTCCTTCTAAACCAAGGCCTTGGAAATCATATGGAGATGTACGAGGTTTGTAAGCCCCACCACGCATAAGCTTTAAGCCTTTTGCTTTAATTGATGCAGCAACGGCGGCTGTTTGCTCATAAGATTCAACAGCACAAGGTCCGAATACAAAGCTTGGAATTCCATTTCCAACTAATTCACCTTTAATATCAATAATAGTATCTTCGGGTTTTTGTTTTCTAGAAACAAGCAATACTTTCTTTTTATCTTCATCTTGAAGGTCTAACCCTAATTTGAAAATTTCTTTAAAAATATGTTTAATAGATGCTAAATCAAGTGGACCTTCATGACTGTTTTCAATTTGATCAAGCATAATTCTTTCACGAACTGGATCAAAACGATTTACGCCTTGTTTTTCCTTTACATGGCCAATTTTTTGTACAACCTCAGCTCTTTTATTAATTAGATTTAATAATTGAAGATTAATATCATCTAGTTGATCACGTAAAACATCAAGTTCCTTATTGCTCATTACAAATCCACCCTTTCGTTTTTTAAGTTTAAAGCCAACCATTTAGAAAAAAATATCACATAATTATGATAATTCATTTTCTAAATTTACCTAGCTCAGTTTTAACCATCATCATTTATAATAAATTCATGTATAATTGAAATTATTATAAATGAAAAATTGCAGAATGTCACTTATTTTATCTTTAATAGTTAAACGCTTTTAAGCGTTAAAGGATTTTATTACATAAAGAAGGTGTCACAATGACTGAAACTTTATTCGCCTTGGATATTGGAACACGATCTGTTGTAGGAATTATATTAGAAAAGTCAGACAAAAGCTACAAAATTATTGATATTTTATCACAAGAGCATTCAGAGCGAGCAATGTTAGATGGGCAAATTCACGATGTAACAGCCGTTGCAAAGGTTATATCTCAAATAAAAAATAAACTAGAAGAAAAACATGGGCCTTTAAAAAAGGTATCCGTAGCCGCAGCTGGTAGAGCACTCAAAACTGAAAAAGCGACCGCCTCTATTGAAATAAAAGGTAAACCGATCATAAAACATGAAGATATTCTTCATCTTGAATATAGTGCTGTACAAGAAGCCCAAAATACAGTAGCCGAGAAAAATACCCTTCATTCTACCTATTACTGCGTTGGTTACTCTATTTTATATTACCGCTTAGACGGACAAGAAATTGGCAATCTAATTGATCAAAGTGGTAACGCCGCATCTGTTGAAATTATTGCAACTTTTCTACCTAAGGTTGTTGTTGAATCCTTACTTGCTGCATTAAAACGAGCTAATTTAGAAATGCAGGCACTAACTCTTGAGCCGATTGCCGCCATTAATGTATTAATCCCACCAACGATGCGCCGCTTAAATGTTGCCTTAGTCGATATAGGAGCAGGAACATCAGATATCGCCTTAACTGATTCAGGTACAATAATCGCCTATGGTATGGTACCAATTGCTGGGGATGAAATTACCGAAGCCATTAGTGACTTTTTACTTTTAGATTTCCCACTGGCCGAAGCGGCCAAACGAAAGCTCATTAATCAAGATATGATTACCGTAACAGATATTCTTGGATTTGAAATAGAAATGTCAAAGAAGGAAATTGTCAGCCATATTACGCCAGCACTTGAGCGTTTAGCTGAGGCTATAAGTCAAGAAATTCTTGAATTGAATAATGGAAAATCACCAAAGGCTGTAATGCTCGTTGGAGGCGGAAGTCAAACCCCATTATTAATCAATCTGATTTCGAAACATTTACATTTGCCAGAAAATCGTGTGGCAATTAGAGGTATTGATGCTATTCAAAATGTTGAATTTGACAATGGTTTATATCAAGGCCCCGAACTTGTCACACCAATTGGAATTGCGATAGCAGCTGATAAAAGTCCCATTCAATATTTAAGTGTTTTAGTAAATGGACAGCCTATTCGTCTATTTGATATGGAACAAACAACTATATCTGATTGCTTACTGACAGCTGGAATTAAACTAAAAAATCTGTACGGTAAACCAGGAATGGCAAAAATCATTCAATTCAATGGTCAGCAAATCACTATTCCTGGTCAGCATGGTACTATGCCAAAAATTAGATTAAATGGACAAGATGTAGCCCTTGACCATACAGTTAAAAATGATGATGTCATCGAAGTGATGCAAGGTGATGACGGAAATCCTGCTGACCTGTCAATTTATGATTTAATCGACAGCATGCCAAGAAAAAAAGTAGTGATAAATAATACGCCTTATACAATTGAAGCTGTCATTACACATAATGGCTCAGTTGTATCGGAAAATGAATGGATTCAAATCACGATGAAATCACCTGTT
>CAVVWH010000035.1:0-37574 GCA_963751845.1 uncultured Bacillaceae bacterium
AATTGAATTAAAGCTAAACTTTTTAAAGCCTGTTCCCATTCCTCAAATTCATTGCAATTCCTTTAAAAAATCGGATGAATATGAAATAATAAAACGAGTTTTTTATGAATTGAGGTATCCTTTATGGCAATAGCAAAAAGCTATTTACTAACTGCAGTACTTGGTGTCATTGGCGCCTATGTTTTTCAATTGTTACATATCCCAATGCCGTGGCTTCTCGGACCATTGCTAACGATATTAGTTTTACAATTAACGACGCCACTTCCTTTAAAATGGAATAAACACTTTCGGAATTTTGGTTTAGTTATTGGTGGATATTCGATTGGTCATGCCTTTACTCTTGAGGCACTTGCAGATATTCAGCTTTATTTACCTGTGATGATTTCATTAAATGTCCTTTATATCATTTTATTAATTTTCATCAGCTGGGTTATAGTTAAACGTGTGAAAGTTGACCAACTTACCGCACTTACTAGCTGTGTGCCTGGTGGTATGACACAAATTGTTACTTATGCTGAAGAACAGGGTAGTAAAAATATTACGATGATTACGTTTTATCAGGTGCTCCGTGTACTCTGCATTATCGGCTTTGTGCCACTGCTTGTTGTAGGTAATAGCAGTAGCTCGAGCACATCTGTTTCAGACGCGCATTACACGTTACCATTTTTATTGTTTTTTGCTTTAAGTTACATTGCTGGCTTTATCGCTATGAAAATCAAAATCCCTACCGGCTATATGCTTGGTCCGGTATTTTTACTTATGGGCTTACAACTTGCAAATATCGAGATTCCAGAAAATCCGGTGAGTGCACTTCATGTTGCACAAATTGTGATGGGGATTTACATCGGACTGCTTATGAAAAAAGAGAATCTTCACTTATCGAAAAAGCTGATTTTCTATGCGTTCGTTTCGTCGTTTCTATATATCGCAAGTGCGTTCGGCCTTGCTCTATTAGTGATGCAATTTTATCCACTCGACTTTAAAACGAGCTTTTTAAGTATCGTGCCTGGTGGTCTCGATCAAATGGGGATCATTTCTGCGTCGGTTCATGCTGACAGTACCATTGTTACAGCATTTCAATTATTCCGTGTTCTAGTAATCTCTATTGCGATTGTTCCATCTATTAAATATTTCACGACTGACCACTCCCACGGCTAAAGCCGATGAGGTTCTTTCTCACAAACATCCCACTTACCACCTTCCATTAGAAGAGGCAGAGGCAGAACTTTTAGTGAGCAACTCTTGAGAGAAGGACACTCTTTCAAGAGGGCAAGGTCGGTGCCTACTACGCCACCCTACTGGCGATACTTTTTTCTTTTTTCGGTTGATCATTGGGGTGTTTTGTTTGTTGTCTTTGTTCCTCGGACAAAAAACGTTTATACCACACCGGTTGCTTATAGACCACCGAACAAAGAGGTTGAATGCCCATCGTATATTTTTTACGAGCGATATTTTGCGCTCCATTTACATCCCGATGGATTTCTGTTTTATGAACAGAACACATGAATCTTCGTCCCTTCGCATGGTGCCTTCCCCCACAAAATGGACAATCTTGAGACGTATAGCTTTCTTCTGTTTCTTCCACGATGATGCCTTTTAATTTTGCTTTATAGATTAATTTTTGTTTCACTTTCCCTTGATTCCAAAGGGATAATTGTTGTCTTCTTACTTTGTTATTCTTTTGTTTCTTTTTCGTGGTGTTTTTTTCGATTCCTGATACCTTTCCAATGACAACATTCGTGACGTTTTCTTTTTCTAAAAATAAGACCACTTCTTTTGTCGTTTTATGTTCTAATGCTTCGAGTCGATTTTTACTTGTTTGTCGAATGCGCTGTTTAGCTTGTTTATATTTTTTCCATTGACGAGAACCTTTTTTACAGCGAGCCATTTTTTTACTTAAGTCGGCTAATGCCTTTGCGCGGAATTGAGAGATACTGCGCATTGCACGTCCTGATACGACGAATGCTTTGTCCTCGGTTGCCACTGTCACCGCATGAATTTCTCCTAAATCTCCACCTGCCACTTTAAAAGCATGAGAAGAAAGATCTTTTTCGGGAACCTGAATGGAATAACAAAACCAATAGGCTCCGTTTCTCCACACAATTTCTGCATAATTACACTCCTCTAGGTTTTCTTCTGAACGGTTGGGAATCACCACAACTCCATTTTTCTTCGGAACCTTCTCGTTCCAATTGTCCTTTTTCTTTTTGGTTAACAGGTCGGAAAGCTGAAATCCATATTCTGCTCTTTTAATCGTGATGGTGTCTGTTGAAATGTCCATAGAAGCTTTTTTTAGGGGGATACAATAGTAGAATTTTCTTCGCCACGGATATTTCGCCTTTTTATCCGTTTTTCGCAGTTGTTTAATGGTTTCGCGATTCGCATCATATTTGTCGGCAATCGCTTGAACGGTTTGAGAATGAAGGTCGTAGGTTTGTTTTCGAACCGCTTGAATCTCGGTTTTACTGAGCCACTTTTTACAAGTGAAATAATAAGATGTGGCTTCCCGAACCATATCATTCCAAACCGACGCAGCTTCTCGTTGCATCATTCTCAATTCTTGGTATAGATTTACATCATAAGGAATTTGAAATGAGTGCGTCACAAATATAGTTGTTTTCCTCCCTTCTCCTTTTAATAGGTTTATTATAACAGAACAAGCGTTCTCTAATCAAGAATTTACTTTAACAAAATTAAAAAAATCGAACCATTGACGTGCCATAAGACACGCTTGGTTCGACCTCACTCTCATTCCATCTCTAAAGAGGGTGCTGTCACACCTTAATGGGCTTTTTCGTTCGGAAGAATCTGTAAGAATAACATATTCAGAACTTATCATAATCAACATCTTGTTTTAAACAAGGGTTCCTTACAAATATCCTGAATACCAAAGTTGCTGTCTTTTTCTTAACCTTTTTACCTCAATTCGTAGACTCTGGAAGCAATACCCTTTTACCGTTTCTTATAATGGGTATCACTTATACTTTATTGACTGCCGTATGGTTTTTACTTTATGTCAATTTAATTAATCAGATTAGTGCTTTTATGAAAAAACCTAAAACACAAAATATTATTGAAGGAATCACAGGTACTATACTGATAGGTTTTGGTATAAAACTAGCTCTTGAAAAGACCCATAATTAGATTATTTTTATTTTTAAGTTAAGACCCTTGATTTCCCTAAATCGAAGGGTTTTATTTTTTGCTGGAATTAATTATCTTTATTAATCTTGTTAAACTGCCAAATAGTTTAATTGTAAACCTTCACAATATCCACTTTGCTTTAAAATTGTTATTAAACAATATGGCTCTTTACATAAAGAAAGAGCGCATTTTTTATTCTAGAATTGCGCCCGATTGCTGAATAGTGGTAAATGCAAGAATGACACCTTAGTTATTAGGCTAAAGCACCCTTTAATGGCATAACTGTTTTTTAAATGATTATAGGTAAAGCATCTTCATCGTTTGACAAAAGCCTAATCTACCATTATCATCAATTCGAACTTATTTACGGGAGGGATAAAGATGAAAATTTATGTCGATGCAGATGCTTGTCCGGTAAAAGATATTATTATCTCTGAAGGTACGAATGCGGTAATTCCTGTTATCCTTGTTACTAGCTTTTCTCATTTTTCTAATGCGGAACAACCATCAGGAGTGGAAACCATTTATGTTGATTTTGGAGCAGATGCTGCGGATTATCGGATTATGAAGTTAGCAGAAATAGGAGATATAATCGTTACGCAAGATTATGGTCTTGCTTCGCTAGGTTTAGCAAAAGGGTGTACCGTTCTTCACCATAAAGGGTTTAGCTATACAAATGAAAACATTGACCAATTATTACAAACACGTTATTTGAGTGCAATGGCTCGAAAAAGCGGAAAGCGTACAAAGGGGCCAAAACCATTTACATCAGAAGATAGGGAGAAATTTAGGGGGCTTTTTAAAAGAACGATTTCACGTTAAAAAATAACCGTCCATTTTTAAGGAAAACCTAGAAAAATAATATTGTGACATCTATTCAGTTCTTTTATTTCAATTAAATAATTCGGCATTTTGAATACCAAATCAAATTGTTCAGCAACATTATTGCCTTCATCACTAAGAACAATGAATTCAAGCTCATTTTTTTCCCTTGTAAACAAGGTTGCATCTGGTGTCTCAGGACTAATGGCTATTAATGTTGTACCAGCGTCTTTGATAGATTCTAATTCTCTTTGATAGGCTTTTAATTCAAGATTGCAGTAAGGGCACCAGCCACCTCGATAAAATGTCAGGATCACCGGTCCTTTCGAAAGCTCTTCAGTAATGGACACCGTTTTTCCTGTTGCGTCAGGAAGTTTAAAATCCGGTACTTGGTCTCCCTCTTTTAGTCCCTCTGCAACTCCGGATTCTTTTAATTCTTTTGTTGCTTGCGCCATTCACTTCTGTTTTTCCTCGGGAGCCTTTTGTTTAAATGCTTCTTTATAAGATTTAATTTCTTCGAGCAATGTAGTCATCTTTATCTTTACCTCCTATTTCTTAATCAATTAAACCTTAACAAGAAATTTCTCTTTTTTCCTCTAATTTGCTTTTGTACCTGTTAATTGAACTACTCTTTTACAGTTTCAAAGTCTTGTATGGCATTTGTTAAAGTCAATGGGTTTTCACTTAACTTATGGCCTTCTACAATAGATACATAATAATCGTCATTAGACAAATGTATGGAATTAGGTTCTTCTTTAATCTTTTTAAAAAAATAGTGTTTTTGTTATCATCAATCGTGATTATTTCCCAACTTACATCTTTTTTCATATCAACACTTGCTGATATTTTTACAGCATAAAATAGGGAAAAGGGGCAAATACTCTCATTATTAAGACTTACCATGAAAAGTTCGAACGGAAAAACGTTAAAAAGGAGTAGACCTATGCATTGGTATGAAAAGTTAAATCAATATTTTCCGATTGAAGAAATGAAATCGAGAGACCACATGGAAACCTTACTTAAAGAGCGTTCAGATATCTATCATAAAGATGAGAGCCCTAAACATATTTTAATGTATGTTGAACTAGATAATTTTATTTTTATTGATTATCTTCTCGTTTCAAAAAATGCTAGAGGTGAAGGA
The DNA here is from genome assembly GCA_963751845.1 of uncultured Bacillaceae bacterium. Taxonomy (GTDB): domain Bacteria; phylum Bacillota; class Bacilli; order Bacillales; family DSM-1321; genus Peribacillus. The sequence continues at coordinate 5,111 of CAVVWH010000035.1, forward strand.
CTTGGGCATAAACTATTAGAAAAACTAAAACGAAAAGAAAAACCAATCATACTTGAAGTAGAACCTATTAACTATGAAGACAGTGATTCAGAAAAAAGGCTTCATTTTTATAAACGTGAAGGATTTGAGCATGCTAAGTCCATTGGGTATGAGAGAAGATCCCTTGCAACAAAAGAGCTTAATGAAATGGAAATCCTCTACTGGGCACCCAATAATGAGTCGGAAGAAATGATTTTTGAAGCGATGAAGAAAACATATAATCTGATACATACATATAAGGATCAACATTTTTATGGTGAATCCTATCAACCAGTTGAGGAAGTTCTAATCTTTAGCAAAGAGTCGAAAAATGAAAATTTATTTGAAAACCTATGACTTTGATATTGTCACTTAGTTAATCAATCGGTTAGATCCTAGAAAAGGAATTAACCTTTATTGTGTGCCCGGCATGGGTGTAAGCTCTAGGGTGAAAGTCCCGAACTGCGAAGGCAGTAGTAGCAGTAGCTTAAGACAAGGTTATGCGGGGTGACTTGCATGGCTGAAGGAAGTCGGCGGCAAATTTCCGCTCCGATGGACACGAATCTCATACAAGGCTAGGTGACATTGGATGAGTCTGCAATACAAGATAAAGTCCTTACTGCCGAAGGTGTCACAGAGTAAATGAGGCGGAGACATAGAAAGAAAGTTTGCACTCTTACCCGGGGAGAACCTGTCGATACGCCGTGCTCACACGGCAAGCGTACTCGAAACGTGTGCGTTGAATGACAGGAGTCAGCAGAGGTCATAGTCCTTATCTACTCAAGAAGATAAGGAAGGACCGCACCAGGGAGGAAGACCTAAGGTTAATCAACAAAAATTGAATCAAGCCATTTCAATGTATCATTCTCAAAGAATGACGGTAAAGGAAATCTAAGAAGCTACTGGTGTGTCAGCTGCTACAATATATCGGGAACTAAAAAAAGAGCAAAATCAATAGGTTTGCTCTTTTTGTTTTTATCTTTTGTTAAACAATAGCGCCCGATTGTTTAAGACTGATTGATTTATTTCAACTGGTGTTTATTATAGAACTTTTTAGAATCAGATGTTTAAAACACCTTTTATTCTATGTAAGCCACTAACTCACATATACCCTAGGCTCTTATTTTTTCAACGAAATGATCCTTGAATGATTACTCATAAACTACATATGCATTAATTAGCAACTACATGTAAAAGAGGGGGTTATATATGAGTAATTCTCATCAACCTGAAGTAAGACCCTACCTGATTACAAAGACGTTAGTTCCTGAAAATCAGGAAACACCTATACATTTTATTAATGGCGATATTGTTAGTAAAAGACTTTTTTATAGAAGAAATCATTTTCCTTATCCCAGCTTTGCGTCTTCCTTTTATTTTCTTCCAATTGAGGGGCTAGTGCATAATCCAAAAGTCTTTTCATTACAGGAAATTTACTCATTGCCATCTAAAACGATAAAAGTGGTTTTAGAATGTTCTGGTGATAAACGTGAGTTATTTAAACCAAAAGTTTATGGGGAGCAATGGGGAAAAGGTGCGATAAGCCAAGGGATTTGGAAAGGTGTACCTTTAAGATCCTTATTGGAGTACACAGGATTACTTGATACTGCCAAAGAAATTGTTTTTGAGGGGCATGATTATGGAGAAAGACCTGATTCTAACCAACTATTTAGTTTTTCAAGGAGTTTACCCATAGAAAAAGCCCTTGATCCAGATACCATTATTGCTTATGAATATAATAATCAACCCATCCCCTTCAAGCACGGTTTTCCGCTTAGATTAATTGTTCCTGGATGGTATGCAATGGCATCTGTAAAATGGGTTAAAAAAATTATTGTGATTGATAAGGAATTTAAAGGACCTTTTCAAGCTGTTGATTACGTTTACTATCCGAACAAAGAGAACGATAGTGGAAAATTCCCTGTTACGACTATCAATGTTAACTCAACTATAAAATATCCTTTAAATAGGAAATTATTGCATTCAGGGGTGTATGAAATTAATGGAATTGCATGGACAGGTAAAGGTCATATTGCAAAGGTGGAAATTAGTTTTGATGGAGGCCAAACTTGGGATACATGTCAACTAACTTCTTCATCCGAGAAATATGCTTGGGTATGTTGGAGTTATAAATGGGAGGCACTTAAAAAAAGCGAATATACCATACTTTCCAAAGCGACTGATTCTAAAGGCAATGTTCAACCATTAGAGCCGATGTGGAACAGAAAAGGTTATGGTTACAACGCCTTAGATAGTATAAAAGTTAAAATTGAGTAACACACATGTTTCGCTTAATAATATTGAGTCATACTCTATTCACTGTAAACTGCTTCTCTATTAGGGGTTTTAATGCCTATAAAGGGTTAGCAAAAACGCCAATCCCTTATCTATCATGGGTTTGGCGTTTGTTCTTTTTTAACGTTTATGCTTGATTTTATACATCGTTGATGAATCAACGTTTTCGCTTCTGAAGAAGCCTGGCAGCTGCATAGAAAAGTGGGGTTTTATGCAATCTTTTCGTTCGCTAAAGCTCCCTATTAGTTCAATGGGAAGAAATTATTTATTCAACAATCGCGCCCTTCGTTGAATAATCCCCTAAAAATACCTACCTTTTCTTTTTACGTTTCACGAATGAAAATATAGCTCATCCAATTATTATCACTACACCTATAAATATTAACTCCTTTGTGACCTCTTATTGAATTATTCTGGTCCAATTCAAAAGAACGCCTTCTTATACAAGAATGGCGCCCGATTGTGGTAGATACATTATTCTCAATTACTTCTTTGGATTAAAAAAGTTCATACTAAACTCCCTAGCATATTACTTTTCTTTTAACATTGAATACTTTCGATAAGCTTTATAGAAACTGCTACCAAAAAAAACAACCAGAAGTGCGGGAAACAACTTCAAAAGGACAAATGGAGTTTCAAATAAAAATGCCTTCCAAAATAATGAACCTTTCATACTCCAAAGACCTTCATGATATAATCCCGAATCCTTGTAAGGCATATAAGAAGCCAAACACAGCATACCCAACATAAATGAATAACCCATTAATCTTTTATAATAATTACCCTTTGATTGGCGGTCCGAGAAGATTTCATTTTGATCATCATCTTCTTTTTGCCAATAACGTATTCCACCCAGCCAGTACCCCTTTATATAGATCCAACCAAAATCTTCATATATCCCTTTGTATTCCTCGAACTTTTTCTTTGGTAAATAATCTTGATAATCAAGTCGCATAACATATCTTTTGTCAGTTTTTTTGAAAGTGTATATTCCTAATCCACTAATATTTGTACAGCGATAACCTTTTTGTAATTGCTCGTTCAGCCATTGCTCTTCTCTTTCAATATCAAAAAACAACTTAAACTTCTTCATTTGATTCACTCCCTTCGTACAATGATAAAATATGCGATAGCCTTTTTTGTTCCATTTTCAAAATGGCGCTTCCTTCTGTAGTTATCATATAAATTTTTCTCCGACCCGAATTTCCAACAGGTTCAATCCAACCATGTTTATTCAAGTTTTCAATTGCACCGTATAATGTACCAGCCGCTAAAATAACAGTACCATTACTTATTTTTTCTATCTTCTGCATTACGGCATAGCCATGGAGTGGTTCACGTAGGGCTAATAAAATATAATGCATGGTTTCAGACAACGGCAATAATTTATGTTTCATACTCTCACCCTCTATTTAGTTCAACTATATAGTTCAACTTTATAACAATGTAATACAGTTCGACTGAATAGTCAACAGCATTTTTAAAATTCATCGAAGGAACTTAAAGCAAAACATTTATAATTAGGAAAAAATTTAATCACAAAAAGTCGATTTCCTTTACGTTGGGAAATCGACTTTTTGTGTAATCTTATTCAATTAAATGGTCCGATTGCTGAACAACAGAACGGGTATTTTTAATTAGATTTAATGTACATGTAACAACTTTATTTGTATTTAAAAACATTTTTTGTTAATAAGCACGTTGTACAAAATCCCTAAATATGGATGTTTTTTTAACCATAGTCAACATCTTTCCACCTTCTCAATACTACTGAAACGGTGCAAGTTAAATGGTTAAAGGAGACATTGTTTCTATAGACCCACTACCCTTTTGTTTGTTATCGTTAAATTGCAAGCTTATCACGGAGGTACGGCCATGAATCAACAACATCAATCTATTTCAGTGGAAAAAGGAGCATACATTAGCATTCTTGCTTATCTTTTTCTATCATCCCTTAAATTAATTATCGGCTATATCGGTCATTCCAAAGGCCTTTGGGCAGATGGACTTAATAATTTGACAGATATTGTATCATCAATTGCCATCTTAATTGGATTAAAAATTTCTAAAAGACCACCCGATAAGGATCATTTATATGGACATTTACGTGTCGAAACGATTGCTTCCCTCATTTCAGCCTTCATTATGGCTTCTGTTGGAGTACAAGTTATTAAGGATGCCATCAAAGCTTTTTTTATTGAAGAAACAGAAGCAATTAGTATGATCACCGCATATGCTGCCCTTTTCTCAGCCATTTTTATGTACGGAGTCTATCGTTATAATTTATCACTAAGTAAGAAAGCGAACAGTGCGGCTATGAATGCTGTCGCACAAGATAATCGTTCAGATGCGTTAGTCAGCGTGGGAGCTCTAATTGGTATTATAGGAACAAAATTAGGACTAGATTGGCTTGATGGAGTTGCGGCCCTTGGAGTTGGACTTATCATTTGTAAAACAGCTTGGGATATTTTCATTGATGCAGCGCACTCATTAACCGATGGTTTTGATGAGCAATTATTACAAGAAATAAACGAAACAATCTCTAGAACAGAGGGCGTTAAGCATTTGATTGAAACTAAAGCACGTATGCATGGTAATGAAATTCTGGTAGAAGCAACCATCAGCGTCAATCCACTATTAACTGTTATCCAAAGTCATGAAATTACCGTCCAGGTAGAAAAGAATCTACTTAAAAATCATAATGTTCAACATGTCATTATACATATTGAACCCGAAATAATAAGATTGGATAAGTAACCATTCATGATGAATGGTTACTTTTTTAGGACATAAGCATGATTTTCTGGTTTAGATAAAGGATTTTTGTACCTATTAACGAATTCTTATATAACAGATTATTTTACCAAGGGCTATGTTTAACAATTATGTTGATGAGCCAAGTATCACTCGAATTTTCTTACATAGCCTATCCAAACAGCAAAAGCGTCACACAATTATGTATTATAAAACGGACTATTACGTGGTAAAACACTCACATGCTTGTTGGTCCACCTTGGTCTTAAAGTGTGTGTTTGCTACTATTAATGTGGGATAAACGGAGGGCGAGATGTTATTTAACAAAGTGATGGATTTCTTAACGAATAATGATAAAATGATGAGTCAATGGAAACAGGTTTCTCTTACTGTAGAGCAAGTGGATTCAATTTTTGAATTATTACAAAAAGAAATATTACAACATTCAGATGTAAAAGAGGGATTAAATTTACTTGCTAAAAGTATCGCAACTGAACAATTCGTTAAGAAAATGAACCTAGAGGATTTTACAAATGCTTTGACCACTGGTCGTTCTGTGCTAATAACAGAGGTGCTAAACTTAGATATTTCAAATGAAGAAAAAACGCAATTAATCCATAAAATTAATGGACTATTAGATCAATTTATCTATCTAAGTCTAACTCATTACGGTAATTTACAAGAAAAATCATTAGAAGAACAATATTATTTTATTAGCCAAACCCATAAAGACCGCTTGACTTTACTTGGACAAATGACATCTAGTTTCGTTCATGAATTTAGAAATCCATTAACATCCATTATGGGATTTATTCAATTACTGCAATCTGAGCAATCTGATGTGAAATATTTGGATATTATTTCAAAAGAACTTGAACAATTAAACAGTCGTATTACTCAATTTCTGAATTTTTCAAAAAAAGAAAATAAATCGTCCACCCTTACTCTCTTTTCTATCTCACAACTTGTTCATGATGTCATTGAGTTTCTTTATCCGAGCATCTTAGAAGTAAATGCATCTGTATCTTGTAATATCGCCGATGATATCAACATTAGGGGATCAAAGGAAGAGATACGTCAAGTGTTGTTAAACATCATCCTCAACGCATTAGATGTTATTTCAAACATTCATTCACCTTCTATTTATATTTCATGTACAAAATCACCATTAGAAAATTTAATATTGACTATTTCTAATAATGGTCCGAAGATTCCAGAAGATGTTCTACCAACCATATTTGAACCTTTCGTAACAACAAAGAAACAAGGAACAGGTCTTGGTCTATTCGTTTGTAAAGAAATTATCGAAAAACATGGCGGCACTCTTACTTGTACTTCTTCGGATTTATTAACAACCTTTACCATTCACCTTCACATATAAAGGTGAATTTTTTTTAGATTTCACAATTAGTTAATAATTTTGACGGAATTTACTTTTTTTCCGTATACTAATAACAGATACAATTCACTGCTAAAAAGGATATAATGAAAATAACTCTATCCGTTTTTAAAAGAGAAATTAAATTCATAAGTATTTTGGGAGGTGACTGAGGTCAATCAATCGCTATTGATTTGCATCTCACACTAATTGGACACTTTTAATGTAACATTGGTCATTATTTTAATTGCGCTAACAGCTTTCTTCGTAGCATCAGAATTTGCCATAATTAGAGTTCGAAGCTCTAGAATTGATCAACTGATTGAAGAAGGAAATAGACGAGCAATTGCAGCTAAACAAGTCACATCAAAGCTTGATGAATACCTATCAGCAACACAGCTTGGCATAACAGTGACAGCTTTGGGTTTAGGGTGGATTGGTGAACCAGCAATCTTAAGTATTATTCATCCTTTATTTGAATTACTACATATACCAAGTCAAATAACTGGTATTTTATCATTTATTGTTTCATTTTCACTCGTCACTTTCTTAAATGTCGTCGTAGGTGAATTAGCACCAAAAACAGTCGCAATCCAAAAAGCAGAACAAGTTACCTTAGCTATCGCTAAACCGTTAATTTGGTTTCACAAAATCACGTTTCCAATTATTTGGTTGCTTAATCATTCTGCTCGAGCTGTTGTTAAAGCACTTGGGTTTCAACAAACTTCTGAAAATGAAGCCCACTCAGAAGAAGAATTACGATTCATTCTGTCTGACAGTTACGAAAGTGGCGAAATTAATCAATCTGAATATAAATATGTAAACAACATTTTCGAATTTGATGATCGTCTAGCTAAGGAAATTATGGTACCACGTACAGAAATCTTAAGTATTTCAAAAGAAGAAACACTTGAAAATTTCGTTGATATCGCTAAACAAGAAAGATATACCCGCTATCCAGTTGTTGAAGTCGATAAGGACCATGTCATTGGATTAGTCAATCTGAAAGAAGTATTTGCAGATTATATTAAAAATCCAGGGAATAAAGTAAATAAAATTGAAAAGTATACTCGGCCTATTATTCGAGTAATGGAAAATATACCGATTCATGACTTATTGCTAAAAATGCAAAAAGAACGAATTCATATGGCCATCCTAATGGACGAATACGGTGGCACAGCTGGACTTGTTACCGTAGAGGATATACTTGAAGAAATCGTTGGGGAAATTCGGGACGAATTTGACATTGATGAAGTACCTCCTATTCAGACTCTTTCATCCGGCCATTATATTCTGGATTCAAAATTACTTATAAAAGAAGTAAATGATCTACTTGGTCTAGAAATTGATGATGAAGACATTGACACAATAGGTGGTTGGGTTCTAACAGAAAATTATGATGTTAAAATCGGAGATATGATTGAACAAGAAAACTATACCTTTAAAGTCATCGAAATGGATGATCATACAATAAAATCTATTGAAGTAAAGAAGAATCAAACGGAAAAAAAACATAGTAAAGAAATTGATTCACCAGTGGAATCTTAATCTTTAATCCTTTAGAAAAATTACATGATCTTAAAGTACAACAAAGCGGCTGACTTACCTAAAATGAAAAGTCAGCCGCTTCTATAAAAAAATAACTGAATATTCTATATAATCAATCAATAAATCGGAGAAAATAGCCAAAAACGGCTAATATTCTCCCTAAACTGGCCATATATTATTAATAGGTGGCAATTTAACCATTATAGCTCATTTGACGGATTTCATATCTCTTTCTATAATTAAAGTATTTAATTAATGAAAATTGAGGTGATTAGATGGGATATTGAAGAATCTTTGTAGGCAGACTTTGCGTTATCAGATGCAACGGTACGTTCTAGAAACGAATAATTTGGGGAGCGCAACTTTTTCACACAAAACATTCTTTTCTCTCCCGTCTTATCGTATTTAGTATAGAAGTAGTTTAACAGAATATTTTATTAATCTAGGAGGTGGACTCCTTATTCGCCACCACGGTGATGTAAGGGAGACTATTTGGACATAATAAACTTGGTTTTGATTGCCATTCTAATTGCTTTGACAGCATTTTTTGTAGCTTCAGAGTTTGCAATTGTTAAAGTGAGAAGTACGAGGGTCGACCAATTAATTGAAGAAGGAAAAGTAAATGCCATTCAGGCAAAAAAAGTCATTTCTAACTTGGATGAGTATTTATCAACCTGTCAACTTGGTATTACCATGACAGCACTTGGTCTTGGGTGGATTGGAGAAGCAACAGTTGAAAGGATTTTAATGCCTGTTTTTATCCAATTCAATATTCCTGATTCTACATCTCATGTACTATCAATTGTGATTGCCTTCTCATTCATAACATTCATTCATGTAGTTGTTGGAGAATTAGCTCCAAAAACACTAGCCATTCAAAAAGCGGAGAAGGTCACACTACTTTTTGCTAGACCATTAATTGGGTTTAATAAGTTGATGTACCCTTTCATTTGGATTTTAAATGGTAGTGCACGATTACTTACAAGAATGTTTGGACTAAAGGCAGTAACTGAACATGATATCGCTCATTCGGAAGAAGAGTTACGTATCATTGTCTCTGAAAGCTATAAAAGTGGTGAAATTAACCAATCTGAGTTTAAATATGTAAACAAAATTTTTGAATTCGATGATCGAATTGCAAAAGAAGTCATGGTACCTCGTACTGAGATTGCCACATTATCGAAAAAAGACACCATACAAGAATTTCTAAAGATCCTTTCTGAAGAGAAATATACACGTTACCCAGTTATTGATGGCGATAAAGACCATGTCATCGGGATGGTCAATATTAAAGAACTGTTCACACAAATGGTTGATAAAAGCTATCAGTCTACTCAAACGATTGAATCCTATATTCGACCAATTATTCGAGTAATCGATAGCATACCGATACATGATTTACTTTTAAAAATGCAAAAAGAACGTATCCATATGGCCATTCTGATGGATGAATATGGAGGAACGTCTGGACTTGTTACAGTTGAGGATATATTAGAAGAAATTGTAGGCGATATTCGTGACGAATTTGACTTAGATGAAATTCCAGATATTCGAAAAATAAAAGAAGATCACTTCATTATTGATGCTAAAGTTTTAATTAGTGAAGTTAATGATTTACTCGGAGTTTCGATTGATGATGAAGATATCGATACAATGGGCGGTTGGATTTTAACTGAAAATTATGAAGCAAAACAGGGGGACATTCTCAAGCATGGTGCTTATCATTTCAAAATAAAAGAAATGGAAGAACATCATGTACGCTACATCGAAATATATAAACCAGCTAAAGTTGTTTCGGAAGTGAAAGAATTTCCGATCATCTCTAAAACTGAAATCGTTTCTTAAGAAAAACCCCGCACTTTTATTAGTAGCGGGGTTTTCTGTAAAATTCTCCATACCTTCACACTGCATATATTATTAGAAAATCGTAAGGCACCCGTTCAGCGACGTATGAAGCTAGACATCCGCACTTTACAGAAAACAGGTATAATTATCCTCTTTTTGTTAAATACTAAATAGAAAAGCGTTAGATACCCTATTCCCCATCTCGGTAGATTCATACAAAACATACCCATTTGAAGCTTATCAAGCATAATCTATAAGGAGGTCATTAAGGATGAAAATCATTTCTATATGCCAACACTGCAAAGGTAAAGGTAAAAAAAATTTTCTACAATTTTTTTCACGTAATTGCCCTCACTGCAATGGAAAAGGTAAAAAAGTGATAGAAGTAAATGATTTTAATAAAAAATTTAAAAGCTTTTAAATTTTTGGATGACGACATGATAAGTACGTATACAGCAACGAATTAAACATCATAACCTTCATTATACATCCATTCTCACGCTTCTACCTTCGTAATAAGCCATTGATTCTACAAAGACGTTTTCTTTTGCCGTCATTTCAGAAGTAACTAGTTTGTATATTTCTGTTTTGCTTCCTAAAGACGATTGGTATTTTTTAACATGATTTAGAGATAGCGGAGTCTCAAAGTACCCTGGAACATATTTATCTAGAAGCTGCTGCATGATTGATGTGGCTTCAACTAAATCAGTGACAATCTCCATCTGTCCAAACAGCATTACGCTCAAATATGCCGTATCCGTTTTAGCTGGTATTGGGTTTGTTAACGTACCATAGCTCTCACTCACTACAAAGGTAGCATTAGCATTTTCTTGCATGATGTCTACCTTTCTTCCTTGATTGGCACCATGAAAGTAGATGTTTCCGTGATGCCAAACATAATTTACAGGTACAATATATGGCATATTTCCAGATGATAATCCTAAATATCCCGTTTGCAGCTCCATCAGTAGTGAGTTTATTTTTTGCTGATCCTGACAAATTCTTTCGGACATTCTCATCAAAAAGTTTCCTTTCAAAGATAAATACTAAGTATAATGGATGGTGAAAAATGTTAAAAAAAAGGGAGTTGTACATATGCAACAATCAGAACAGGCATTATATACATCTATTAAGCTACTAGACAACAAGTCCATATTAAAAAAATTAGGGATTCTGCAGATTGTACTCTTTTTTGTCTTTTACATACTGAATAGCATTCTATTTTTCTTTTTGCACTTGCCAATAAATTCAAGTGTGAATCTTTCAACCTTTTTTCAAGGAATAGTAGGTGTGATCATTGGTGGATTCTTCATACTCATCATTCATGAATTGATTCATGGACTATTTTTTTGGTTATTCTCTAGAAAAAAAGTGAAATTTGGTTTCAAACAAGGACTTGCCTATGCAACCTGCCCCGGCTTTCTTTTTTCTAAAAAGCAATTTTTCATTACTCTTTCCAGTCCATTCATAGTGATTACAGCTATACTTTTAATGCTACAATACTCTCTTTTTCATCCCATGGTTATTCTATTTTTAATCAGCTGGCATGCTTCAGCATGTGCTGGTGACTTTTATATGATTAAGATTATTATAAAAGCACCGGCAAATATCTTGATTGAAGATACAGAATCAGGAATCGATCTTTGGTATAAATAAGAAAAGCGGAACCGGCTTGGTCAGCTCGCGAAGAAAATAGGAAAAGACCCGGAAGGCGCTTTTTGCCTTTCGAGGGCTTTTATCTTTTTCACAGTGAGCTAGCCGATGCAGCTAGACAGTAAGAAAAGCAGAAGGCACCCGTTCAGCGACGTATGGACTGGACCGCTCCGTATGAGATAAAGGAAACACGAAGAGCGATAGCGATTCGATGTTGACTTATCGTAAGGAGGAGAGGGAAGTCTATTAGTCGCTGGGTGCCTGGAGCTAGACAAAGAAAAGCAGAAGGCACCCGTTCAGCGACGTATGGACTGAATTAACAACTATTGATCCTACTTCACTTACCCTTACATCATGAATCAATAGTTATTTTATGTTCAGAAACGATTCATAGCGTCATTCAATTCAGCAATTAGTTCCTCCATTATCTCCGTTGCTGACCATTCCTTTGCTAATGAATGACCTTGCCCCGCCCATAATGCCATTAATTCAGGATTGTCTTTTTGTGCTGCTACCTTACGCAGTGTTTTTGTCATATGATGAATATGTGGGTATGCAGCAGGTGCCTCGTCACTATAGGTAGTTAAAAAAGCATTCACTAAACCGCGCGCACGTCTCCCGCTAAAAGCCCTGGTTACAGCTGTTTTTTGAAAATGTGAATCTACTAACGCTCTCTTATGCACAGGACTCGCCCCACTTTCTGGACAACGTAGAAAAGCAGTTCCTAATTGAGCTGCTGTTGCTCCTGCGGTTAATACAGCTGCCACATCTCTACCATTCATCAGTCCACCCGCTGCAATAAGCGGTAAATCAATTTCCGATTGAATGAGTCGTAATAACACAAGCAGCCCGTAATCTTCCTCCGTTACATTTTTAAAAGTACCACGGTGTCCCCCAGCTTCAAATCCTTGAACACATAAGGCATTTGCTCCTCTTTCAGCAGCAACTTTCGCTTCTTCTACATTCGTAACCGTGACAACAACTAATGAGCTTGCCTGTTGCAGCTCCCTAATAATTTCCCGATTTGGACAGCCGAATGTAAAACTAACAACTGCTACCTTTTCCTCTTTTAACATAGCAATCTTTTGATCCCAATCATCATCATCACTATAAGCTTCCCCAATTGTCGTACCTATATTAAAAGCTTCATGTTCAATTTTCTTTCGATAATGTGCTAATTCAATTTCATCAATAAGTTCATGACTAGGAACAAACACATTTATACCGAAAGGCTCTTTTGTCAGCTGGCGCGTTTCTGTAATATCTTGGCGTACCTCTTCTGCTGTTTTATAACCTGCAGCTAGAAATCCTAAGCCACCTGCGTTTGACACAGCAGCGGCTAATACTGGATTGGAAGCTCCTCCCGCCATCGGCGCTTGAATAATTGGATACTCCATTAATTTTTTCAACATCTCATCCATCCCCTTTATAGTGTTGAGCAGAACTTTTTCAATTCCTATAACATTTTGTTACAATAATTGTCTGTAAGAGCAAAGTGTTTTGATAGAATACCTACCTAAATACAGTATATCTTGCAAATATAACCAATAGGTGGTAATAATTATGAACGAAAGTAAACCGTATCGAGTATTGTTGTACTACAAGTATGTATCCATTGAAAATCCCGAGGAGTATACGGCTTGGCATCTTGCCTTCTGTAAAGAGCATGAATTAAAGGGACGAATCTTAATTGCACCAGAAGGAATTAATGGTACTGTATCAGGTACGATTGAGCACACGAATCAATATATGGAAATGATGAAGAACGATCCTCGCTTCTCCGATATGGTTTATAAAATAGATGAAGCAAATGAACATGCTTTCCCAAAAATGAAAGTTCGTGCTCGCCCTGAACTTGTCACTCTACGTTTAGAAGATGATATCAATCCAAATGAGATGACAGGACGTCATTTAAGTCCGAAAGAATTCTTTGAGCAAATGCAGGACGAAGATACGGTTGTTCTGGATGCTCGTAATGACTATGAATTTGACTTAGGCCATTTTCGAGGTGCCATTAAACCTAATATTACAAATTTTCGCGATCTTCCACAATGGGTTCGTGATAATAAAGACATGTTTGAAGGAAAAAAAGTGTTGACATATTGTACAGGCGGTATTCGCTGTGAAAAATTCTCTGGATGGCTTGTTCGTGAAGGCTTTGAAGGTGTCGGTCAGCTTCATGGGGGGATTGCCACATATGGTAAAGATCCAGAAGTACGAGGTGAGCTTTGGGATGGCCAAATGTATGTCTTTGATGAAAGAATTTCAGTGCCCATCAATCATAAAGAACATGTGGTCGTTGGACGTGATTATTTTACAGGTGAACCTTGCGAACGCTATGTAAACTGTGCAAACCCAGAATGTAACAAGAAAATTCTTGCAAGTGAAGAAAGCGAACATAAGTATCTTCGTAGCTGTTCACATGAATGCCGTGTGCACCCACGCAACCGATACGTTACTGAGCATAACTTAACAGAGAAAGTAGTTGCTGAAAGACTGCAACAATTAACGATAAATTAATTAATAAAACCGTGTTGTGACATTCCACACGCGGTTTTTCTATATAATACTATTAATTTTGGCACATTTCATATGACCCCTTATTCTACCACGCCTGATGCTAATAGCTCTCAAAAATATAGTTCAATCATATTCTCAATTCTTCCAAATCAAAAAAATCTCTTTCATTATCATAAACGATATACGATTTTACTTCTTTCTGCAACCATAAAAATAGAGTACATTGTAAACTATTTATATTTCAAGGTTGACAATCAATTGATCCCTCCTTTATTCTATAATTATCAGAATATTACTAAGAGGGAGAAAATTCGTAATGAGAAAGCTAAAAACCATTGATTTAACACTTGCCAGTATGTTTGTCGCATTAATGGCGGTTGGAGCAAACATTACTTCAATCATCCCATTTATGGTGGTTGGTGGAGTACCTATTACTCTACAAACATTTTTTGGTATTTTAGCAGGTCTGATACTTGGTAGCCGATTAGGGACAATCACCACAACCGTTTATGCATTTGTTGGACTTGTCGGCGTTCCTGTATTTGCACAGTTCAGCGGCGGAGTAGGAGCTCTTATTAAACCGACATTCGGCTTTATTCTTTCATTTATCCTTGCTGCATACGTTACAGGAAAGATCGTAGAAAAATTCAAAAGTGTTTCCGGCTTTATCATGGCAGCCCTCATAGGGACGGCCATCAATTATATTGTTGGTACAAACTGGATGTACTATGCGTATAGATTATGGGCAGATGCTCCAGATGGATTCACTTACTCGATGGCATGGATGTGGATGTTGGCTCCACTGCCAAAAGATATTATTTTAGCAGTTGTAGCAGGATTATTTGCGCACCGCTTGGAAAAAACCGTAATATCAACCGAGCGATTTAAACATTTAAAAATTGGAGCTTAACTATACTGGGAGGATGGAAAACATGACAAATTGGAAACAGCTTGCAATAGAAGTACTAGATGGAAAAGAACTAAGTAACGAAGAGGCCATGGCGATTCTAAACTCGTCCGACCATGAACTGCTTGAATTACTAAATGGGGCTTACACAATCCGTCATCACTATTTTGAAAATAAAGTAAAACTAAACAGAATCATCAATACGAAATCTGGTTTATGTCCAGAAAATTGCGGATATTGCTCTCAATCAAGTATTTCTAACGCCCCTATTGAAAAATATCGAATGATGGATAAGGATACGATTATCGAAGGTGCTAAGCAGGCTTACGAGCAACAAATAGGAACCTATTGCATTGTTGCTAGCGGACGAGGACCAAGCAATAAAGACCTGGAAACAGTCATTTCCGCTGTTAAAGAAATCAAGGATCAATATAACCTAACCGTCTGTGCCTGCCTTGGAATACTCAAACCCGAACAAGCTAAACAACTAAAAGAGGCTGGCGTTGACCGATATAATCATAATTTGAACACCTCAGAAAATCACCATGAATCGATTACCACTTCACATACCTATCAAGACCGAGTTAATACTGTTGATCTTGTCAAAGATGCAGGAATCTCCCCTTGCTCTGGCGTTATCATTGGAATGAGGGAAACAAAGCAAGATGTTATCGATATGGCCAACAGCTTAAAGGCTTTAGATGCGGATTCAATCCCAGTTAACTTCCTTAACGCTATCGATGGAACACCGCTAGAGGGTACTGATGAACTAGATCCAAGGTATTGTTTAAAAGTACTTTCTCTTATGCGTTATATTAATCCAACTAAAGAAATACGTATATCCGGTGGTCGTGAAGTCAATTTACGAAGCCTACAACCATTAGGTCTCTACGCAGCTAATTCGATTTTTGTCGGAGACTATTTAACGACTGAAGGCCAAGAAAGTTCTGCTGACGTTCAATTAATAAAAGATCTTGGTTTTGATGTTGATTTTGCTAAAAAAGATACCGTGGAAATCGGTAACTAAGATATTTCTCCAGTACTAAAGTCCAAAGGGGTTATCCGGTAAGTCCCTAAAAAGGTAAAGCATCGTAAGGAAAACGAACCGTTTTTCTTATGATGCTTTTTTGTTTGTGTAGGGTCTATGAAACTAGCAGGCAAAGTGTCCTTCATTTTAATTTGAAGGACTTTATTCTGGGTTTCATCATTCTATAAAAACGTAATTTTATTCTATACAAATGATAGTAATTCACGAAAGTTCACATTTTCTCTAAAAAAGGATTCCCCATCTTCTTCTAATTCTGCTATCTTTATTTTTTCTCTGATATGATATAGTAAAAAATGAACATTTAATCTTAAGGAGCAAGGAATATTTTATGAAAATTCTAAAAGTAATTATTCAAGTCATCATTTTATATGCATTTAATATGTTGGGTAATTCATTGCAAGCGATACTCCACTTACCGATATCAGGAAGTATCATTGGGTTATTTTTATTATTGGCTGCATTGATGTTAAAAATAATCCCTGTTCCTGCCATTAAACAAGGTTCAGAATTCCTCTTACTCTTTTTAACCTTGTTCTTTGTACCGGCAACAATCGGAATTATGAACTATCCTACTCTATTTTCCACTCAAGGAGCGCTTGTTGTTATTGTTGTAGTTCTCAGCACCATCATCACAATGATTATTGTTGGAAAAACAAGTCAATTTATTGAAAGCAAGCTTCCTAAAAGAAAGGAGGAACACGAATGATTCATTCATTAATCGCCGTTTCTATTGTTATTGGAACTGTAATTATATTTCTGCTACTGTCAAAGCTGTATGCCTACTTTAAATTTTCATTCTTAATGCCTTTACTGACGACATCATTAGTCATTATCGGAATTCTTTTACTATTTAAACTTCCATATGAAACGTATATGATTGGCGGAAATTGGATTAATCAATTATTAGGACCAGCTATTGTAGCACTTGCTTATCCTTTGTATAGTCAGCGGAATACCTTACTGAAATACATAACTCCTATCCTGGGGGGCGTGATTGTTGGATCAATTGTCGGAATTGTAAGTGGCATTTTATTAGCCAAACTATTTGCATTATCAAAGCCTCTCATTTTGTCCATGGTGTCAAAATCGATCACAACGCCAGTAGCCATACAAATAACGGCCGAAATCGGGGGGATCCCTGCCCTAACCGTCATTTTCGTTCTAATCGCAGGTTTTACCGGAATGCTATTAGGACCCCTGATTTTCAAATGGTTCAAAATCGACAGTCTACTTGGAAAAGGAATTTCTCTAGGAAGTGGGTCGCATGTAATTGGAACCTCAAAGGCTATTGAATATGGAGAGCTTACCGCGTCGATGAGCTCAGTTTCCATGACACTAAGTGCCGTCATTGGATCGATTCTGGCCCCGATCTTTGTTTGGCTAATGCTGTAAGAAGAAAACATACTAAGATCAGTAGCCCAGACCATAATCATGGATTGGGCTATTTTAATGAAGAAATTTGAAAGTAAATAAGCTATTTTCGCAGGTAAAATCAAATTATTGAAAGTAAACTTTATAGTCAAACTAAAAACCCATGGAAATCATCCATGGGTTTTTACACATAACTTTTCATTTATGATTATTAAAATATGATAGCGTCTAATGAATAGCTACCTGCACCGATTAAAGCAACTGCTAAAGCGATAGCAATATAAAGTAAGTTTAATTCATATCCATTAGCAGTAGCCCAAAGACCATTTGCTCCATGTACTTTAACGATAGCAACAAGCATTGGAATGATAATTAAAACAGCTGCTAATGGTGTTACTAATCCTAGTGCAAATAATAAACCTCCACCAAGCTCAGATAAACCAGCTAATACCGCCATTGCTGCACCTGGTTTAACACCAATTGATTCAAACCATCCACCCGTTCCTTGAATACCGTATCCTCCGAACCAACCGAATAATTTTTGAGCTCCGTGCGCAACGAATAATAATCCTACAACTAAACGAACAATTAATAAACCTAAATCTACTGACATTTCTCATACCCCTTTTTAAAATATTTATTTTGAATACAAGATAAAAAAAATATAATAATTTCCATTAAAGACTCTTTGATTAAAATACCTTGAATTCAAAATTTATTATATAACGACAATTCCTTATTCGTCAATACATTAGCTTTTAAAAAATAATGTAAGCGATTAATGACAACATTCCCACTTCATTACGGATTTCTTCAATACTTCTCATGTTATCTGATACCCTTTGATGATTAATATTAGCTTCTCATTTTTAGGAATTCTCATTCTTTGTAGGCAACATAATTTCAGGTCCCCTATCATGTGACTTTTTTAGAATAAATTCACTCCCATCGGACAATCTATACGAGCAAGAAAGTATATTTATCAAAGGAGTGATTGACCATGAATCAAGATTTAGATTACACAGCAGCAAGCTTGTCACAATCCTTAGTGGATGACCTAAAAAACTTCGAAAATAAATTGCGTGATGAAACAAATAAAGAATTAATTATTATTGCTTATGAGAAAGAAACGAATAGTTAAAAAGGACAGTCCCACACTACTTTACGTAGCTGGGACTGTCCCTCTACTTACTGTTCACGTTCCAAAACAGTCGCTATCCCTTGTCCTCCACCAATACAAGCGGTTATTAATGCATACCTCCCTTGAATTCTTTTTAATTCATAAATAGCTTTTGTTGCAAGAACCGCTCCTGTTGCACCTAATGGATGACCGTGAGCAATGGCACCTCCATTTACATTGACTTTCGACATGTCCATTTCAAGTTCCCTTTGACAGGCTAGTACCTGAGCAGCGAAGGCTTCGTTTAATTCAATGACATCTAAATCACGAATGGATAATCCTGATTTTTCTAACACCTTCCTCGTAGCTGGTACTGGCCCGATTCCCATAATATTTGGATCTACACCCGCAACTGCAAATTCACGGACAACAGCAAGTGATTGTAGACCCAGCTCTTCTGCCTTCTCTCTCGACATAATCACTAGTGCTGAAGCCGCATCATTTAAGCCAGAACTATTTCCGGCTGTAACCGTTCCTCCGTATTAAAAAGGCAGGAGCTAATTTTGTTAATCCCTCCATAGTTGTTTGAGGTCTTGGATGTTCGTCTACCTCAAATACTGTCTCTTGTCCTCTTCCCTTTGAAACCTTAATCGGTACAATTTGCTCTTCAAATCGCTTTTCCTCTATTGCCTGGGCCATCTTCATTTGGCTACTTAAAGAAAATTGATCTTGTTCTTCGCGGGAAATATGATATTTTTCCGCCAGGTTTTCAGCCGTAATTCCCATTGGTGGATCCCCAATTTCTCTCGTTGATACTTTATTACTTAAAAATTTAGGGGGCTCAAAACTATATAATCTCTTTTGTTTGGCTAATAAGTACGGAGCTTGACTGTAGCTTTCAATCCCTCCCGCAATAAAAATATCTCCATCACCTGCACGAATTGCAGATGCCGCAAGATTGATAGCATTGATACCAGAGCCACATTGCCGATCAATGGTTAATCCAGGAATTTGGATGGATAATCCAGTCTTCAGGGCTGATAACCTAGCAAGGTTTCCTCCAGCACCTAGTACATTCCCCATAATGACATCATCAATCATTTCTGGCTCGAGTTTTCCTCTCTTTATCACTTCTTTTATTACTTCTGAGCCCAGATAATGTGCTGAGAGTTCTGCTAAAGCCCCTCCGTTTCTTGCAATGGCTGTTCTAACTGCTGCTACGATTACCGCATCTCGCTTTGACATTTTCCGAATCCCCTTTATGAATAATCTAATTTTTAGCTAACGATATATTTTTCTGCTTCAAAAACATATTCAGCAATTTCTCGTTTAAGTACAGTCACATTAATGGGTGTTCTCTCTGTTAAAAAATTCAGTGTTCTTACCTGTTGTTGCAGTTCTTCTCCCGTTTCTATTGTCGCTAACGCTTCCTTTGCTACTGCTTCAGCTTTATCAAATGCCTCATGTACAAATACTTGTGTCATTTGAATGGCATGTTTTGCCTTGTCTAAACCTTTGCTCCCCAATATTTTCTTTGTACGAAGCAATACACCTTCCATAGCATAAATTTGGATTAATAGATCGGCTAGATTGGCCATTACTTCCTGCTCTTTTTCCAAATTTGCTCCATATTTATCGATAGCTAGTGCTCCAACCATTGTGAAAATCTTTTTAGCGATTACTACTAAATAAGATTCCTTCTCTAATACATCATTAAACGACTGTCTAGCTTCAAACGACAGCAACTCTTCCTTTATTGCTTCCATTTGCTGCAGCAATGGCAACTGACCTTTCAACGCTTTTTTGATCAGTGTTCCTGGAATAAGAAGACGATTGATTTCGTTTGTTCCTTCAAAAATACGGGTAATTCTTGAATCACGGTACATTCGTTCAATTTTATACTCCCCAGTAAACCCATATCCTCCATGAATTTGAACACCCTCGTCAACAATGAAATCCAGCACTTCAGTACCAAACACTTTATTAATCGAGCATTCAATTGCATATTCAGCGATAGCAGATGCAGATTTCGCTCCTGTATCTTCATTTGAATGATCGATGTCATAAAGAGCTTGATCAAACATGCCTGCTATACGATAGACCATTGTTTCAAGTGCAAAAATCATAATATTCATTTCCGCTATTTTTTTAGCGGTTAATGGAAAATTCGCTATAGAAGTTCCAAATTGATTTCTACTTTTTGCATATACAGTACTCAGTTCTAACGCTTCTTTTGCTGTACCAAGAGAGTTAGTAGGCAGTTTATGCCGTCCTAAATTTAAAATATTAAAAGCAATAATATGACCTTTTCCCACTTCACCAAGCAGATTTTCAACAGGCACTCGCACATTATCGAAGAAAAGTGGACAGGTAGATGATGCTTTAAGACCCATTTTTTTCTCCTCTGGACCAACAGCGAAACCAGGCATACCCTTTTCTACAATAAAAGCAGTAAAATACTTGCCATCCACCTTGGCATATACGATAAAAACATCTGCAATTCCACCATTAGTAATAAACACTTTGGAACCATTTAAGATATAATGTGTTCCATCATCAGACAAAGTCGCTGTTGTCTTTGCACCAAGAGCATCTGAACCCGCTGATGGCTCTGTCAGACAATAAGCAAAAATCCTTTCTCCTGTTACTACATCAGGTAAATATTTTCGTTTTTGCTCTTGTGTTCCAAAATAGACAATCGGCAATGAGCCAATCCCTGTTTGCGTACCGATTGAGTATAGAAAAGAAGATGTTTTACCTAAAATTTCACTGATATACGTGCTCGTCACTTTGTCGAGTTCAAGGCCGCCAAATTGTTGAGGTACATCTACACCAAGCAAGCCCAGTTCTCCAGCTTGTCTAAGAAGCTTGATCGTAAGCTCATAATCTAGTTTTTCTAATTGTTCTTCATTAGGAATTAATTCATTCATCACAAAATTATTAGCCATATCAACAATCATTTTCTGTTCATCTGTAATATCTTCAGGTGTAACAATGGTTTCTTTGTCAATTGGATGTACTATAAAACTGCCGCCAACCACTTTTGTCAGCTCTTTTTTTGTCATGTAACTCATCCTTTCAAAATATTAAAATCTTATACAAAGCACTCCAGCAAATACGTCGCTGAAAGGGCATCTTGTGCTTTTCCTTATTCTTCATCACGTAATGCTCTACGTAAGATTTTTCCGACAGAGGTTTTTGGTAAGGATGAACGGAATTCTATGATTTTTGGTACTTTATACGCTGAAAGATTCTTTTTGCAATGTGCGGTGAGTTCATCTACTGTCAACTGTTTTCCTTCCTTAATTGCCACAACAGCTTTGATTGTTTCCCCTCTATATGAATCAGGAACTCCAATGACAACTGCCTCCAGAACACAAGGATGCTCATATAACACTTCCTCTACTTCACGCGGATATACGTTGTAACCGCTTGCAATAATTAGATCTTTTTTTCGATCGACAATAAATACGCGCCCCTCTTCATCCACACTTGCGATGTCTCCTGTATACAACCAACCATTTTGAAGCGAAATCGCTGTTTCCTTTGGCATCTTCCAGTATCCCTTCATAATCTGTGGACCTTTTATGGCTAGTTCACCTGCTTCACCTAGAGGTACCTCTTGTTCTCGATTAGCAATCGAAACAATTCTTACTTCCGTACCAGGTAAAGGAGTTCCGACAGAACCATGTATCCGTTCTACTAATGGAGATTGACCAAGTGCTCCTGGTGATGCCTCTGATAAACCATAGGCCTCAAAAATATTCGTTTTCGTTTTTTGTTCAAATTCGTTCAGCAATTCTAATGGAAGTGAGGCACCCCCACAGTGACATACTTTTAATTCATTCAATCCATATTTCTCAACCTCTACATGACTATTTAGCGCCATATACATCGTGGGTACTCCTGGAAAGTAGGTCGGCTTTTCACGCTTGATTGTCTGCAACACTTCCTCACGATCAAAGCGTGGGAGAATAATTAAACAATAGCCTTGAAAAATACCCATATTCATACAGAGCGTCATCCCATACACATGAAATAGTGGAATAACGGTTAGCACTCGTTCAACTCCCGGATGTAATATATCCTTTATCACTTCATAGTTCTGTACAACATTGGCAATAAGATTATAATGTGTGAGCATTGCCCCTTTAGAACGCCCGGTCGTACCGCCTGTATATTGAATGACTGCCACATCTTCGAAAGGATCTAAAGTAACAGGAGTAAGGGTTCCCGTACTATGACTCATAAAAGTTTCATAGCTTTGTTCCGCTGAAAGACAATCTCCCCTCGAATCAAAACTAACAAAGATGCTATTTTTCAATGGAGTATCACGTTGAATGGACGTAATAACAGAAGCAGTAGAATCTAAAGCAATAATTGTTTCTGCACTACAATCAGAAATAATATAGTGTAATTCTCGTTCGGTAAACATTGGATTAATTTGTACCACAATTCCCCCTACAGCTAAAATACCGTAATAAGAAACGATAAATTGAGGACAATTAGGAAGCATTAGGGCGACTCGATCGCCTTTTTGAACACCACTCTGCTGAAGTGCTGAAGCAAAGGAATCAACTTGAACTTTCAATTCCTGATATGTCCATGTTTTCCCCTTGAAAGAAAGTGCTTTGTTTTTTGGCCACTTTGCAACCGTTTGTTCCAACATCTGCGATAGAGTGACATTTGGTATATGGATTGTATCGTTTCCGAATTCAGGAGAAAATTTTAGATTTGGAATCTTTTCACTCATTGTCTACCCTCCAAAATTAGAATAATTAATAGAATATAAGAAACGACAAAATAGCTCTTATATTCTTACAATCATGCAAGTATCGTGCCAACTATATAAGCTACCCATCTTATACCTTTTAATCGATACATGGTCATTTTTGAATATGAATATTTGCTCAACATAGTCATTCTTGAACATTGCCATTATTTATGAGATAATTTAAAAAATGTTAAAATATGTAATTTTTACAGATACTTCATCTTATCATTTGTTGTTTACCACAACAGGAGGGATCTAATGTATCAGACGAAATATTTTAAAAAAAAGAGTACTAACGAAGCTATTTCTTTATTAACGAATGTCTTTAATACTTCCCATGATGGTTTATTTGTTTGTGATCACAATGGCAACCCTCTCTTATATAATGAAGCATTATTGCATACTACTGGATTGTCAGCGGATTTCTTTGACTCCAATTTAGCTGGCATTTTTGATGCCTTATCAATGAAAGCAGTTCCATATATTAGTGCTGCCGTTGCCATAGAAACAAAGCAAGCAAGTACACTTATGATTGACTATCCGAATGGCAAAAAAGCTATCGTGACCGCCACTCCCTTCTTTAATGAAAATAAGGAAATCTCATTTATTGTCTCTAATTTACGAGATATTACTGAAATAAACCTTATCCAATCAGAGTTAGAAAAAACGCGAAAAATGAACCAAGTCTATCAAAATACTCTAGAAAAATTACAAGATGAATTAGGTACTGAAAGGAATTTTGTATATGAAAGCAAACAGATGGATCAAGCCTTCTCACTAGCTAAGCGCTTTGCAGAAAACGACTTGCCCATTTTATTACTCGGTGAATCAGGTGTTGGTAAGGATGTCTTAGCAAACTACATCCACGAAAATAGCAACAGAAAGGGATCGTTCATTAAAATTAACTGTGGGGCCATCCCGGATCACCTCTTAGAGTCAGAATTGTTTGGTTATGAAAAAGGGGCATTTACCGGAGCTGGAAATAGTAAAAAGGGACTAATTGAGTTGGCTCATGGGGGAACACTTTTTCTAGACGAAATTGGCGATCTTCCTTTTGCCCTACAAGTCAAACTATTAAATGTGCTACAAGATTATAAAATTAGAAGACTTGGCGGCACCGAAATGAAAGAAGTGGACGTACGAATTATTACAGCAACAAACATGGATGTAGAGTCACTTGTTGAACAAAAAAGGTTTCGTCTGGATTTATACTATAGACTCAATGTGTTGTCCATTACAATTCCTCCCTTAAGAGATAGAAAAACCGACATTCCCGGACTCATCTTTTATTTTCTTACCCGTTTAGAACACAAATATAAAACTAAAAAGACCATAAGTCCTCAAGTTTTACAAGAATTCATGGAATATAATTGGCCTGGAAACATTCGTGAATTAAAAAATATCGTCGAACGACTTTATCATTTAAGTGAAGGAACAAATATTTCAGTTGATGATCTTCCAAAAAATATTCATAGAAAACAGATTAGTTTTAACGAAAACACGGAAAAGAATAACGTTGAGTTTCTTAATCTAAAAGATGCTGTTACTTCGTTTGAAAATGAATATATTGCTCAAACATTAGATCAATCTTCGTCTTTACAAGAATGTGCCAATAAGCTTGGAATTAGCCTATCAACCCTAGTTCGCAAAAAACGGAATTTACTATGATTAAATTTTTTCTTTTTCAATTAGAAAAAAGGACCAGTCCTCCCAGTCAAAACGCTGTAAGGTCTGGTCCTTTCCTTTTTACTTGCTTACTTTGACTATTTTTGAGCTTGTATTTCCTGCTTGATCCTTTGTATAAACTTTGATTGTTGTTCCAGCTTTTTGTGGCTTAACCGTTAAGCTGTAGTTCCCTTTTTTGTCTATTTTCGCTTTATATGATTTACTTCCTACTTTTATCGTAACGGTAGCTTTTGCCTCTGTTATCCCGTTAATAACTTTGGTCTTTGTATTCACCTTATTTACAGACAATTTAGGTGCAGTCTTATCAATAACTTTTGTTGTCTTAGAAACAAGCTTATCACCTGCAGCGTCATTTATATAGACAGTCACTGTTGTTCCTGCCTTAGTCACAGGGATTTTTATAAAATACTTCCCTTTTGAATTCGCAACAGAGTGGTAGGTTTTCTTTCCGATTACAGCATAAACACTACCTTCTGCTACTGCATTACCAGTAATAGACTTGTCGTTATCCTCCACTTTATTGATGGACAAAAGATTTGAAGGGTCGAAAGCTTTTACGTTTAGCTGATTGACAGCAACTGTACCACTCACTTCATTTCCTGACAATACAAGTGGACGTAATGTTGGACTCATTTGAGCAGGTATGAATTCAAGTCCCTCAGGAGAAACATCTCCAGCTATCTTTTGGCTGAAATCTCTCGTATTCAAATAATTAGCAAATTTCACATTGGATGGATTCGTAATATCATATGACATAATCCCGCCTATTCTCTCTAGACCGATAAATGCGTAAACTTTATCCCCAACTTTACCTATTTTCACATCTTCAGGCTCTGGACCCTTTTTAGCACTTCTTTTATCCATTTCATCGTCATCATTCGACCAATTAAAATATTGAGGATAAGCTTCAGCTGTAATTTTTTCAAAATCACTTCCGCTATCATACACTAATTCTAGTGTATCAGCCTTCCAAATGGAAAAAGAACGTCCGCCCAACGTGTACACGGCATCATTGCCCCTATCGGTAAGAACTTCAAGCTTTTTATAAGCTGGGTCATTTTTCATTTCGGCAAGCTGGCTTTCCGCTTCTTCTTTCGTCATTCCCTTAAATGTACCATCTTTAATAGTAATAGAATCCTGTATATCCCCGAACTCCGAAACATTTACAAACTCTTCCCATTCAGTAGCATCACCTTCGTTAGCTGTTAAAAGATAGCTCTCCCCATCAATTGTCACTTGAGTGATTGAATCAGGCATGTATGCACCTTTTATTGGCAACGTTGTGATGTTTATTTTACCATCTCTTCCTGCATCAAGAGCATTCTGTGGTAAAGAGTGATCTTTAAATTCTAATGATTTTACAGAAATAACTTTTCCTGCATTTACGTTAATCGTTGCAATAGCATTATTTTCTTGAAGCGTAACATAGGCCTTTTTATTATCATCAGATAAAGCAATATATTCTGGTTCCAAATCTCTCCATGCATTTTCTTTTCCAGCATTATTACGGATGTGGACATCGTCGTCAATTACGCTAGTATCCGTAAATTGCACCGTGTTTGTTTTTCCTGTTTTATAATCAACAATGGTAACTGATCCTTCAGGGTCCACTCCATTTACAAGCCCCTTTCGTGGTTCCCCTTCATTAGCTGTAAGAATATACGAACCATCGGTACTCATTTTAATCATATCTGGTTGAACGCCAGCATCAAAGGTTTTCAGAATTTTCCCGTCATAGTTCATGACAACAATTTTCCCAGCCTTTGAATAGTCCTGCTCCTGAACGGCTGCAACAATTACCTTCTTTGTTGTATTAATATCAATGCTTGTTAAATCTCCATATGCAAACGAACTTGAATTAACTGCTTCTGCAATATTGATAGACTTTTCTTTTACTAATGTTTGATTGCCTGAAGACGATAATCCTTTTAAACTAACGATATCAATCGTTTGCGCTTTTCCATTGATTACGTAGAATTTTTTATTATGAGGATTGTATTTTACAATTTCAGCAACTCCACCCTCTTCATCTGAAACTCCAGTGCTGTAACCCGCAATTTTAGAAATATCAATTGTATTCTTAAATTGACGGTTTTCTTGTTGAGCGGATGCTGAGCTTGTTATATCCTGTGCTTGTACAAATGTGTTAGGCAGTAATAACGCTGCTGCCATTACATAAGGGATCGATTTCTTAGAAAATGACAAAATATTTTTCATTCTATTAAAAGCTCCTCTTCTATTCATTTTAAGATGTGTACAACGCCCTTCCCCTTTTGCTAACGGACCTTTTTATATTTTAATAGAAAAATATTATCCTCTTTATCCCATTTAAGTAAAAATTTCGTTAATTTTTATTAAATTTAGATGAAAGACCACATACCAAAAATACAAAAAGGCTCAGTCTCTACTGTTTGAACAGTAAAAGATTGAGCCTTTTTTGAAAAGGAGTGGAACCTCGATAAATATGTTATGTCATTCATAAGTGTGAAAGCTAGCTCTTTAGACTATTTTCTACCACATTCGCCAATTCACCAATTTTTCCAGCCTATGAACCTTGTAGATATTTTTGATAAATCGCGATGAGTTCATCTAGTTTTTGACTGCAACAAAGGGTATCATGACTATTTAATCCAGTTACTTTCGTAACCTGAATCAGTTCTTTTTTCAGCTGATTAATTCGATTTTCTAATTCAACCTCGATAAACATCATTCATCCTCTCCTGATCATTTATTCTCTTTGACCGTTCACTACAATAAACTTTTTTTTGCACATAAGCTATAGGGTGTCTTTATGTAAACTTCAGAATGATTTTTTTCCTTAATTACCATTACGTATTACCTTAGTTATTCACTGTTCATATATGTGTATTTTACACATATAAGTCATTTCCAGTCAAGTAATTACATACTAAAATATGTAATTTTTTACAAAACGGTATCTTGATCAAGAAAAAAGGTCAGTCCCTACTGATTGAACAGTAAAGGACTGACCTTTTTTAAAGAGAAGTGAAACCTCGTCAAACATGTTATGTCATTCATGAGTTTGAAAGCTAGCTCTTTAGACTATTTTCCTACCACATTCACCAATTCACCAATACTTTCAATAGATACAATTACTTTATCTCCTGGTTTTAACCATTGCTGATTTTCTTCCGGATATCCTAATATCACACCATCTGGAGTTCCGCTAAATATAATATCTCCTGGCTTTAAGGTCATAAATTGTGAGACGTAGCTAATGATCGTTGCACAATCAAAAATCATATCTCGTGTATTCGCCGATTGACGCAATTCCCCGTTCACTGTGCATGTAATATCTAAATTTTGTGGATTTATTTCATCACTCGTAACTAAATAGGGGCCAATTGGCGCAAAGTCATCACATGATTTTCCCAGTAACCATTGCCCTGAGCGAAATTGAAGGTCCCGAGCCGAAAAGTCATTTCCTACTGTATAGCCAAATACATAGGAAAGCGCCTCTTCTTTTGTTATCTTTGATGCCTCTTTTCCGATAACGATGACTAACTCTGCTTCATAATCAAATTTTTTAGCATCTTCTGGTAGTGAAATCGCTTGATGATGAGCAGCTAATGCATTGTTAAATTTGCTAAATAGAACAGGATAGGTAGGTATATCCATATTCGATTCCTTCGCATGATCCACATAATTCAAACCTACACAAATAATTTTCTCAGGCTTTGTTACCACAGGTGCGTAGACCAGTCCTTCTTTCGAAACATTTGGTTCAGCTTGCCCTGCTAGTTCCATAAGTTTTGAAAGAACCTCTTCTCCGCCATCAATTACTCCTTCAATTGTTGAAGGTACTTCAAGAGAATAAGCCTTTGCTGCTTTTTCTACATCAATAATTCCTTGATCCGTTTGTATCCCTAAGTGAATTTGATGATCTGATTGAAAATTGATAAATTTCATGATTCAGCTCTCCTTCTAATTCCACTTATTGAACCAATTCTTTAGTCTTTGTTTATTTTTATCTAAAATTTCTTTTGATGTAGCATTATTGTTTTTGTTTTTTCCATTCTAGGAAACTGGCTGCGGCGATAAGTACAATGCCGCCAATAATTAAATAAAACCACCACGGCATCTGGCCCCATAAGGATTTTGTGTTCATATACACATTCAATAGAATCGTTCCAGTGCCTGCAAGAAAATAGGATTTAAATTTCATAATAAATCCAAAAATGATAGCAACTAAAGAAATCACTCCGATAATTAATGCGTCGTTTAAGGTATTCCCTTCTAGCGCATCAATAATTAAGATTCCAAACAAGAATGACACGTAGATGATTTCAATGAGTTGTGTTTGTTTTCCACGATTTATGATTTTCCTTAATAATATTGTCCCAACTAAAAGCAACGGTAAGATATTAAATTCTACAATCCATATATCCGAAATTCTAAATTGATGTAAGATGACTTGATATGGATACAAGGTTAACGAAATAGCAGCAGCTAAATATAGCTTTCGTTCTCTCTGACTGATGGTCCAGCTTCGAATCACAATAAAATACACAACTACTAAACATGATACGATGATTTCAAAAACCGGCTCCGCAACTTCATTAGCTAATACCCTTCCATTCATCACAAGTAAATAAAAGAAACCAAATATCCGATAGTAGTCTAAGATGACACCTGACTTTGTTCTTTTGATTACACCTTTGAACAGCCATTTGCTTACTAGCAGCATGATCATCATCCATATAACAAGAACACTTATCCCTGATAGAAGCGTTAGCGTATAACTATACATCGTAGAATAGATCAACGTGAACATCAATGGAACGACCACTACCTGTTCCCATTTTCTCCTCATTAGCAAATACCATGTACATGCTAATAGAACAGTCTCTCCACCAATCCAGACAAGCTCCATTCTTTCCGGGAAGCCACTGTCAAAAACTTCAATCAGATGCACACCCGTCGCCACAAGTAAGAATGGAATCAAATAGAACTCAATAATATTTTTCCATAGTTTATTAGCTACTGCCCATAACAGAAGAATAATACCCGCCGTCAACATAAGCGTAAACGAGCTTGTATATTGGATGAATTCGATATTTACAAAAAACAACAGCACTTGTAGATACAAAGCGGTAAATCCGACATATGTAAAAACAAGCTTTTGCCATTGAATCTGTGATTGTAGTGCACTTATCACGTAAATCACTACAACAAACAGATACAACCAGGCCGATAAATCTCCAAATAAAATGAGTGCGAATCCAATTGGTATCGATCCTACATTCATAATCTGACTATACCAAAAAAAGTAACGTTCCCCATTTAGTGAAAACTTACCGATTAACTTACCAATTACCAAGAATAGTAACGGACCAAACAAGTAAAAGGCAGTATTCAAAGCATGCGAATTGAACTCAAAAATTGCGAATAAAGAGCCATATGCCCCAATACTTGTTAGCAGGACCGGTAGCCAAAGCAAATGATTGTGATACAGCTTAACTGATAACCCATTTATCCCCGTCGCAATTAACGTAATCACTGTTATAACAATCGGAGATAATGAACTGAACATTAGGGATATAAAGGATAAAAGGGAAACTACTTGTCCCGTTATAAAAAACACATGAAAGAAGTTTATTTCCTTAGCTTTTATGACAAATCCCAATCCAATCACAAGTAATGCTACGCTGATTAAATGGGCACTTAAGTCCCCATTTTTTTCATAAAAAGGACTAATTTCATTGAAATATGGATACAAGGTAATCAGCGCTAACGTCAAACTAATAGGGAATCCATATATACAATATTTAACTAACTGCTTACTGCGATCTTTATAGTATGTTAGCAAAAACAGACCTGAGATCACTGCAAAACAAAGAATAAGTTCCAACCACTGCTGTTCTGCATATCTCAATAATGTAATACCTAGTAGGACAGATCCAGAAATAGCTAAAGTACTTTCTCTAAATAAGCTCCAGATTTTGTGCTGATTGTATACATATAAACCTATGTAAAGACAAATTTGCGCAATAAAGATTAGATTTAAAATAGCATCAGTCGTTAGATGAAAAGCAAAGCCTAAATGGATAAAAGATAGACTAAATAACACATAAGCTGGGTATGTAAAGACTTTTCTTTTTTCCTCCAGTGATAGATACACATATTTAGCTGATAAAATCAACAGAGCCAAAAAGAGCTGTGTTTCTTGTACTGAAAAAAACATCGCATACACATATAAGAAAACAATTGAGCTCGCAACGACGCTTGTTAGCATAAAGCTTTTAGATAATTCGTGATTTACTTTTTTTAAGTATTTAAACAGCCCCGTATAAATAAGGGGCAATAGTGCCATAGCAACCACTTCTATTTTGTCCAAAAAAGAATTGAAAACGAGATGAATGTAGCCATAGGTGAAAAGAATACTAAAAACGAAGTGAAAATATAGTTTCTTATATCGATAAGCTAAAATTAAAAACAAGAACGATGTGATTAATAGCGTAGCAGAATAGACAATATTACTTAAAAATAACGTCAACATCACAAAAGCTTCGACGATTATTTTAAACGTGATAAATTGTAATCCATAAGGTTTAAATAATAATAGCTTCTTTATATTCTTTATTTTTTCAAGATTTAACAAGAATAATAAGTTAAATACAGACATCAGTAAAAATAACGATTCATTGGTAAAGGTTAGATAAGCTATTCCAAAGATTGCCGTTACTGTTAAGGTAGCTAATGAAATGAATATGAATAACTTAGATTGAAAATTGTCAGCAATTTTATAGTAAATGACTAAACACAAAAGACCACCAACGAAACCAAGTAATCCTCTTCCCTCTCCCCGCAGTGATAAATACTCTCCAAATATTTGATAATAGGAAGCTGATAAAATAGTAATCGGAAGAAAGAGGCTTGCTAATGTTAAAAAGGCAAAAGCCGTTTGCTTAATTTTCAGTTTTGAAGCAATCCAAGCATTTCCGGCGAAAAATACAGAAACTAAGCCAATGCAGACAACTTTTAAAACTGCATTCAAATTGCCCCATGTTGATGTTGCCCAAATAAGGCCACCAAATAAGAGTAAAATAACACCGGTAATCAAAACAATCGAAATATTCCGTTCACGAAGCTGTTCTGACGTTTTTTCAGCCTTTGCCACAATTTTCTTCTTATTCTCTGAAGAAGCCTTCTCTTTTTGATTGATTAATTCAGGATGAACCTTAATCAGAACCTTTTGTTCTTCTTTCGATTGAGGTTCATTGACTAACATAGCCTTTTCGAGGGCTTGTTCCTTATCCTCTCTTTCACTTAACAAACTAGCCTTCTTTTCCAACTGCATAACCTGCTGAACATGTCGTTCGTATGCGTTATTGATCCGAATGTAATCCGTTTTGGGAATGAGTCTCTTTTCTCTAAGAATCTCTAATTCTTCTTTAAAAATCTTCCTTCTCTGTTCAATTGGTACGTGATCTTTTGGAGAATCTGACATTCGGATGCCTCCTTTCACTTCCAAGGCTTGATAAGGTTCAGGGGGATCCTTCCTTCTCAGCAAAATCATCATACCA
>CAVVWH010000036.1:0-66572 GCA_963751845.1 uncultured Bacillaceae bacterium
CTTTAATAGAAACATCCCCTAGCGTTTCTCTTGCTTCATCAGGTGTTGCAATTTCTCGACCTAATGTATTAGCTAATTCTACAATTCGCTTTACAAATTGCACGTTGGATTTTGCAAGTTCTCCCTTGTTGAAATAAACAGCATCTTCCATACCTACACGAACATGGATAGATTTTGTGAAGAGCAAACTAAATGAAAGAATGTGATGTAATGACAATCCATTGAACTACCCCTTCTTACCAACCTTACGGTTCGCTTGAAGAAGGGGGATTCCTTCGAAAAAAGACACATGCTATAGACATATGACCGTATCCCGTTCAACTAGGATACGGTTTTTCCACTTTTCAACTTTGACAAACTTTTTACTTCCAAGTCTGAAAGCGACCCTGGTAAGAAGAGTTCACCTGTTAGGCGAAACCTGTCTATATCAAAAAGCTCTGAAAGGTAGAACAAGTGCGTACGTATCCCTTTCAGCATTTTCGTAACATACTTCCACTGCACCCAATGATGAGTACCAACTATCTTCTCTGGTAGTAGTGAACTCAACACTGGTGGAAGTTTTTCTTTGAATCCCATCGCCCTACGAGCGATCACAAAACTCGCTGCCTCGTGAATGGAGATTCCAAAACGTTTCATATATTTCACTTTTCCAATTTGACTTGTGTAGGCAGGATTCACTTCAAAGACGGCAATACCCATTTTTTCAGCCCTCGATTTAATTGCCGAAATCATTTTTTTATAAGCAAACATGCTCATTTTGAAGTTTGCCTTTTTGTTCCCATATCGATTAGAAACCTTAGAAGTTGTAGTGTCTAATTTTTCTATCGCAATGGGTTTATTTCTATTCAAAGCAATGTTGACTAATTCAATGGCTTCAGACTCGATAATTTTCGTAATTTGACCTGATGTTTTATTGTAAATATCAAAGTCTAAAGAAAGAGAAGTGACGAGTTGTCCTTTAGCATTCATATCTGAAATAGCAAAATGGTCTACATTGCAATCAATCCCCATGATTCCATCTGTTTTTGAAAAATTGATATACTCCTTTTCTTCTTCATTCACGATACATTTGAAAATATAGTATTCTCCATGGTCTTCCATTGACCAACCGATAGGTCTTCCGAATTTTTTCTTATCCTTACAGTTCATTTGTCTTTGAATGGCAGCTTCAACTTTTTCTTGACCGTAAGGGAATACAAGATTTTCTATTTGTATATTTATGTCTGACGGCGTATTGAATCTCAATATTTTTTCATCTGAGCTGTATTTAAATACGAAGTTGCCTGACCCAGAATCTTTGCGACCAGAAATTATCATTTGATTATATCGAGAGCGATTCCATTTTCGAGCCCAAGCTGAATGGTCATTTACATATTCATCTTTCGTATATTGAGATTTGAACAATTTTTTTGAGCCAAAAACGACACTTGAAATCTTCGTTTTTAAACTG
Source organism: uncultured Bacillaceae bacterium (assembly GCA_963751845.1). GTDB lineage: Bacteria > Bacillota > Bacilli > Bacillales > DSM-1321 > Peribacillus. The sequence continues at coordinate 1,451 of CAVVWH010000036.1, forward strand.
TTTAATTCTTTTTCGACTCGATTTTGTTTAAAAATTAAAAAACCCATTCTATTTTCTAGTTTCTTAATTTCTGTATCCAAAAAGCCATGCTCAAAATGATAAGCATGGTAATACAAGTCTGTTTTCTTTTTAAATCGCACAACAAAAAAGTTCTCTAATTTCTGAATATTCGAGTTCTTAGGGAAAGAGGGATTACCGCTTACAAAAGACTTTTTTATCTTTGTCAATATGGTTAGTCGAGACTTTACTTTTTTAATTTTACTCTTAACAGATTTAACTTGTTCTTCTTTATTTTTTTTGTATAGTTTGTTTAACTCAATTAAGCTCTTTTGAATAGCATTCGCTTCTTGAACAGCGCTATTAGCATAATAATCATCCAGACTAAAAAGATCCTTTACCTTAAGATGCATGGACTTAGAACGTTTGCTTTTGCCAGAACGCTTTTCTTTTATAGATGTACTGAATGCAAATTGTTTTGCACGATTGAAAACCAGGATGGCATGGGCGATGGCTTCACGATATTCTTTTGAGAGTGTATTTTTATAGACTCTTACAGAAAAATAGGCTTTCGTTCCCATCACTCATGCTCCTTTCGTGCTATTAATACTTCCATTATAACAGAATGTATGTTCTCATATCAACTAAAACTTTTCCTACGGAAAGGCGATTCATCCCCTCCCTACTCGTTGGGCTAACGCCCTTCACACTCCTTGAGGAAGGGGTCTTCTCGCCCGAAATGATAAAATTAAACTACTGATTGTCAGTGCAATACTGGCAATCAGTAGTTTAAGATACTTCCTGAACCGTTACATTTTCTTGTCTTTCAACATGCGCTTCAATCCTTTACTGTCTCTGCATTTTCAGGCATCATTTTTTCCCGAACCTCGTCTGGAATCGGATAAGCTTTTGCCTTTTCTTTAAATGATGTCCAAGCGCGAACTTCATACCCTTCCGCTACCATTTTTTCATTTTTGAAAAACCTATGGCTTATTTTGAACACTTTTTGGTGTAGTTCCACAACTGAACTACGAACGATTACATCGTCTTCAAAAAGTAGTGGGCTCTTAAACTGGCAATTTGCCTCAAGTAACGGAGTAGCGATTTGCTGCTCACTGTATAAGGTTGAAGTAGGGAGTCCAATGGCAGAAAAGTATTCATGTGTTGCTTCATCCATCCATTTATAAAAGTTAGGATAAAATACAATTCCCGCAGCATCCGTATCGCCCCACCTTACTCTAAACGGGTATTCTACGATCATTCTTCAACACCTCCTCTATACTTTGAGTAATCATGCCTGCTATAAAATTTATCCTATTAGGCTTGTGTAGCTTTCTTTACTTTTAAGCCTATCATTTCTCTAGCTTCATCTGGAGTTGCTATTTCTCTACCTAACGTTTTAGCTAATTCTACAATTCTCTTTACAAATTGAGCATTAGATTGGGCAAGTTCTCCCTTGTTGAAATATACAGCATCTTCCATACCTACACGAACATGTCCGCCAAGTAGAATGGTCATTGTATTAATCATTAACTGATCTTTACTCGCTCCAATAGCTGACCACATCGCACCTTCTGGAATACTATTTCTCATAAACATTAGATTTTCAGGTGTAGCCGGAATACCACCCTGTGCCCCTAATACAAATTGGAAAAAGAATGGTGGTTTAATTAGTCCTTTTTTGGCAACACGCATGGCATTAGCAATCATTCCAACATCAAACACTTCAAGTTCTGGTTTTACATCATTCTCTAGCATTTTTTCAGCTAATTGCTCTAGCATGGCAGGAGTATGAATAAATACATTTGGTCCTATATTAAAAGATCCAGCATCAAAAGAAGCAATCTCAGGTTGCAATTCCACAACTGGAAAACGCTTCGTTACATCTTTAAGCTCTCCCCCAGCAGTCGTAAAATTGATAATAATATCACAATTTTTCTCTTCTAGTAGTCTTCTTACTTCGCGATACTTATCTAAATCTAAAGTTGGGATTTCATTTTCATCTCGAACATGAATATGCGCAATGGCAGCTCCTGCTTGCCATGATTCATAAATAGAATCGGCAATTTCTTGTGGAGTTGTTGGTAAGTATGGAGTATGCTCCTTCGTTGCAAAATCCCCTGTTGTAGCTACCGTGATAATTAATTTTTCCATAATAAAAATCCCCCTTTTATCATTAAAGAAATATACTATTAAATCTCAAATTAGAATCTATTAAATTTTTATCTAGTATAAAACGTAACTTTATAATCTAGTCATTTTACTAGTAGTGAAACTGCTACTTTAATAGACATCTATTAAAGTAGGCTTACTATCCACGCCATTTCTAAAGGCTACTTACGCCATGATTTTTTCCAATAAACGTGTATGCACATGACCACTTGCAAAATCTTCATCCTGTAAAACTTGTTTTAAAAATGGAATTGTCGTACTGATGCCTTCAACTTTAAATTCATCTAAAGCGACTAACATTCTTTGAATAGCATGTTCACGAGTCTCTCCATGAACAATAACCTTTGCAATCATCGAATCATAGTATACTGGTACTTTATACCCTTGGTAACAGTGCGTATCTACTCGTACGCCTGGACCTTGAGGCATTTCCCATTTTGTAATTAATCCTGGAGTTGGTCGGAATCCTTCCGCCGGTTCTTCTGCATTCACTCGGCACTCAATTGCATGACCAGTGAATTGAATATCTGACTGAGCAAATCGAAGAGTTTCACCGTTAGCCACATTAATTTGCTCTTGAATTAAATCCACACCTGTGATCGTTTCAGTAACTGGGTGCTCCACTTGAATTCGTGTATTCATTTCAAGGAAATAGAAAGTTGCTTCATCTTGGTCGACGATAAATTCTACCGTACCCGCATTTTCATAGGAAATATTTTCAGCCAATTTGACAGCCGCATCTCGAATATCTTTACGCAGTTCTTCCGAAATAATTGGTGCCATCGCTTCTTCTACTAATTTTTGATGACGTCGTTGTGTCGAACAATCACGTTCACCCAAATGAACCACGTTGCCATATTTATCTCCAAGTACTTGAACTTCTATATGGCGAGCATTGGCAATATATTTTTCTACGTACATCGTTCCGTCTCCAAAAGCCGCTTTTGCTTCTGCCGATGCAGATTCAAACACTGTTTTCACTTGTGTTTTATCTGTAACAATCTTCATACCTCGACCGCCGCCGCCTGCCGCTGCTTTTAACATGACTGGCAAGCCGATTTTTTCAATTGTTTCAAGAACTTCTTCAAAGGAAGCTACTTTTTCTGAACCAGGAAGAACAGGAACATCGCATTCTTGCGCAATGGCACGAGCAACAAGCTTATTACCCATCTTCAAAATATGATCCGGCTGTGGACCGACGTAGACAATACCATTTTCCGCACAAGCCTCAGCTAACGCCGGCACTTCTGCTAAAAATCCATACCCAGGATGTATTGCATCTGCTCCAACTGATACAGCTGTCGAAATAATCACCGGAATATTAAGATAACTTTTTGTTGCAGGTCCTGGCCCTATCACGACTGCTTTATCTGCTAATCTTGCTGGTAGACTGTCTTGATCCGCTTCTGAAACAGCAAGTATCGTTTCAATACCTAAAACTTTACATGTTCTGATAATACGAAGTGCTATTTCGCCTCGATTAATAATGAAAATTCGTGAAATTGCCATTCAACTGACCCCTCTTCTTTTTAATAGATTTATTTCACTTTTACTGAGAATAATGGTTGTCCAACTTCTACTAGATCTGCATCTTCAACATGAATTTCAGTAATAACGCCTGCTACACCCGCAGCAATTGCACTGTATACTTTCATAATTTCAATTAACCCAACTGTAGTATCTTCTTGTACAGTGTCTCCCACTTTTACATAAGGAGCAGCACCTGGTTCAGGTTGAGCATAGAATAAGCCAGTAGTCGCTGCATTAATTGTCACAATTCCTTCGTTTGTATCAGAAGCTTGCTTAGCTTCTACTACCTCAGGTTCTTGTTCAGGTACTTCTAGTGCTGGAGCAGCTTCAAGCTTTGTTTCTTGTACTGGTTCTACTTGTTCAACTTTAACGGGAGTTTGAACACTATTTTCAACTGTTTCTGTTACACCATTTTTACCGATAACAATTTTAATGTCTTGATTTTCTAACTTTAAAAAGTTAAAAGAAGATTCTTCTAATTTATCAATTAACGTTGTAATCGTTTCTACATCATTTTCATTAAGTACACCTAAAATATTTTTGCTCATCTTTCATTCCTCCTGTATTGTCTGTTAATTTTCAATAATCAGTCTATTTATAATAATCAGTTATTTGTTAAGATTAGTGAGCTTTGACGACCTTGAATCTGTACATGGGAAATATTTGGTTGTTTACTTAGCTTGTCTAAAAGTTGTACTAAAGGTGTTGAAGCCGAAAAATATTTGCGATATGGACCTGCTTTACGCATCTCTTCAATATCTTTTGTACCTTTCATGATATAACGCAGCATGAATTCTTCATCTGAAAGTGTCGGACCACCGAATTGCTCTTTCAATTTCTTAATTGGCATATCTTCAACTGCCTTATAATGTAATTCTTTTGCACGTGGTAAGCTTAAGAATTTATCTTTTAAATTTTGATCCATCATTAGATAACCTGAATCTTCGCTATATATACCTGCTGCAAATTGAATCAATTCATCGATTACAACTTTATAACGTTCTCCAGTAGCAACATTGATTGCTGCCTGTGTCACCATGTATTGCGAATAAGGTGTAATCATTACTGGATAACCTAGTTCTGCACGAATTCGAATGGATTCTTCCACTACTTCATCCACTCTATCTTGAAGATTCATACCTACTAACTGATGGCGTAGATTTGAAGCAACACCACCAGGAACCTGATGAATATATTGCGAGTAATCGTACTCAAGAGGCGCAGCGATTGGTAAGTTATCTGTCTTGGCAACTACCATTAGACGATCTGAAACTCTTTGAATACGTTCAAGATCTAAGTTATGATCTAAATCTAAATATTTTGCATTCTCAATTGTTGTAAATACAGATGGTTGTCCTGAACCACCGCCTAATGGTGGAATTCCAGTATGAAGAGTACGAACACCAAGTTTCAACGCTTCAATATAGAGCTCATCTGCAAGTCCTGTCGTACCATGTGTATGGAATTCTACAGGGATTCCATTTGAATTTTCTATAATAATAGGTAATATTCTTCTAAGAGTTTCAACCGTTAACAATCCAGCTGCGTCTTTAAAATAAATAACATCCGGCTTATTTGCTACCACTTCTCTTGTTTTGTTTGCAAAGTATTCGTCTGTATGTCTAGGCGAGATACTGTAAGCAATGGCATGTGCAGTTTCTACACCTTTACTACGTAAATAAGGCATAAACCATTGAAAATCTGTTCCTAAATTCCCAAAAATATTTGCCATTGTCTGCACGCGATTAATTGCACCTCGGTCAATTAATAGATCATAGAACAGCTTAGCTACAGATGGGGGAGTTTCTAATAGTTCAAAAAGGACAAGGCCTGGTTCACCCATAAATGCTTTTTTCGCATTCGGCATTTTCTCCCCAACTATTTTTGCTAACTCCCATGGATCTTCTTTTAAATCACGTACAATTTTTTTAAAATTGTATGGCATTAATGGAACTTCTACTACTTGAAACCCCGCTTGATCCAAATCTTCAGCAACTGCCTCAACCATACCAATACGAGATTCAGATGCCCATAAACTTTGGGTTCCATCACGTAGGGTTGTATCTACAAATTGTAATTCTTTAGTCATTGTTCTCCCCCTCAATTCATCTCTCGTGTCCATTTAGTTTATAAATCTAAAAAATAATATTTTAAAAATTCTAACTATTAAAAATATAATAATAGATTCTATTATTTATTCATTTATCCCCTTTATTCGGCTAATTAAATAAAATCATTTCAAAAGTTACATTCGGCACGCTAAAATTCCGTATTTCCTCATGTAAGCGTTACCTTAAAAAAGAAAAAAATATTGATAAACTTTTTGATTTAAAAGTATAATCCCCCCCTTAAAATCTCTTAAAATGAGAACTGTGCTTTCTTCTGAATATATTTTCTTAACAAAACGGAATTATTATTCCGTTTTTTATCAGTTTAGTAGTTTTCTACCAATTAGTCAATCAATTTTTTTCCATTTCTATACTTTTTTTATCGAATCGTTTATAATATAAACAAAGTAGGACACATCAATATATTTGTCCAAAAGGAGCTACACTAGTCATATGAATAATAAATCTATCATTCCTTTCAAAAGAACAGCTGCTAATAATGATCACATGTTAAATCAACTTCTAATTGGGGCTGTCTCGTCTTTATAATATTTTTAAAAACGGAATCAATATTCCGTTTTTATTATTTTAATAACGTTTAGGGAAATAGTCAATAATTTCCTGTTTATTTATTTTTTGACGTTTTTCAATAAAAAGCAAAATTGGACCATCAACACTTTTTTAAAGGGAGCTAGCACAAAATATGAATAGTGAATTTATCAATACTTCCAAAAGAATAGATGCTAATAAAAATGCCATCAAAATCCTTGAAGCAGCTATAAAAATATTTGCTCAAAAAGGATACGATACAACGATTGAAGAAGTTGCATTAGAAGCAAATGTAGGTGTAGGAACAGTCTACAGACGGTTTCAGAATAAGCATCAATTAGCAAATGCAGTTGCCAATGAAGTTATTTCAGAAATATACGAAGAACAAGTGAAAATTTTGAAATCCACTCTTTCAACGATTGAGAAGGTTAAACAAGTATTTGCTTGCTTTGCAAAAATCACCTTTAAATATGGAGAGATTCACCCCATGATTGTTGACTTATTAGTCTCAAAGGAAAGTGAGGAAGAGTTTAAAGAAACCTTTTTATTAGGTTTAAAGAATCTATATGCTGAGATTATAACGAATGGACAAAAGGAAGGCATTTTCAGGGATGGTGATCCACGATTATATGAAATTTTCCTCCAAAATATGATTAACCCTCAAGTTGTCAACCAAATATCGAAAATTATTCCTTTAGAAGAAACAAATGACTTCTTAGCAGATTTGGCTCTTAATGGACTATTGAGAAAAAATTAATAATATGTTAACAAAAAAGGCCCGGGCAAATCCCTGGCCTTCAACATTTCCTTATATAATCTTTATTTACTGTTAATTCGCCCGCATAATGATTCCATACCAATTGCAAAGTTTTCTTTATAACCGTTCCATTCCGCTCTACTACTAAATTCTGCTTAAACCAATGCTACACGCTTTTTACGTCGTTTGAAGACCCATTTTGATAGTGTAATACTAATTTCATATAATAGCAGTAAGGGCACAGCGACCACAAAATCAGACGTAAAGTCTGGGGGCGTAATACAAACTGCAACGACAACAAGAATAAAGTAGGCATATTTTCTAAATTTTTGCAGCACATATGGATTTAATAGCCCAAGTGAAGTGAGAAACATGATGACTACAGGAAGTTCGAATAATACACCAAAAGGAATGGTCATATTAAACAAAAACTTAAAATATTTCTCTGCAGTAAAATTCGTTAAAAACAAATCCCCGCCTAAGTTCAATAAGAACTGATAAATCATTGGAAAAATAATAAAGTACCCAAATGCAAGTCCAATAATAAATAAGGAGAAGAGCGCTGGAATGTATGCTAAAGTTGCCTTTATTTCATTTGGCTTTAGTGCAGGTTTCACAAATAGCCAAATTTGTAAAGCCAATATTGGAATCGTCACTGTGATGGCAATAACCGATGCTAGCATAAAATAAATCCAAATGATATCACTTGGTCCTAGTACCATTAATTTCATTTGTAAATCTTTCACAAACCACTTAAAAATATCTTCTACAAAATAAAAACCAACAATAAAAAATAAAATAAAACTAACGGCTGTAATAATTAATCTTTTTCGTAATTCGGCAAGATGTTCAATGATATTCATGTTCTTATCATCCAATATCAATCACCCCTTTTTTAGAAAATGGTGGATACCTCAACAAAAAGGTGCAAGATCATTTCATCTCACACCTCTTCCTTCGTTATTTCGTATCCTTTTTCAAGTCATTTTCAAATTCTTCACTCGTTAATTCATGTGTTGACCGTTTAAATTCACGTAATGTTTGTCCAAATGCACGACCGATTTCAGGAAGTTTCTTTGGTCCAAAAACGATTAACGCTAAAAGTATGATTAATATTAACCCTGGAACACCGATATTTGGCATGGATTCATCCCCTTAATATTTACATAAACTTATAGAATATATAATCTTTTTTACTTTCAAATAAAAGAATCAGGCCCTTTTCTTTTTATAACATCATTAACACAGCAACAATTCCAGTGATTCCTTCAATATATTCTCGACTTGAAGCCGCTGTAAATTGAGAAAAAACAATATTAATAATGAAAGCTAATACGGCACTTAAAACTAACCCAGCAAAAACACCGAGCCAAATCCATTTCTGTTTAGATGCTTGTCCAACACGTTTCAAGAATGATAGTAATGTTGCGACAACTAATAATGCCTCCAATCCTTCACGTAAAAGAATAAGGGCCGCATCCCAAGTTGAATACTTTGTCTCTCCTAATAACGGTTGAAGTCGCGTATGCAAATCCGTTAAGATTGCCTGCGCTTCATCAGCTTCTGCATTCTTCGATTGAAGAAGACTAATAGCTGTTGGAACTTTCGTTTCCATATCACTATATAGTTTACTGTCTCTCGTTGAAACATCGCCTTCTACCATTGGCCAAATAAATAAGATTTCATTTAAATCTTCAATGGCCGAATCTACTAGTTTCCCAGACAATGCATTCGAACTCTTTTCCAGAAGCTTAGCCACATCAATTAGCGAGTAGTCTTCCTTGCTACCTTTTGCAGCCTTGCCGCTTAAAAAGTTTTCAATCGCCGTTTGTAAGCCATTCAGGTTTTCAACTGCCTTCTTTTGATCAATCGGATCCTGTGTAATCGCAATGCGGACAAATGCCATATACGTTTCAATTTGACCATAGGAAGCGGTACTTTCATTGCTAACGGCTAGTTCTGCTTCATTCCACTGCTTAAAAATACGGTCATATCGATTTTTTACCACCGGATAGCTTTCTGTGGTTAAGCCCTCTTTCATATCTTCAATTAAAGGGAGTAGCTGGTTTAACTTTTCTTTATCTCTACTCGTATTAACTGGATTCTGCTCATGATCATAGTTGATCAGTGCTGTTGAAAGCGCGGACAAATGAGAGCGAATTTCTTCCGAGTCTGCATCAGACTCCAGCTCGTTTTTTACATCTGCTATATTTTCATCCACTTTATCAGCTAGCTTACTATCTTGTTTAGCTTGCACCCAGTCTTTTTCAAATAAACCAATATTTTCAGAAACAGCTTTCATATCTCCTTTTTTCGCTTTCATTAAACTGTCTCCAATATAACTAAATAGCGGGTCTAAATTCTCACCAGCAAAAACCTTAGATACAGATAATGAAAGAGTAAGAACTACTAATATCGCTACAAATTTACTCCATTTCACCACGAACATCTCTCTTTCTTATGAACCAAACAGGGTCTCGCCAATATATCCACCTTTATTCACTCCAGGCAAGCAAGCAAAAAGCGCGCTGCCTCGATGGCTAATATATTCGTTCAATTTATCGCTCTGTGCTAAACGCTGCTGCATCGGAATAAATTGTTTACTTGGACGCCGTTGGAAACAGATAAAGAAAAGTCCTGCATCTAAGCTACCTGTCTTTGCATCCATACCAGCTGTATAGGAATAGGCACGTCTTAAAATTCTTGCTTTTCCGTCTCCATGTGCGACACGCATATGAGCCGTTTCAGGAATAACAAATTGACCTGTTTCGTCCGTTGCTTTAAAATCTGGTTCATCCAATTCATTTTGTTTGCCAAGAGGTGCTCCGCTGTCTCGATATCGTCCAAATGTAGCTTCTTGATCCTTCAAATTCGAACGATCCCATACTTCAATATGCATTTGAATTCGGCGTACAACCATATAACTGCCACCTACAAGCCAGTTCGGTCCGTCACCCTTTTGTACCCAAACCGTTTCATTAAAATCACTAGTACCTCTAGGATTTACCGTACCATCTTTAAACCCAAGTAAATTACGTGGTGTAGCTTTTTTCGAGTCCGCTTGCTTTGTACGTTGAAAACCTGTTTGTGCCCAGTGAATAACCGCTTTTCCTCGTGCGATTCGAACTAAATTGCGAACTGCATGAAAAGCAACCTGTAAATCATCTGCACATGCTTGAATACAGAGATCTCCCCCATTCCATTCATCCTTTAGTGCATCAAATGGAAACTTTGGCAAATCTACTAATTCTGCAGGCTGTTTTGACCTTAATCCAAATCGGTCACGTCCATTCTTCTTAAAAAGGCTAGGACCGACGCCAAACGTAATCGTTAAATTAGAAGGAGATAACCCAACAGCCTCACCAGTATCCTTCGGTGGCAAATTCGCGTTAGAAGAAGTATCTCCAACTATTTTCCCTTCTGTCATTAACGCAGCAGCTTTCGTCCATTCTTTAAATAGCTGAATTAGATCACTCTTAGAATCTGTTGTTACCTCTAAGGATACAAAATAAAGATTATCCTGAGGATTAGTCGCAATTCCCGCCTGATGTGGCCCATAAAAAGGAACTATATCATCATGACCATTTGTTGCAGCTGAATCCGATACAGCGAGAAACCCACCCAAGCCAGATGCCCCAACGGCGATACCCAGTCCACCAATTCCTGCTGTTTTCAATATATCGCGTCGACTTATTTTCTTAGTAAAAAGAGAAGAATCTTTTGATAGCTCAGTCACTTAAGACACCTCCGTTACAATGCCTATTTGAGATAGTGGTTCCGCTAATGCATCCACTGCTTGACTAAATTTCTTCACTTGTGCTTCTGATAAATCTGTAAACAACTTATACCCATTTCCTTCTTTTTGTTCATCTAGAAGGCTATACACCTGAGTAAATTGTGTTTCAATATTTGCTGCTAATTTAGGATCTTTCTCCTTAAGAGCAGGTTTTAAAAGAGTGAAAATTTCTTCTGCTCCTTGAACATTCGCCACAAAATCATACAAATCCGTATGAGAATAGCGATCTTCCTCACCCGTTACTTTAGAAGTCGATACTTCATTTAGTAAATCTATCGCTCCCGTAACCAGTAAATCTGGGTTTACATCCACTGTTTCTACCTTGGCACGAAGTAACTGCACATCTTTCATCAATTGCTTAGCATATTCCTCATACCCTTTTGTTGTATTTTTCTCCCATAATCCATACTCAATGCGGTGATATCCTGACCATTCGGCATCTGGAACATCGCCTTTTCTAGCATCAATCTTTGGATCTAAATCTCCAAATACTTCCGCGATTGGCTCAGCTCGTTCATAATGCATCCGAGCTGGCGCATATAATTCTTTTGCCTTCTCAACGTCCCCATCTAACACAGCATTTGTAAACCCTTCTGTTGCTGTAACGAAAGCTTCAATTTCATTAATGGCGTACTCTCTATATTGCGCAGTCACACCCTCTAACACACTATTCGAAACTTCTTGATTTTCATCCTTACTTATTTTTACTTTCTCACTTTTTTGTGAGCAACCAAATAATAGACTAGTAGATAAGATAATAGCTAGTGTTGCTTTTGCTTTTTTCATTAATTGTGTCCCCTTCCCCTTTTTCGAACTTTTTTAAAGTATAAGATAATGATAATCATTTTCAATATTACTCAAACTTCGCATCAGAATATCTAGGCTGAAGCCTTGAGTGAGTTCGATAACTCATTATTTCATTATGATCCTTGATAAGCTGAGCTTATGTATGGTGTATGCATGAGTCATGAAGAACAGCATTTCACTATTTATCTTTCCCTTTCTGCTACCATTGTCAGTTTTAATACAAACGGAAAGATTCAACAGTTACGATGAAAAAAATTTTCTCTTTAAAATCGAATGAACATAAATACACATCCTTTTTAATTGATAATAATTATCATTATCAATTAACTTTTCCAAATTGTCAATAACAAAAAAAAGTTCCAACAGAAAAACAGCATTCTGCCGGAACCCCTTACAGTGTATTGCTACATCAAATCAGTATTTCCAACCCCAAACCATACATAGTACTGTACCGAAGACCGTAATTAAAGCTAGGAGTATAGCGCAATATAGAGTCATAAAAATTGATTTACTATCATCAGTTTCACGAGCATGCATAAATACAACTAGTTGAACAGCTGCTTGTATAAAGGCTGTCATTATAAAAATCGTCATGCCTGTTGCTTTTGACATATTGAAGAAGTAAACCAAAAGAGCCACAAATGTCAAGACCAAGGATAATACAAAGCCCCAAACTTGTTTTGCTGGAAATAATTCCTTCATGTTACACCATTCCTTTCATGTAGATAAAGGTAAAGATAAAAATCCAAACGATGTCCAAGAAATGCCAGTAAAGAGAGAAAATAAATGATTTATTGGCTGTTTGAGGCGTCAACCCGCGTTTCTTCACTTGAAGGATAATAAATAACCCCCAGAAAAGTCCTAATGTAACATGTGCTCCATGTGTCCCTAATGTTGTAAAGAGCATTGATGTAAATGCACTAGTTTGCAGTGTAGCTCCTTCGCGATAATAGGTAATGAACTCAGTAATTTCAAATCCTAAGAATCCTAATCCAAGAAGGAGAGTGATTACGAAGAATGTCAACATGGCTTTCTTGTTGCCAAGTCGCATGGCATGAATTCCAAGCCCGATGACAAAACTGCTTGTTAAGAGCAAGAATGTTTCAGCAAGTACTGGAGTGATTTCAAAAATTTCTGCTCCAGTAGGACCGTTACCCGTACGATCAACTAATGTAAAGTAGGATGCAAAGAGTGTTGCAAAAAGCATAATTTCGGCTCCAAGGAAAATCCAAAAGCCTAAAATATTGAGACGATTTTGTTCCGTACTATATTCAAGAGGTTGCGAGTGATCTATCTCCATTTATTAACGCCTCCAAATTCTGTTTCTGTTTCTTTAATTTCTTCTACAGAAATGTAATGCCCATGATCAATTTCGAATGAACGATGAGCCATGCAAACAAAGATACCGATCAACCCAATAATCGCAAGAAACCATATGCTGAATACTAACGCAAATCCAAAGACAAAGAAGATACAGGACATGATAAACGGTACGCCGCTGTTATTGGGCATATGTATTTTTTCATAGTCACCTTTGAATAATTCATGACCTTTATATTTAGCATCCCAAAACGCTTCCCTTGAGTTTACTTGTGGAATAATCGCAAAGTTATATTCTGGTACTGGATTATGAGTAGCCCATTCAAGGGAACGTGCATCCCACGGATCATCACCAACATCTCTTGAAGCATGGCGAATGCTATAGTAAATCGTATATACGATTAATACAAAGCTGATTGCCATAAGCAGCTGCCCCAATAGACGAAACCATATTTAATGGTCCAAATCCAGTCGATTCAGAGTACGTATACATACGACGTGCTTGTCCATCTAAACCAGTGATATACATTGGGAAAAATGCTAAGCAAAAACCAATAGTTAGAAACCAGAACGCCCATTTTCCAATCCTTTCATTTAACATGAAACCAAACATTTTCGGCCAGTAGTAAGTGCGGCCACCAAGCACAGCAAATACTACACCCGGAATGATGACATTGTGGAAGTGAGCTACTAAAAACATCGTATTATGGTATTGATAATCTGCTGCTGACATCGCAAGCATAACTCCGGTAACTCCACCGATTGTGAAAAGAGGTATGAAACCTAGTGAATAAAGCATAGGTACAGTAAATCTGATTCTACCTTTCCACATCGTGAACAACCAGTTAAAGATCTTGATTCCAGTCGGAATAGCAATGGCCATCGTTGTAATCGAGAAAATACTATTAACATATGCTGTTTGCCCCATTGTAAAGAAATGATGCGTCCAAACTAAGAATGAATATAAGAGAGATTATAACCATTGAAGCAACCATTGATCGATAGCCATATAGGTTACGTCGTGAAAAGGTTGGAATAATCTCACTAAAAAGACCAAATGCAGGCAGGATTAAGATATATACTTCAGGATGTCCCCAAACCCAGAACAGGTTAGCCCATAAGCATATCCATACCACCGTCAGTCGTTGTGAAAAACTTGAGTTGCGAATAGTCGATCCATTGTTCCCATGATAAGCGCCACTGTTAATACAGGGAATGCGAAAATGATAATAAGGTTTGTGATTAAAGCAGACCATGTAAACATTGGCATTTTCATCAATGACATACCGGGTGCTCTCATTTTAAGAATAGTCGTGATAAAGTTAATCCCTGTCATTAATGTACCTATTCCGGCAATCTGAATACCGATCATATAATAGTTCGTTCCAACATGAGGACTAAATTCATTACCTGCAAGTGGAAAATAGGATGTCCAACCTGCATCAGGCGAACCACCAATTACAAAAGAGATGTTGAATAGCATTGCCCCCATAAAAAATAACCAGAAACTTACGGCATTTAGACGCGGAAATGCTACATCTCGAGCTCCAATCTGTAATGGCACTACGATATTCATGAAGGCCATAATATACGGCATAGCCATAAAGATAATCATCACAACCCCGTGTGTTGAAAAAATTTCATTATAGTGCTGTGAATCTAACAATTTATTTTCCGGTACGGCAAGTTGTGCACGCATCATCAGAGCATCAACTCCACCGCGAAATAGCATCAACAAAGCAGATATTAGATACATAATCCCAATTCTTTTATGATCGACTGTTGTTAGCCATCCACTCCATAAATCGAACCATTTTTTAAAGTGGGTTAAGCCAAAAATAATTAAGAAAACAGTAACACCAATGGCAATCATTGATGCGTATATTGCGGGGCTAGGATTAGGTATAAGAAATCTAGTGAAATAACCCATAGTTTTCTGTTTCCCTTCTGAAGATATTTTTCAAAAATCTTTCTTAACATAAACTAAGAAACTAGACATGATTATGTGCTGATTCCTCTTTACAATGACTTGACATATGATCATGCTCCGTATGTTCACCTTCTAATTCCTTGTTCGAGTCACTTGACCCATGATGATGTCCAGCATTTTCACCTTCTGGAGCTGGTGAGAAGTCTAAATGCGTTCCAGTAAACGTTAACTGTCCTTGATGCCCAGGTTTTAATAATTCGTTGAATTTTACTTCCGTAATAGGTTTCGCCGTTTCTTTAACTTCCTTTATCCATTCATCAAACTTATCTTGTGACATAGCCTCGACGTGGAACGTATTTTCAGCGAATCCTTTCCCACTAAAGTTTACATTCCTTCCCATCATTTCCCCTGATTCGTCAGCTGCTAAGTATAATGTGGTCACCATATCTGACATAGCATATTTTTGACCGCCAAGTTGCGGAATCCAGAAACTCGTAATTGGTCCAAATGAATACAGTTTAAATTCAAGTGGTCGATTTGTTGGAATATACAAGTAGTTTACTGTTTCGATATCGTTTTTCGGATAACTAAAATGCCACTTCCAGTCAGAGGATGAAGCATAAATAACTAATGGATCTTGATCTTTGTACTCTTCCGGAATGGCTTCCACTTTATTATTGGAAATGACAGAAACAACTGAGAAGAAAATGACAATTAAAATGGGTACCCCAACAATAATCGTTTCAACAACATGATTCCCTTCAATGTAGGGTGGTTCATAATCTTTAGGTAGTTTAGAGTCACGGTATTTTATTAACACAAAGACTAAAAAAGCACAAACAACTATAACAATAACCGACATAATCGCAATAGATAGCCAAATAACATTGGCTTGCGTCTGGGCTTGTGGTCCTTTAGGATCTAGAACAGCTATTGGTTCACAGCCAGTAAGCACAGTAGCTATGGTAGAAAGAACGGCTAATAAAACCCATTTTATTTTCATATATGTACCCCTTTCTTTTCTTAAACTTTATTTGTAAGTTATCCCGAAAAAATGAAGTTATCCCGAAAAATGAAAATATGTGTGTATCTCTTGCACAACAAGCAAGCATGAAAAATAATGGTACAAAAAAGCAAAAAGGCTGAACCTCGATACCGTCATTATTTGACGACCATTAGGAACAGCCTTTTCATGTAAAACTTCCTTCGCTACGAAAAACCAAAAAACGACCCCAAGCTTGGAGTCATTCTTTCGGTTGTCCTTTATTTGTTGGATGCTTCATAAATGTTCTGAATGGATTTGGACAGCATCGCGTTGAATTCATCGTTTGTTTGATCGGCAGTAAGTCCCTCTGTTAGGGCACGCGAGAAACTCGCGATGATTCCATGATTACGTGACAGCTTTTCATTCGCTTCGGCTTGCGTGTAGCCGCCTGATAGCGCCACCACCCGTACAACATGTGGATCCTCGATTAATTCGCTATAGAAATTGGCTTCTGTAGGCAAGGAGAGTTTAAACATTACTTTTACGTCTTTATCAAGGGTAGATAATTGATCCATGATCTCCTCTTTTAAAAGTCTTTCCGACTCTGCCTTATCCGCGCTGTGAATATCAACTTCCGGTTCGATAATTGGAATCAGCCCTTTTTCTACGATTTGGCTCGCGATGTCAAACTGTTGCTGAACAATTTTCTTGATACCAGTGGGATTGGCTTCCTTAATAAACGAGCGCATTTTCGTTCCGAAGATATTGCGTTCATTCGCCCGTTTCAGAAGATCGTCCAAACCGTTAATAGGCTTCATGAGCTGAACTCCGTCCTCAAGTTTAGCGAGTCCTTTATCGACTTTCAGAAAGGGCATAATGCCTTTCTTCTCCCATAGAAAATCAGCTGTATATTGCCCGTCAATCAAACGATCAATCGTGTTCTCAAACAAGATCGCACCCAAAACATACTGAGAATCAAAAGCGGGACTCTTGATAATACGTGTCCTCATCTCGTGAACTAATGTAAACATATCTTCTTCATTGGAATAGCTGTTTTCTGTAATACCATACGCCACCAATGCCTTGGGAGTACTTCCGCCACTTTGGTCCAAGGCCGCTATAAAGCCTTTTCCTGTTTGAATTCGTTCAAATTGCTTGTTATTCATGAATGGTTCTCCTTTCGCTGAATGGAATTCTGTACCTGCTTTATTATACACTTCTACTTGAAGCACATGCGTTATGTACTATTTTAGTTTGTAATAATACATAGATTGTCATAAACATACTTTCATTAAGTACATGAATTACAAAAAACAAAAAAGAGAATCTATATTCCTGAATACAGGACAAATAGATTCTCTTCTTTAAATAGCAATTCCCTCATCTTTCTCAAAAATCAAAATAATTTCGCTTCAACACCCGCTTCATCTTCAGTAACTCATCATATGTCGTCTGCTTTCCTAACTGCTTCGTATCAATTAAAAACAATTGATCTTCAATTTCCTTTGTCGTTTTATCACTCTGAAACAACGCATGGCAATTATCACAATAGAAAGATGGTGTTTCGTCAATTTCAATCGCTCGCGTTCCATCTGGTAGTTCCCAAAATACTGTATCTGTTACTGACGAAAGTTTACCAACTTCACACCATGGACAAATTTCCATGATCATTCATCTCCCTTGGATGATTGGATATTTTTCTTTTGCTGGGCTTGAAATTTCTTTTCTTTTAATTGGTCACGTTTTTCACGTTGGTCTTTTAGGGAGGTATGTTTTGGATTAGTTTCATATTCCTCGCGACGTTTAAGCCGCTTTAATCCCTTTGGAACTAAGTTAAACTCACTATCATTCAATAATCCAGAAATCCCAATATCTGAACGTTTCTCCTCTGCATTTGGATAAATCTTCTTAAAATGATCATCCGCAAGACCCGGCGCATAATTTTCCGGTTCTGGATATGTCGTAATCACACCTTCAAAGTTTCGTAGCACGGTTTTTGTAGGAGATTGAGAGAGGATGTAGTTTGGCTGCAAGGCAATTTTCCCGCCTCCGCCTGGAGCATCGACTACGAATGTAGGGACGTCGTTTTTTATTGTAGGTATGGGAGTACGTTTTACCCTAATAAAAGCAAAGGTTTTAGTCTTATTTAAACTAAATCTTTGCTTTTATCTGTGTATACCCTTTTATAACTGCGAGTAGTTGATCTACTGTATCGACCTTCTTAAATGGAGTATATTCAAGAAATAAGATTGGTTATATAATCTTGGAACAATATGCCCGCTCCTAAAAGTTGTACATTTTGATACTTAAAGGCAAAAAAACACCCTAAAATGAGTGAGAGTATAATCTACTTAGACAACATACTCGTAGATAGTTTCCGATACATAGCTATAATGGCTTTGTTATCGACTTCAAACTCTGCTTTTTGTAACATTGGAATATCATAGTGTGCTTCCATATACGTTATTAAGTTTACATATGCTTTATCCTTTTCATCTCGACTTATATCAGAATGTACAATAGCTTTATATTGATTATTGATTGAATTTAAATCAATCATTTATTTACTCCTCCTTTACTACAGATAGTTCCGATATATGTACTAATTAAATGTCAGAATACAATGATTCCTCTTTTATTATTATGTTAATAATATTACACAATGTTTAATCATGTATTTATTTTATAAGTTTTTGATACGGTCTGCATATGGGAACTAGAAATGTATGTTTTATACAGTAGAAGTGTCTTGAAGGATTGTCCAACTATCGCAGACACTAACTTGGCGACACTTCCTTTTTCATGATTGACTGTAAAAATTCAGTCTTTTTTTCATACCTAAGCATATGATGAAGCATCCTAATTTTTAAACTGACTCAAAATTTCCAACCTACTTGGCTACTTTGTTCATTTTTAACAACTTTGATTACCTTTACTGAATATATAAGAAACAAAGCATAGGTGAATAAAGACTCGTGATTATTCTAGACATGACAAAAAATCCATTGATTTAATGAGACTCAATGGATTTTTTGCATTTTTTTATCTATATTTAATTGTTCGATTTCACTCTATTTTTCAAAAAAAGAATAATAAATAATACAAAGATCACTACCAAAACGAGTAAGGTAATATTAGAATATGTGTCCATATACCCAACAATCGTACTCCATGAAGTCCCTACTGCTGCACCAACACTTACTAAAACGCTATTCCAAATTAAGGAACCAACCGTCGTAAACAATAAAAATATGGCGAAGTTCATATGGGCCATACCAGCTGGAATAGAAATTAAGCTTCTAACCAGAGGAACAAGTCTCCCTAAGAATACTGCCCAAACCCCAAACTTATGAAACCAGGCATTCGCTTTATCAATATCTTTTGAGGTTAAGCGCAAGATATGTCCCCACTTATCAACAATTTTTTCTAATCGATTCACATCAATAAGTACGCCTATCCCATAGAGAGCAATTGCCCCGACTACTGAGCCAATTGTTGAAACTGCAATTACCCCGATAATACTCATATTTGATGTGGTAGTCATAAAGCCGCCAAATGTTAAAATCACTTCAGATGGAATAGGTGGGAAAATATTCTCTAAAGCAATTAAGAGAAGAATCCCTATATATCCATACATATTCATGACTTCCATTATCCAATTTTCCATTATTACTCTCCTCCTGATAGAATCTAACAACCTTATACATTATTTATATTGCCAATAAGTTATCCCTTGCTTTCGGAGAAACTATTTCTTGCATACCGCTTCTCTTTATATCTCTGGAAAAACCAAATAGAAATTGCAAGCCAAAAGCCACTGGCGAAATACCCGCCGATTATATCACTCGGATAGTGTACACCTAGATAAATCCGACTCGTACCAATCATAAGAATGAATATAGTGCTAATAATAATTAGAACGGTACGTCCTAAACGGGTAGGAATATGTCGCCATAATAGGAAAGCAAGGATTCCATAAACTGCAAATGCATTCATTGCATGTCCACTAGGAAAACTGTATCCTCCTATTTCAATCAATCGATGTAGATCTGGTCGAGCTCGATGAAAGAATTGTTTTAAAATCTGATTGATAATCGGCGTTCCGAGAATAACAGTCCCAAATAATAGAAGTTCTATCCGGTGTTTCAATACATAATAGAGAAAAAGAAAAGCTATTATTGAGATCACTACCACAACGGAAAACGACCCGATGTATGTAAAGAATTTCATGATAGAGGTTAAGGTTGGCGACTCAAAACCTTGTATAAATGAAATCACTGTTTGATCAAATTGAATGATTTTCTGACCACTAATTAAAACTGCTATACAACTAAAGCCGATAAGTGAAACCAAACTTATAAGAAAAGCGCTGAACAGATGTCCTGTTAATTTCATGTTGTGACTCCCATCTATTGTTTTTAAAACGTAGCTGTTTCTAGTATTGAATTCATCACCATTTTAA
Organism: uncultured Bacillaceae bacterium; assembly: GCA_963751845.1. Lineage (GTDB taxonomy): Bacteria > Bacillota > Bacilli > Bacillales > DSM-1321 > Peribacillus. The sequence continues at coordinate 21,864 of CAVVWH010000036.1, forward strand.
TTATTAAAAAAATAGATAAATTGGTTAATAAATAGGAATATTTACCCTTTAAATCGATAGCCAGCTCCCCAAATTGTCTCAATATACTGAGGACAAGAGGGATCCGCTTCAATTTTTCCCCTAATTTTTTTAATATGTACCGTGACAGTTGAAATATCTCCAAAAGAATCAATCCCCCATAGCCGTTCAAATAATTGTTCCTTACTAAAAACATGATCAGGATTCATAGCTAAGAACAATAAAATATCAAATTCTTTTGTCGTAAAAATCACTTCACGATTATTGACATAGACCCTTCTCGACTCTTTATCAATACGTAGTCCCCGAATAAAAATCGTTTCTTTTTGAGGCTCCCTAGAAATCAATCTTTCATATCGTGAAATATGGGCTTTAACTCTTGCGACCAATTCACTTGGACTAAACGGCTTTACAATATAGTCATCAGCACCCAAACCAAGACCTCGAATCTTATCGATATCTTCTTTTTTTGCCGAAACCATGATGATAGGAATATCCCTTTCTATTCTGATCGCCTTACAAATTTGAAATCCATCGACTTCAGGCAGCATTAAATCAAGTAATATTAAATCCACTTGATCATGTAATGCTTTATGTAGACCATCCTCCCCAGTCAAAGCAATGTCAACTTCAAAGCCATCTATTTCCAAATAATCTCGTTGTAACTCAGCAATACTTATATCATCTTCAATAATTAATATTTTTTTCACCATTTTCATTTGCCCTCTCTAACGTAATAAAAATTGATATACCCGCTCTCATGTTATTCTCTGCCCAAATGGATCCGTGATGTTCTTCAATGATCCTTTTAGCTATAGATAAACCTAGCCCGCTTCCTCCCTTTTTCGTTCCCCGAGACAAATCTGCGCGATAAAACTGATCAAAGATATAAGGAATACTTTTTTCATTAACCCCAGGACCGTTATCTTCTAATTTGAACAGAATATATGAATCCATTGCAGAAAGATGGAAATGTAGCTTCTTTTTTTCTTTATCATTATATTTTAAGGAGTTATCTGTAATATTTGTGATGACACGTTTAAGATGCTCACGATCTCCCATCATTTCATATGTCTCATTTTTATCAATATCTAAATTTATTTCCACATTCGTTCCCTCTAACATCAAATCGGAATTCTTCTACAAAGTCAGATAGGTATTGATCAAATTTTATAGGTTCAAAATGAAAAGGGAGTCTTTGTAAATCTAATTTAGAAAATAAAAATAGCTGGTCAATCATTCGATCTACATCTCTTGCCTTCGTATAGATGGTTTGGATATATCGTTCCATTTTTTGAGGACTATTAGCCACACCATCACGGATTCCTTCTACATACCCAATAATACTGGTAATGGGTGTTTTTAAATCATGAGAAATATTCGCTATTAATACTTTACGATTTTTTTCATAGGCTAACTGTAAATCAATGGACTCTTTTAACCTTATTCTCATTTCCTCAAACCCTTGTGCCAGTTGCCCCAATTCATCCTGTGATTCTGGTTTAATTTCTACATTAAGATTACCTTCTTTCATCATACTTGCAGCCTTTTGAAGTTTTCTTATTGGCCTAATAATACTCCTGGACACATAATAAGTAAGCAAACTATTGGTTACGACTAAAATGACAATTAATAAGATAATGATAGTTGGAAAAAATGAACGCACAATTTCAGCAAACCCGCTGGCATCTTGAATAAAAAACAAAGTACCTTCCGAATAATCTGAGAAGAAAAAATCAAGTTGCTTGATTGACACAAATTGATTATTAGCAATCCGTTCAACCGGATCAACTCCTCTATTTGTACCAAACGGCTGCAAGTCCCCACTATTCAAATTTTCAAGGGAGGAAGGTACGTAAATCAATTTATTTTCCTTTCTAACGACCAGTCTATAACCGAATTCACTCAGTTTTTTATTTGTGTCATGTAAAAATGACTGATCTAAAAATCGCTCAGGCTCTACTTTAGTCTGACGATAATAATCTATGATTAATTGTTCCTTTTGGGAAATAGCTACGTTTTCTTCAGGGGGCAAATATAGATCCCGCATTTCTTTTATATCCCCTCTAAATAGTAGAACAACAAGAATAGCAACAATCAGAGTAAAAAGTATGGGAATAATGATCATGGCAATGTACGAAAGTAATAATCTTAGACGAATCGACACATGTTTCACAGCCTTCTAGTTTAAAATTCTTTTTTATTAAATCTATTAGGTCCTAGTATAAAAAGCATAGGCACTTAATAATAAACACTTAATGTATTATCTTTATCTTTCATCCAAATACTTATGTTACAGAATAAGTGTACCTTCATAAACTAAATATTCCATTAATCAAATCTTAAATATTTCTTAAATACATGCATTATCTCAATTTAAGAAATATTTAAGAAAATTTTCATAATCATTTTAGAACAGGATAGTATAATCCAGCTGAATTCTTAAAAACTAAGAGAATGAAAAGATTCTTTCGAATACTAGCAGCTATTTATAAAAATTGGAGATGAGATTATGGTAAAGAACATTAGTACTGAAGAAGAAGCAGTACCATCGCTGGGTAGGGTAATGTTAAACAAGGTTCCACAAATAACAATTTTTTTCTGGATTATCAAAATTTTATGTACAACTGTCGGTGAAACATTTGCTGATTTCCTAAATTTCAACCTTGGATTTGGTTTAACTCTCACTACCGTAATTATGGGAATAGCGTTTTTCATTGTATTGTATCTTCAATTCAGAGCAACTAAATATGTTCCAGGCATTTATTGGCTAACGGTTGTACTTATAAGCGTATTTGGAACGTTGGTAACTGATAATTTGACAGACGCAATGGGAGTGCCGCTTGAGGTAAGTACAGTAGTTTTCTCCGTGCTACTAGGATTAACTTTTCTTTTTTGGTATCTTAGTGAAAAAACACTCTCAATACACTCAATTCATACAAGAAAAAGAGAAGCTTTCTATTGGCTTACCATTCTTTTCACATTTGCACTTGGAACGGCAGTCGGTGATTTATATTCCGAACAACTTGGTCTTGGTTATCTTAACACAGGAATAATAGTCGTTATTATCATAGCTTGTGTATTTTTGGCATGGAAATTTTTGAAACTTGATGGGATATTAGCGTTTTGGATTGCGTATATTCTTACTCGTCCACTTGGAGCATCATTAGGAGATTACCTATCTCAACCAAAAGTTAATGGCGGGTTAGGTTTAGGGACAACAGTTACTAGTGTAATTTTTCTTATAGCTATTTTAGCGATTATCATTTTTCTTGCTGTTACAAAAATTGATACAACGGCAAAAAGTGAAACAGCAGAAACAAACCAAACAAATGGAAGCAAGAAAAATGTTTTGACACAAACCATTGCGGTACTGTGTATTTTCCTAGTTGTTGGTATAGGTGGTTATGTTTGGCGAAGTAATAATATAGCATCGCAAACCGATTCCTCACAAACTACATTATCTGGACAATTAACAGATTTTATTAAAATTGAAAATGATATGCTAAAAGATGTAAACTCAAATAACTTTACTTCAGCTAAAAAAAGTGCTGACAATTTAGAACATCAATGGGACACAGCAGAACCTAAGCTTAGAAAAATAGATGGCACAACATGGACTAAAATTGATGGAACGATTGACAGTGTATTAGCAGCAGTTCGTTCATCAAACCCTGATGCCAGCAAGTGCAAATCTGCACTTAACAATTCGCTTAGTGTCATAAACGAAGCAAATAAGTAATAATCAAAACAAAAGTTTGAACCCTTCATTATTGGGTTCAAACTCTTTTTATACTTTCTCTTACTTTCTTTTTCTTACTCGATACGTTACAACGAGTAACCATAATAATAAGAATACAGGAACAGCAATCGCAATGATTTCAACCATTAGCGGATTAATCTTTGTATTGCCTAGTATATCTACAGGAATCGAATCACTGGAATACACGGCTTTTTCTTGATCACTGCTTACTGTTACATATAACTTATACATATCCGTATAGACAAATCGAATCGGCAGTTCAACATTTTTTACTTCATTAGGCTTTAGCGTTCCAATGAAAATTGGCTCATCAGCGCTATAATCCTCTAAATTAACCGTCCAGTGCTTAACCGTATTAGCCATTGTAATATACGCCATGACATCAGGAATGGCTTGATTGGTATTGTTGGTAACTTGAGCTTTAATTTTTGTTTCAAAGCCTGGATACTCTTTTACACTATACGGTGATTGAATCGTAACAGAAATATTTGGTTTTCCACTAGTTTGAGCAAAGCTATGTGAAGTAACTAAGAGAGAACTACAAATGATAAGCACTAGGCATACTAACTTTCTCATATTATTCTCCCCCCAATTTTATATTGCGACTTGCTAACAATAAAACGATAATAGCTATAATGAAAAATATAATGGCAGGAGCCACATCCCAAATAATAGTCGACATGCCAAACTTATTAATTAATAAATCCTTAGCTGCTAATAATGTAGACGAAATAGGACTTGCTCGATCGATTAAGTGTGCAAAGCCTGCCTTTTTCATTTTAGTGGATAAAAACATAGGTAATAGGGTTATTAAGAAAATAACAATGGAAAGCAAGGTTGCATTCTTGGTCGATGAGGACCATGTCGAAAAGGCCAAGGATAAAAGTGAGAATCCTAATACTAGTAGAGTACCTACGATAAATAGAAACGGAAGTACCGTCGGTAATAAATGTGTTCCATAGGTTAAAGCATAAAAATAGGGCAAACTAATGACGAATACCCCAAGCCAAAAAACACAGATGGCAGCTGCTTTGACAAAAATAATGTTAGCGTTTGATAAAGGGGTTAATAATAAACTTTCTAATGTCCCTTGCTCTTTTTCATTAGAAATCATTGTCGAACCGATAATGATGGAAACGAGAATGCCTACCCCTAATAAAATCTTTATAAACGTTATATTTACTTCCACTTGGGCAAGTAAGCTTAACTCTTTAAACGTCACAAACGAAAAAGCCAGTGCACTTAATAAAATGGACAAGGCAAAATAAATCCATAGACCTTTTCTCGATAGGACATGCTCTTTAATTTCCTTATAAAATAAAGCTCGCATCATTTTCCTTCAACCTCCTTCGCATTCGTTAAATAAAAGAAGATATCCTCTAAAGTAACCTCACTAGTTTCTGATAATCCTTTATATTTATCTAGTAAACTCTCTATACTATTTTCTTCAATCAGATTTCCTCTTGAAACAATAGCCACACGATTACAAATTTCTGATATTTCCTTTAATAAATGTGAAGTAATGAACACAGTTACCCCGTTTTCCTTATTTAATTTTTGAATAATCGTCTGAATATCCTTTTGACCTTGAGGATCTAAGCCTAGTGTTGGTTCATCTAAGAAAATGAGCAAGGGTTCGTGAACAATGGTTTTAGCCAGCCCAATTCGTTGTCTCATTCCCCGTGAATATTGTCCAATACGTACGTTCGCTTTCTCAGTCATCCCCACCCATGTCAGCACTTCTTCTACTCGATCTTTTACTTTTGATTGATCATACCCATATAGTTTGGCGAAAAAAGTTAAATATTCTCGGCCAGACATCCAATTATAATAGCCATGTGATTCTGGAAGAACTCCTATCATCCTTCTAATTTCCGTAAGATGATTGGTTAGTTTCCGTTCTCCAATTAGAATTTCTCCATTAGTTGGCTGAAGAAGGCCATTCAGCATTCTAATTGTCGTTGTTTTTCCTGCCCCATTTGGACCGAGATAGCCATAAACATCACCCTTTTGGACATGAATATCTAAATCATTTACAGCCATAAATCCATTGCCATACTTCTTCGTTAAGGACTTTGTATGAATCATGATTTCAACCATCCTTTTAAATTTATTTAATTTCTTATTCATTCCGATTGATTGCCCAAAAAATGTTAAGAAGCATAATCAAAAAGAATAATTACAGTTGTTCCATTTCCTCTTGTACTTTCTACCTTTATTTCCCCATTACATTCTTCAATAATCTTTTTCGCAATCGATAGACCCAAACCATTCCCACCTATACTTCTGTTTCTTGCCTTATCCACTCTGTAAAATCGATCAAAAATATATGGCAAATCCTCTTTACCGATTCCATATCCATTGTCTTGAATTGCTATTTTCCACTTTCCATTCTCTTCACTTGTTTTTATAGAAATTTCCTTTTTATCCCCACTATACTTAATGGAATTATCCAAAATAATGATCAGCACTTGTCTCAATTGTTCTTGTGGTATAGCTAGTTGGATTTCTTCATTTATGATACTCTTCCTATTTATTTTCAAATCCTTATGAAGGAGTTGATAATTTTCAATGATTTCATCTAGTGTTTCCAAAGCTAGACAAGGAGTGAAAGAACTATGCTCTATTTTCTTATCTACCTTGGAAAGCAATAATAATTCGTTCGTTAAGTCAATCATTCTGTTTGTTTCTTTAATACTTGTGTTAAGTGATTTTTCTAAAATCTTTTTATCATTTTTTCCCCATCTTTGTAAAAGAGATAAATGACCATGTATAATGGCCAATGGTGTCCGAAGTTCATGTGAAGCATCTTCCACAAATCTTTTTTGCTGTTGGAAGGATTCCTCCACTTTATCCATCATCGAATTAAAAATGCTGCTAAGCTGTGAAAACTCATCTTTTGTATCTGTTTCTGGTACACGTTCTTGGAATTGATGATCTTCAATTTTCCTCATCGTATTCGTCAATCCCCTAAGAGGAGACACTAGTTTCCCTGCCAATACTCGACCACTTAAAAGGCTTAATCCTAATGACAAAATAGTACCTAACATTAATACCCAAATCACTTTCTCCATAAAAGTATCAAATGTTTCCACATTTGTACCAATTTCAAGGAATCCACTAAAAGAGCCTGTTTTTAACGGAGATCTTAATAGAAGGACATTTTCTCCTCCAATCTGCATTCGAGAAAATCCAGATTGTCGGGGCAATGAATCATGCTGAAAGTCAGGTAAATCTACTGAGATATTATATATCTCGTTCCCTTCTTTATCCAAAACCCTTATCATTTCATTTCTATCTATAATTTTGTCAAAAAAGTTTTCAGCAAGTAATACTTTCATTTCTTTTCCATTTGCTTGATTAGATTGCTCGGATATAAACGTTTGAATCTCCTGTGATCGTTTAGATAACAAATCTTCTTCTTGTTTAGAAGTATAGGTTTGAATTAGGACCAGTTGAATAAGATTACAGATCATAAATATTAAAAAAATTAAGATGGCGGACCAGATGGTCATTTTCCATTTTATCGATAATTTGTTCAACATCCTCTTTCCTCCACCTTTACTCCCTTAATACATATCCTGTGCCTCTTACGGTTTGAATATAAGATTCGTGATCTTTATCGTCCACTTTGGCTCTAAGATAGCTGATATACACATCTACAACATTTGTTTCAATAGAAGTATCATATCCCCAAATTTCTTCTAACAACACGTCTCTTGTTAACACTCGATTTACATTTTTCATGAGTAACAACAACAAGTCGAATTCTTTCTTCGTTAAGTCTATGATTTCATTTCCTCTTTTAACGACTCTCGATTCGGTATCCATTTCAAGATCTTTGTAGGTTAATTTGTGGTAACTCGTATGTCTATCGACTCTTCTAAAGATGGCTCTTAATCTTGCTAATAATTCTTCAATTTGAAATGGTTTGGAAATATAATCATCCGCACCACTATCTAATCCTGAAATTCGATCTAATACGCTGTCCCTTGCCGTAATCATAATAATAGGAGTATCTTTACTAGAACGAATCCTTCTGCATACTTCTATTCCATTTAAGCTTGGAAGCATGAGGTCTAATAAAATGAGGTCTACTTCCTCATTCAACGCTTTTGCCAAACCATCTCGACCATCAAAGGAGGCGATTACCTCATATCCTTCATATTCCAACTCTAATCGAATAAATTCTGATAAACTTTCTTCATCTTCAATAATGAGTATTTTTTTCATATAAAATAGCTCCTGGTTTCATTTTCGAGATAGTAAAACTTCACACACAACTCAAACAGAATAGAGAGGGGGCCATGAGCAATGCCCCCCTTTAATATTTTATACTATTTCACCTTTTGTAATCATGTACAACTTATCTATTAGTCGTTTACTTCTGCATCATTATCATTTTGTTCTTGAGCATTTTCGTCTTGATGATCATTCTCTACTTTTACTATTTTACCTGTTTGGGCATCTACTTTTACATCTTGTTTACTTCCGTCTTTTGCTTGTACTTCTACTCCGTATACTGCAGTACCATCTTCATCTTCTAATTCTACATCAGTAACTGTCCCTGGTACTTGTTGAAGGGCAATTGCTTTACTTTCTGCTTCTGTGATTTTTGCTTGTTTTGCTAATTTTGCTTGTTCTTGCCTATCATTCTCTTCTTGACCATTTTCTTTTTGATCATATTCTTTTTTACCGTTTTCTTCTTCATCGCCATTGTCCACTTTTACAATTTTACCTGTTTGGGCATCTACTTTTACATCTTGTTTACTTCCGTCTTTTGCTTGTACTTCTACTCCGTATACTGCAGTACCATCTTCATCTTCTAATTCTACATCAGTAACTGTCCCTGGTACTTGTTGAAGGGCAATTGCTTTACTTTCTACTTCCGTAATCTTTGCTTGTTTTGCTAAGTTCGCACTTTCTTGTTGTTCATTCTGTACTTCCTGCTTAACAGGCTTGTCTTTTATAGAAGCATAGGCAGAAGCAGAAGCAAATGCTCCTCCAGTCAGAATCGTTGCAGCTAATGCAGGAATGGCAATTTTTTTAATTTTTTTCTTCATAATGAACTTCCCTTCAATAATAATTTAATATTTACTACAATAAACATCTTACCTAAGGGAAATGAAATCAGAATGAAAAAGGGCTAAGACTTTAATTAGAGTTTCATTAGAATTTTCTAATCTTTCATATCTGAAGATTTTCAGATATAGCATTTGTTTCAACTAAAGTAGCATTTAATTTATTAGCATTACTCTTATCTACTCCATTTATGATGTCTATATTAGAACCTAAAACAATTCTTCGATTATGTATTTCCTCAGATATATTTAATTCCTTATCCGCCAATACCAACCGCACCTTTTTTTAGAAAAATGATAACTATCTTAGAAAAAGGTGCAAGACCATTCCATCTCATACCTTTTCATTCATTTATTTAGTTTCCTTTTTCTTGTCATTTTCAAATTCTTCACTCGTTAATTCAGATGTTGACCGTTTAAATTCACGTATCGTTTGTCCAAATGCACGACCGATTGCAGGAAGTTTCTTTGGTCCAAAAACGATTAACACTAATAATATAATTAATATTAACCCTGGAACACCTATATTTGGCATGGCTTCATCTCCTTTATATTGTCATAAGCAAAAAGAGCGATACCCCGACGGCTAATATATTCGTTCAATTTATCGCTCTTCGCTAAACGCTGCTACATCGGAATAAATTGCTTACTTGGACGTCGTTGGAAACAGATAAAATCATAATAAAAAAGCAAGTACAGAATAATCATCTCTACTTGCCTTTCAATTGAACTCTATTGTTAGTTTGTCTATATTAATTATTGCTTTTATTTGCTGTAAAAAATCCAGTCCAATAGTACCATCTAAATCAAAACCATAATTCATTGCCCCTACCTCTAACGGAAAATCTCTTATCTCTGCTTGCCCAATTTCGATTGAATCAACCGTTTTGGAAAAGACAAATTCTGAACCACCAACCCCGCTAATACGATATATCATGTCATCTTCTTCCGCAATTATTCCTATTGATTCAGCTAAATCTGTTGAAATAATTGTACCTCCTGAACCTGTGTCAACTAAAACACGCTTAATCCATAATGATTGTCCTCTAAATGTTAATTCCATATCAGTAAGTAATAGCCCGTTTTCAATTATTAATCTTTTCACTATCGCCTCACACCTACCCATTTTTTCTCAATGATATTGGGGTTCTTACGATTAGTATGAAGAACATATAATTCACGAGTAGGATTTTCACGATGAAGTTCTTGATAAGCTTTCATTGCATCTGGAGAATTAGGAAATTTCTTTAAAGGAGCAACATCTTCTAAAATACGCTCACTTTCCTCATTCGTATAAGCTTTTACAGCTTCAATCAACACCCATTGCTTTGGGAACGCTTGGCATACTTCTTCCCATTTCATTTAAGTCACCTCCAAAGATATTTATATATATTTTATCATGTCAAGATTAGTTTTTAATAGTGTTGCTATTAATTCCTTTTTCAATTAAATTTTCAAGAATTCAGGACATAAAAAAACATATATCTCTACGTAAGAGAATACATGTTTTTAGATACTTCCTATTCCTTATTCCCTTCTACCACTAAACATCAAAATAATTCCGCTTCAACAATCTCTTCATCTTCATTAATTCCTCATATGTTGTCTGCTTCCCTAACTCCTTTGTATCAATTAAGAATAATTGATCTTCAATCTCTTTCGTTATTTCATCGCTTTGAAACAAAGCATGGCAATTATCACAATAGAAAGATGGCGTTTCGTCAATTTCAATTGCTCGCGTTCCATCTGGCAGCTCCCAAAATACTGTATCCGTTACTGACGAAAGTTTACCAACTTCACACCATGGACAAGTTTCCATGTTTATTCATCTCCCTTTGATGATGGGGTATTCTTTTTTTGCTGGGCTTGGAATTTCTTTTCCTTTAGCTGATCACGTTTTTCACGTTGATCCTTAAGCGTTGTATGTTCTGGTTTGGACTGAAGTTCTTCCCGGCGATTCATGCGCTGTAATCCTTTTGGAACGAGATTAAACTCACTATCATTCAATAATCCAGATATTCCTATATTCGAGCGTTTCTCTTCCGCATATGGATAGATTTCCTGAAAGTAGTCATCCGCAAGATCCGGTGTATAATGTTCTGGCTCTGGATACGTCGTAATCACGCCTTCAAAATTACGTAATACCGTTTTTGTAGGAGATTGAGAGAGGATGTAGTTCGGCTGCAAGGTAATTTTCCCACCGCCACCGGGAGCATCGACGACGAAGACCGGGACGTCGTTTTTTATTGTAAGTATGAGAGGTTATAATTTACTCTAATAAAAAAGAGTCAGTAGACATGATCCACTCACTCCATATATTTCAATATACTTGATACATTCTTTAAATTCCTGTCAAATTGGAACTGACCTTAAAAGGTTCTTTAATGAGATGTTCAATTAGCAAAGTTAATATCCAAAACTTTTCTTCAATTATTATTTACTTTAATGGGATATTATCATTCACCCATATTTATTTTCCCTCCTTTAGCCTAGGTTTGGCTGGATCGCAGTTAGGCTTTTCTAAATTTGCCGATTCAGCTAGTTTCATTAAATAATAACATTCCTCACGCGACATATGATCCGCCATTAATGGAGAAAATATTCCAAGTGCCTGTGCACTAAGTTCAAGTTCCTCCAATTCATGTAGAAAGTGCTTAAATAATTTCATTTCTAATGTGACGTCTACATTCATCTTTTCTAGCGCAGGGAATGTGGATAAATTAGTTCGTAAATATCCGATCATTTCGACTGCTTTTAAATAAAAATCTTCAAAATGCTTCGTATATTGGTCACTTTTCACTTTTAATCTTTTTTCAACATGATCTAAATTGGAAGAAATAGCACCATCATGTCCGGCGGCATCTAACAGCCAAACTAAGTGATAATGGAGTTCATGATAAACCGGGGGAATTTGATTAGATTTAAAGTGCTTTAATAACCTTAAATATTCTTCTAATTCGTTCACCATATGATTAATAAAAGTCGAGGAAAGGTGTATTTTGATTTTGCGTAACAAATGTTTTTCAATAAGACTAAGTTTAAATGACCGAAATTTCACCGTCTCCTCTTCTGCTATAATCGTTAATTGTAAAATATCTTCCGATTGGACTTTACTAAGAAGAGTGTCAAATATTTCAATAAATTCAGATGCCATTTCTATGTTTTTCCTTTCAGCTGGTGCTAATGCATCGTGAATAAAGCGGGCATGATCCCCTAGGATTTGCAGCCAAAAGCGATTCTCAAATCTTGCTGTCTCCTCCATTTCCATTGCTTCATTCATTTACTCCCCTCCCACTCTTAGAAATCTCAAAACCACATATGATTTTTATTCCCATATGGTCACACTTATGAACAAAAAAGGAATAAATCAAAAAGGAAAAAACCATAAAGTGGATACTAATGATGCACCGATGATCGGACTTAATACTTCCCCTGCTGCATTAGCTGTTTCCGTTAAACCAGGACCCGCACTTACTTGTTTACCGTCCTTAAACATATCTCCTACTAACAGGTGCTGCACCTGCAGAGCCTATCCCTTGTAAAACACGACCTAATAAAATAATGATAAATGGATTGTCCATCTTCCACGAAGCCCAGCCTGAAACCGCTCCACCTATACCTGCAATAATTAGAAAAGGTACTTTGATCATTTTTCTACCAAAGCGATCGGATAAATAACCAGCGATTGAAGGAGGTATTATGTTTATGAGTAAAATGAGTTGTAGTCTAAATGGTTCTAGTAAAAAATCAAGCAAAAGTTCAAATAAGGGGGATTTAAAGTGGTGGCAGTTATCATTAATTGGCGCGGGCTGTACCATTGGATCCAGCTACTTTCTTGGTTAAAGTATCGGAATAAAGATAACTGATCCCTCTATTGTTTTTTCTTTTACTTTGCTTTCCTTTATTATTTTCATATTGTAGCCGCCCACTTATAAAGGAATCTCAAAGGAAGTACTAAGAATACTTATTAAAAGTAGGCGGGTATAAATTTGACCATAAAAGAGAATACATTGTCCGTTTTCGTCTTAGGTGACATAAATGAAATCAGTAAAAACATGTATGCAATCCAATGTTCAAACGATATTGTGATCCTCGATTGTGGTGATTAGTTTCCAGATGAAAGTTTATTAGGCATTGATTTGATTATCCCTAATATTATCTGCTCACAAGAAAATAAGGAGAAGTGATGGCTACTCTTTCCCGACTTGCTTGTTCACAAACTATCGGGATGTAGACATTAACCTGAAGATATAGTTATTATAGCCGTAGGTCCAATACCTGGGAATGGACGGAATGTCTCTCGTATAGTAGACAACTTATACTCACTGGGGGCCAGCGTGATTTATGGATTAGGAAGTGTAACAGGGATGCATGTTTCCCGGCATGCCTGTTAGGTAGAATTAAAACTCATGCTCACATTAATGAAACCAAAATATTTTATTCCAATTCACGGTGAATATAGAATGCTGTACCACCATCATTTGTTAGTTAAATCCGTTGAGGTAGAGAGAGGAAATACATTTATTTATTATTAATAATGGTGATGTCGTCGATGCCCCCAACTCATTTGCCCGTCAGACTAGAAAGATACCTTCCTGCAATATCTACGTAGACGGGTTGGGTGTCGGAGTTGTAGAAAGCATAGTGTTACGGGGTTGAAAATAGCTTTCTGAGAGGTCATGTTCAGTAACTACCCTTAGAACATCTTTCACCCACCCTTAATATTAGGATTTATATTCTGCCTGATAGGAGTTCTCTCCCGCATGGACTGAAAGTAGCGTATCTGCATACCCTACAAGACGATTTACAATTTCATCCCCAAGTGCATAGACAAGAGGGTATAACTGTGAAACATACATCTCAAGGCATCAAAAATAATTGTTGTATTGATAAACACATCCCGATTGCCATAGAGGTTATAGTGGATGATTGCTTTTCCTGCTGCACCGCCTGTTTTTGTATCTTTAAATCTAGGCAGGAAAACATACCATTCTTCAGCAGTAGCTGATCTGAAATTTTTAGTGAATTTTAAGCCTTCCACTTCATGTTCTATTCGTGCTTTTAACAAAGGATCCATGACTTCAATCACATTATTTTTCTCTTTTTTATCCATGAATAATCTACCTAATTCTTATTTTGCAGAAATATGTTATTTTATATAGTCGTTATCCTAAGTCAAAATCAATTAAATAAATAATAATTCATATACCTCATTCAATTGGCGGACCCGTTCATAGTCTTGTTCTTGATTGGAATATTCAATTGCTTCAGCCAATACTCGATTAACATATTGATTTTCCTTTTGCGTTAGCTCCCTAACAAACTGACCTTCAGTTAGATAATCATGAGTTGAAATCCTATCAAAAATTCTCTTTCCCATTTCATCCTTCTCTGTATACTCAGCCAAAATTTCCCGCAAATATCCTAGTGATTGATCCATTCAATACACCTCTTTTAATAAAAAACATACGTTTATTATGAAATTATTTTCAACAGAAACACGAAATTTAAGATAAGCACATGTACTCGAAAAGATGTTAAGCAAGGAAATCTCATTCAATTTATACGAATGGGCTTTCCTTTCCAAGAAATGTACCTTCTCAATGGATATTTTTATTAACATATTTTCCATAGTCAGGGATAGCGATACAATCAAATTCTTTAACAAGCTTTTTTAAACTGTCCGCCAACAAGTCGCCGGCCATAGGCAAACCATGCCCAGTTACAGCCACAGAAGGTCCAAGAGCTTCTAATTTTTTTACAGATTCAAAAGCCTGCTCCTAGTCCGGTGTAAAGTATCTCGGAGGACCACTAATTTCTTGTTCCTGTGTTAACACTTTATAAAGAGATTCTTGCTTAACTGTAACAAATGCTTCCCCTACATGATCAAAATGATCATGTGTTAAAATAATGGCTTTAGGCCGACTGTTAGCCCCAAAACTTTCCTCAGTAACTGAAATAATTTGGTTTGCTGATTCTGGCATACCAGCATCCACTACCTATTGACGTGGCAGGGATATATTTGTAATCACTTCCGTAAGAAATATTTTTATCCATTGAACATTCCTCATATCATTTTTATTATGTGTCCCAATAGTTTTCTCACTATGTTTTTCATTTATTCAAAAGAAAAAAGGTAACAATCTAAATTTGTTCTCCTTCTTTCAGACACTCGTTAGTAAATCGCTCTAGTACCAGATATTGTATAACTCAGTATGTTCTTAATGAATAGTTCGAAAAAACAAGGCTAACTCTAAAGGGCTTTGGCTCCCGCAAAAAATCAGTATCTACACTGCTTTTAACACTCCATATTGTGTTATGTGGTCGGAAAGCCTTTACTTTTGAATTAGCTTGGCCTACTGTTTAAAACATTTAAGATCCATTTTTTAGATTTCTTAGTACAATTGGCATTTTTTTCTTCTTTTACCTTCTTTTCTCGGGGTTTATTACTATTTGAGTTAGGTGATTGAAATCTTACTTCATCCATTCCATCTATAATATTCGTCAATATGACACCTTCTCTTTCCCTTTATCCTTTCCTAAATTTTATATAAGTATAGAAACCCTTAATCGATTTAAACTAAAAATACCTATATACTAAGGAGGAGTATAATGAGTCAAAAATGTTTCTATTGTACAGATGACAAGGAAGAAAATGAAATCCATCTAGTAACGTTCCAAGTTAGTCATATGGATCGAGAAGAGATTTTATGCGATGAATGTTATTAGGAATGGCTACAAGGAATAAAAGGCTAATCGTAAGAGCTACGAATCAAAAACAATACCGATTATATCGTTATCCTGTCTGTTTATGAGAATTTTTCAGAACTTTGGATAGGAATGTTTATTATAAGAGGTTATTATATTATGAAAGCTGTAACGTATCAAAGGATATTCATAAAATAAGTGCACCTTTCTTCCAAGTACAACTTTATATTCCTCATCCTTTACGAAATCATTCATAATGTTAATGATTGTTCAATTTAAAGCTCGTATTCTTGGGACCAGTGGTTTTCTGCTTACTTCCGGAGATTCGAAAGCTAAACGTTACTACTGCCAGATTTGTACCCTATAGACCGCACCCGCCGGGCGCACAGAAAAACCTCACCCAAAAAAGTAGATGAGGCAACTTCTAATTATTTTTTTATTTTCCAAAATCAAAATAATTCCGCTTCAACACCCTCTTCATCTTCATTAACTCACCATACGTTGTTTGTTTCCCTAATTGCTTCGTATCAATTAAAAACAATTGGTCCTCAATTTCCTTTGTTGTTTTATCACTTTGGAATAGAGCGTTACAATTATCACAGGAGAACGATGGCGTTTCATCAATTTCTACTGCTCTCGATCCATCTGGTAATTCCCAAAAGACGGTATCCGTTACTGATTGTAATTTTCCGACCTCACACCATGGACAAATTTCCACGTTATTCATCTCCCTTTGTTGCTTGGATATTCTTTTTTTGCTGAGCTTGAAATTTCTTTTCTTTTAGCTGATCTCGTTTTTCGCGACTGTCCTTCAAAGAAGTATGTTCTGGATTTGTTTCATACTCCTCGCGACGTTTAAGTCGCTTCAATCCCTCTGGAACTAGGTTAAACTCGGTATCATTCAATAAACCAGATATTCCAATATCCGAGCGTTTCTCTTCTGCATTTGGATAAATTTCCTTAAAGTAATCATCCGCAAGGCCTGGTATATAGTTCTCTGGCTCTGGATAGGTCGTAATGACACCTTCAAAGTTACGTAGTACTGTTTTTGTAGGAGATTGGGAGAGGATATAGTTTGGTTGCAGGGTGATTTTTCCACCGCCTCCAGGAGCATCGACGACGAAGGTAGGTACGGCATAACCCGATGTATGCCCGCGTAAGCCTTCAATAATTTCGATTCCTTTTGAAATCGGTGCACGGAAATGACCAATTCCTTCGGAAAGATCACATTGATAAATATAATAGGGACGAACACGTATTTTAACGAGATCGTGCATTAGCTTTTTCATGATAGCGACACTATCATTAATGCCAGCTAGTATAACAGCTTGATTGCCGACAGGTACACCGGCATTTGCCAGCATTTCGCAGGCGAGCTTAGATTCCTCTGTCATTTCAATAGACGTATTAAAATGCGTATTCAACCAAATTGGATGATACTTTTTAAAAATCTCACATAGATTTTCGGTAATGCGCTGTGGAAAAACAACAGGTGCCCGAGTACCAATTCGGATGATTTCAACATGCGGAATTTCCCTTAGATTTTTTAAAATATACTCTAAAATCGTATCATTAATGAGGAGCCCATCCCCACCAGATAAAAGGACATCACGAACAGCTGGTGTTTCACGAATATACTGTATCGCTGCATCTAGCTGCTTCTTTGGTACCCCCATTCCGATTTGTCCTGAAAAACGTCTTCTCGTACAATACCGGCAATACATCGAGCATTGATTGGTGACTAAAAACAGTACACGATCAGGATACCGATGAGTCAGACCAGGTACAGGTGAGTCTTCATCCTCATGAAGCGGATCTTCCATATCATATTTTGTTTTGTTCAATTCGGCTGATATAGGCACAGATTGCATCCGAATAGGACATCGCGGGTCATCTGGATTCATTAACGAAGCATAATAGGGAGTAATATTTAGAGGAATCGTCTTCGTTGAAATTCGAACGCCTTCTTCCTCGTCTGGCGTTAAACGAATGACTTTTTTTAAATCATCGACAGTACGAATCGTATTAGTTAACTGCCACAGCCAATTATTCCATTGATCATCTGTTACGTCTTTCCAAAGCTCTATCTCTTTCCAATGACGCTTTGGTTTATATAAATCATGTAACATCGCCATTCCTCCTGGAAACTTGATACTGATATTAAATGCAAGTAGCGTACCAAAATGCACAAAAAATCCCGGAATCTTTTCATTCCGGGGAAAAACATTATTTGTACTTTTGAATTTTATATTGTAGGGTTTGACGAGGAATACTCAATAGCTTGGAAGCCTGCAATACATTTCCATTGGTTAGAAGTAACGCCTCATTAATCAGTTTGGATTCCGTGTCTTTTAAGGTTTCTCTTAAGGAGGAAAGCTTAGAGTTCACCTCTATTTTTCTTTGTAAAAATGGCGGCAAATCATCTAATTGAAGCCAATTGGTTTCTGAATGATTTATCATATATTCCATGGCATGCTTAAGTTCTCGCACATTACCAGGCCAATGATATTGCTGGAGACAATGTTGAAGCTCAGGCTCCATTCCTTCTATTTTTCGACCAAGCTTCCGTTGGAAGTCATTTAAAAAATGTTCAGCTAGCAGCAAAATATCTTCTTGACGTTTTCTTAATGGAGGAAGCTCATAGCTTAATACATTTAAACGATAATATAAATCCGGACGTAGCTTATTTTCTTCAATTGCATTTTCAGGTGCTACATTCATTGCAGTAATGACTCTAACATCAACGACTGTACTTTTCGTGCCACCAATCCGTCGAACAACACCATCTTCTAAAACCCGCAACAGCTTTGCTTGTAATTCGATTGGCATCGATTGTAGCTCATCCAAGAACAATGTCCCACCATTAGCTAATTCAAACAAGCCTTGTCGTTCAACAGCCCCTGTATAACTCCCTTTAGCTGTGCCGAAAATCAATGCTTCAAGTAGTGATTCTGGTAGAGCGGCACAATTTTGGGCAATAAATGAAGAATCCTTTCTATTTGACTTATTGTGAATACTTTGAACAAACAGTTCCTTTCCTACACCACTTTCACCATAAACAAGGACAGAAGAAGAAGATTTGGCTGCTTTTTTCCCCTGTATAATCAGTTGTTTAAATTCTTGATTTGTGGTTAAAAGATCATCAAAGGTATACACGGTACTATTTGATCGTTTTATGTTTTCTTTTTTTTCATGGGATTGAATGTCTACTAATCGTTCTGACAATTGCTTTAAGCTCGAATAGTCTTTCGCAATTTCAACTGCTCCGATCAGTTTGTCATCCACATAGATTGGTAAGGTCGTATTAAGCGTTTCAATTTTATTTCCATGAATGTTCACGTACGATTGCTCATGGTGATAAATCGGTTTGCCCGTTTGAATGACCCGGAGTAGTGTCGATGAATGTATTGTTAATTCCGGAAATGCTTGAAGCAAAGGAACTCCAAGTACTTCTTCTACACTCATACCATCATGAGATGCGGCAATTTTATTGTAATAAGTAGTTTTTCCGTCCATATCAATGACATGTATTCCTTCATCAATCATTTCTAAAATTGCTTCCATGACTTTATCTATATGAAAAACAGGCACGACTCTCCTCCTCCATAGATTACACTTTTGCTAATATATATGATGAAGTGCTGAAAAGTTGACCATATACTGCTAAAATTTGGTCACTTATACTAATTGCTTCACCCACATATTCATATCTTCTACTTGATCAAAAATATAACAGTTATTTGCCAACCTTCCGCGGTATTGATAATGAAGTTGATGTAATGCCAAATTCATACCGAATGAAAGCGCTCTCGCAATGGAATACACACAATAAATGTTATGCGCTAACAATTCTTCTTCGAGTTTTATGAGTAAATGCTTCAGTAAGCCATACTGCCGATGTTCTGGTAATGTAGCACAATCCGTCATTTCGGCATTATGATAAAGTTGATTTACCTCAGCCGACGCAGCACTCACTATTTTTTCTTCAAACGTAAATATATAAAAAATGGTCTGTTCCTTCATGCATTTTTTTATATAAGTTGGATCATTCATTGGTGTAGGATAAATAGTAAACACCGTTCGATATAAACTCGCAAGTAAGTCTGCATCCGATACATCCGCTTTACGAAGTTCATACGCTTTGGGTGGATTTTTTACTTTTAATTGATTTTGTCGTGCAAATATATTCATGATCATCTGATCTTCTTGGTGCCAATGTTCACTATTTCTTCTATCATTCGTAAAATACTTAACTAAGAAATAACAATCACTTCCTAAATAATATCGATCAATCATTGCTTCATAGACAAATCCATTTTGGATAAGTGATAGAACATTAGCCTTCCGCACTTTAAAAATTAGTTTTTCAACAGCTTTCTCCTTTGCCACCTGCAATGCTTCCTTTACGCAGCTTTCAAAATGGCCTAAATAATCATCCACACGCACTCGCTTGTTAAACAGATCAATCGTATAGGTTATGCAAAAGTGTGGCTTCTGTACTTTTTTTTCAACGATATCCAGTGTCATCCTTCTACTCCTTTTCTGTTAATAGCAACATTACCCCTCCTTAAGTTACTCCACACCACTCGATAATCGTTAACGCAATGATTTCAGCAGTCGTTATCATTTTGTCGATTTCTATATATTCATTAGCATCATGGGCAAGCTTAGTTTCACCAGGGCCAAACACTAACACAGGAATCCCTGCGACTGTCGATAAATAACCACCATCTGTTCCCCATGGGGACGCCTCGATCACAGGATCTGTTCCTATTATTTTCTTAAATTGTTCAGTGGCTGTTTTTAATATAGGATGGTCTAATGACAAATTACTCGGCAGCCATCTTGCACCAAACCATTCTACTTCTATCGGTTTTATTTTAAACCAGGAATCTGTTTGATTAAGTCTAGCAACCATTGTTTCAAGAGATTGTTGAGCTTCCTCCATTGTTTCCGTTGGAGCAATGCCTAATCGCCCTTCTAAGATGGTTGTTTCAGGTACGGAAGATGGCCAATTTCCGCTCATCATTTTTCCAACATTTATGGGGATAGGAATTGGAGTATCTTTAAAAAGAGGATGGAGCTTCCACTTTATATTTCGCTCTTTTTCTAGCTTAGCGATTTCAGAAATGACCTTCAGTGATAAATCAATTGAACTCTTGCCTTCATACCTCGTACCTCCATGTGCGGCTTTCCCTTTTATGATGACTCGAAACCAAAGGGATCCTTGTTGCACAGGGAAAAACTTTAAATTGGTCGGTTCCGGAATAATTGCTGCATCCGCTTTGTACCCTCTTAGAATCGCTGCAAGCGTTCCAGCACCACCGCTTTCCTCCTCAATCACACTTTGAAAAATCACATCTCCTTTTAGACGGATGTTTAATTCATGAATCGCTTCTAACGCTAGCAGTAACGAAACATTTCCGCCTTTCATATCCGTAGTTCCCCGGCCATATACTTTGCCATCTATCAACAATCCACTATAAGGATCAGCATCCCAATAAGCTATATCTCCTTCTGGTACAACATCAATATGACCATTTAAAATAAGTGATTTTCCTCCACCACTTCCCTTTTTTACAGCCACAAGATTTGGATTCCCTTTAAAATTCGTGCGATCACAATAAAAATGGTGATGATTCCGCAGGTTTTCATCACCTATTTCCCATAAATCAATTTCAAGACCTAGTTGACGGCATTTTTCTATGACTATCGCTTGTGCACTCTCTTCGTGATAACGTGTACTTCGTTCTTGAACTAGTTTTTGTAATAACTGAATCCCATTTCTTCTATTGGTCTGCAGCCATTCAGAAATTTGTTGGTCGTATGTCAATAACTATTCCCTCCTTCCTTTATTATTCTTAGTTGTTCAGACACAGCAAAGTTAGCATCTGTTCTTTTTCGTATTTCTTCTACTGTATAAGGTTCAAAGATGTCTGTTAAAAGTAATCCAATTTCGGATACTGAAAAAACACCTAAATTGGTAATAATCATCTGCACACATCGATGAGCTGTTACGGGTATTGAGCAGTTTGGAACAAGTTTTGAACGTCCTTTTTTATCTGTATGGTTCATTAACACAATCACTTTTTTTGCTTTAGCAGCTAATTCCATTGCACCACCCATTCCAGGAACCTTTTTACCTGGAATAATCCAGTTTGCTAAATCACCAGTTTCACTAACTTGAAGGGCGCCCAAAATTGTTAAATCAATATGACCACGGCGTATCATACCAAATGCAGTTGCGCTGTCACAATAGGAAGCACCTGTTCTAATCGTAATCGGATACCCACCCGCATGACATAAATGAGCATCCTCAGACCCAAGTGAGGGAGTATTTCCAATGCCTACAATCCCGTTTTCCGCATGAAACATCACCTTATGATTCGTCGGTAAATAATTAGGAACCAATGATGGAATACCAATGCCTAAATTTACAAGCATCCCATCGTAAATTTCCTCCGCCGCTCGTTTAGCTATGATTTCTCGGCTTTCAGCTCCCAAACCCACTTCCAATCCACCCCTTTTGACGGAACAATATAATCAACAAAAACGCCAGGAGTCACAATTTCTTCAGGATTTAAAGCACCTAGCGGAACAATCTCAGCTGCTTCAACAATGGTAACCTGACCAGCCATGGCTACGAGTGGATTCGTATTGCGTGCACTTTTATCAAAGACTAAATTACCATATGGGTCACTTTGCTTTGCATATACAATGGCGATTTCCGCTGTTAGTGCAGGTTCGACAAGATACTGTTTATCGTTTATTTCAACTATTTGTTTTCCATTATTCACGATGTCTGACTCTATACCGATATCTGTAAAAATACCCCCCAGCCCCATCCCACCAGCTCTGATTCGTTCAACAAGTGTTCCTTGGGGAGAAAATTCAATTTCGAGTTTCCCTTCATGCATCATCATCCCAGCATTCGGATTAGATCCGATATGCGAGACAATCATTTTGCTAACACGATTTGCTGTTACAATTTTTCCAATCCCAATATGGGGAAAACCAGCATCATTTCCAATCAGCAATAAATCTTGAATATTTGTTTCTAGAATGGCATTCACTAAACCAGGTGGGGTTCCTACTCCCCCAAATCCACCGAATAAAATGGATTGACCCTCTCTAAATAAAGACTTAATGTGATCATATGTGGTTACTTTTCCGAATGGATTTTCCATCATTTCATCACCTCTAGTACGACTTGCACTTTTCTTGAAATGCTTGTAATGTTAAATCCAATCTTCGTAGTAATTCATCACACTCAGCAAAAGATATTGTTAAGGGAGGAGCAATAATGATGGCTGATCCTGTGACTCCATCTAAGCCTGCAGCGGCTGGATATAAAATAATTCCATGTTCCATTCCTAAACTAACTACCAAATTTGTTACTTCGCCACAATTTGCAAAGGGTTCCTTTGTTTCTTGATTTTCAACCAGTTCGATGCCTATTAATAAACCCTTCCCTCGTACATCGCCAATAAAAGAATATATCTCTTTCTTTTTTGCTAATTTATTCATTAAATATTCTCCTGATTCCGTTGCTCTTTCTCCAAGATTATGTTTGTCTACATAAGTAAGGACAGCAAGCGAAATGGCACAGGATAGGGGGTTTGCACTCAGAGTGTGACCACCAATTATCATTTTTGACCCATTAAGGATGGGATCTAATACTGCATCTGACATTGAAGCTGCGGCAATCGGAGTATAGCCACCGCTCATTCCTTTACCAAACGTTACGATATCCGGTACGATCCCCCAATGTTCACAAGCTAGCATTTTCCCTGTTCGACCAAAACCCGTCATCACTTCATCGGCAATGAATAAAATTTCATGTTCTTCACATATTTGTTTGATTCTTTGAAGGTACCCATTCGGTGGAACAATTGCTGCCCCTGCTGCACCAATAATAGGTTCAGCAATAAACGCAGCAATATGGTTAGCCCCTAAACGACGAATGGTTGTTTCTAATTCATTTGCGCACAATTGCCCATAGGCATATTCATCTAGATCATACGGGCATCGGTAGTAATAAGGAGCAGAAATGGAGGGATAGGATTCTAAAATAGAAGTAAAGCGTTTGCGGCGAATTGGATGTCCAGACATCGAAAGGGCGCCAAGTGTAATGCCATGATAACTCATCCATCTAGATATAATTTTTTGCTTTTCTGGTCTATTTTTTTCTTGCCAATATTGAATAGCAAGTTTTAAGGCTGTCTCCGTCGCTTCAGAGCCACTATTAACAAAAAAGCTATAGGATACAATTCCTTTTGTGAAGGTCTTTATTTTATCAGCAAGTTTTTCAGCGGCCTCACTTGTAAATTGCGAGCGATAGACAAAAGATATTTGACTCGTTTGTTCAATCATCGCTTCTTTAATTTCTTGAACACCGTGACCAATATTTGCTGTTACAGCACCAGAGGCGGCATCTAAATAGTCTTTACCCGATTGATCATATAAAAAAACCCCTTTTCCATAACTAATCATCGGGTATGAAACTCCAAGAGTAGGTTTTATTAAAGAAGACTGATTCAAAAGCATCACCTCAATTAGAAAAATCACGCTGTTGTAGAGTATATGAGGGGCGTAAAGAATTATTGCAAAAAAAAAGCGCTCAAAAAGGCATTTATTATGCCTTTTTGAGTACCGCTCTTTTTAACCAATTTGTATTTAATTTTTGTCTTGAATACTTTTCAAGTAAAGTTCATCTTTTAAAATCGCTAAAACTTTTTTATAGAACTCATTTTCATCAATTATAGCAGAATGAACATACTCATATTCTTTTAAGGACGGATGACGTAATACATATTTAACACAAGAAACACATACTTTTTTAGTCCCCAATTTATAATAATTTAAATTGTTTGCATCACCATTAGATGTATCTTGTTGACAAACAAAGCAAGTATGAGCTACTCGCCCCTTTTTATTGTAGTTTGCCAAAATTCCTTCTAAACGTTCCGATGCTGGAATAGTTAATAACACAGAATCACCTTTTCTTCATTATAATCTCTATTATTATATCAGAAAAAAAGAGAACTTAGCGACGTATTCCACTATAATGCTTATTTAAGCAAAAAGTAATGTCCCTGTATTATTTACAAACATCTTATAACATAAGATTTACTGTTGTCTGACCATTATGTGCACTTAAAGTCGCCTTTGTCCCAATAGGAATAGTTGCAAATGGAGTAGTATGTCCAAAATTCGCATTGGCAATGACTGGAATACCTCTTAGTTCCTGTTTTGTAGCTATGATTTCACGAAGCGCGTAATCTGTCATGCCTGATTCCTTTTGAAATCGCCCAATAATGATTCCTTTTATTCCTCCAGCATCATGCTGCTGAAGAAGGGATTGTAATTCTCGATCAAAGCTGAATGGATGACTTTCCTCATCATCTTCAATAAAAAGAATACTATTTTCCAAAGAAGGCATATACTCTGTACCTTGAAGAAGATTTATCGTACATAAATTCCCACCAATAATCGTACCCTCTGCTTCTCCCTCTTGAATAATCATATAGCCTTGATTAGGATAAAAATTGCGCTCCTCCTGTTCAAGAAGCCACGGATCATCGCTCCACGTATTACTTTGTATGAGTTCAAATTTACTCTGCTCAAGAATTGATTTTTTAAAGTAATCGATCGTATAATCAAGACCCGATTTCATGCCAAATGAAGAAAAATTGGGTCCCACATATGTAGTTAAATCCGTTTTCTTATAAATTGCGAGTAATAGAGCTGTAATATCACCATAACCACAAATCATTTTTGGATTTGCTTGAATTAAGTCGTAATCAATATATCGAAGCAATTGATTGGCATTATATCCCTCAACTGCTGTAAGTATACCTTTAACGTTTGGATCTTTAAAAGCAGTATGTAAATCCATGATACGATCTTCGATAGAATTTGAGTAAAAGTCATCATGCACGAGCGTGGTATCTCCATATGTAACACGGAAACCAAGTTCCCTTAACCTTTCCTCTGCTAATCTTCGTTGTTCTCCTTTAACAATGGCTAAACTCCGTGAGGGTGCAATCACACGAATTTCATCCCCTGCTAATAAGCGTGTAGGCTTCATCCTCATTCCTCCCTTTAGAATGATATCATTCTGTCATTGTAGCAAAAAAAATATAGGGTAACAAATGATTAAGCTAACAGAAAACCAGCCTTCATAAGAAGACTGGTTTTAGTTGTCTTAGCAGCAAGTGAAAGAAGCGCCAATGATGATTAAAAGAATGAATAAAACAACGATTAAAGCGAAACCTCCGCCAAAACCACAGCCTCCACCACCATAACCATATCCACCGCAACCAAATCCTCCACCATATCCTCCACCATATCCGTACATTACATTCACTCCTATTCATTTCAAAATTCGTTCTACACCCATACAATATGTTAGATAGCCCGCCTTGGTCTGTGTTATTGCCTATTTTTTTCTCGACATTATAGAGATTTTCATAATAAAAAAACTGCACCCTCATTGTTAGTTGTGTCTAACAATGAGGGTGCAGCCCTATTGACAAGCGTTCATTCAAAATATTTTTTGTAAGGTCCGTATCCTTCTTTATCTAAATCCTCAAAAGAAATAAATTTTATCGCTGCTGAATTTATACAATATCTCAATCCTTTTGGTCCTGGACCATCTGTAAAAACATGGCCTAGATGTGAATCTGCCGTCTTTGACCGTACTTCTACTCGTCGCATTCCATAGCTTGTATCAAATTTCTCCACAATTTCTTCCTCTACAATCGGCTTAGTAAAGCTTGGCCAACCACAACCGGAATCAAATTTATCCTTTGAAGTAAACAAGGGCTTTCCTGAAACAATATCGACATACAACCCCTTCTCCTTCATATTCCAATACTCATTATGAAAAGCAGGCTCCGTTCCCTTATTTTGTGTAACCTCATACTGCATTGGCGTTAATTTATTTTTCAGCTCATCTCGATTCATTTTTCATTCCCCCAATAACGATCTTGAAATGCTTTCCTTCCTGATCCAATTTGATAAGCCTGATATCTTTGTGGTTCTTTTTTATAATAATGTTGATGATAATCTTCTGCAGGGTAAAATTCCTTTGCTTCGATAATAGGCGTAACAATGGGTTTTGAAAAACGACCACTTTTCGCTAATTCTTCCTTGGAATCCTCGGCGATTTTCCGTTGTTTTTCATTATGATAAAATATAGCGGTCTGATACGATTGACCACGATCATAAAATTGGCCACCTTCATCAGTTGGATCAATTTGTTGCCAAAATAATTCAATTAACTTTTGATAAGAAAACACAGCTGGGTCATATGTTATTTGAACGGCTTCATAATGACCTGTTGTATCACTGCACACTTCTTTATACGTTGGATGTTCTTTTGTCCCACCTGTGTATCCCGAAATAACCGATTCTATACCTGGTTGCTCATCAAATGGCTTTACCATACACCAAAAACAACCACCAGCAAACGTTGCTTTTTCATATTGTTCTTTCATCTCATTCACATCCCCTAATATTCACTGTGGTACCGATAGCAAAAAAGAAATATCATTTTTTTCTAAATCAAAGTTCTTCGCCCTCACTTGAACATTACTTTTCCATTTCATTTCATGTAGCGAAACATAAATACTTTGAGAATCTGGTTGAATGTCTACCCATTTAGGAGTTTCATACCGCTGATCAATAAAATTCATCACATAGGAAACCGGTAAACGAATAGTACCAATTGAAATGGACTCTTGTTTTAGAATTAAATCACCATTTTCTTTAGTTATCGGTTTAAAGGTTAATTTCAAATCAACTTCACGATTAAAAAAGGGAAGTTTACCATACAATTCAACCTCATCAGTTAAAAATACTTCATAATGATAGGATTCTGTTAGTCCCTTACGCTCTAAATATTGATTGATAAATTGTGTTAAATCGTCTCGCGTTGTTTTCACTTCAAATTGAATCTCTTTTTTATCTTCTTCTAAATTACCTAATAACGGTTTATCCTTGATCGGCAAATTCAGTAAAATAAAAATTAAACTAACTACTACAATATTACCAGCTAATAAAATAAAGAACAAAGTTTTCCATTTCGTTCTTTTCATTGCTGTTTTTCATCCCCTTTAGCACTTGCTTCTATGGTCATTCTTCCATTACGATATAATTCCATACCTTGATAAATTCTGGAAGCAATTAACTCATAACCTCGATCATTAGGATGAAAGTAGTCTTCAGTATATAATAAATCCTCTGAAGTATTTTTAAAAAGATCTTCTATATGAATATAATAAGCTGAATCATGCTGTGTAACAATCTTTTCCCCACTCTTATTCCAATCAGAAATAATTAAATCTACTTCATATAACTCTTTAAAGCTTTTAGAAAATGGATTATATAAGCCAACAAAATAAATGGGTACTGACTTATTATACATTCGAATTTTATCTATGATTTGGTTTAAAACAGCCTCATATTCTCTTTTTGCAGACTTAAACTGCTCCATTTCCAAGTTCGTGAAATGCTGTTTAAATACGTTCATAATATCATTCCCACCAATAGTCACCACAATGGAATCTGCATATATAATATCTTTCCTAACCTTTTCTTTTTCAAGTTGCTTTAACAGTTGAACACTTCTATTGCCCTCTATTCCATAATTTATCATTTCAACGGCATGCAAATCTAATTCAGTTTCCAGCTGTTTTTGCAAATATGGTAGATATCCTCCATGTTCCTTACTATCTCCTACTCCTTGTGTTAAAGAATCACCCATTGATACAATGAGTGTTGGTTCTAAAGAATAGTTGGGATTTATTTTTTCAGTTTTGCTTACGGGTATCTCTTCGTTCATTTTTTGTGGAGTTTCATGATTTTGATTTTCATTTTCATTAGACTGAATGTTTGTTGACTTTTCCGTTAAAATTAAATCACATCCACTTATTAAGACAAGACCCACTAGAAGACAAGTGATTTTATACATCATTTTTCTCACCTTCCTCGTTTCTATTATAACACGAGTAAATGGAATTATTATACAGACGAGTAAACTCACTAGAAAAACACGACTTATCACCCGGAATGCTAAAGTTTGCCTTATTTAACCCTTTAAAGTAGTTAAATTTTCTTAAAATATAAAAAAAACAGGCCTTTTGGACCTGTTTAACCCTTTTGTAAGATTTTAATATGCTGGATAATATCATTAAATGGGATGCCTTTAAGTCCAGTATAATACTGAATAATCTTTCCATTTTGATCAACTAAATAAAAATCAGTTCCATGAGTAACTTGATCTTCATTTTCTGGCTTAAGGACAATCGTTTTAAAGCTTTTCATTGCTAATTGTTCAATTTCCGTTTGCTTATACCCTGTTAGAAAATGCCAATTGGAATAATCAACGTTAAATTGGTCACCAAAAGTTTTTAACACCTTTGGGCTGTCCACTTCAGGGTCGACAGAGAATGAGACAAAATCTACATCTTGAATGCCTTCCTCTTTCAACATCCTCTGAAGCTTAGACATATTATATGTCATCGGCAAGCAAACATCTTCGCAGGAGGTGAACATAAAGTTTGCAATCCATACTTTACCTTGCAAATCTTGTTTAGCAAAGCTCCTATCCTCCTGATCAACAAAACTAAAATCTTGAATTTCCCAATTCTTCGCGTTTGGAATTTCTGATGAGTTACAGGCTGTTAATATCAATAGAGCAATACTCACAAAAATCATACTAAACAGTCGCTGTTTTGTCATTTTCTTCCGCCCTTTATATATATTTCCTACCTTTCTCATTCTAACAAATGCCATAAGCATAGAAAAGAAAATAGACTTACAAAAAAAGTAAAAAAATATTCAATTTTATTTGTTAACAGTTTATTATTATTGATCTATTTCTTCTTTATAATCATATTCCGATTCTGACAAAGCTTCACGTTTTTTACGCCGTTTAAAAACAAACTTAGATAGTGAGATACTAATTTCATATAACAGAAGAAGTGGCACTATAACAATAAAATCAGACATGAAATCTGGAGGTGTGATACAAACCGCAATCACTACTAGTACAAAATAAGCATATTTTCTCACTTTATGTAATACATAAGGATTTACGATTCCGAGAGAGGTAAGAAACATGATGACAACAGGTAGTTCAAATAATACAGCAAAAGGAATAGTCATATTAAAAACAAACTTAAAATATTTCTCTGCCGTAAAGTTTGTTAAAAACATATCTCCTCCCAATTCCAATAAGAACTCATAAATTACCGGAAAAATAACGAAATATCCAAATGCAAGTCCTGTGATAAATAATATAAATAAAGCTGGTATATAAGCTAGAGTCACCCTTACTTCATTTGACTTTAAGGCAGGCTTCACAAATAACCAAACTTGCAAGGCGAAAATAGGAATTGTTGCAGCCACTGCAATGACCGTGGCTAGCATAAAGTAGATCCAAAGGATATCACTTGGACCTAAAACGAGTAAGGTTACTTTTAAGTCCTTTACAAACCACTTATAAATATCCTCCACGTAAACAAATCCTATAATAAGGAAAATAATGAAACATACTACTGTAATAATTAACCGTTTTCGCAACTCATCAAGATGTTCAATTACATTCAATTCTTTATCTTCCAACAGCCGCACCCCCTTTGGAAAATAGGCGGAACCTACAATCAGACCACCTTACCTGAATTTGTTAGTTTAACATTGAAAGTCAATTTGCATGAATCATTGTTTATGTATGTATAGATTTGATGACTATTTTTGAGAAAAAAGGTGTAAGACGATTCCATCTCACACCCTCATCATTATTTATTTATTAAGTTCCTTCTTTTTGTCTTCTTCAAATTCATCACTTGTTAATTCACGTGTTGATTTTTTAAATTCACGTAACGTTTGACCAAATGCACGTCCAATTTCAGGTAGCTTTTTTGGGCCAAATACTATTAACGCAATTAGAATGATTAATATTAATCCAGGTACACCAATATTCGGCATGGATCCATCCCCTTTAATGTTGAAATCAACCTATTGCGATTATAATACATTTCTCTTTCAATTAAAAGCAAATGCTTACATTTATTGTAAAATCACTCATATTTCCACTAAATTAGTAAGTTAAATAAATTATTATTTTTATTCACTTCTACAAATGAAAAACCTTTTTTAGTCATACGATCGATAAGGCCTTGATAATCATTTTTGTATTTCAATTCAATACCAACTAACGCTGGGCCTTTTTCTTTATTGTTTTTCTTTGTATATTCAAAGCGACTAATGTCATCATTTTCCCCTAGCACTTCATCAAGAAACTCTCTTAAAGCTCCAGCACGTTGTGGGAAATTAACGATGAAATAATATAGCAATCCTTCATATAATAATGATTTTTCTTTAATTTCTTGCATTCGACTGATATCGTTATTCCCACCGCTCACCATACAAACCACTGTTTTACCTTTAATTTGATCTTTATAGAAATCTAGTGCTGCTACTGTAATAGCGCCTGCTGGTTCAGCAACAATTGCATGTTCATTGTATAAATCAAGAATGGTTGTACAGATTTTCCCTTCAGGAACAACAATGATATCTTCCAAGTTTTCTTTACAAATTTGATACGTTGTTTGTCCTACACATTTAACGGCTACACCATCAGCAAACGTATCAATTTCATCAAGCTCTGTGACCGCTCCTTTTTCAAAGGAATACTTCATTGAAGCAGCACCAAGTGCCTCAACTCCGATACATTTCGTTTCAGGTGAAACTGCTTTAAAATAGGTAGATAAACCAGACATTAATCCGCCGCCGCCAATGGCACCAAACACATAATCAATTTTTTCATCACAATCATTTAAGATTTCCACCGCAGCAGTACCTTGTCCTGCAATGACCATCTCATCATCGAAAGGATGAATAAATGTACGTCCTTCAGCCTCTGCACATTCCATAGCCTTTGCAAATGAGTCATCAAATGTATCACCTACAAGGACTGTCTCAACATAATTCTTTCCAAACAATTTCACTTGGTCCACTTTTTGTCTAGGCGTTGTTGCAGGCATGAATATTTTTCCATTTATTCCCAAACGATAGCATGCGAATGCAACCCCTTGCGCGTGGTTACCCGCACTTGCACAAATAACGCCACCTGAAATTTCTTCTTCTGTCAAGTTTTTCATTTTATAGAAAGCACCACGTAATTTAAAAGAACGTACATGTTGTAAATCTTCTCTTTTTAAATAGATATTACATTCATATTTATCTGATAGACGTCTATTTTTTTGTAAAGGAGTATGGGCCACAATGTCTTTTAGCTCCTGATAAGCGACCATTATATCTTCCAATTGAATTCCCCTCTTCAATGATGCAGTCTGATCCATAACAATTCTCATTTCCTTTCACTTCTATTAATTTAATTATTATAGCACTTTTATTATATGCTGTACTTTATATTCTGAAATTTTGCTTAACTTTCGCGTTATGACACTCTTTCAAAAATAATAAAGTCATGAGCATACTTATTTTTTTCGTCGACGGTACCTGCTATAGCGGAAACTTGTCTCCACTCTTTTTCATCCACTAATGGAAAATACGTATCTCCTTCAAATTGTGCATGTATTTTAGTGATATACAATCGATCCGCTTCCGATAAAATGGCCTTAAAAATTTCAGCCCCTCCAATAATAAACACTTCTTGATTGCTGGCATCAGCAAATTGCTTCACTTCATCTATGCTATGCAAAATAGTACAATCAGAATTTGTATACTTACTGTTTCTAGTAACAATTACATTTTCTCGACCTGGCAATACCCGTCCAATGGAATCGAAGGTTTTTCTCCCCATGACAATTGGTTTTCCCATTGTCACTTTTTTAAAATATTGAAGATCCGCTGGTAAATGCCAAGGTAACTGATTATCTTTACCGATCACTCGATTTTGATCCATTGCTACAAGTAATGAAATCATACACTCACCTCGCCTTTAATATGTGGGTGTGCTTCATAATTTTCTAATTCAAAATCCTCAAAGACGAAATCAAAAATATCCTTAACGTTCGGATTTATTTTCATTGTCGGCAATTTCTTCGGTTCACGTGTTAATTGTAATTTCACTTGCTCCAAATGATTCATATAAATATGTGCATCCCCCAGCGTATGTACGAACTCGCCTGGTTCTAAATCACATACTTGAGCAATCATCATCGTTAATAGTGCATATGAAGCAATATTAAATGGGACACCTAGAAAAGTATCGGCTGATCGCTGATATAACTGACAGGATAGCTTCCCATTGGCTACATAAAATTGGAAAAATGCGTGACAAGGCGGCAAAGCCATTTGATCAATCTCCCCAACATTCCATGCACTTACAATCAATCGTCTAGAATTTGGATTCTTTTTAATTTGTTCAATTACATCACGAATTTGATCGATTTGTCTGCCATCTGCCGTTCCCCACGAGCGCCATTGTTGGCCATAGATTGGACCAAGATTTCCTTCTTCGTCTGCCCACTCATCCCAAATGCGTACGTTATTTTCCTTAAGGTACTGAATATTCGTATCACCTTTTAAAAACCATAATAATTCATGAATAATCGCTCGTAAGCTTAGTTTTTTTGTCGTTAATACGGGGAAACCTTCTTGTAAATCAAAGCGCATTTGATATCCAAAGGTACTGATTGTACCTGTTCCTGTTCGATCCCCTTTCTCTGTACCATGTTCTAATATGTGCTTACATAAATCTAAATATTGCTTCATTGTAAACCACCTTTTTTGTACTTTTAGAAAGACTAACTTCTCTTCATTCTATAATAAAAACATCAACTTTGGCCATGATAGCGTTAAGTTGTGTTACTCTAATGTGCAGCCTTACCATTTTACCAAAACTTACAGTTAGTTCAAAGATTTAATAAATAAATACGTTTGTGGAGCTAATTCCTTCAAAAGCAGATTTTGTTCACGATTAACATAAAACATAGCAAATACCTCTGCAAAATATTCTTCAGGATAATTGATAAAATAGGATTGATTCGGAAATACACTAGAAACTTCATTACTCCAAATGTTCTGAAACTTATGATTGTTTGATAGATTTCCATATACAATATGATCTATTGAGTGTGCTAACTCGTGTAATTCTAAATTTACTGATCCATGTCCACTTCCCTTATCACTGGCACCTATTTTTACAAATACTGTTTGTGAACCACCCATACCAGGTACATCATCCCATGTTGTCTTTGAATCCTGTCCGTACCCACGTGGTTTTATTCCCTTTAGATGAGCTGCACTAGGATTCTCCGTTAGCTTTCCTTTAAACAGCTTGATTTTTATATCTTTTCCAACTAATTTCGTAAGTAAATTCGGAGGCAATTTATTGATAGATTTGATAATTTGGAGTGATTCTTTTTCATCAAACGAGGATTGTGGAAATAAAAATAATTGCTGTAAAGGTTTATTTTTCAGTAATAACTGTTCATGCCTTAATTGGTCATCATCAGGTAAATCAGACCAGCTTCTCCCATCTTGATTAGCATGCGAAAAGGAATATAAGGAAAACAAAAGGATTATTGGTATAATGATGATGATGGATGCTTTACGTTTCATATATTGTCCCTTCCCTTATGTATATTAATCTAAGAAAATAGAAACTATTATTCTATTATAACATAAGTGGGACAAGGCTTTAATCTACTAAATATTAGCAATGCTTTTTACAAAGATTAAGAACATTCGGCTTATAACTCTCATATAGATAGATAAGGTGATTATTATGAGACGATATTATAGGCAACAAATTACGCAAGAAGAACGAGAATTGGTTGAAGAACTTTTTGATGTATATTCGTTAAAAGTATTTCTATTTTTAGATTTGTTTTTGTTTACCTTTTTCCTTGGATGTTTATTATTTCCACTTATTTCATCTATTTGGCTCCTTCTATTCATTTTAGCTCTATTTTTCACAACATTTTCATGCCTTTTACAACTCTTCTATTTTAAAAATCAAAAACAAAAAAGCTGACAAAGTCAGCTTTTTGTTTTATAGATGTGAATGTTTTTTCTTGTTAATCGTAAAGTGAAATATGATTGTGACAGCAAAAATGAGGAAAATGATTGCAAAAAACAATGTATGAGAAATTTGAATATCAATCATTGGGATTGAGAGGAACATTTTAATGGCAATAAAAGCAATCAAAATATAAGCCGCTGTCTCCAACTCGGGAATTCGGTCAATTAGTTTTAAGAATAAACTTGCAACCCCCCGCATCATTAAGACTCCTAGCATTCCACCGATTAATAATACCCACACTTCTTGACTTACACCAAAAGCAGCAATGACACTGTCAACAGAAAAGGCGATATCCATCATCTCAACTGAAACAACAGTTCCCCAAAATACGCCAAACATTCTTAAGAAGATACTATCCTTTTTGACACCACGTGCCTCTTCTTCATGTCCATCGTTATTACGATTCCGGAAATAATTGAATGCGAGCCACGCTAAATATGCAGCACCTAGAACTTTTACCCACCATAGCTTAATTAAAATCACACCTACTCCAATTGCGATAAAACGAAATGCGTAGGCACCTAGCAACCCATAGAATAAGGCCTTTTTACGTTGTTTGAATGGCAAATGACGAACCATTACAGCCAATACTAGAGCATTGTCGGCTGACAATAATCCTTCCATTAAAACAAGTGTTCCAATTAACCCCCAACTAACTGGATCAGTTAAAACTCTTACCCACATTTGCCAATCGAAAAATAAAGCATACGTGCTCATGATGTTTTGAACTATTTCTGACATTTATAACGCTCCTTCTTATAAACGAGCTTTGTTATAGGACACTGTTGATTTTTGAATTTCTTGTATGAAACTGGATGATAATCACTCAAAATGAAAAAACCATGTAATCAGCACTGTTTAACAAAGCATCAAACAAAGAAACACATTCACCAACAAGGACATAACAGCTGCTGATGAATGGTTCAATTATGTTAACCTATATTGAAATTTTTATAACATTCATATTATATCATTCTACTACATATCTTAAAGACGAACATGGCTAGGAGATGAAACTTGTACCTCCCCATTTAGGCGGAGTGTTTGTATCCCAATAGATGGAACCTAAATCATAATGTGCTGAAAAAGAATCATGATACGTATGATAATGGAAATTAAACCAATAGCCTTCTAATGGAATATGGTCCTGACGAACATGAAAACGAATAATATCCTTTCCACTTTCTGTATCATAAATGTGAAATATTTTTTCGCTTCTTCCGCCACTTGGTTTTTCACTAATCGTCAAAGATTGAAGCTGCTCATCTGGAAACTGAGAAGCCATTTCTTCTAAAGCTACTTCTATTTTGGGCAAAATCATTGTCTTAAATTCATTGTAAATTTTAGGTTGAATCTTTTCGCCAAATTTTTGATAAGCATTCTCTTCCGCTTTATCTTTGAATAGGGTAACTCTCTGATTTCTATCAAATGAACTTGTATCAACAATAGGAGGAAAAGATAATTTTTTATCTTCATGAGTCCTATTGTCCACATCTTTGAGAGGATGTGCATCAGCAAGCCACGTCAAGTCTGATGGGGTCACAAGTCCAAATGTTAAAATACTGATTAAGATAACCAAACTTTTCTTAAGCCATTTTTTTGAACTGTTCAAAGTCATCCCCCCTTTTACCTTTTTATCTCATTCGTTACATTCATTATACTGTTTAAAAAAGTATATTTCGAATATATAGTAGCGGAGAAAAGTAAAAATACTGTTACATTTTGTTAAAAGGGAGATAAATAAAATATGAAACAATGAGCCACAACAGAGGGAGGTTGATTTGATTGGGTACCTTGACGGTCATTCTATGTATTGGTTTATTAGGTTATTTTGTATATTTAGCGATTACAGATTAAAAGTTAACCGAACAATTTCATTCCTGACACCACTATTCAGTATGATTTACGTCCTGGAGTATGTTATATCTCAATGAACCCATAATGAAATTTCGCTGTTTTACGTTTACATACATTAAAACCAAATTGTTCAAAGCGATGACTGCGAAAATGATCTTTCAGGACTACTCTTTTTCGTGCCACACGTTTTGCTTCTTGAATGATATTTTCTGATAACAAATGTGAAGCCGCTATATGTGTCAATTCTCTAATGCCATTTGATTCTAATATACTTTCATCGAACATTGGATCAAAATACACTACATCAACACTGTGATCTTTCATTTGTTTTAAAGCATCATAATGGTGAATTGACTTCACTTCTACTCTGCGCATCGCCTGAAGTATACAATCTTCACCATCCCCCCAAGTTTTTAAACCGTAAGCAACAAGAAAGGCAATAAAGCGATTATCTTCTAGTGCTACAACTTTCCCACCTTCTCCAACGGCAAAGCTAGCAACAATGGCATCCGCACCAAGACCAAGCGTGCAATCTAAAACAGTACTCCCAACCGATATATTACCTGCAATAAGATAAGGATCACTTTCCCCATTCATAATTCTTTTAATGCGTACCATTGCTAAATTGGGATGAAAAAAGAATGGTTCTTCTCCTTCAAAACGATGTAGCTCGATGCGATTTTTACCAAATACAATGCAATCATCGCCCTTTTCTGCAGCTTGTATAGCCTTTATAGAACGTTTGCGACGTGCAACAAATCGAATATCTAATTGATGCGCTACTTCATAAGCAGATCGTATTGATTCTTTGTCCGTTCTTCCAGCAGTAGTCAAAAACATACATTCATTCTCTCCTAAAAAACTACCGTTAAATTATTTCTCACGATCCAAAAGGGAGTGGTCAGAAATAAGTTTAGCATAATTTCTTCCCCTATGCGCAAAAAGAAAAAATGCCTTGTCATCAAACAAGGCATTTTTGAATTCACTTATTTTACTTGATCTAAAGCTGATAGTATATTTTCTTTAATCACTTCTATTGACTGACCTTCAATATCATGACGAGGAATGAAATGAATAACTTCTTTTCCCTTTAATAATGCCATTGAAGGTGAAGAAGGCTCAATACCCTCAAAATATTCTCTCATTTTTGCTGTAGCTTCTTTATCTTGACCAGCAAATACAGTCACAAGATGATCTGGTTTATTGTCAGACTCATTTACAGCTTGTGTTGCCGCTGGACGTGCTAACCCAGCTGCACAACCACATACAGAATTTACTACTACGAGAGTAGTACCTTCTGTGGACTCCATAAAACTTTCAACCTCATCTGGAGATTGAAGCTGTTGAAATCCTGCTTGCACTAATTCCTCACGCATTGGAATGACCATTTGTCTCATATATTCCTCATATGCCATTGACATAATTTATTCCTCCTCAAAATAGCTTTTTACCAACATAAGAATACTATAAATAATGTCATCAATGCAAAATCCGTGCTTGCAAGAAAAGCGGAGCCGGCTCGTTCAGTCCCGACAAGCGCTGGAGGGCCAGAAAGGTGAAGTCGCTCTTTGACTTCACTTTCTGGACCGAAGCGTCTCGAGGGGCTAGCCGGTGGAGCTAGACATTAAGAAAAGCGGAGCCGGCTTGTTCAGCAAGGAACGCCGACTAAGAACGCCACGTCCTGTGGGAACGTCGGCATGACCCGCATCGTGCGGGCCTAAGACCCGGAAGGCGCTTTTTGCCGCACAAAGGCTTTTATCTTTTTCACAGTGAACTAGACATTAAGAAAAGCGGAAGGCACCATTCATCTATAAAAAACAAGGACTGATTAATCACTTAACCAATCCTTGTCCCCGCTTATATTAGATTTTCATTACGCCGCCTGAGCTAGCATTTGTAACAAGCTTAGAGTAACGAGCTAAGTAACCAGTTTTCACTTTTGGTTCAAAGCCTTTCCAGTTTGCTTTACGTTTTTCCATTTCTTCATCAGAAATCTCCAACGTAATTTTACGGTTATTCATATCTAGTTCAATGATATCACCGTCTTCAACAAAAGCAATCGGACCACCTTCTGCTGCTTCTGGAGAAATATGACCGATGCTTATTCCGCGAGATGCACCAGAGAAACGTCCGTCTGTAATTAAACCAACTTTTGCTCCCAGGCCACGACCAACGATTTGAGAGGTTGGCGCCAACATTTCTGGCATACCAGGACCACCCTTAGGACCTTCATAACGTATAACAACAACATTTCCTTCTTTTACTTTACCTGTAATAATTCCAGAAAGTGCATCTTCTTGAGAATCAAAACAGATAGCTGGTCCTCTATGATAGCCGCCAACAGATGGGTCAACCGCTCCAACTTTAACGATAGAACCTTGAGGTGCAAGGTTACCGAACAATACAGCCAATCCACCACGTTCAGAATGTGGGTTATCTAATGGATGAATAACATTCGTGTCTTTTATCTCGCATCCTGCCACATTTTCACGAATTGTTTTACCTGATACACTTAAGCAATCTCCATTAAACGCACCTGGCTTTTTAAGCAATTCATGAATAATTGCACTAACGCCACCTGCATTGTGTACATCTTCAATAAAGTAATCGGAAGCTGGTGCAATTTTTGCAAGATGTGGTACGCGTTCGGCAATTTCATTAATACGTTCCATTGGATATTCGAATCCAGCTTCTTGCGCCAATGCTAATGTATGAAGAACCGTATTCGTTGAACCACCCATTGCCATATCCAAAGCAAATGCGTTATCGATTGCATCCATCGTTACGATATCACGAGGCTTAAGATCTTTTTTGATTAACTCCATCAATTGTTTAGCAGATTTTTTAACAAACTCTTTACGATCTTCAGATACTGCCAAAATAGTACCATTACCTGGAAGCGCAAGACCTAGGCCTTCAGCCAAACAGTTCATAGAATTGGCCGTAAACATTCCGGAACATGAACCACATGTCGGACATGCTGATTGTTCAATATCTTGTAAATCTTCTGCTTGAATATTACCAGCTTGGTATGCACCTACTCCTTCAAATACTGAAGTTAATGATAGAGGCTTACCGTTTTTATCTACACCGGCCTTCATTGGTCCACCACTTACAAAGATAGTTGGAATATTCACACGAAGAGCTGCCATCATCATACCAGGTGTAATTTTGTCACAGTTTGGGATACAAACCATACCATCAAACCAGTGTGCAGAAACAACTGTTTCAACTGAATCAGCAATAATCTCACGACTTGGTAAAGAATAGCGCATACCGATATGACCCATTGCAATACCATCGTCTACTCCAATTGTATTAAATTCGAAAGGCACACCACCTGCTTCACGAATTGCTTCTTTTACGATTTTCCCAAACTCTTGTAAATGAACATGTCCAGGAACAATATCAATATAGGAATTACAAACCGCAATAAACGGCTTGCCGAAATCTTCCTCTTTCACACCAGCTGCACGTAAAAGACTTCTATGTGGAGCACGGTCAACTCCTTTAGTAATCATGTCACTTCTCATATTTGATTCAGACATTTGATGAAATACCTCCAATATAAAATGAAATGTTGATATAAAGTTCAATCATTCTCTAAAAATTCTAACATATTAATAAAGAAATGAAAATGTTAGAATATTAATTACAATCAAAAACTTCAAATATTTGGCTTCAAATAAATGTTATATAAATATAACATTTTTTTCATTCATGTTCACTTATTTTTTTAATTGTTATCGATTTGTCTAGCTTCAGTCATTTGCTTCCAAACAGATCCTCTTGCTTCTTCCCCATTTTCAATACGTTCAATCGCCATTTTAACCTGTAAGGAAACTTCGAATTCTAAATCATTTTCAGCGGCTTTTAATGCTGGCAGTACAGATTCATCACCTAATTCATATAGGAACATGGCAGCTCTCCATCTAACGAGCTTATTTTTATCTGCCAATGCTTTTGACATCTCTTCCATTGCTTCTGGAAATCCTAAATCAGAAAGACAGTCTCCCGCTGTTCTCCTTACTGCTGCACTTGCATCTTTTAATGCTTGGTACATGCATGGCAATACTAATTTATCTTCAATCATCCCAAGATATACAACCGCTAAACGACGTATAGAGACCTTGTTATCAGAAAGTGCTTTTGCCAATATATGAATAT
The DNA here is from genome assembly GCA_963751845.1 of uncultured Bacillaceae bacterium. Classification (GTDB taxonomy): domain Bacteria; phylum Bacillota; class Bacilli; order Bacillales; family DSM-1321; genus Peribacillus. The sequence goes on from CAVVWH010000036.1 coordinate 62,518, forward strand.
CGTCAACCGTTGGATCTTCCATTTGTTCTAATGCTTGATAGCGTTTTTCCCAATTCTCATCATTTAGCATATCCATTGTAAGCTTCACTTTTTGTCGTTTTACAATAGCCCTATCTTCCTCTGCTTTAGCAGCTGCTACTAATTGTTGAATTCGTTCTTTTGGATAAGCCGCAATTAACTCATCCATAACTTCCTGACCAATTTCCTCCAATTCTCCATATCGCACTCCGTAATCTTTCCATTTACGTTGCATTACGACATTATCGTCCGAGTTTTGAGCAGATGCAATGGCTTTAATAAAATAATCTGGAAGTGTGAATCGTCTTTCTTGATTCCCATCATTCATTTTAATTTGCATGGGGATCCCTTTAAATTGCTGAATCAACACCGTCACTTCACCATAATGCTCTAGCAAAGCTGTTGATTGACTGTTTTCCTTTGTTTCTTCACCGAAAATTCGACGAATTCCAATCAAGATCTCCTTCCAATCATATTTCGCATTTCGCTCAATCGCTAAAAAATCGGCAACATGATAGATTCCCTTGATTCCTTCTATTTTAAAAAGATCTTTAATAAGCTGTGGAGCCTGCTCTGCTTCGTCTTTTTTGTAATTATTACTTTTGCCAGCCGGAAGGTCTTCTGTTAAATTAATTTTCATTGTATTCGGACTAGGTGTTGGCTCTATCGATTTTATATTCAATAATATTCCCTCCCCTTGTTGATTTAACAATCACTAGATTTTATCATAATGAAAAATAATTCTCACATAATTAGAATGAAATATACTAAAAAAACTGGTCCAGCAAATCTTGCTGGCCAGTTCCTCGATTACTCTTCTTCAAGCTTTTCCGCTAAATAAGTCCATCTTTCCATCATATATTCAAGCCTTTCATTCAATTGACTTTCTTCTTCAAGCAGTACGTGAACTTTTTCAAAATCACTTCCTGCTGCGGTCATTTCTGATGATATTTCCGTTAACCGTTGCTCCACTTGTTCCATATTTCCTTCAATCTCTTCCCATTCTTTCGTTTCGGCGTATGTTAGTTTCTTCTTTTTCTTTTCAGGTCGTTTTTGGACAGGTGGTGTATCAGCTTCTTTTTCTTCCACGACAACTTCTTCCTGTTTCTCCTCTAAAAACTCAGAATAGCTTCCATAATAGAATTGAATATCGGATTTCTTCTTAAAAACAAGCAGCTGGTGACATGTTTTGTCTAAGAAATAACGATCATGGGAAACCGTGATGACGACTCCTGAAAAGGTTTCTAAGTAATCCTCGAGTACTGTCAATGTTTGTGTATCCAAATCATTGGTTGGTTCGTCTAGCAACAATACATTAGGGGCAGCCATTAAAATATTTAATAAATACAAACGACGCTTTTCACCGCCAGAAAGCTTACGAATAGGTGTCCCATGAGTATGCATCGGAAATAAAAATCGCTCTAGCATTTGCGCTGCTGAAATATAGCTTCCGTCCTTTAATTGAATGGAGTCTGCTGTTTCACGGATGTATTCAATCATTCTCATACTCTCATCCATATCGACGATTTCCTGAGTATAGTAACCGATTTTAACGGTTTGACCCACTTCTATTTCTCCTGAGTCAATGTTTTCACGACCAGCTAATATATTTAACATTGTCGACTTCCCACTGCCGTTACTGCCAACAATTCCAATTCGATCCCCTGGCTTAAAAAGAAAAGAAAAATGCTTAATGAGCGTTTCATTTCCAAAAGACTTAGAAATTGATTTCAATTCAATAACCTTTTTCCCTAGTCGCGCTCCACTTAACTCTATTTCAAGATGATCTGTCGTGCCTTTGTTCTTTAATCCTGTTTCAAGTGATTCAAACCTTTGGATTCTAGCTTTTTGTTTTGTTGATCTTGCTTTTGCCCCTCTACGAATCCAAGCTAATTCTTTTTTAAACAGACTTTCCTTTTTACTACGCTCTGCCGACTCATTTTCTTCTCGAATCGCTTTCGCTTCTAAGTAGGAAGTGTAATTTCCTTTATATTCAAACAGACTTTGATCAGCTAATTCCCAAATCTTATTTGATACATGATCAAGAAAGTACCGATCATGTGTAACAAATAATACAGCCTGCTGATATTTAGCTAAATAATCTTCGAGCCATGTTATACTCTCATAATCCAAATGGTTAGTAGGCTCGTCTAAGATCAATAAATCGGGTGTTTCAATTAACGTCTTAGCCAAAGCTACACGTTTTTTTTGTCCACCAGATAATTGTCCTAGTGTTTTTGAATGATCCATAAGACCAAGCTTTGATAAAATCGTTCGTGCGTTTGCACTTGTATCCCAAGCATTCAGCGCATCCATCTCTTGTTGCTCTTTCATTAAACGTTCTTGGAGATGTTGGTTTTCCGGATCATTTTGTAATGTAAAAAGGGTATGTTCATATTTTTTGATTAACGAAAAAATTGGTGTATCACTTGCAAACATATATTCCATCATCGTTAATGACTCGTCAAAGATAGGGTCTTGCGATAAATAAGAAATACTATAATCATTCGGGTGTATTTTCTCACCGTGATCACTATCTTCCATTCCAGCTATAATATTTAATAGCGTGGATTTTCCTGTTCCGTTAATCCCCACAATTCCAATTTTTTCGCCTTCAGAAATTGAAAAAGAAATATTTTTAAAAAGAAGCTTTTCACCATGTGTTTTCATAACTTGTTCCATACTAAAAACTTTCATCTTTATACAATCATTCCTTATTTTATATTCATATTCAGCTGACAAATACCATTACTTTAACAATAAATTCTTAATATCCTCTTCTATATCAAACGGTTTTGTTTGCGGAGCATACCGATTCACAACATTCCCTTGCTGATCAATTAAAAATTTCGTGAAATTCCACTTAATCGTTTTTGACCCCATCATACCTGTAGCATGCTCTGTTAAATACTTAAAAAGAGGATGAGCATCTTTCCCAAACACATGCACTTTTTCAAACATTGGAAAGGTGACACCATGATTTAATTTACAATACGAATCAATTTCTAGATGATCTCCTGGCTCTTGCCCAAAAAACTGATTACATGGAAACCCGAGAATGATTAAACCCGATTCTTTATATTGTTCATATAATTTTTGTAAATCACCATATTGCGGAGAGAATCCGCATTTACTTGCTGTATTGACAATGAGTATAACTTTCCCCTTATATGTTTCAAGGGAAATCTTTTCTCCATTAATTTTGTTCACTTCAAAATGATAAATGGACATAGTTATATCTCCCAACTAATAAGATTGATGTTCTATACATGTTGAATAGCCATTGAACACATTAATTAGCTTTCAAAATCTTTTCTGTTATTTGTAAAGATTGAATTAAATACTCAATCATATCAACTAAATCATCCATATGATCTTCCTTCACTAATCGATCAAAAGAAATCGTAAACTTTGAAGAAAATGATTGTTGATTTGTATTCGTTTTTGTAGCTAATGTCGTCCATTGAATCGTTCTTTGTTTCCCCCAAATATCTTCTAAGTTATTAAAAATTTCATCTGACTGTTCAGTTGTTATCTTTTCGGTACATGCAATAAAAATCTCTACGGTAGATCCACTAGATATATCATTAATATATGGAGCTAAAAGCTCTGAGCTTAAATTTTCAAGCGAGGCATATAAGCTAATTCCGCCACTAATTTTCTTTTGAAAATGTGGCTTTTTTAATTCGAATTCAATAGTAAATTGTCTTGACAGGGTAGCTAGATTAACGAGATCATCTCGATTGACAACAAGAATATCATTTAAAATATCTCGATCGTAGACAGCCCCTTCTAATACTACTTTCATATTATCAAATGCAGTTGGGTCAAACAAACTCCAATTCACCTCATTTATCCTGGATTTAATAAACACAGACTAAGAGTGCCATATCGTGTGGTTATGTCTGTGTGACCCGCAACTTGCAAGCCTCAACTAACCAATAGTGGAGGAAAACACTCCTCTAATGGCAGTTTCGCTTTATATATATCCATCATCATGCTAATCATCTTTATTTTATCACGTATTGAACTACCCC
>CAVVWH010000037.1:0-82525 GCA_963751845.1 uncultured Bacillaceae bacterium
AGCGAAAAAGAAGAGACGATCACTACGGTTGTAGATGAACCAGTAGTAGAAGAACCGCCAACCGAACCAAATAATGACCTGTTCTCAGGATACAAACTTATTGAAGTTGATGGTGGTGATTTGTCTGGTCATCGTGAACCTAACGTTGTTGTTGACATTGGCTATGGGGACCGTGAATATTGGTCGTTTACGAATGAACATGGGCAACTGGTACGTGTCATTGCGGACGAAATCATTCTACAAGATGACAGTAACGAACCTGTAACATCGTCTGGCAGATATTACTCTGATGAGGCAAAAGTTCCTGGTGTCGAAAGAGCGATTTAGATGAAGGACATATCATTGCTGATTCTCTCGGAGGGGTATCGAATGCTTATAATATTACCCCACAAGAAAGTACGCTCAACCGACATGGTGATCAAGCATATATGGAAGATGCGATTCGTAAAGCAGGTGGAGCTACTAATTTTGAAGCAATTATCACATATCCGAATACGGAAACACAAATTCCTTCAAGTTATAAGTATACTTATACTTTAAAAGGAAATAAGATTGTAGATAAATTTGATAACGTGAACCCTGATGAAGTAAATGAATCTCTCGGTTTAACAGGCAGTAAATCACTTACTCAGATAATCAACTAGTTCAAACACAAACGGTGATATTTCAAGTGTTGATACAAACGGTAATGGACAGGTGACGATTAAAGAAGCAAAAGCAGCAGGTTTTAGTATGCCAATAACGAGTGATCATTGGTTATACCCATATATGGACGATCGTGATAACGACGGTATGGTAGGTGAGTAAGCCCCTAGAACTTTGAGGCAAAATAAATGAACGAAAGAACAGTTTCCTCGTGGGTGTCTGTACTCACTAACGGAATACTTTAGTTCAATAACGTTCTTCAATTATCGGGGCATTTATATGTAGTATGATTTTCCACCGTATTCAACGTAAGTAAAGCTATGAAAAATAGCCATATTTTGTATCTTTGTAAACCATTATATATAGTAAGTAATTATAGTTTTTAACGTTAACAAAGATAGGACTTTACTTGGAGGGGTGGGTATGATAGGCTCGTGTGCCTGATGAAACCTTAGCTTCAGCCTTTCAAGACAAATCGTACCCACAGAGGCTCCAAGTCAAGTCCTTAAACGCTTATCTATGGTTACATGTAAACATAGATAAAAGGTGCTTTCTATCAATCTTTTTAGGACTGGTACTATATATAATGGTAGGTTTGTTGAACAAGAAATATTTTTTATTTTTGTTAATGCAACTTCATATGTACTTTAGTAAAATAACTTTAGGCGTCATTTTTACAGTCCTTCAGCATTTACCACTATTCAACGATCGGGCGCGATTGTAGAAGAACATTAGTCTAATTCCTCGGTAAAAATGTAGAGGAATTAGACTTTTTTTATTTCTCAAAATCCTTAGCACTGTAAATCCATTTTTCTTGACATTACCCCATTGGTGAACTAGTTGGCAACAAGTGGTAAATCCCGTGACAATCGCTGGTAAAAAACATGGCAGAAGTGGTACATTCTTATGGCCGTAATCACGTTGGTAGAGAAGATAAAGATTCTCATGCCAACGCATTTTGTATTTGTATAGAAAAGTGGGTGAGGGTTAAGGAAATAATATAAAATGAAACAAGATAAGAGTTTATTAGTCCCTTATTGATTCGTATAAAATAGCAAAAAATCAAAAAATATTATTTATTTAAGGGTCTACTAGACCCTTGATTTTTTATTTTCAAGATGTTACTATATATTTGCATGATACTTTTAGAAAGGAGCATACGGGTGGACGATATTGTTTTGTTAAGTGATTTGCTAGATGATTCAAATTTACCAAAAGAATTTTCAGTTAAAGTTAAGTTATTTGAACAAGATTATTTTGAGCTTAAGGAAATAGCGAGAAGAAATGAAATAACACTTAAAAAGTTAGTTAATAAATCTATTCAAAAAGCCATTGATGATATTGATGATTATGGTTTTTATGAGAGAAAAAGGAGAGTTTTGGTTCTAGAGGATGAAATGGTTGCATGTAGTTTAAAGATAAAAAGTAAGCACTATAAAACATTAAAAGTTATTTGTGAGAATCAAGATATTCGGATGAAAGATATGGTAAGAGACATAATACTTTATTATCCATTTGAATATTACGGATTATAGTTTGAATAATCCCAATAGAAATACTATTTTATGACAAGAGGGGATGAATATTATGGATATTCAGTTTGATGGAAAAACTTTTATTGGTAAATCTCAAAAGGAAGAAAGAGAAATATTAATGTTCGAAAACTTTAATAATAAAGTAATGACAAATTGTTTATCTGAAGATAATGAGGGAGATAAAATTTTTTATGTTGATGTGGAAAAGAGAGGGGGAAAAAAATCATTTATATACGGCAAGAGAGGTTTTTATTTTTAAATATATGAATAATTGCGAACAAGATGAAAATGAATTAATTAACTATTTAAGCATTAGAGGAAACAAAGTCAGAATTTATTTGGATTCTTATGAAGATATCAAGTCATTGTTAACTAGTAAATACTTTGAATTTAAATATTGTTCGCTATCAATGTTGCGGAAAAATATATTGAAGTCTTTTTTAATGATTATAAAAGCTATAATGATCTAAGAAAACATGTATACATAATTCAGTATTTCTATAAATTTATGTTAGGTAAAGATTTCTTCTTAAGAAGTTTAATTATTTATAGAGATGATAAAAAAAAGTTCTCAGTGTTTTTTAGTCAAGTAAAGAAGCTTCAAAAGATTAAAGGCGTCTTAAGTGTTGAAGAAAAAATGAATTGTTTAAATCAGGAAAATATCAGATTAAATGATTTTTTTGAGAAGTGGTTTTATTTTTTTTCAACCAGACATAGCCAGCAATTATTGAGTGGGTTAAGATATACGTATACTTCATATGGATATTCAGAAATAGATAAAAATATACAAGAAGTTGTATCATTTATAGAAGGTACTTTTCAATCCGTTAAGAAGGACGCTTATCAATATTCTCTCAGAGAAAAACTTAAATATATTCTTAACAAAATAAAGATAGAAGAGATAAAAATAATGTGGTTCGTATTAATTTATTTAGAAAATGTTTAGATGAGCGCGATATAGATGTACTTTATGAACATAGGAATAAAGAGGCTCATAATTTACCTAAAAAAGTCCTTAAAGATGAAGTCCTTAAACTTTTATCAAATATCATGAAGGTATTAGAATTGTACCTGATATTAACAGTGAATAATAGTAAAAAGAAAAAAATGAAGCTTCATATAGAAAATAATAAAGTGGTAGAATTGTGTAATTAAATTATATCCCTTTCATCGACTTAACACACCTTGAATGGGTAAAGGTAAGGTTAATAAAGATATATGAAATAAAAACTAGAGCAGTGTCCAATAGCTCTAGTTTTTAATGATTATTCAGTTAAGATTGATAGATTCATATGGTTGAAATGAGTGGTTTAATTGTTAACATAATCGTTACACAAGATTTCAATTCTTTTTAAAAATTTCATGACATCTTCTTTAGTAAATGTAGAGTAATCAATATTGAAGGTTTTACATACGCTATGGAATGTATCGTGATGCTTTCTTTCCATAAGTAGAAGGTTATCAAGACGGTTATCATGACGTATCCCATTACAATGATGTATAACCTCATTCTTCTTTAGCTCCCTGCCTAGATACTCTTCCATTATTACAAGATGCTCTCGTCTTGATTTCCCAGTACGAGGACAATGTTTAAATCTGTAACCGCTTTTATTCATATATCCACCTTTCCAGGAGGGGTTCATTTGCTCCCGAAGTTTACCTAAGCGGCTGTTCTTTTAAGGATAATCCAAACCCATGAAGATATTTTCTAACCGTGCTTGCTCCACAACCAGTCTCTTGAGCAATTTCTTTGACAGTCATATCTTTATGAACTGACTTTAGGTAATCAAAGGTAAGAATTTCTGCCACGGACTGCTTTTTTTCACCTCTTTTTACCTTTTTTAAATGGTACATACCATGCTTAGCTAAGTATTTATCTACAACACTTCTTGAACCGTTAACCATTTTAGCGATTTCTGTTATTGAATGCTTTGGAAATACGGATAGTAGAAACTCCTTAGTTAATATATCAGCAAAGCTTTTTTGATTCCTATCAATAAGAGCAGGTGTTAAGCCATAACGCTTTAAATAGCTATCTATTGTAGTGATAGGGATACCAGTAACATCGGATAATTCTTTTCTATTATGAATCTTACACATTTCACTTAAATACTCTTCGGTTAAAATACTGTCCCATTTTAAATTCCCCATATAACCACCTCATGCTATGTTTAATTTCAATCATAATAAATGATTTAATCAGTTATGGGGGCACATCATAAATCTGTTCACACTGTACAATCAACACATGCGGAAGTTGTGGTGCAACATATTAAAAAAAGGCAACTTTGGATGTTGCCTTTTTAAGTGATTTGAGAGGATTAATGAAGATGTATTGAATATGATAACTTCCATCGTGATTACAAGTAACTTTCTTAACCAGTGAATGAAGGGATTGTTGTAACATTTTTCAATACTAATGGAGTAATTCTCATTATCTCATTCCTTCAATGTATAAAAAATTATACTCCTAATGTATCATTTAATAAGTTATTAAACTTATAGTATTAGGAAAAATTTCTAAATTTTATACACATAGAAGCCATATTGAGATTTCTAGGATGCGATAGTATCAAGTAATCTAGAGGTTACTACCTTATTTGAATTGGTTTCTATATTTATATTTTTATACAGGTAACAGTTCCTTGATCTTTGTAACCGTATATTGCATTGAATAGTCAAAAGCATCTTTTGCATTTATTAAACCAAAACCAGTTCTGTGATTCCATTTACCACCTAAGGTGTAGGCGGTTTTGGATAAACATTGTTTTACCTCTGATTGTAATAAGTATTTATTGTTTTGTAAGAGTAAAGCTACAACACCAGCAGCTACTGGGCTAGATGCTGAAGTACCCGTATCGCACTTATTATAACCTTTAAAATGAGAGATTGAGCAGAAGTCGGGCTTATAATGGTGAAGTGCAGCGGGCCCTTTACTGCTATATTCTATGTATTCAGGATATTTATTTTGTATGCTTACTGCTCCAACTGTCATAACATCAGGATGTCCATTTGCTCCCCAGATACTTTTACCTTCGCCATGACATGAACCACATATTTTTTGACAGCTACATCCGCAATTACCAGCTGAAAACAATACTCTTATCCCAAGCTCAATTACTCTCTCCACAATTTTAGTAAAAACATGATTCTTGTCCCTTGCATAATTCAAATCAATCCAGTCTTGATATATAGCCCAACTATTATTAAGAATATGAGGTGTTCCATCTTTCTTAAATTGTTCAATGGCCCACTCGTAGGCTTGTGCAACATCGGATATGCGATCATAACCGTACAAATCAGAAATTCTCATATCATAGAGTTTTACATCAGGTGCTATCCCTAGAACGTCGTTAGCCTACCATATTCCCATGATTTTTCCAATCTATATTGTTCCCCAATCTGAGGAGGGAAATCCATCTATTACATTATTAAAAATACCTTTGTGTGATCGTCCTTTTGCTTGAATTCCACTGTCAACAATTCCAACTACAATTCCATTTCCTCGAACTTTGTCTTTCCATATTTTATCAACACCTAACTGTTTTCGAATATCTCTAATTGTGGGTATCGATTTTCCTCTTATTGAACAATTACACTTTCTTGCTGGCTGGATTGGTGTATCACGATATACTTTAATTACTAGACGGTTGTTCTTGAGTTTGTACCAGTTTTGATTAGTGATTTTACCTCTAATAATTATAGGCACCTGATTTGTCCCTAAATCTGTGGTAGGTAGGTTTGGAACAGCTATCCAGTTATACTCTGAGTCATATGTAAATTCAGGTACACTTCTAACTACTTCATTTATAGCCCTTTGTGTTTCATCGACATTAATGAAACCTTTTAATGCTACAATTACAAAGTTTCCATGTTTAATTTTGTGATTTTGTTTTTTTATCTCAGTATTCCTTACGGTGGGTTGCTTATTCTCCATATATTAACCTCTTTCAGCAAAAGTTTCCATATAATATTATATATCATTTATTTGGAGTAGAAGGTTCGTTTTGAATATTAAAAGATTAGACTAGTTATACATTTTCAAAAATACTCTGCGCCAACATCTCATGTATTGCCACAAACACTCAACACATGTTGGATGTGTAGTGATGTTTATTTTAGAAGGCGTTTATCAGTTAACATATAATGAGTTCTATAATAAACCTCACTGGCTATTAATCTAGTGAGGTTTTAAAACTATTTTTAGTATTAATGAATTAAAGATTCACATCAAAATTTTTGAGTAAAGCTAAGCTGCTTTCCTGCTCGTTTCTTATATTCTCTTGCGATTAATTCAATATCACTTTGCTTTATCCAATCTGCCATCCCCTCTCTATACTTTATAAAATGCATTGTATATAAATCTGTCTCTTTTCCAAAAAACTTCTGTTCAAATAATGACTTTGGGAAGAGTATAGTTTTAATTACTATTCCAAGCTTCTTATCTATTACTAAAAAATTATCAAAGTAACCTAAATCAAATTCAAAATTACATAAATTTGATTTTTCTACTTGACCTTCCCCAACAATTTTCAATGTATCAACATACCATACCATGTAAAATCCTCCTTTTATAATTGAAAAGATAGTTTAGAAGCTTGTCATATCAACCTTTAGAGGACTTTTATAGTGGTGCCAAGATTGGTGCCCAAAATGGTGCCATCGGATATATTAGGTATAACCTATCATATTTCGAAAATACCAAAACCTTGATACATCAATGAATTTCATTTAAGTAAGGTCTTACCTGTCATATTTAAAATTACTAAACTAGTAGATTTCGCTTTGACAGGGAAGGGGTCGGGGGTTCAAGTCCCTCACAGGTCATCTTATTGGAAAGGCTGAAATCCTTGATATATCAAGGATTTCAGCCTTTTTTCGTGTTTTGTATCTCCGATCGATTTCGGTTACTTTTGTGATTTGCTAACATTTTGTTTACGGGACTGTTCAACGGTTTTTTGGAATCTATTCGCCAATTCATTGTCTACATTTGGAATCAGATGAGCGTATGTTTCTAATGTAATTTTAGGATGCATTTTACGGATATAACTTGTACTATATCCTTCATCTAATCTGAGATTATAAAAAGAATCAATATCTTCTGTGTAGTAGTTATAAAATAACAAGTTGCCCATTTATAGGCAGCTTTATTTTTCTGAAATATAGGAAATGATTGTCTCAAAAATATCCAATTGATCTGTAACAAGGAAAGCAGGGAGAAGCATCATAGCAAGAATTACAACAAGATTAGAAACAACTCCTATTTTAAAAAAACTATTTAAAAACTTCATAATTATCCCTTCTCAGTTTTAGTAATATTACATACTATGCTGATATATCGAAAGGGATTGGACAATCTATTAATTAAATAATAATGCTGAGAAAAAAACTGACCCTGTACAGTTAGTGGTTGAATGGAGAAAAAGTAATATTCAAAAACAACAATCTTTGATTTTGTGGATTATTGTAATGAAGAGCTTTTTCAAAATTGAAATAAAATTTCAATTTTGAAATGAATAGGAAAGAATTTATTATCCATATTAAATTAACTGAATATTTTAAATGCTTTGCACAACGGCACAGTAATTGCTTATTAATTTATGACTACAATTTTAAAGGGGGGTCCAAAAACATGAAAGAAAATTTAAAACAAATAAAAGGCGAAGTTGCGTCAGAACACCATGATAGTGATACGGCACAACTGGCATCACTTGGATATGAATCTGAATTTCGTCGCGACATGAGTCCGTGGGCAAACTTTTCGCTTGGGTTTACTTATCTTTCGCCTGTAGTAGGTGTATACACATTGTTCGCATTTGCACTTGCGCAGGGTGGCCCACCAATGATCTGGAGTTTTTTCATTGTAGGACTTGGACAACTACTAGTCGCACTTGTCTTCAGTGAGATTGTGGCGCAATACCCTGTTGCAGGGGGAGTTTATCCTTGGGCACGAAGGTTATGGGGGCGCAAGTGGGCGTGGATGACCGGTTGGGTATACTTAATGGCAATACTTGTGACGATTGCCAGTGTTGCGTACGGTGCTGGACCTTTTCTAGCACAAGTTTTAGGTTTTGAAGTATCAATAGACTCAACGATTCTTTGTGCAATAGGCATTCTAGTACTATCAACTATTATCAATTTTCTTGGCACGAAGGTTCTCGCAGCTGCAGCAGTTATTGGTTTTGCTGCCGAAATTATTGGTGCGCTTATAGTAGGTGGTTGGTTGCTTCTCACTCAGAGACATCACGGTCTTGGTGTACTCTTTGATTCTTTCGGTGCTCAAGGTAGTGAAAGCTACTTTTATGCATTTGCAGCAGCTGGATTAATTGGAATTTTTCAATATTATGGATTCGAAGCTTGTGGGGATGTTGCTGAAGAAGTACCGAATCCAGGTGTTCTAATCCCAAAGGCAATGCGTCGAACGATTTACATTGGAGGTGCTGCAGCAACTTTTGTTTGCCTTGCTTTAATACTTGCAGTTGCTGATATTCCAGCCGTTATTGCTGGAAAGGACTTAACGCCTGTTGATACACTATTAAACGAGGCATTTGGTCCGATTGGTGCGAAGATTGTACTGTGTATTGTGTTGATATCTTTCCTTTCATGTGTAATGAGTTTACAGGCGGCAGCAAGTAGACTTGCTTATTCATATGGACGTGATGACATGATTATCGGAAGCCGATTTTTAAAGAAGTTTTCGGCTGCACGTCACATTCCACCTTATGCGTTGCTTGTTGCTGCAATTGTTCCTGCCATGATTGTACTTGGCTCAAAAGTGTCAGAAGATGCACTCACAAAGGTAATTAGTTTCGCAGCATTTGGTATTTATCTTGGATTCCAAATGGTTGTCCTTGCTGCGCTTCGAGCTAGACTAAAAGGATGGAAGCCAAGTGGTAAGTATCAATTGGGCAAGTGGGGTCTGGCTGTCAATATTGGTGCACTTGTCTACGGAATAATCGCAATGATCAACATGTGTTGGCCAAGAACGCCAAGTGCAGCTTGGTATGATAACTATATCGTGCTCCTATCAGGAGTTGTCGTTGTTGCGGTTGGCTTATTTTATATGATGATTCATCGTAGCTACGGACATAGTAATATGCCGTATGATGATGCGATACCGAAAAAAATACAAGACGAGCGCAAAGATATGTCAATGTAAGTTTAATGTTACCTTATCGAGGTCGAATGAATCGAGGATTCAATATGTAATTGCATATTTGATTAAGGGCAACTATTGAGATTCTACAGGTAGAGAACAGAAGAAACGGCCAATACATGATCTGTTTCTTTCTGTTCTCTACCTTCATTCATTTATTGAAAAATAATTGTTGGGCTAGCTCTGGAAAGTCGATAAAAGGATTTCGATTTCCTTGAATAGAGTATATGGCTTGATTGCGATGCTTTTCGTAGAGGGTTACCTCGAACTGCTGATGCCAACTGAGCAGAAGAGAGTAGTCTATTTTATTTAGAAACGTTTTATTTATTATATTTGGATATCGCAAAAGAAAATACAGCATGGCTCTAGCAATCGTTCCTTTCCCATGCTCTGGCTCAAACCCGTTATTAGACGTTATACCACATTCGTTTTGTATTTTTTCTTCTGGTGATTCAGGCGTATAAAAGCTAAAATCAGCATATGGAAAATTGGATCGTTTGATATTGCAATCTGGCTGACAGGCAAAAAGATGATGTAAATCTCCTTTCATTGGCTCTTTAGCAGAAAACCACGATAAAGGGACAATATGTTCTGTGTTAAACTTTAATTCATCGTCAACTTTGGAAATTTTTCCATGACGTAAATTTTTAAAATATTTGTGATCATGCAACAGCTGTTGGAATGTCTGGTATTTTTTTTGAATCATATCAAAATCCTCTTCAATAAAATGAATTGGATTATTTTGTATGCCTGAATAAATACTTCTTATAGAACCATCAGGATGTAGATCAACCCAAGTATATAAGTATTGATCTTTGCTCATAAAATACGGAAGTTGTTGTTTGTGTGTTCTTTTGATTAATTCATGGTATATAAGAAATAGATGATTTGAACTATTTCGTTTTTCAATAGAATGATAATAATGGTTTTGATCATGCATATCTTTTTTTTCATTATAATAGAGAAGGAGATTATTTTTGATTTGACCTTTGTTTTTTTCTAATTCTTCAAGTGCTACATTTATATTTCTACCTAAAGATTGTTCTAACTCTTTTAATCTGTCTACTAGCAAAGCTTGAGTCTGATCTTCGTTCGCCATCTTATCCACCCTTAGATTCATTAATGTGTACCTCTATATTACTTTTTAACCCATAGTTCATCAATCCTTTCTTATTAGATTATGTTCGATTGTTGCGATTAGTAAACTCATCAGAAATGTTAATTGTCTACGTTAGGTAAAAAGTTCATTTTTTTTGACTCAATTAACCAAAGTGCTAGACTAATATTAGAGTTCTATAATTATAATTTAATAAGAGTAAATTAGTAATTTTGCAAGGAGATGAAAGATAATGGGGTTATTAAATAGAGGAATAACCATCATTAATTTTGACGAAACCTATTTAGTACAGGACGAGCTTCAACACTACAAACATGCAAATCTTGATTTTCAGCAATTGGAGCATGTGAATCTTTTTTGTGAAGAAGATTCAATCCATACCTTACAAAAAAGAATAAAAAATAGACAACAAAAAGGTATTACCTTTATTGGAAGTGGAAACTATCATTATATTAGTTACTTATTATTAAAAGAAATGACCAAACCGTTTACACTTGTTTTATTTGATAATCATCCTGATCTCGGTACTGGCAATGGTCCAGATAAAAAGATGCTTTCCTGTGGGTCTTGGGTGTATCATGCGCTTAAAAAGATTCCATTATTAAAACAAGTCGTCATCATAGGTCCCACCGTCATTTTGGCGAACCAATCTGCTTATCCCCGCACGGTCATTTTTCCATTTGATGGTGTCCATCAATATTCCTTGAAAACTATTCTATCAGCTATTCCAACTAAAAATGTATATATTAGTATCGATAAAGATGTTTTAAGTACCACTGATGTTTTAACAAACTGGGATCAGGGAATGATGGATATTGCTACTTTAACTTCTTTTCTTGAATATATTTTAAAAAATAAACAAGCAGAAGGAGTCGATATTTGTGGAGAAGAACGAGTAAATCCTGCACAAATCCTTCAACCAGAATTTCAAAACATGATTCATAAAAACGAACATGCTAATGTTCAAATATTAGAAACCTGTCTAAAAATGAGCCAAACCAAATATAAAGGCGCCTAATTTTAGGTAATGGATTGACATAAAAATAAATATATGATATTAAATATTTGTTAGCACTCTTGTTAATTGAGTGCTAATATTAAAGGTATAGACTAAGATTAGTTTTAACATAGTAAGGAGAGAAGATCATGGCAAAAAAACAGTTTAAAGCGGAATCTAAAAGATTATTAGAAATGATGATTAACTCCATTTATTCTCAAAAAGAGGTATTTTTAAGAGAGTTAATATCTAATGCTAGTGATGCGATTGACAAAATTTATTACAAAGCATTAACGGATGAAACATTGCGTTTCGATAAAGACAGCTACTACATAAAAGTAATCCCAGATAAAGAAAATAGATTATTGAAAATAATCGATACTGGGATTGGAATGACAAAGGAAGAGTTAGAGAATAATCTTGGAACCATTGCTAAGAGTGGTTCATTATCATTTAAAAATGATAATGAAGTGAAAGATGATCATACCATAATTGGTCAATTTGGTGTTGGTTTTTATGCTGCCTTTATGGTATCTGATGATGTAACGGTTATTAGTAAAGCATTAGGTAGTGATGAAGCCTACAAATGGGAGTCCAAAGGTGCAGATGGATACACCATTAAACCAGTTGAGAAGGATTCTATTGGTACAGAAATTACGTTGAAAATTAAAGAGAATACAGAAGATGCAAACTTTGATGAATATTTAGAAGAATATCAATTAAAATCTATTATCAAAAAGTACTCTGATTTTATTCGTTATCCAATTAAGATGGATGTTTCAGGTAGCCGTCCAAAAGAAGGCAGCGAAGATGAATTTGAGGATTATACAGAAGAACAGACGATCAATAGCATGGTTCCTATTTGGAAAAAGAATAAAAATGAGCTAACTACTGAGGATTATGAGAATTTTTATGTAGAACAACGGTATGGATTTGATAAACCACTTAAACATCTGCATATCAATGTTGATGGAACAATCCGTTATAATGCCATTCTTTTTATTCCAGAAAAAACACCTTTTGACTATTATTCAAAGGAATTTGAAAAAGGTTTAGCACTATATTCAAATGGTGTCTTAATAATGGACAAATGTGCAGATTTGCTTCCTGACTATTTTAGCTTTGTCAAAGGTATGGTCGATTCAGAAGATTTATCACTAAATATTTCACGAGAAATTTTACAGCAGGATCGTCAATTACAACGAATTGCAAAAAATATTAGCAAAAAAATTAAAAGTGAACTACAAAGCTTATTAAAAAATGAAAGAGAAAAATATGAAACGTTTTATCAATCCTTTGGTAGACAACTAAAATATGGCGTGTATAGTGATTATGGAATGCACAAAGATGAATTACAAGATTTAATCATGTTCTATTCTTCTAAGGAGAAGAAACTGATTACTTTAGATGAATATGTATCCAGCATGCCAGAAGAACAAAAATATATTTATTATGCCACTGGCGAATCAAATGAAAGAATTGACAAGCTACCACAAACAGAACTAGTCGCAGAAAAAGGGTATGATATTCTATATCTTACAGATGAAATTGATGAGTTTGTGATCAGAGTTCTTATGACGTACAAAGAGAAGGAATTTAAATCTGTATCAAGCGGCGACCTAGGGATTGATGTAGAAGAAAGTCAAGAACAAACAGAATCAGAAAAAAATGAAAACAAAGAACTTTTTGCTGCTATGAAAGATATTTTGTCAGACAATGTTAAAGACGTAAGAATATCTAAAAGATTAAAGAGTCATCCAGTCTGCTTAACTGCTGATGGTGAGATTTCAATTGAAATGGAAAAGACTCTAAATGCAATGCCGAATAACCAAAATATTAAGGCGGATAAGGTATTAGAAATTAATAAAAATCATGAAGTATACCAATCCTTAAAAACTGCCTTTGAACAAGAGGATAAAGAAAAATTATCATTGTATACTAAATTGCTTTATAATCAAGCATTGTTGATTGAGGGATTGCCAATCCAGGATCCAGTTGAGTTTACAAACGATATTTGTAAAGTCATGGTTTGATATTAACATTTGTTTGATTAACTAAAAAAATCCCGCAGGACGAGACTATGTACTAATTTGGTACAAGCTCGTACTGTGGGTTATTTGTGTTTTCAAGCCAATTACGAGGATATTATTTTTTAAACGATTATTGTAACGAGGACATCTCCTTAACATTGTAGACGAGAAGTTGCCTTGGTACTAGTTATGTATTTTATCAACAACCTCGATAGAATATTTAAATTCCCTCTAATCAAAAATAAGCTTTGAAATTAAATTCTATTAGCTAAGAGTCATTCAATGCGAGAAAATATTTTCAATTTTAAACGCCAAATTAGAAAAAAGTAGAAAAAATTTCAATGAATTTGGCATCAAGAATGCAAATATGAAACTTTTTGAAGCGAATGAACAACTTTCTCAAATCACGCATGGCCCTCTAAAATAACAATTTAAAAACCATATAAACAGCACCTTTGATCTTTAATTTTCAAAGGTGCTGTTTATATGTGAAGCTAAATTTTTTGACCATTAAGTTTATATTGTTTAGTAAATTTTTTGTTAATAAACGGGATTATCCAACGATCCAAACCGAATTTTCCTGCGTTAAAACCAGCGAATAAAAGAATTGCTCCGAAGAATAGGTCTGTTGGAATATGAGATACTGTTCCGGCCATAAAGAATGAAAAATTCATGATTAAACCAAAGAACATGGCTGCCGTTGTTAAACATCCTAATATAAGTCCTAATCCTACTAAAAATTCACCAAGTGGCACGATTGTATTAAATATATCAACGTTTGGAAGCGCGAAGTTTTCTAAAAACGATACATACCAGCTATAAACAGGGTTGCCATCAGGACCTGTAACTGGATTAGCGATTGCATTTTGCAAAAATCCAGAAGCATCAAAGTCGCCTGTTAGTTTTTTATATCCAGCAGTCAACCAAGAAAAACCAATAAATAAACGAATAATTGCTAAAAGCCCAGCTGCAACTGTACTTTCTCTTAACCATTTAACTACCATGTAAAACACTCCTTCTTTCTAACTTTGCTATTATAATTACTATGTAAATATAACAAAACCAACCATCAAAGACCAAAGTTTGCTCATTGTTTCACATACTTGTAATAAATAATTGAACAAATTGTGAATAATCTAATTAGGTCAACCAATATTTTCTAAAATCGTTTTTTTTTATAAATAATTGTTATTTTAAGTTAAATAAAGAAGGGAAACAAATTGCAAATGTTCATTCAACATCTCCTCATTGAACAAATTCTATAGTATAATAAGCCGCAAAAGGAGTGGGAAGATGAAGAAGTTTTTTAAATTTACATTTATACTAATTATTTTATTAGCTGTCGTCGGTTATGGATTATATTATTTTGGTACAAATATAGCATCTGAAAAAGTAATGGATAAGGTAACTACTGAACTTCAAACAAGTGGCAAAATGGATGAGGTAAAACAATATGTGGAAAATGATCCACAGTTAAAACAATTTGTTGAAGAAGCAAAAGCTGCTGATGAAACTACATTACCTTTTACAACAAAGGAAGAGGCGACAAGAGTACTCATTAAGAAAGTAGGGATATCTGAAATTCGTGATATCCAAACGAAAGCTCAAGAAGGAACGATTTCTAAGGAAGAGGTTGTACAAACCCTTCAGGATAAGCTAACCGAGGAAGAAATGACCGCATTAAAAGTGATTGCTTATAAGGAATTATATAATAAATAAAGATGAGGACTCAATTGAGTCTTTTTTTGTTTATTTTTTTATCTGGGTTTAAACCAAATGTTACCACAAATAAAAAGGAATCACACGATAAAAAATAAAGGAAAAAAGGATAAGAAATGGAGAGGCAGTAAATATGAGAGGTTATCTTATCGCGATTTGGAGCTTTTTTGATCCTTATTATTATTTATGTACACGCCTTACATACCTTCCCAGTAAAGAAACAGAAGGTAATATTTTTAGAATCCGACTAACTAAATATAAAGGGAGGGAGATTATCCTTTCAGATGGAACAAAAATAAATAAAAATGATATTTTAGTAAAAATTCATCTTCACAACGTTAAATTGTTAAAAGAACTAAAGGACATAAAAAGTGAAATTAAAAAAATAAAAATGATTTATCGTTACGTTCAAAAGTCCTTGCCAGGAGTTGAAAGTTATATCCGCTCCTGCTACCGTTATGATGAGATTAAAGGAATTATTGGCATTACCCATTTACATAAAGGCAGTGAAAGACTTGGATTTGAAATGATTGATATTACAAATCCCATCTATAAATGGTTTAAACGGTTCGCATTTTTGTCCATTGGATTTCTTTCTAACCCTAATTCTTCCATACTATATATTTTTATGCATCAGCACCCCTGTTATTTATTTATGTCTACATCTCAATTATCCAAATTGCACGGACATGCCATCCGTGAAAAGGGCTAGCTAGTGAATAATCTACATGGAAAAAAGCCCACTCTGAAGTAGGCTTTTCTAAATTTATTTCTTTAATGAACCTTTATAAGGTACTAATTCCTTTGAAAACTCTGTTACTGATATTGGAGTAGCATTTCGTTTAGGAGAATCATACATGATGTTTTGTAAAGGATTCATCAGTTTTCTTTTACCATTTTTTCTAAATCCAAGAGCAGCTGCACTAATTCCGAGACCTACTAAAGATGCCCAAATGATTCCCCTATTGTTTCTTCTTCTGCCAAATATATCGAAAATGTTTTGTCTTCCTGCCATTTGGAAAAGAACGGAAATCCAGTTATTCAATTACAAGCACTTCCTCTATAGAGAATGGGAAAGTAAATTTATTACCTTCCATCATTTAATTTTTACATTTGAGTGCATGATTATGTTAGCAATTATTGATAATGAAAAAATTCTGCAGTCTGTTTGTTTCTTAACACGAAGGTACAAACTTCTTAAAAAATATATGCAGTTATTCTTGAGAAAAATATTTAGTACATCGAGTCGCTTTATCTACTACTATGCTTATTATCGTGGCAATAAAGGCACTACTGATAATGTCAGCCGGATAATGATGTCCTACCCAAATACGTGAGAATCCTGTTAATAAAGAAATTACCCACATGATGGATCCGAGGACACGTTTGTAAAGTAGGATAGAAGTAGATATAGCAAACACAAGCATAGTATGCTTACTCGGAAAAGAGGAATCCACTTTTGAAGGAATGAGGATCCCAACCCGATGTTTCACAAAAGGACGTGGTTTAAAGTAAAACAATTTGATCAAAGTGTTAACAAACAAAGCGATCCCCGCAGATTTTAACGCATTGCAAGTGATCTTTTTATAAGAATCATTTCTAAACCACATGAAAATTAAGACCCCAATATACAGATAACGAATTTTATTAGATACAAAAATCATGAGCAAATCAATAGGTGAACGTCTTCGTTGGATTGGCTTTAATACGTTGTAGATCATTAAGATCCTCTCCCTACTTTTAAGATACCTATAAAATCTCCTTACAAGTAACGAAATATGTGGAATTCAGGTTAGAGAATTCCTACGTTTATTTTTAAGTCGGAAATAAGACATAAATCATTTGAACAATGGAAAAATAAATGAAACCGACTTCGGTATTCTTAAGTACGGATATGAATTGGTTCACTAAATAGGATAAGGATGATTAAAGTGGCATCTTTACAAGGAAGCACTGATCAAAAGTCAAAACCAGTCATTATGCTTGTCATAGATTCATTAATGGATTCATCTTTGCAAGAAGCGATAAAACAAGGTAGAGCACCAGCTTTCCAATTTTTTGTGGAGAGGGGAATGTACTTCCCAGATGTAATCAGTACCTTTCCAACAATGTCTGTTAATGTGGATACGACACTACTTACAGGTACTTATTGTAATGAACATCGTTTACCAGGACTAGTTTGGTTCAATATAAAAGAAAATCGTCTGATTAATTATGGGAGTCATATTCGTGAATTATGGAAGCTTGGTCTAGGTCAATCCCTTGAAGATATTTTATTTAATATGAACAATCATCATATTAGTAAAAGCGTAAAAACGATACACGAAGAGTTAGCGAATCATGGGAAGGATTGTGCTTCCATAAATGCTCTTGTTTATCGAGGAAACACACCCCACTTATATAAAATACCCAAATTACTAACTTGGTTAACTACTCTCCCAAAAGGTAAAACTACATTTGCTCCAACATTGTTTACATATGGTTCTTTTAAAAAAATAAGTTCAGCAAGTCGGCTTTGGCCAAGGTTTGGGTTTAATAATTCTTTTTCTGTTAAGGAATTAACGTATTTAATTAAAACAGATCAACTTCCAGCCTTTACAATCGTATATTTTCCTGATCTTGATCAAAGCGTTCATAAGCACGGACGTATGAATATCAAAGGAATTGAAAAAGTCGACAGGCATTTGCAAAAGATTTTGAATGTATATGATTCTTGGGAGAATGCCTTACAAAATAATATTTGGATTACAATGGGTGATAACGGACAAGCCTGGATTGATTCTAAGCGAAATGAGGCTCTTATAGATTTAAGGGAATTACTGTCTGAATATCGTATCATGAAATTAAGTAAGGGAGTTCAGTTAACAGATCAGGTTGTACTCGCTGTCAATGAACGAATGTCATATATATACACACTTGATACAAAGGTATTGCCAATTAATCAACTTGTTCAAAAATTAGTAATGGATCATCGAATTGACGTCATTTCATGGAAAGAAGAATCGTTCATTCATGTTATGTCTGGTGAAAAAAATGGGAAAATCCGCTATCAAAAAGAAGGAGAATATATTGATCCTTATAACCAAACATGGTTTATCGATGGGGACCATAGATTATTAGATATATCTCTAGATGGAAATCAAATTCTTTACGGTGATTATCCAGATGCGTTGGCACGTATTTATTCTAGCTTACATTCTCATGAAGGAAATTTCATCCTTGTCAGTGCTAAACCAGGTTATGAATTTATTGGGGAAGGTTCACCTAAACATGTTGGAGGAGCTAGTCATGGAGGATTGCACCAGCAAGATTCATTAATTCCTTTAATCGTGACAGGTACTTGCTCAACCCCCACATATAGGCGAATAGTGGATATAAAAGAATGGGTATTGTCGTTGATTGGTTAATAAAAGTTTCTATTCATATCCCATATCCATATTAAAAATAGAATATCAATACATGTAGCTAATCATCGATAAAATAGATTTATAAAACACGTTGTTAAGTAAATGATAACAACGTGTTTTTATATGATTCTGTTTAGTTACTTGGTCATTTTACCTTTTCGAGGAGAATCAGGGATTACTGGACAAGTTGTGTTGATATTTGATTGTTGCAATGAGATAAATCCTAAAATAACGTCATGACTTATGACAAATATTTATACTCATGCTTTAGTTTTCTTTATGAAATTGTTAAGATATAAAGTAGCTATTATTCAAATCATAGGAGTGAGCAATTAATGAGTGTCCATAAAGACCTTATCTTACATGCAAAAAAACAAAATCAACAATATTCTAAATTTGTCCTTTTGGATCAACAACGTGAAAATTATATTGAAGAAGCAGTACAGCTTTGTAAAGCGGGAAAAGACTTTACGACAGACCGAATCAATGAAGTCACTAAGCAAATCAATTTAATCGCTAATGATCGTTTTATCCCAACTCGTAAACTAGTTACATCTGAAATGGTTCGTGTGTATGTTGAGTCATTGAAATAAGTATCTGAATATTCTTAAAAGCACTTGATCGATGGTGCTTTTTTTATTGTCTAAAAATAGTAAATGGATGATTTGTTAAGAAGTAAATAATCAATGAAAATGGAGAAAGGGTTGAGAAAAATGAAAAAATAAAATAAATTTTAATAATTTAAAAAGCTTATCAAATCAACTATGTAAGGGCTTTCAAATAATCCGATAAAAATAAATTTTATTTTCTGTCTATTGAATATTTTTAAAAACTAATTTATTATCATAAATATTATATTAGTAAATTTTTTGAGACGTCTTTTTAAAAAATACTAATGTCCGTAACTTGTTATCATTAGGCCATATACAAATGAATACTTTGAAAGCGTTGATTGTTATAGAGAACACTATAACATGAGCGGCTTCTGGAGAGAACGTATTTAATTGCGACGCCGAAGGGTTCACAATCTCAGGCAAAAGGACAGAAGAGTAATGAATCCTTTATTTATTATTCTATTGTTTTAAGAGATTGGAGAAATCCAATCTCTTTTTTACTATTTTATGGGGGAATTAATAATGGAACAGCAAGAATTAAAAAGAGATTTGAAAAATAGGCATGTCCAATTAATCGCGATTGGCGGTACGATTGGTACGGGATTATTTTTAGGTTCAGGTAAAGCGATACAATTAGCAGGCCCTTCTATTATATTTGCTTATTTAATCGTAGGAATCGCATTGTTTTTTGTTATGAGGGCATTAGGTGAACTCTTGCTATCAAATGCTGGCTATCAATCATTTACAGACTTTGCCGCGGCTTATATTGGCCCTTGGGCAGGTTATGTAACTGGTTGGACGTATTGGTTTTGCTGGATCATGACCGCTATGGCTGATATTATAGCTGTTGGTGTGTATGTTCGATATTGGTTTAATATTCCACAATGGATACCCGCTATTGTGGTGTTAGTCATTTTATTAGGACTAAATTTACTAACGGTTAAGCTTTTTGGAGAATTAGAATTTTGGTTTGCCCTAATTAAAGTAATAACAATACTTGCTTTAATTGCTATAGGAATCATCTTATTAATCATTGGTTTCCAAACAAATACGGGGACAGTTTCTATAAATAATCTATGGGAATATGGCGGTCTTTTTCCAAATGGAATATCTGGCTTTTTACTTTCCTTTCAAATGGTCGTATTTGCGTTTGTAGGTGTTGAATTAGTCGGTGTATCTGCAGCAGAAACAGCTAATCCACAGAAAAACATTCCGTCTGCAATCAATAAAATTCCTTTGAGAATTCTGTTTTTCTATGTGGGAGCAATTTTCATTATCTTAACCATTAATCCTTGGAACCAATTGAATGCATCTAGCAGTCCTTTTGTACAGGTGTTTAGTTTAGTAGGTATTCCAGTCGCAGCAGGAATTATTAATTTTGTGGTCTTAACATCAGCAGCTTCAGCTTGTAATAGTGGTTTGTTTTCAACGAGCAGAATCTTATATAATTTAGGTAGTCATAATGAGGGTCCAGTTAAACTGGCTAAATTAAATAAAAATCATGTACCTAGCAATGCTTTGTTTACTTCAGCGGTTGTCCTTTCCGTTGGAGCGCTTTTAAGTAAACTCATTCCGGAAACAGCTTTTGGTATTGTTACAACCATTAGTGCGATTTGTTTTATTTGGGTGTGGAGTATCATCTTAATTTCTCATATACGATATAAAAAAGCACGTCCGGATTTACATGAAAAGTCCATTTTTAAAGCACCATTAACACCATTTATTAATTATGTGATATTAGCGTTATTTGTTTTCATTTTAATAATTATGTTATTTGCTGATGCAACGCGTACTGCTCTATTATGTACACCTATATGGTTCATACTATTATTTATTTTCTATTCCTTTAAAAGAAAAAATATAAAATATTAAAAAAGTGAAGGATGAACAAAACCCACAGAGATTATTCGCTTCTCTGTGGGTTTTGTTTAGTGCTTGTTAATTGTTGTAGTGATATGAATCACAACGAAAAGTAAATGATCCTTATATACTTAATTAACAGCTAGAACGAAAGGAGAAGAAATGTATATGCAAGGTTGTCCTAGTAGTTTATTTGGTAATGAGTCAGTCACACTCTCAGAAGGCCTACAAAAGTTAGTGAGTGAGCATCAACCACTACGTGAAATGTTAGAAAGGTTATCAACTTTATGCAACAAAGTTAAAGTGGAGGAAGATCAAGAGACTTCATTTAAACAATTAATTGATGAGGTCATTGATTTTTCAACTAACCTTGAGTACCATTCAGTACGTGAAGAAGATTATTTATTCCGAATGATGGAAGTGTATCTTGGAAAAAATGGTGGTCCCATTGCGGTTATGGAATATGAACATGAACAAGCAAAAAGTTTTATCGGTGAATTTATGGAAAAGTCCAAGAATTATTCACTACTAACAGCTGATGAAGTGATTCAATGTATGAAACTGATAGAAAATGCTTATCATACATTATTAGACCATTTTTTAAAAGAGGAACAAGTTTTATATCCTATGGCTGAACGCATGTTTTCTCAAGAGGAAAAGGACTTGTTAACACAGAAAATATCAGAAAAATAATAAACTCTATATTTATTTATAAAGGGACAGCCTAGCACTTAACCAAGTGAAGGCTGTCCCTATTTTGGACTCTTCAGAATTTAAATCTTTAGACGATCTTCTTTTACTTTTTAAAAATTTCTTTTTACTTTGCTGTCACTTATAAAAATAGACTGTTTTTATTATGCATGAATAATCGTTTTAATTCTATCAATTTTATGTTAGGTTTTATAACAATTGTATTGTGTGACGGAATTAACTATGGTAAAATCAGTTTATTCCGAAAAATGATATTTCTATTCCGAATTTCGGGAAATGTGATACGATAAGAATACTTTCAAGTTGTATCAAGATTTATCGATTTTATTTTTTGAATATTCAGTGAAAAGGGGAGTAAAACGTGAATATCATTGATTTGAATTGTGATTTAGGTGAGAGCTTTGGTGCTTATCAAATCGGAAATGATGAAGAGATTTTAAATTATGTAACATCTGTGAACATTGCTTGTGGATTTCATGCTGGGGATCCGACTGTTATGAGAAAAACGGTTAAGTTAGCTTTAGAAAAAAAAGTCAAAATTGGTGCACACCCTGGATTACAAGATTTGATTGGTTTCGGTCGTCGAAATATGAACATTTCACCACAAGAAGCCTATGATATAGTCATTTATCAAATCGGTGCATTACATGGATTTTTACAATCAGAGGGTGGCTCTATGCAGCATGTTAAACCCCATGGAGCTCTTTATAATATGGCTGCTAAAAACAAAGAACTGGCTACAGCCATTGCAGAGGCGGTATACAAAGTAAATCCTGAACTCATCCTTTTTGGTTTATCAGGTAGTGAATTAATACATGCTGGACAAGCGATTGGCTTACAAACGGCAAGCGAAGTATTTGCAGATCGTACTTATCAACAAGACGGTACACTGACATCAAGGAAGGAAAAAAATGCCTTTGTTGAAAATGATAATGCAGCTGTTGCGCAAGTCATTCGTATGGTAAAGGAAGGGAAGGTATTGTCTCAGCAAGGAGTAGATGTAGCAATAAAAGCAGATACTATTTGTATTCACGGAGATGGACCACATGCTTTGTCATTTGCACGTCACATCAAACAATCTTTAGAGTTATCAGAAATTACAGTTAAATCATTCACTTCATAAATCATATATCTTAGGAGGTATTATCTATTGGAACCAAACAAAAAAAGCACTTCACCTGCTGAACTTTCTGCTAAGCCGAAGGTTAACTGGAGTTTAATGCTCGGTGCAGCAACTCTTATGGCTACATCAGCAGTTGGACCAGGATTTTTAACTCAAACAACGGTATTTACGCAAAATCTTGCTGCGAGTTTTGGATTTGTCATTCTGATTTCTGTGATCCTTGATATTTTCGCTCAAACAAATGTATGGCGCATCATTGCCGTATCTGAAAAAAGAGGACAGGAAATTGCCAATATGGTACTCCCTGGACTTGGTTATGTTCTTGCAGGACTCATTGTATTAGGAGGACTTGCTTTTAATATAGGGAACATCGCCGGCGCAGGACTTGGATTAAATGCGATTTTCGGAATATCTCCAAAAACTGGTGCTGCCATAAGTGCAATCATCGCTATATTAATTTTCGTTGTAAAAGAAGCTGGAAAAGCAATGGATCGCTTCACCATACTTGCTGGATTTGTCATGATTGGTTTGATGCTATATGTTGCATTTATCACCGCGCCACCAGTCGGAGAGGCCGTAGTCAAAACATTTGTACCGGACAAGATTGATATTGTCTCTATTGTTACATTAGTTGGTGGAACTGTAGGAGGCTATATTATATTCGCTGGTGGACACAGGCTGTTAGATGCTGGAGTTAAAGGTGTTGGAGCACTGCCATATGTCACAAAAAGTTCGATTTCGGGTATTTTAATTACAGCAGTTATGCGAGTTGCGCTATTTTTAGCTGTTCTTGGTGTTGTCTCTAAAGGCTTATCCATCGATCCAAATAACCCACCTGCATCAGTTTTTCAACTTGCTGCGGGAAATATTGGATATAAAATCTTTGGTATTGTTATGTGGTCTGCTGCGATTACATCAGTAGTGGGTGCCGCTTATACGTCGGTTTCTTTCATCAAAACATTTAGTGAAAAGTTAAATAGAAACTCCAATCTTATTATTATTGGTTTTATTGTCGTTTCATCCCTTAGCTTTTTGCTAATTGGACAGCCAGTTAAAGTCCTATTGTTAGTTGGTACTATTAATGGACTGATTTTACCAATTGCTCTTGGTACTCTGTTAATTGCAGTTTATAAGAAAAGTATTGTTGGGGATTACAAACATCCTTTGTGGTTAACAATTTCAGGTGCCTTAGTCGTGATTGTTATGGCTTTAATGGGTGGGTACACAATTATTAATCAATTGCCGGTGATTTTTAAATAAAATTATTCGATATTCCTGGCAGTGTTTACTATACTGCCAGTTATTTTAGGAGGAATATACAATGATTAATTTGTCACAAGCCACACCATCTGAATTGCGTGCTATGATTCGCGATAATCAATTGATTAAACCAACAGCAGGAATGGCAAATGGTTATGCACAAGGAAACTTAGCTATTTTAAAGAAAGAGCATGCTTTTGATTTTTTGCTATTTTGTCAGCGTAACCCTAAGGCATGTCCACTTCTTGATGTAACAGAAATTGGTTCTCCAATTCCTAAATTCGCCGCTCCATCTGGTGATATACGTACGGATATTCCGAAGTATCGAATCTATAAATATGGTGAATTAGTTGAAGAAGTAACGGATATTCGAGATTATTGGGAAGAGGACATGGTTGGTTTTTTAATTGGGTGTAGCTTTACTTTTGAACATGCACTATTAAATAATGACATTTCAGTTCGCCATATTGAAGAGGATTGTAATGTCCCTATGTATAGAACGAATATTCCATGCGTAGAAGCTGGAATTTTCCATGGGAAGATGGTTGTAAGTATGCGCCCAATTCCTCATAAAGATGTTGTAAGAGCTGCTCAAGTAACCTCTCGTTTTCCTGCAGTTCACGGCGGGCCTATTCATATCGGAGATCCTAGTGTCATTGGAATTTCTAATATTCATCAGCCTGATTTTGGTGATGCAGTAACGATTCGAGAAGGTGAAGTACCCGTATTTTGGGCTTGTGGAGTAACCCCTCAATCGATTGCTATGGAAACAAAGCCTGCGATTATGATTACTCATGCACCAGGTCATATGTTCATTACAGATATTCGAGATGAAAAATTAGGGGTTTTATAACAAACAGAAAGAGCTGAGTTAGTATGCCGGAAAAACAATCGAATACGACTACATTTGCATTATCTCCTCTCGGTGATTCGGCAGTAGTTATTACATTTGGATCTGGAATCAATCAGGACATTCACAAAAAAATAAAAATAGGTATGGAACTATTGGAAAAGGATCCTTTTAATGGATTTATAGAATGTGTACCCGCTTATACAAATTTGACAGTTTTTTATGATCCTCTTGTTATATATCATGAACAGAAACAAAGCAATCATCATAAAGAAATGATTTCTCCTTATGAAATAGTTTGTTCATTTATTCATAAAAAGTTGCATACGATCCAAGATGATAAAAAGATGACTCATCGAACGGTCTCCATCCCCGTATGCTATGGGGGAGAATTTGGACCAGATTTAGAATATGTAGCTCGTCATAATAAAGTAACGACTGATGAAGTGATTCATATTCATTCCAGTGGGAAGTACTTAGTATACATGATCGGATTCGCACCAGGATTCCCGTTCTTAGGAGGATTATCGCCAAAAATTGCAACACCTAGACGGCCTTCACCCAGAGCTACGATACCTGTAGGTTCAGTCGGTATTGCAGGCATGCAAACGGGGGTATATCCTATTGAAACACCCGGTGGTTGGCAGTTAATTGGACGAACGCCCCAAAAATTATTCTTACCGAATGAAAATCCTCCAAGTTTATTACAAGCAGGTGATCTTGTAAAGTTTAGTCCAATTTCTTTTCAAGAATATCAAGAATTAGTTGATAAGGAGCAGTTACAATGAGTCTACGTGTGATTAAACCGGGATTATTAACAAGTATACAGGATCTCGGTAGAAAAGGATTTCAACAACATGGAGTCATTGTAAGTGGGGCAATGGATCCTTATTCCTTACGAATTTCAAATTTATTAGTGGGTAATAAAGAGAACGAAGCCGTTCTTGAAATAACGCTAATGGGTCCTACGTTAAAAATGGAAAAGGATTGCATAATTGCTATTACCGGTGGAAATTTATCACCTACCATTGATGGTCAAATCGTACCCATGTGGCGACCTGTGTATGTGAAAAAAGGACAAGTTCTTCAATTTGGACGATGCAAATCAGGATGTCGCTCCTATTTGTCAGTTGCGGGAGGATACGTTATACGTGAAGTGATGAATAGTAAAAGTACCTATTTAAGAGGGAAGATTGGTGGCTATAAAGGGCGAGCATTACAAGCTGATGATATTATTGATTTTAATGAATGTCCTGCTATTCTAAAACATTGGTCGAATGCGATGACAACAACAAAATGGTTTGTTCATCATAATGACTTTTTGCCAAACGGTTCACCTGTCATTCGCTTTATAAAGGGCAGTCAATTCGAATATTTTACTGACTTAAGCAAAGCGGCGTTTGTTGAACAATGCTTTAAAATTACGCTTCATTCTGATCGCATGGGTTATAGAATGTCTGGTCCTACACTGGAGCTAAAGGATAAACGCGAACTACTGTCTGAAGCCGTATCGAATGGCTCTGTTCAGGTTCCCCCAGACGGAAATCCTATTATTCTACTTGCGGACCGTCAAACAACAGGAGGTTATCCGAAAATTGCTCAAGTGATTACGGCAGATTTGTCACTCATTGCGCAGATGAAGCCAGGAGAGAATATCAAATTTTCTCAGGTAACTTTAAAAGAAGCAGAGCAGCTTTACCTCCAAAAAGAACAACAGCTAAACCATTTAAAAATTTCAATTTCATTAGCTCTAAATAATATTTTTAAGTGAGAGGAAAGTGCTCTATATAATTAGAGTACTTTCTTTTTTCTTATCACCTTATGTTTATATCGTTTATAATGAAATGATAGAGGATAAATACTATCTTCTTATATTTAAATAGTGATGTAATTTTATCCCGCCTTAACGGGCAGTAAGACCCCCACCTCAAGATTCTGATTATCCAAAGAAGATAGGTGGGGGATCAACTGCCCGTAAAGGTCCGATTGGTTCAACTAACCATCAGTGGGGGATGAATAAAAACCCCCACTGATGGAAGTTTCACTTTATGAGAATGGGAGATATTTAATGCAAGCATATAACAAAACGGTCGTAAAATCGATGCAAATTCTTACACTTTTTTTGAAGCATTCCAAACTCACTTTTAATGAAATGATAGAGCTTTCAAGTTTACCCAAGACTTCACTACATCGTATGATTATTTCACTTGAGGAAATGGGATTTCTAACAAAGGATGACGATGGTTATTATTCACTTGGATTGATATTTTTACAGTTTGGACAACGAGTAGCGGAGAGTTTAGACATTAGGAAAATTGCACTCCCTATAATGAAACAATTGCGAGATGACGTCGAAGAAGCAGTAAATCTGATTGTAAGAGATAAGAATGAAGGAATGTATATTGAAAAGATCGATACGATTCATCCTGTTCGATTATATACATCAATTGGTAGACGTTCACCGCTATACGCTGGAGATTCTCGAATTATATTAGCTAATTTACCTGAAGCAGAGCTTGAAGATTATCTAGAGAATATAGAATTAATACCAATTGCTATTGGAACGATTACAGATAAGAATGTGCTTCGGCAGGCACTGGATGAAGCCAAAAAAGACGGTTATACCATTACTTCATCTGAATTGGAGAATTATACAAAATCCATAAGTGTTCCAATATGGAATGGTCAAAATCAAATTATAGCTGGTCTAAGCATTGCTGGAATTGATGCTCGTTTTCAAGAAAACCGTTTACCTGAATTAATTGAAAAGGTCACAAATGCAGCTAAACAAATTTCTTTAAAGCTAGGTTCTCAAGCCTAGTTATCTAAAATAGATAATAATTAAATAAAGTGCCAGGAACCATAAGTTTTTGGCACTTTATTTATTAAAATCATGCACACAATTGGTTGATATCTTGTTGATAAATAGATATTAATGATGGCCAATTTAATTAATAGTGGGAAGATAAAAAATATTTAAAAGAGGCAGTCTTTGTGTGAAAAGGGAATAATGATTTGGGAGAAGTAGACATTAATAAGAGGCACTCTATGTTAACATGGAAAGTAGATTAACTGTAAAGATGAGATTGAATTTTTATTATGTAAAAGGAAAAACCTGATGAGGATGACGAAAGAAGAAAAGGAGATATGATGACAGAGGAAATAATGGAAACGGGATGGAACTTTGACAATAGTTATGCCCGACTGCCAAAATCATTTTTTACCAGCCTCAACCCAACCCCTGTACGCTCACCGAAGTTGGTCATACTTAATGAGCCATTGGCAACATCTCTGGGATTGAAAGTACAGGCTCTAAAATGCGAAGATGGCGTAGAGGTGTTTGCTGGAAACCAAATTCCAGAAGGAGCTTCGCCGCTTGCTCAAGCTTATGCGGGGCATCAATTTGGCCATTTTACGATGTTAGGGGACGGGCGAGCTCTGCTACTTGGAGAGCAGATTAATCCGCTAGGTGAGAGGTTAGATATTCAGCTTAAGGGTTCAGGTAAAACGCCATACTCCCGCGGTGGCGATGGTCGAGCAGCACTTGGACCGATGCTACGCGAATACATCATCAGTGAAGCAATGCATGCGCTTGGTATTCCTACCACACGTAGTCTAGCGGTGGTGTCAACCGGTCAGTCAGTGCTACGCGAATCCGAACTTTCTGGTGCAATTATGACTCGTGTGGCTGCGAGTCATTTACGTGTTGGTACTTTTCAATATGTTGCAAAATGGTGCACAGTTGAGGAACTTAGAGCTCTTGCTGACTACACATTAAAGCGCCATTTCCCAGATGTTGAAGCTAGTGAGAGCCGATATCTTTCACTACTTCAGGAAGTTATCAAGCGTCAAGCTGTATTGATTGCCAAATGGCAACTGGTTGGTTTTATTCACGGGGTGATGAATACCGATAACATGGCAATTAGTGGAGAAACCATTGATTATGGTCCTTGCGCCTTTATGGATGCATATGACCCGGCAACGGTATTCAGTTCTATTGATGTTCAAGGTCGCTATGCTTATGGGAATCAACCTTATATTGCCGGATGGAATCTTGCTCGATTTGCTGAAACCCTATTGCCACTACTGCATGAAAATCAGGATCAGGCTGTTAAAATCGCACAGGATGCGATTTCAAAGTTTATTGAGTTATACCAATCTAATTGGATTGCTGGTATGAGAGCAAAGTTGGGGATATTTAACGAAGAGGCAGAAGATGAAGCTCTTATAAAGGACCTGCTCAGTATGATGCAGAAGTATAGAGCGGACTATACAAATACATTTCGTGCACTAACTTTTGAAAAACTAGATGATACGGAATTGTTTGTGACCACTGAATTTGCTCAGTGGCAAGAGCTGTGGAAGGCGAGATTAAGCAGGCAGCAGGAATCGAAAGCCTTGTCGGTCCAGTTAATGCGAAATAGTAATCCTGCGGTAATCCCTCGTAACCATCGAGTAGAAGAGGCACTAGAAGCCGCAGTGGAACAAGGAGACTACAGCGTGATGGAGCGTCTTCTTCATGTTCTTTCAAGTCCCTTTGCACACACTCCCGAACAGGACGATTACTCTACACTACCTGCGCCATCACCACGTCCTTACCGAACCTTTTGTGGTACATAATTAAAAGGATGAAGGTTGGTTCGTTCTGTTGTTCCCAATCACTTTTTTGAATTTATATTTAATAACTTTTCTATTTAAAGGGTACATTATGTCTTAGAGCATTTATTAGTTGAAAATACAGATGAGAATTAAAGGGTTCATGTAAGAGGATTTATCCGGAAAAGGTATACTAAAGTCTAAAAACAAAAATGAAAAGGAGAATGATGGTTTTATGAAAAGTCAGCGAATTCCAGAGCGTAAATTAAATGGTACAAAAACAGTTGGTCAATTCCTTGAAAGTATGGGAAATAATCAGTTTTTTAACATCGAAAGAACACAAACTAAACAAGTTCGCTCAAATGAAGGTGAAGAGGGAGAAGGGTAATAGATTTTTGTTTAAAAGTGTGAATGCTGATCCTGTGCAGTAATGGTTTATTGCACGGTGGTCAGCATCTTTTTTAATTGAAATAGATTTTTTCCTTAAATGAGTACCAATAATTTAAATCTATTGTTGTACTTCGTTCATATTAGCATGTTGTCTCTTTGGTCTAGGTATATGCCAATCATATATTAAAGTAATCATCCTTAATGAAACAATTAAAATAAATAGTATATAAAAATATAAATGATCCCTAATTCCAAAGAGTAGATAATGGAAACCCAATCAGTAAATTGCGAACAGCTCTTCCAACAAAAGCAGTAATGAACCCCAATGCATAGTATCCAATTAAATCATAATCTTCTTCTGAAGTGATCACTGCTCCACTTAATGCAAAGGCAATAGTGCCGATGATATTGAAAATTCCCCAAGACATCTTTCGATTACATCTATATTCTCATAGTACTTAAAAATTAACTCTGAACACCTTTGATATGACCAAAAAAACACGAAGAATTGTGTTTTTTCTTTAAATCTAGTGATAATAATGTTAAGAAGCAGAAGAAACAAGGTAACAAATCTTCAAAAAGATTAACGGACTTTCATTTACTTTTACACAATACGTTTATTTAGTTTATGATGATAAGTGTTGGTTCTTAAAAGGATGATGACCATACATATAACGAATATTATTAGGAGGTTTAAAAATGGATAACAACGATATATTAATTAGACTAAGATATGCTCTAGATATAAAAAATAACGATATGGTAGAGATATTTAACCTTGGCGGTATCGAAGTAACAAAAGATGAAGTACTAAAAATCCTTACAAAATCAAAGGATGAGTTCGATGATGAAGTTGATGTAGAAGAAACAGAAGATCAGATCAAATGTAATAATAAGATGTTAGAGTCATTTTTAAATGGTCTCATTACTTTTAAAAGGGGTAAACAAGATTCAAAACCAGGACAACCTAACAGTACTGAACCTGGTAAAAGCATTAAGGATCATACGAATAATATGCTTCTTAAGAAATTGAAAGTAGCCCTACAATTAACAACGGAAGATATACTGGATATCCTTGATGACGGAGGGATCGTTGTATCAAAAGGCGAATTAGGTGCAATTTTGCGAAAAGCAGGACATCGAAATTATAAAGAATGTGGCGATAATTTCGCACGTAAATTCTTAAAAGGTCTAGCTGTAAGATATCGAGCATAATTTACAGTACTTGTCATTCAAAGGATTTAAGGCATTTCTTGGAATAAATAATTGATATATGATTTTATGAAATAGTCGAAAACACTCATGACTTTAGTCATGAGAGGCTCAGTTCAACCAATTTCAACATTATTATTGTGAAAATAACTGGCGATGATGCCGTCTTTACTTATTGTACTTACGGATATTAAAGATGGTGAAATGGACATAGAAGAAAAAATAGTTAAAAGGCATCCGGATTTGTGCACATTCGGATGCCTTTTCAGTTCCTTAACTACTCTAGTACCTGGTCTTTTTTGCTTCTCATCATTATGGCTAAGTAAAATTTATTGTTAATTTATTCATTATAAAAAGTCATTAATATTTTCATTAACCCATACATAGATTTTTTCTCTAACTTCTTCATTATTTGCTCCATTTTGTTCTACAAGAGCCAGAATATCCGAAGGGAGTTGTTCAATTACCCTATTTACTTGTTCGTTAGTAGGTTCCATTCCTAAAGCGTCAATAAAGCAGTCTTGAATAATTTCTCTCAAATTCTTCTTCCTCCATTGATAAAAGTATTATAGCTATAGTCTAGTATTTTATACCATACTACATATTATTATCCAAGTCATTTGTTCAATTAAACTTTGAACGATTGTTTTTTGTTCATTTTAATTTTTCTTCATTTTTGTTATTTCCTCTGTTACAACAAAAGCAAGATCGTCGTTACCAAATAATGATAATACTCCGAGCAAGGTTTCATCCGACACTTCACCGGCCTCTTCTTTCGGTACAGTTAATTCGATTGCTTCTATTAATGCTTGATTATTTGATTGAGATGGATAAGCAAGTAGGTAGATTTCTTCAGGATCGAGATTATGGTTAACGCACCACTGAGCAAAGACGAGAATCATCATTTTCTCTTCACCTTGATAGTTCGCGATGATTTTATCTTGCAATTCTTTTTTATTCATGTAAATTCTCCTTGTTTATTAGTAGTAAGCGCTCTTTCTGGAAGAATTTCCAGCTGATCCGGATACTCCTTGACAGCTTTCTATCTCCATTATAATGCGAAAAGTGACAGAATGAAAAAAGGAATGGTTTCTTGCTCATTTTTTCAAACACTCCAATGCCCACCTATATGAATACTTATATCATTAATTCTTGAATAACTTGATATATATCAAGGTTATGATTCTATTAAAGTCTTATTCTAATAAATACATCAAGCAGGGTAGCGAGAAGTGCCCTAAGATTAGCCAATCAAAAAATGTAACTTACATCATATTATGAATACTCCCACCACTTAATTTTCTAACGAAAATTTAAAGTGGGGGTTTCTAACGTATCGAACACTTCTGAACATTTAACGTTAGGGGGAGTTGACACATTGGT
Organism: uncultured Bacillaceae bacterium; assembly: GCA_963751845.1. Taxonomy (GTDB): domain Bacteria; phylum Bacillota; class Bacilli; order Bacillales; family DSM-1321; genus Peribacillus. The sequence continues at coordinate 32,606 of CAVVWH010000037.1, forward strand.
GTTGCTACAAACACCCAACCCCTCTATCCCATTGGTCTTGCCTTTGGGACTACTTGTAAAGTTGCGTGAAAGCCTATGCTTCACGGTAAAACGTGGATTGGCTGTTTTCAAAGGCTTGAACATTTTACGTGGCAAAGCGACGATTCTTGCCACAACCTCTTATGTTCAGTTTTCAAAGAACAACTTACAAGAATATTTTACCACACAAACACATGTTTTGTTACGCAAAAAGGCGATTCACCCCCTCCCTACTCATTGGGCTATCGCCCTCCACATTTCCTTGAGGAGGGGGGTACTCTCGCCTAAAATTGATAGATAGAGTATTTGACATGTAAAAGGGAGGGTATGACTCTGTTTAGTGAATCAAAAAGCGAGAACAGAGAAAAACGTATGGAGATTGATAAAGTTGAACTCATGAATGACATACAAATGAGGTGCAAAAATACATCAATAATGTTGTCCGAGCCTCTATGGAAGCATACATTTATTCAAACAGGTGGAATTGCAGATATTTATGCTGTACCAAAGGATATTGAAGAAGCTCGGATGATCATTCAATATGCATATGAGAAGAAGATTCCGTTAACTATACTGGGCTATGGTACGAATGTCATTATTAGGATAAAGGTATTCGTGGGATTGTCATTAACTTAAATCAGCTGAATAAAATCACGGTTAATGATCAAGAAATTAAGGCTGGAAGTGGAGCTAGTATCATTGATGTAACTAAAATGGCTCTTCAACATCAATTATCAGGCTTAGAATTTGCTTGTGGAATCCCTGGGAGTGTAGGAGGAGCAGTTATGATGAATGCCGGGGCATATGGTGGAGAGATTTCACTAGTCCTTAAAAGTGCGACGATCATGACTAGATTAGGGGTTATTATGTATATAAGTAATTCAGATTTTCAGTTTGGGTACAGAACTAGTCTATTTGAAGAAAAGAAGTATATCATTCTAGAAGCTACTTTTCTCCTCAAAAGATCGAACCCATCACTCATCCGAAAGAAAATGGAGACATATACTATTCTTCGAAAGCAGAAACAGCCCTTAGAATATCCTTCTTGTGGCAGTGTATTTAAACGTCCTCCTAATCAATTTGCGGGCAAATTGATTTCTGACAGTGGTCTACAGGGAATGAAAATAGGTGGAGCAGAAGTCTCCATGAAGCATGCTGGTTTTATTGTTAATGTAGATCATGCGACTTCAGCAGATTACTTAGTTCTAATCCAATATATTCAGGAAACTGTGAAGAACAAATACGCTATTCAATTAGAAACAGAAGTTAAAATTCTTGGTGAAGACTAATAGTCAGTTTTGAAAGAGTGTTAGGGCAAAGATTAAAGTCTTGGCGCTTTTTGTGTAGGTTGAAAAATAAATATAACTCCCAAAATATTGGAAGGAAATGGGGTGGTTTTGTCGAATCACTCTAGTATCAATAAATAAATGTAAAATTTAGGATGAAGAAAGGGTAATCGATAACATGAAATTACTATCGAAAGAAATAATATATATAGAAAAGGAAATGTTTATTCACTATTTGGTTGAACAGAAATTAGCTATTTATAAGGAGTGGATCAAAGCTATAAATATAAAAGAAGACCATCCTTATAAAGAAAAAATAATGGAAAATGTTTTTTATCTGTATGCCTTAGTTTTGGATTTATTTAGTGATACATCGTTTGATGAAAAGCTTAAGCAATTAGCAAATGAGATGGCGAAAGCATGCCTTGAAGCACAGGAAAATATCGGACAGTTTGTGAATGATGTAAATATAGGGAGAAGTGTTATTGTCAAATATATTTTTCGTGCTAATATTCCATCTTATCATCTCGAACCGTATATCAATGATATAAATAATCTGTTCGATACATATAACTATTATGCTGTGACAAATTATACAAATCTAAAAAATAAAGTGATAGAAGAAAAAGACTTTTTTATTAATGAAAATCATAAAGATAAATTAGTATTATTAGGACAAATATCATCCAGTTTTATTCATGAATTTAGAAATCCATTAACGTCGGTTATGGGGTTTAACAAACTTTTAAAAAAAGAGAATCCTCATCTAAAATACTTAGATATCATGGAATATGAACTGCAGCAACTGAATTTCCGAATCGCTCAATTTCTCCATACATCAAAAGTGGAACTGAATATGCAACAAAGTGAGAAAGTTTATATCAAAGAACTATTGAATGAGATCGAGCAATTAACTTATTCCAGTTTAGCGGATGTAAGCGTAAAGACAGAAATAGAAATTCCCTCAAGTTTTTTCGTGTTCGTGAACAGGGATGAGATCAAACAAGTATTATTAAACCTTTTTATCAATTCAATTGATGCCTTAAGGTCTATAGATCAGCGTAGGCGTTTGATTGTGAATTGTTTCACTACATTAGAGGAACAGGTCATTACAGTATCTAATAATGGACCTGCTATAGATAGTGACACTAAAAAGTGTATTTTTGAGCCATTTTACACAACGAAAGAATTAGGAACAGGAATCGGATTGTATGTATGTAAAAAGATTATCGAGCGTTATGACGGTTATATGAAATGCACGTCGAACGATTATTTGACAACATTCAGCATCCATCTCCCAATAAAAAGTAGATCCGCAAAATGCCAGGGATCATAAAGATTCATGGCATTTTTTTGCTCTACACAAGAAGAAAAAGACTTGTTATTACAAAAGGTTTCATAAATCAAAAAAGGAGATTCCCACTTAGTCAAGTGAAGGACTCTCTTTTTTTGTGTAGAGTGATATAAAACACACTACGATTTTCTTGGGTATGGTATATTTTCGGGTAATGATATTAATTATCAACAAATCAATTATTTCTGAATTAGGTGATGCTAGTATGAATGAACAATTTTGTGAAAATAAGGATTGTAGAAGTTGTAAAAACAAAGGACTGTGCCCAAGTAAAGTTCCAATTTTCTGGTCATTATCTGATGAAGAAATCCAAAAAATAGCTAAAATGACAAAGCATATGCAATTCAAAAAAGGACAAATGTTGTTACATGAGGGAGAAAAGTCAGATACATTATTTATTGTAAATAGCGGGAAAGTAAAAGTGTCAAAATATACAGTGGATGGAAAAGAGCAAATTCTCTATCTTTTAACTAGTGGTGAATTTTTTGGAGAACTTCATTTATTTAATCCAGATGAAGTAAATAATTTTAGCGTATGTGCTATTGAAGCGACAAAAATTTGTATGCTAACAAAGGATAATGTAGATCGTATTATGGAAGAAAATCCTCAAATTGCGATTAAACTATTAAAAACAGTAACGAAACGATTGGCGCATACGGAAAATTTAGCACAAAATTTAGCGACGAAAGATCCCGAAGTTCGAATCGCACATATGCTGTTAGAATTCGGTCAAAAATTTGGAACAAAGAAAAATGAAGAGATTTTGATAGAATTACCGATTACCCGAGAAGAAGTGGCTAGCTACGTAGGCGTGACCAGAGAAACGATTAGTCGCAAATTTAGTAAATTTGAAGATTTAGGATTCATCTCTTTATCTGGGAATAAGCGGTTACTTGTAAAAAACCAAATGGCTTTACGAGAATTTATTGAATAGAAAAATATACAAATGGCAACCCCTTAAAGAAAATGATCTTCCATATTTTCTTTAAGGGGTTAGTTTTTGCAAAAATTTCTTGTAAATTGTGATTCAAATCCTGATTTGATTTTTAAAAGTTTTGTAAGATGAACTCAGTTAAGAAATACTTACAAAAACATTTCAGGAGGATTCAATAGATGAATCAAATTAAGTTAACTTCAGACACATACTGGGTAGGGAAAATTGACAACCGTGAAGTACCCTTTCATAGATTAATCTTAGCAAAAGGAACAACGTATAACGCGTATTTACTAAAAACAGAAAAACCAACTGTGATTGATACCGTAGATATGGAGTTTGGTAGAGAATTTGTTGAGCACTTAAGTGAATATATCGATCCAAAAGACATTCAATATATTGTCATTAACCATACGGAGCCAGACCATTCCGGTGGCTTAGCCGCTCTAGCAGGTAGAGCACCAAACGCAACGATTGTTTGTACCGCTCCTGCTGTCAATGAGTTAAAAGAAATGTACAGACTTCATAGTAGAGACTTCTTGGTTGTGAAAGATGGAGATACATTAGATATCGGTGGCAAAACACTTCTATTTAAAGAAACTCCTTATCTTCATACGGAAGAAACGATGATTACTTATTGTGTTGAGGATAAAATTTTATATCCATGTGATATTTTTAGCAGTCATGTCGCAAGTGATGTACTGTTTAATGATGAGGTACCTTTCGATATAACTGAAGATTATATTGGCTACTATCAAGCTATTATTCATCCCCATAGAAGATATGTAAGAACTTTGATGGAGGCAATAGCAGATTTAGATATTCAGATGATTGCTCCTTCTCATGGTTTTATCTTACGGAAAGATATTCAAAAGTATATTGATATATATGAAGAAATGAGTGCAGATGCTCCTCAAGATAAAAAAGTAACGATCGTCTATACAACGATTAAAAAGAATACAAAAAAAGTAGCGGAAAGTTTACAAGCAATCTTTGAAAAAAATAACATTCAAGCGACCGTTTTTAATGCAGATAAGTCAGAGAAAGCAGACATCCTAGAAAGTATTCAAGAAGCAGATGCAGTCTTTATCGGAAGTTCTACCAAATATGCTGATATGATTGGCAATCTAGAAGAATTGTTGAAAGATTTAAAAGAGATGGATCTTCAAGGAAAAATTGCTGCTGCTTTTGGTTCTTATGGCTGGAGTGGTGAAGCGATTGAAGTCATTCAAGATTACTTACAACAAACGAATATGGACGTTCAAAGTACCTCACATGTTATTAAAACTACAGGAATGACACATGTTGAATTCCCAGTGAGAGTAAGATTCTCTCCAAATGAAGAGCAATTGAAAAAAGTTGAACACTCCGCAACCTATGTGGCTGATTTATTACTAAGTGCAATCTAAATAGAAAGCTGGTGAAAAGATGAACTATTGTATTATTGGAACAGGCGTAACCGCAGTACAGGCGGCAAAAGCGATTCGAGATCATGACAAAGAGGCATCGATTCGATTGTATGGAGCGGAAACATCATTACCTTATAACCGAATTAAATTATCAAAGGAATTATTTTCAGATTTACAAAGTGAAAAAGTGTTAATTAAAAAGGAAAAGTGGTATCAATCTCAGGATATTCAAATCTATCCAAATACAAAGATTGTAAATATCCATCCTGAAGAACATACCATTACAACGTCAATGAATGAAACGATTCATTATGATAAGTTGCTGATTTGTACAGGTGCTACTAATAGAAAGCTAGCGATCGATGGTGTAGATAAAAAAGGCGTTTTTACCATTAGAGAAATGCACGAAGCAGAAGATTTCAAAGTATTTATCGAAGACAAAACGAGGGTGGTAAATATCGGCGGAGGCATTCAAGGATTAGAAACAGCGTGGTCTCTCCATAGAGCTGGTAAAAAGGTGGCCATCGTTGAATTGGCACCACGATTAATGGCTAAACAGCTCGATGAAAAAACGAGTGAGATATTGAAAAATAAACTAGAAGAAGCAGGAGTAGACATTCATTTACAAGCTTCAGCGGGGGAGATTATTGGTCATGATGAAGTGACAGGCATCGTTATCAGTGGCCAAACGATTCCCTGTGAAAGTGTCATCTATTCAGTTGGAGTTGTTCCAAATCTAGATGTCGTAGAAAATACATCCATTCAAACCAATCGTGGAATTATTGTGAATGAGAAAATGGAAACGAACATCGAAGATATTTATGCAGCAGGTGATGTAGCAGAATTAAACGGCGAGGTGGCAGGCTTATGGAACCGAGCAATGGATCAAGGGAAAATTGCGGGTATGAATATGGCCTCAGCTCATGTACCGTATCAAGGAACACTTCCAGTCGCCATTTTTAATGCTTTTAATATTTCTCTATTTTCCATTGGGTTAGTAGATGAAAGCCAATGTGACTTATCAATGATAGAAGAAGGAACTGATAAGTATACAAGAATCTTTATCAAAGATGAAAAAATAGTTGGTGTGATTTCACTTGAAGGAGTAGTCGCTTCTATTCCTTATAAAACAGCCATTGAAAGCGAAGTGTCACTAGCTGGCCTAGATCTTAACAATATGACTATTAGTGATGTAATGAGCACAGTAAAAGATAGACTTGCGACAATAGCAGTCTAATTAATAGGAGAAGATGAAAATGAAAAAATACATTTGTTTACCATGTGGATATATTTATGACCCTGCGATAGGAGATCCAGATGAAGGAGTAGAACCAGGAACAGATTTTAAAGATTTACCAGAGGATTGGGTATGTCCTGTTTGTGGCGAAGATACCGATCAGTTTGCTGAAGTACAAGAATAGGGTTTAGGAAAAAAGCGTCAGGAGCCGTTAAAAGGCTCGTGACGCTTTTTTATAACATTATAATGGTCAGCCTATAAATCCAATAAGCTGTTGATGCGAAGATTTTAATAAATGTGGCTTTGAAATAAAGTCATGAAGTTTTTAAAAATAACGCGAAGTTTTGAGTATAGATGCGGTGTTTATAAAAAAATTGCATCGTTTTACCCTTTGGATAATTAATATTCTAAATGCCAAAAAGTATAATCAGTTCATTATTGAAGATGGATCGTACCATCTTCTCAACAAAAAAACACTGCCAGCAGCCGCATCATTTGCACCAGGAGATTCAATGGTTTTTCAAGTAATTGCACTTTCTTTACTTGGATTAAATTGAAAATAAAAAGTCTAAAAAATGCTAAGGCTTATTAGCTTCCTCAGCACTTTTTAGACTTTTATTCTTTTAGCCTAGGTTTAGTGGGATCACATTGGGGCATTTCTAGATTTGATGATTCAGCTAGCTTCATTAGATAATAGCATTCTTCACGAAACATATGATCTGCCATTAAGGGGGAAAATGTCCCTAATGCTTGTTTCGTTAACCTTAGTTCTTCTAGTTCCTGTAGAAAGTGTTGAAATAATTTGATTTCTAGCTGAGTATCTGAGTTGAACTTTTCTAGGACAGGGAATGAGGATAAATTGGTTCGTAAATATCCAACCATTTCAACTGCTTTTAAGTAAAAGGCTTCAAAATGCTTCATAAACATACCACTTTTTTCCCTTATACTTTTTTCCACACTATCTAAAGAGGTGAAAATTGAATCTGAATGACCTGCAGCATCTAATAACCATAAAAGGTGATGGTGCAGTTCGTGATAAATAGGAAAGACTTGACCTGCATTTATGTATGACAGGATTCTTTCATATTCCTCCAATTCATTGACCATATGATTTATAAAGGTAGGGGGAAGGTGAATTTTAATTTTTCCGGTTAGATGCTTACTTAATAATTCTAATTTGAATTCTTTTAGCTGTATGACCTCAACCTCCGCTTTGGATGCTATCTGGATAGAATCGTCCGAACGTGTCTGCTCTAAAAGTGAATCAAATACTTGAATAAAGCGTGAGGATTTTTCAATCTCTGCTAATTGATCAGGTGCCAACGCATCATGAATAAATCGAGAATGATCCCCTAATATCTGAAGCCAAAACAGATGTTCAAATCTAGCTTTTTCCTCCCAAACATCATTCATATGTAATCCCCCTTTGTTTAAAACTCAACTATTCTAATGTTTATGACTGAAGAGGAGGATTGATAACAAAAAACCTCCGAGTATAGAACTCGTAGGTTCACTTCTGAAATAACTGGAGATAATAATGTGCCAATTTCTTTAATTAAGTTCGACAAACCAAATGCAAATTTTTATTCAGCGGATGAGTATAGGTTTTACCATATCCAAAAATAGCGCCAGTCTTTTACAATGAATCTATTCATTAAAATAGATGTGTTTATTAAGAGTGACATTTATCTAACTAAAACATATTATATATTACCACATGTAAGTACCTCCTTAAAATTAAGGAGTGATTGTATGTCAGGTTTTGCAGGTGGAGGTTTCGCTTTATTAATTGTATTGTTCATCCTCCTTATCATCATTGGAGCTAGTTTCTGCGGCGGCGGATTCTGGTGATAAAAAAAGTCGATCCAAAAGGGTCGACTTTTCATTGTATAAAAAATGTAAAAGCTCTTGTTTTAGCTTGTCGATGTTATCAATGACTTGTTCATTCTCTAATGATGATATTGATTCTTATTACTGACAAGGATTAAAGCACTTATCTGGTTGATTTGTAGTATCCATACATATTTAGGTAAAAATCAAGCAGAATATTAGTAGTATGGCTGAACAAATTTTTCGAAAAAAGTGGAGTTTGTAAATAAAGTGAAATTAAACCATTCAACAGCAAAGAACAAAGAGTCCATTATTAATCGTAATAGATTCTTTCTTTTACTATCTTCCAAACATATAAATCATTTGTTTTTCTTCATCTTGGTTATTTCCTGTGTCACAATAAGAGGAAGATCATCATTGCCAAATAACGATAATACATTGATCAAGGTTTGATCTGTCACTTCACCAGATTCTTCTTTCGGAACAGTTAATTCAATTGCTTCCCTTAATGCTTGATTGCCTGATTGAAAAGGGTAGGCCTATCGGTAGATTTCTTCTGGATCGAGTTCATGATCGATACACCATTGAGTAAAGACGAGTATCATCATCTTCTCTTCCCCGTGATAGTTTTTAATGATTTTCTCTTCCAATTCTTTTTTATTCATATAAATACTCCTCGTATATTAGTAGTACCTTCATTATTAAGCGAAACACGAGAGAAAGAAAAAAGAAAAAATCAAGTTTAATTATAGAAGGATAAGAAGATAATGGGTAGATGGAAGTGTAGAGTATATGAGAGGAGCAATCAGAAATGGATAAAGTAGAAGTTGGCGAAATTTTCTCTATTAGTGATGAAAATAATGAGATGCTGGATGTGGAAGTATTAGCTACTTTGACATTGGAGAATCAAGAATATGTGGCCGTTAGCTTTGTTGAAGACTTAATGCAGGAAAACGATGAAGAGATTGATGTGTTCTTTTTAAAGGTAGACGATGAGGGAGACTTATCCGCGATTGAAAGCGACGAGGAGTTTGACAAAGTATCAGCAGCATTTGATGACATGATGGATGAAGAAGATGAAGAGTAAAAGAGAGCAATTTTGCTCTTTTTTAATGCTAGGAAACTTAATTATTGAAAAATAACACTTACTTTCTTGCTAAATAAAAAATCCTCTTAACATTAAAAAGTTAAGGGGATTTACTAAAAGGTTTTACCATGATAAACGTGCGCTGTAAAGTCATACAATCATCTCTAGATAAAGTTATCATTTCAATGAGAACCACCAGAATGAAGATTAGATGAGCTCTCTTTGAAAAGTTGATAGTAACATTATCCATTATGGCAAAATATTAATGGATTCAAACCATTCATTCATTAAGAAAACAAAAAAAGGGTATACAAAAATAGTGAATTTAGATTCCTCTCTGTTTGCAATACTCATCTACTAATTGTTCAATTTGATCAAAATCCGGGTACTTACCAGTAAATGAAAATTGCACTTCTTCAACAAATTGACCTTTGTTGTACACATGAATGGCTCCATTTTGTTCAATTACACTATATTCTGGTTCAAATTGATAACCATTGCGCTCAATTGCTCCCATTTGAAAAAGCATCTCCTTGAGAAATTCAAATTAGCCATAATCTTCATCATTATTATGTCCCGCTCTTTCATATTTAGTAAGCAAACATTGCATCCTACTTTTGTTGGTCTACTATGACAAAACCATTTTCAAATGTTGCGTTGAGTATACATACACGAATGTAGCATCATGAATATGGAAAGAGGCTGGAATATGAAATCGAAGGTTCGCGAAATTCAGAAAAAAAGAGTTCAGTATTATTAGAAAGTCAAACAATAAGCTGGTTTAGTTGAAGAACAATGCTTATGTATTTTGAATGATTTTCAAAAGACAGCTTATTTAATGTATCTGAGGTTTATAGTCCACTATGTCTCCCTCGTCATAAGCTTCTTGAAATAATGGCGGTGTTTTCACTTCAGATTGATTTTGTAATGAGGATTGCACTCCATTTTTAGCCAAGATGTCCAAGATTTTTTGAATATCTTCTTTTGTTGAAGGTACTTTATTTGGCTTTAGGGTAGTCGAAATTTTACCATTGGATTCTAATATCGCTAATTCAACATCTTCGACACTTCCTATGTTTTTTAGGCGAAGTGCACCTTGTAACTCATCTGTCGTTAATCTGGCTTTTTTAAGCTCTTCTAACATCATCTTTCCATCTTTAATTAGGACTGATGGTACTCCATTAATAAACTTCCTGGATTTTGGAAACCATATTTGTATTTTTGCTACTAATACAATTCCTATAATAAGCAAAGTTCCAGCATATATTGCTTCCCATTCCTTATTCAATGCTAAAGGTTGGATTAGTACAGCACCAATCGAAATCCTCAACACAGCTTCCGAAACTGTCGTTTCTGCAAGGGATCTCTTTCCTGCGATACGGAGAAGAATAATTGCGGCACAAAAAATTAACAATGCCTTAAATAGATAAGGTAGGGAAGGTAGGTCTTCTAAAAAATCCATCATTTTTCTCACTCATTCCTTTGAATTTTTTGTTATTATCTGTTAATTTCATATCAAATATGTAAATAGTTTTTAGAAACTAGGTAATTTCATTATGGAAAAATATCACAGATTCCAAACCATTTTATTCCCTATTATCGAATGGAAATTTTTTTGAGTTGTGATTTAAATCAATGATAATCCTCCTCGATGCATTAAGCTAATAGAAAGGGATTTTTTGATGATTGATGAGGGAGCTAGTATGATGTCTACATGTCAAAAGCATTATTTCAATTAGAAGCATTAACTTGTCCATCTTGTATTAAAAAAATCGAAACAACTTTAAACAAAACAGCCGGGGTTGATTCAGCAAAAGTTTTATTTAACTCAAGCAAAGTGAAAACTGAATTTGATGAATCACAAATTGAGGCGGCTCAATTAGAAGAAACGATTAAAAAATTAGGGTATGAAGTATTATCGGCAAAAGTTTCTTAATTTACTTCCGATTCTCAGTCTATTCTTAGATAAGACTTATAACGATATGTTCTCAGATGAGAGATACATATAGGTTATAAGTCTTTTTATTTTAATGGCTCTGTTAAAGTTCGCTATTGATTTTTCTAACTCTGTTGATTGGAGCGGATGGTGTTGCTTTAAAATAAAGTTGTATCGATTTGAAAAAAGTCGAACCGTTTAAAACAAAGTTTAACAGTTATTAAAAAAGTTTGATCAAAAGTCCTGTATCCAAATGTAGGATTTTTTCTTGATCAACAATCGGGCCATTTTCTTAAATAACACTCAATATGGAAAATTGGATAATTAGGTTAAAACTATAGAAATGATTATACAGAAGCTAACGTGGCAGAATAATTGAAAAAAGAGCGAAGGAAAAATTTTTTATGGTAATTCACAATAATTTAATGAAAGTTTGGGAAGAAAAAATTATTAGCTCAATTGTTATAGGAAGTGAAAAAGTGCTCTTGTATTTTTTAATGCTCATAATTGGAGCCATCAAGGCTAAAAAAATCTCCTTTATCTATTTCTAAATTTAGATTTTCTTTATCTATTCTTAGATTTCTCCAAAATCGCACATACTTCAAGCAATTCTTTAAGATATTCACTTTGAATTATTTTTTTACTTTCAGTTTTTTTTTTACTTTGAATTGCTGGCACATCATTCTGATCTTTTTTATCTATTTTATTAAAGGGAACTTCTTCTACTTTTTTTGATTGTTCAGTTAGATTCTCTTGAAGTTCATTGGTTGATACTATTATTTTTTCAAATTTAGCATGTTTATCATAACTCCAAGGAGTATCCTTATATTTACTATGATTTAACGCTTCGTATTCATTCTCATAATCTGTAATGAGCTTATAAATATCATTATTTTTATCTGGCACATGTAAATCTAAATTATAATGTAGCCATTTATACATTCCTGAGAAATGAAAAAATTGTAATTGATCTTTTTTATTAACGATATATTTATTAGGTCCTACTTTTTCTAAACTTCTTTGTGCAAGATTCCAACTTGCCATGTTATATCCAGGATGGGTTAAAGTGTATACATCATTAAAGAAGCAAGGTACTAAATTAAGCCATTTTTGATCTAAATACAATCCTTTATAATAATCAATATTACAATATTCATAACATCTGGATGCCCACCATTGAAGAAACCTTTTAGATTCTTTCGAAGTGCTATTTACTCCAATAACCCCAGCTTGATAAACACCATCTTTTAAATTAACAATTTCTTCATCTATTGAATTCAAGATTTCTTGAGGTTCGAGTCGATGAGGAGTTAGTACAATAGCATATTTATCTAATACTTCATTCATTTCATTAAATGGTCCATATACTCGAATATCCGAATCTAAATATACAAATTTACTTTGTCCCCACCAATTTTTATTAAACAAATGTAGTAATAAGAATGGTTTTAAGGCACAGGCACTTTCATAAATATTATATTTTAATATAAATTCAGTAAAGTTTGGGACTCCTAAATCTTTTGCAAGAACAATTTTGTCAAAATACTTATAGTCTTTAGCATCAGAATGAATATCATTTTCAAGTAAACAAAGTACAAATTTGCTATTTTTTATGTTTCTTTTTACCGATTTTGCTAGTGCCATTGAATAAGACAGATGATTTGCTCCTGCGATTGAACAGAAAATCAATTTTCACTCACTCCCGTTTTATCTTAATAAAATAATCTCAACTATTAGATTGCTCATTTAATAAATTTAAACTAAATTTTATATACCATATGCATACCATTATCTTTTAGAAAGGGTATTTGTCCTAAGAAACAATAAAAAAACATTTGAATATACTATTATTATTCTGAAAAAAGGAGGAAATTTATGATTCTTATAGTTGGTGGTGCAGGCTATATTGGTAGTCACGTTGTCAAAAAACTCTTAGATCAAAATAATGAAGTAGTCGTCTTAGATAATTTATCTACGGGACATCGTGAAGCAATAGATTATAGAGCAATATTTATTAAAGGGGATATTAGTGATGAAAAAATTCTAGATGCATTATTTAGTCATTATAGAATTGATGGTGTTATGCATTTTGCCGCAAATTGTTTAGTAGGTGAGTCTGTTGTAGAGCCATTAAAGTATTACCAAAACAATGTTGCTTCAACAATCGTTTTATTGAGAGCGATGATTAACCATAATATCAAAAAATTTATTTTTTCTTCTACTTGCGCAACCTATGGAATCCCAGATACTTCTACCATTGACGAAAGTTGTCCCACAAGACCTATTAATCCCTATGGTTCTTCTAAATTAATGGTTGAACAGATTTTGCAAGATTTTTCAAATGCTTATGGATTATCATTTAGAACACTTAGATATTTTAATGCTGCAGGGGCTGATCCTTCAGGTGATATAGGTGAAGATCATAAACCTGAGACGCATTTGATTCCAACTGTTTTACAGCATCTTTTAGGAAAAATAGAACGGGTTCCCATATTCGGAATAGATTATGATACACCGGATGGTACATGCGTTCGTGATTATATTCATGTGAATGATTTAGCACATGCTCATATTTTGGCTTTTCAAAATATAAAAGATGGAGTTACTACATCTGCTATTTATAATCTTGGAACTGGACACGGTTATTCTGTTAAAGAAATCATAACAATGTGCGAAAAAGTTACAGGAAGAAAAGCGAAAATTGTGCTGACAGATAGGCGTGAAGGTGATCCACATTATTTAGTAGCGTCTTATAACAAAATAAGTCAGGAACTTGAATGGAATCCACAGTATTCATTACAAGAAATTATTGAGACTGCATGGCGTTGGCATTTGTCACATCCAGATGGATACAAAAAATGAAAGAAAAAGAGCAATCTATAGGAAATAATCTAAAATGGTGTCCTTGTATATAAGTCTAGGACACCCTTTTTCTGTAAAAAGATGAATAAAATAACTTATTTATTCAATAGATTTGTTGTACTAGACTGGTAACCTATTTTCACTAATAACCGATACTTGCCCAAGCCATTTTTATTATTGCGAATAGTTTACGATAGGAAATCTGAATTATTTAATTGAATTCATCATCACTTTTTTTGATTTAACACAAAACCGGAAAACACTTTAGACTTTCTGGTAATAATGTTAGTTACCTAAACAAACATTAGATATCGGTGTCAGAACTGTGAAGAAGTATTTTCGGCTTCTTTTGAATCGGTTGCTTCACATAAGTATCACACCAATTGGCGTCGTCTGTTTATTTGGGACAACGATTCAAGATATTAGTCGAAAATACCAGATTTCTTACTCAACCGTTGAGCGTATTTTCTATTCTGTAGCTTATGAAAAGGCAAAGGATCATCAATTTAAAAAAGAAAGAGGTTGTTATTATCAAAAAAATAAAAAAAGCGATTATACCAGCAGCAGGATTAGGAACTAGATTTCTACCAGCAACCAAAGCGATTCCGAAAGAAATGATTCCAATTGTAGATAAACCAACAATTCAATATATCATAGAAGAAATTGTAGAGTCTGATATAGAGGATATTATTATAGTAACCAGACGAAGTAAGAGCGCTATTGAAGATCATTTTGATAACAATGAAGAGTTAGAACTTAATTTGAAAAATAAAAATAAACAAAGTCTTCTAAAAACAGTGGGGGATATTTCTAATTTTATAGATATTCAATATGTAAGACAAAAAGAGCCATTAGGATTAGGGCATGCAATTTGGTCTGCTCGAAAGTTTATCGGCAATGAACCTTTTGCGGTGTTGTTAGGTGACATGATTATAGATAGCAAACCTCCTGCTCTGAAGCAATTAATTGATGTATACGATAAGGTACAATCGTCCATTATTGCTGTTGAACCAGTAGATTGGGCTGATGTAAGCAAGTACGGTGTAATTAATGGGGAATTGGTGGGGAATCGACTATACGAGGTAAATAAATTAGTAGAAAAACCAAAAAGCACTCCTCCTTCAAATATCGCAGTGATAGGAAGATATATTCTGGAGCCGGAAATATTTGCTATTCTTGAACAAATTCCGCCAGGTGCAGGTGGCGAAATTCAGTTAACTGATGCTCTTCAGAACCTTCTATTACATCAAAAACTGTTTGCATTCCAATGCGAAGGAAAAGTCTATGATGTTGGAGATAAATTTGGGTTTTTAAAAGCTACCGTGGAATTTGGTTGCAAAGATGAAAATTTTAAAAAATATCTAAAGCAGTTAGAAAAAGAAAGTGGAGGGTTCAATTGAGAAAAGTATTAGTGACCGGTGCAGCAGGATTCCTTGGTTCCCATTTGGTTCATGAACTAATAAAAAAAGGTTATCAAGTTATAGGAATTGATAACTTGACTACAGGCAAAATTGATAACCTAAAATCTTCTTTAGAAAATGAACAATTTACATTTATACAACATGATGTAATTCCAGAAAAAGTGGTAACTCTTGAGGAGTTAGCCGATGTTGATGAAATTTATCATCTTGCTTCTCCAGCTTCTCCGAAGTTATATCAGGCGGATTCATTCGGTACCATTATGGTAAATACAGTTGGAACAAAAAATATGCTTGAGTTAGCTAGAAGAAACGATGCAAAAATATTGTTTGCAAGTACTAGTGAAGTTTATGGCAATCCAAAAGAACACCCTCAAAGGGAGGGGTATAATGGAAATGTAACCACTTGGGGTCCTAGAGCTTGTTATGATGAAGCAAAAAGATTAGGTGAAGTGTTTTGTTATGAATATTTTCATCGCTTTAACGTAAAAGTGAAGGTTGTTAGAATATTTAATACGTATTCAGCAGGTCTAAGAAATGATGATGGACGTGTTATTTCAAACTTTGTGACTCAAGCTTTACTTCAAAAAGATATCACTGTTTACGGTGATGGATCTCAAACTCGCTCTTTTTGCTATGTTGATGATATGATACGTGGACTGATCATGATGATGGATAGTCCAGTAGTAGGTGAAATTATTAACTTAGGGAGTACAATTGAATATCCAATCGTCGAAGTTGCAGAGTTAGTTAAAGAGTTGACTAGTTCATCAAGTAGCATTGTTTTTTTCCCTCTTCCACAAGATGATCCAAATGTACGTCGACCAATTATTGAAAAGGCAAAACAACTATTAGGATGGGAACCCAAAATAAAATTAGAAGAAGGGTTAAAACGAACTATTAGTGTATATCGACAAAAACTTAATCTTACATGAGAAAGGAAGAGGGTTTTGTGGAAGTAGTTTGTATTGGTGCTGGCTATGTAGGCAGTGTAACGGGAACTGCATTTGCGGTTTTAGGCCATAACACAAGCATTATTGATATTGATCTAAAAAAAGTAGAATGTATAAATTCTGGGAAAAGTCCTATATTTGAGCCTGGTTTAGATCGTTTAATAGGAAAAATGGTAGCATGTAACTGTTTGTCTGCATCAACATTTTTTGATGGAGTTAGCAAAGCTGATGTTGTGTTTATTGCTGTTGGTACTCCATCACGTGAGGACGGAACAGCAGATTTAACATATGTTAAATCTGCAGCATTAACCATTGGAAAACACTTAAATCCGAACAAGTTCACAGTAATCGTGACAAAGTCTACTGTTCCAGTAGGTACTGCTGATCTTGTTACCTCAATTATTGAAGAAACATCAGGTTTAAGAGAAGACGAACATTTTGCTGTTGTCAGCAATCCAGAATTCCTAAGAGAGGGATATGCTCTTGAGGATGTATTTTTTCCAGATCGTATCGTCATAGGCACAAATAATCCAAAAGCGAAAGTTATTATGAAAGAATTATATTCTAATTTGATAGAACGAATTAATTACGAGGAAATTTCTAAGTTGTTCACATTTAACTATGACCTCAAAATACCTAAGGCAGTATACTTTGAAACGGATCTAAAAAGTTCGGAGCTAATTAAATATGTATCAAACGCGTTTTTAGCCATAAAAATTAGTTATGTAAATGAAATCGCGAGATTGTGCGAAACGCTCGGCGCAAATGTACTGGATGTAGCAAAAGGAATGGGTCTTGATTCAAGAATCGGTAAAAAGTTTCTCGAAGTTTCCAGCGGTTGGAGCGGTAGTTGCTTTCCTAAAGATACTGCAGAGTTATTAGCAACCAGCCAAAAATATGGGGATGAACTAGCTCTAGTCAAAATGGCCGTACAGTCAAATTGGAAAATGCATAACTACTGTATTGAAAGAATACAACACCAATTAAAAACGTTAAATGGAAAACAAATTGGTATTCTTGGCCTTACTTTTAAACCAAATACTGATGATGCACGTAATACTCAAGCTTCATATATTATTAATAAATTAATAGACTTAGGTGCAAATGTAGCAGTACATGATCCAAAAGGAATGGAAATGTTTAAAAAATTAAACAACCATCTTCCTATTAGGTACTTAACCCAACCAGAAGAGGTTGCTCACAGAGCAGATGCAATTCTTCTTTTGACACATTGGGATGAGTATAAAAATCTAGATTGGAAACATATGCAACAGCAAATGAAACATCCTTATATATTGGATACTCGCAATTTCTTATTTAATAGTAGTCTTAGTCAATCAGGATTTATATATGAGGGGTTAGGTATACAAATAAGTTAATTCATTTCACTCTTATCCTTATTACCCAACCTTTGGAAAATTCAAACGGAGAGGCTTAAATATCATTTTTCAAACAGATATTTGTTCTCTAATCCAATAAGATACCTAACAACATTACAAAGAGAAAGCATAATAAAACAAGCTGTATTTAATAGTAGAAAAATGAAATGGTTGGAAGATACAATTGTATCTGCGTGTAACTAAATTAAAATGAAAGGCAATGTAAGAATGAAACTATTGATGGAAGCACATAAAGAATGTGTTTCATTGGTTCCTATTTTTAATCATTTAGATCATGAACAATTAGATGAAATCATGGAGATGGTTCAATCTGTTTCATATAAAAGAGGAGAAATTATTTATCGTGCAGGGGATCCTTCTGATTCTCTTTATATCGTACACAAAGGGAAAATAAGAATGTATAGATTATCTGAATCAGGAAAGGAACAGCTAGTACGCATCCTACTCCCAGGATATTTTACAGGAGAACTTGCTTTATTTAAAGAATCGCTTCATGAAGCATATGCGGAAGCAATGGAAGAAACTCAAGTGTGCACCATCAAACGATCAGATTTACAAACTCTACTCTTGAAATACCCATCCATTTCTTTAAAAATACTAACTGAGTTCTCGAATAGACTGGAACAATCGGAAAAACAAACAACCCGTTTTGCGACAGAAAATGTCGAAACAAGACTTGCCCTTTTCTTAGCTGAATGTATGGACCATCAGCTATCAAACGAAATTGTACTGCCTATGAGTAAAAAAGATTTAGCTTCCTATCTAGGAACAACGCCAGAAACCATTAGTCGTAAATTAGCTACGCTTGAAGAACAAGGATATATTAAGCAAAAAGCACATAAAAAGATTGAAATTGTAGATGTAGATGTAGATGGTCTTCTCCTTGTTTGATCCAGTTACATTTAAAAAAATCTAAGTTTCACTTTTTTAATGATTTGCATGTAAGGAACGTTTCTCTAATTAATTAATACTCTTTAATTTATGAAGGAATTAAAGCCTAATTTCTCTGGGTTGTAAACGAGAAATTAGGCTATTTATATTGAGTTTTCTTACTGTTGTAATTTTTAAAAAATTCGCAAAAATTAAAGTATTGACAAAATTAGCGAATGTATTTAATATTTAAATTGTTAACCTGATTATGCATTAGGTTAACATTACATAATGATCCATACTGCTTTTCCATTTACTTAGAAAAACAGTCAATATTCATTCAATGGAGGGAAGATGAATGTCACACGAGTTAATTGAAAAAAGTAAGAAGTATCTTTGGTTACCGTTCACGCAGATGAAAGATTATGATGAAAACCCTTTCATCATTGAGAGTGGAAATGGCATAAAAGTAAAAGACATTGAAGGTAAGGAATATTATGACGGATTTTCAGCTCTATGGCTTAATGTTCATGGCCACCGAAAAAAAGAATTGGATGAAGCGATTAAGAAACAACTTGATAAAATAGCTCATTCTACCTTATTAGGGATGACCAATGTTCCAGCAACAGAGCTTGCTGAAAAACTAATTGAAATAAGTCCTGAAAAGCTAACACGCGTCTTTTATTCAGATAGTGGAGCAGAGGCAATGGAAATTGCTCTTAAGATGGCCTTTCAATATTGGATGAATGTAGGCAGACCAGAGAAGCAAAAATTTATTGCGATGCAAAACGGTTATCATGGCGATACGATTGGAGCCGTTAGTATTGGTTCCATCGATCTTTACCATCAAGTGTACGGTCCATTAATGTTTGAGAGTTTTAAAGCACCTATTCCTGATGTCTATCACTCTAAGAGTGGGGATCCTGTACAGTGCCGCGATGAATGTTTAGATATTCTTGAACAGCTGCTGATTGAAAACCACCAAGAAATTGCTGCGCTTACAATTGAATCAATGGTCCAAGGGGCCGGCGGTATGATTGTTATGCCAGAAGGATTTTTATCAGGTGTACGTAAGCTTTGTACAAAATATGATGTCTTAATGATTGTGGATGAAGTGGCCGCCGGCTTCGGTCGTACGGGTAAAATGTTTGCCTGTGAACATGAAGGAGTTCAGCCTGATTTAATGGCTGTTGGGAAAGGAATTACAGGAGGCTACTTGCCAATTGCCGCTACATTATCAACAGAGGACATTTACCAAGCCTTCTATGATGACTACGACAAGTTAAAAACATTGTTCCATGGCCATTCTTATACGGGAAATCAGCTTGGCTGTGCCGTCGCTATTGAAAATTTACGTTTGTTTGAATCGGAAAACATTGTAGAAGAAGTAGCGAAAAAGGCAGAGTATCTCCACTTGCTTTTGGAAGATCTGAAGTCGCTTCCGCATGTTGGTGATATTAGGCAGCTTGGTTTTATGTGTGGAATTGAGCTTGTTTACTCAAAAGAAACAAAGGAGCCTTTTCCTGCTGAAAAACGAGTAGGATATCACGCTACGTTGAAAATGAGAGAGCTTGGAATGCTAACGAGACCACTTAGCGATGTGATCGTCTTTATGCCTCCGCATGTAAGTACAAAGGAAGAACTAAAAGCAATGGTCACAATCATGAAAGAAGCGATCATCGAGGTCACTAATGGAGTGACAAGTGTTGATGCTTGATGAATGGTTAAGCCAGAGAATAGAAAAAACAAAAGAGGCAGGTTTGTATCGGGAGTTTCGTACCATGAATACGGCACCTCTACCTGAGATGTTGATTGATGGTCAAAGACAGATCGTTTTTTCATCCAATAATTACTTAGGGCTTGCAAATGATCAGCGTTTAGTTAATGCAGCAGAAACTATCCTGCACAAATTTGGAGTTGGAAGCAGCGGCTCAAGGTTAACGACAGGCCATACTGATTGGCATCAAAAGCTTGAAGAAAAAATTGCATGTTTTAAGCAAACAGAGGCGGCCCTCCTGTTTTCCAGCGGATTTTTAGCCAATGTCGGCGTACTATCTTCCTTACCTGAAAAAGGGGATGTTATCTTAAGCGATCAATTAAACCATGCAAGTATTATCGACGGGTGTCGGCTCTCAAAAGCGGATACCGTTGTTTATAACCATGTCGATATGAATGATCTTGAAAAAAAATTGAAAGAAACGGTCTCATATAAACGGCGGTTTATTGTAACAGATGGAGTGTTTAGTATGGATGGGACGATTACTCCTCTTGACCAAATCATCCTAATTGCGAAAAGGTATGATGCCTACGTGATTGTTGATGATGCACATGCAACAGGCGTTTTAGGAGAAAAGGGTCGGGGGACCAGTGAATATTTCGGTGTCTATCCGGATGTGGTCATTGGAACCTTAAGTAAAGCCATTGGGACAGAAGGTGGATTTGTTGCGGGTTCGAAGGTATTGATTGACTTTCTGCTCAACCATGCGAGAACCTTTATTTTTCAAACAGCCATGCCACCGTCAATCTGTGCTGCTTCACATGCCGCATTGGAAATCATTGAAGAAAGTAATGAAAAACGCCAGCTGTTATTTTCCAATGTAAAAAGAGTTAAAAATAGTTTAGAAGAAATGGGCTATATTGTGAAGGGAGATCTAACCCCGATTATCCCTGTGATTATTGGTGATCCCCAAGATGCTGTGATGTTTGCAAAAAAGCTTTTGGAAAATGGAATATACGCACCTGCAATCCGTCCGCCCACCGTACCAAATGGAGAGAGTCGTATCCGACTAACTGTCACCTCTGCCCATGGTTCAAAAGAAATAGATTACTTGTTGGAACGCTTTCATTTCATCGGAAAAGAGTTGAACATGATTTGATGAACGGTTTTTTTGTAACAGGAACAGATACGGATGTTGGAAAAACAATTATATCCAGTGGACTTGCCGCTGTATTAAAAGAAAAAAAGATAGATGTTGGTGTATTTAAGCCATTGTTAAGCGGCATTGCCCGTGAAAATCCAACAAGTGATACAAGCTTGCTGAAGCAGATGTCTCAAACACCTTTATCCTATGAAGAGATTACCCCTTTTGAATTTAAAGAACCACTTGCCCCATATGTAGCTGGGAAGCTGGAGGGGAAGAGCGTCGGACTTGAAGATGTATTAAGTCATTGGGAAAAGATTAGAGAAAAACATGAGTTTTTCATCGTCGAAGGTGCTGGGGGTATTTCCGTGCCATTAGGTGAACGTTTCCTAGTTAGTGACTTGATAAAAGCTTTAAAGCTCCCAATTGTGATTGTAGCTCGACCAAATCTTGGGACGTTTAATCATATTTTTCTAACGGTTCAATACGCAAAAAGTCTGGGTCTTTCGATTGCCGGAATCGTGATAAATGGGATAAATGATGATCCCGGACTTGCGGAAAAAACAAATCCGGACTTAATTGAAGAGTTATGTGGTGTGCCTATATTAGGAATCACACCCAAACTGAAAGAAGTCACAGAAGAAAACATAAAAAAAATGGTAAAAGATCATATAGATATGACATTACTAATCAACCAATTGGAGGTAGTAAAATGAATAAATGGATAGAACTTGCAGATCAAGTGTTAGAAGGGAAAGAAGTAACAAATGAAGAGGCTCTTTCTATTTTAGAATGTCCAGATGATGATGTCCTATTGCTCATGCATGCGGCTTTTCAAATTAGAAAGCGCTATTATGGAAAAAAAGTAAAGCTTAATATGATCATCAATACCAAATCTGGGTTATGTCCAGAAAACTGCGGCTATTGCTCGCAATCTTCTATTTCGACAGCAGCGATTGATTCTTACAGAATGGTAGACAAGGAGACAATTCTTGAAGGAGCAAAGCGTGCCTATGATTTAAATATAGGAACGTATTGTATTGTTGCTAGTGGTAGAGGGCCATCTAATAAAGAAATCGATCATGTGGTCGAAGCAGTAAAAGAAATAAAGGACACTTATGGATTGAAAGTTTGTGCCTGTCTTGGGATTTTAAAGCCAGAACAAGCGAAGCGACTAAAAGAAGTTGGAGTAGATCGCTACAATCATAATATCAATACATCAGCGAGCAATCATGCAAATATCACAACTTCACATACATACGATGATCGCGTCGGTACGGTGGAAACGGTAAAAGAAGCTGGCATGTCCCCATGTTCAGGTGTCATTGTAGGAATGAGAGAGACGAAGCAAGATGTAGTCGATATGGCTAATAGTTTGAAAGCACTTGATGCGGATTCCATTCCGGTTAATTTCCTACATGCCATTGATGGTACGTTACTACAAGGAGTAAAAGAATTAAATCCACTTTATTGTTTGAAAGTTTTAGCGCTATTCCGTTTTATTAATCCAACAAAGGAAATTCGAGTGTCAGGTGGACGTGAAGTCAATCTAGGTTCACTACAACCACTAGCACTATATGCAGCCAATTCAATCTTCGTTGGTGACTACTTAACAACGGCTGGGCAAGATAAAACGGAAGATCAAAAAATGTTAAGTGACTTAGGCTTTGAAGTTGAGTCAGTAAAAGAAATGCAAGAAAGCTTAGCAGCGGAAAAATAACAGCTTAAAAGTTTTCCAGAGATGAGGGTGACTCATCTCTGGAAAAATTATCTTATGGCTTATTATAAAGGCTTATCAGTTATTCAACTAATGGACGCACTGAGTTCTCGGATAGACTGGAACAATCAGAAAAACAAACAACCCGTTTTGCGACAGAGAATGTCGAAACAAGACTTGCTCTTTTCTTAGCGGAATGTATGGATCATCAACTATCAAATGAAATTGTACTGCCTATGAGTAAAAAAGATTTAGCTTCCTATCTAGGAACAACTCCAGAAACTATTAGTCGTAAATTAGCTACGCTTGAAGAACAAGGATATATTAAGCAAAAAGCACATAAAAAGATTGAAATTGTAGATGTAGATGGACTTCTCCTTGTTTGATCCAGTTACATTTTAAAAAAATTCAAGTTTCACGTACCTAATAAGTACTTTAAGCAAAATCTTGTATTAGTTTATACAGGATTTTGCTTTTTTTGTCTTGTTGTATATTACTGAACTTTTTTAGATTTCAAAAAAGCATGGACGGATTTATCTAACAATCTTTCCCTATTAGGGTCTTCATTTATGCGGTATTATGGTAAAATAAAGATAGCCTTGATATAAAAGGAATATGCTTCAATACGATTAGTTATACTAAAAAACGATGTAATAACAAACCAGCGCATGGTATTTATAGGAATGCCTAGCAGACAGAGAGGAGCATAAAATTGGAAAACGTAGTGGCTCATCAAATAGGAAAATTGATTGAGGATTGGGTCCCTAAAGAGGCATCTGTAGCGATTGCAATCGGTGATAAATATGTAGATTATCATGCTGGTCTTTACGACATTCAAATTTACCCTGGACAACTCGTTCCTACAGGAAGTATCACAGAACGTGTTTTTCGTCAGAAAAGTCGAGTAGAGGGTTTAATCAATGACTCTGTGTTCGGAATACCTTATTATGGTGTAGGTTATCCAATAGAAGGATCAAAAGAATATACCGGAGCACTAACGGTGATTCTCCCGCCTAGATACTCATCTAAAAAACAATCAACCTTGTCTTTTTTAACCGGAAAACAGGATGAATTTTGGATGCCAATTCCTGTTAATCAAATCATTCGAATTGAAGGTAATCAAAAAAAGACATGGTTTTATACGGCGGATGGTCAATATAGTACCATATATACGCTCAAGTATCTGGAAGAAAATTTACCAGACTCTTTTCTTCGTATTCATCGCTCTTATATTGTCAATGTCTCATTTATACATAAGATTTCTCGTGATATATCTTCAAACCTTAGAGTGATTCTTAAAAGTCCTGACTGATAGCGATTTAACGATTAGTCAAACCTATTTGCCTCGTGTACGTCAGATTCTTGGATTTTAAAGTCAGATATGAAAAAAGTAATATACTATTCTGGAACATATAAAATAACAAAAGATGGCGAAGTTGAAATGGTGGAGGCACAAATTGAATAACTCTTAATACTCCATTTAAAATTTATAGGGTTTTTCTTATACATTTGGCTTTCGTTATAACTTCAATCATGACCACCCGTCCAACGGGTGGTTTGAACAGCGGCTATAAGCCTATACTACCGGCCAGCGTCTAAAGGAGCTGGCTTTTCATAGAGCATTCAAGCCTCATTGCCTTTGCCTCTTTTGCTCACCCCTGAAGGGATGTTAGTATTTCTTGCCACCACCCTTAAAAGGGTCTTCATATTCTCTTACACTTAATTTATCAAGTGCTATATCATGTTTTTCTTGTTCTTGTATATATTTTCTTATAGTTGCTTCGTTGAGACCAATCGTACTCACATAATATCCTTCAGCCCAAAAATGTCTATTCCCAAACTTATATTTTAAGTTTGCATGCTTATCAAATACCATAAGAGCACTTTTTCCTTTTAAATATCCCATAGAGCTTGAGACAGATATCTTTGGCGGGATGCTCACTAACAGGTGAACATGATTAGGCATAAGATGTCCTTCTATTATCTCTACTCCCTTATACCCACAAAGTGTTCGTAATATCTCACCTATACTCCTTCTGTATTGATTGTATATTATTTTTCGTCTATACTTTGGAGCGCACACAATATGGTATTTACATAGCCATTTTGTGTGCGCCAAACTATTGGCTTTATTGGCCATTTAACTCACTTTTCTTTCTGTTATAGAGGCTTGAACAATCTCTATTATAGAAGAATGTGAGTTTTTTGTTTGGTATAACCACTTATCACCCACCCGCATAGCAGGTGGGTTTCTGTTTAAATATTGTATTCATCCCTCATTATTCCATTTCATCAGTAAATAGCACGTAATATCCAAAAACTTAGACAAAAGTACCTAATAGATTGTAAAATTGTAAAAAACAAGCAATTCACACGTATTTGGAGAAAAGTGATTCAGCATGTTTTTTACATAATTATAACAATGAAGGGGTTAGAGTCCATGGTAAATTTAAACGGTAAAGTAGCAATCGTAACAGGCGGTGCAAAGGGAATTGGAGAAGCAATCACAAGAGAGTTAGCAAAGAATGGTGTAAAAGTTGTAATTAACTATAATAGTAGCGCAGGTTCAGCAGAAAGACTAATCACAGAACTTGAGGCTACAGGCGCTGAAGTATTTGCAGTTCAAGCAGATGTTTCAAATTTAGAGCAATCTAGAAATCTAGTAGAAAAAACAATTGAACATTTCGGTCAATTAGACTTTTTAATAAACAATGCTGGAATTACAAGAGACAAAACCTTTAAAAAACTTACTGAAGAAGATTGGCGTACAGTAATTGATGTGAATTTAAACAGTGCTTACAATACAACATCATCTGCATTACCTCATCTTTTAGAATCAGAAGCAGGGAGAGTCATTAGCATTTCCTCTATTATCGGACAGTTTGGCGGTTTTGGACAAACTAATTACTCTGCAGCAAAAGCAGGATTGCTTGGTTTCACAAAATCATTAGCGCTAGAACTTGCAAAAAGTAATGTAACCGTTAACGCGATTTGCCCAGGATATATTGAAACAGAAATGGTGAAAGAAATTCCAGAAGAAGTTCGTCAAAAACTTATTGCCAAAGTTCCACAACGTCGTTTAGGAAAACCGGAAGAAATTGCACGCGGAATCATTTATCTATGCCAAGATGGTGATTATATTACAGGTCAGGAATTGAATATTAACGGCGGAATATACATGTAAATTAATAGAAACTCGTCTATGTTTGGTTAAATTGATTTTTTAAAACTTATATCTTTGGAGATGATAAACATGACAAATCAAGAAGTAGTAATTGTTAGCGCGGTTCGTACACCAATCGGAAATTTTAGTGGTAGTTTAAAAGATATTTCAGCGCCAAAACTAGGTGCACTTGTTATTAAATCTGCACTAGAAAAAGCTGGCATCAATCCGGAACAAGTAGATGAAGTGATTATGGGAAATGTTCTTCAAGCTGGATTAGGTCAAAATCCGGCTCGACAAGCTTCAATTCATGCAGGTATCCCTCAGGAAGTACCGGCATTTACTATTAATGTAGTTTGTGGATCTGGATTGAAAACGGTTCATTTAGCTGCACAGTCCATTTTAGCTGGCGAGGCTGACATTATTGTTGCAGGCGGTATGGAGAACATGAGTCAAGCGCCATATTTATTAGAGGGTGCTCGTTCAGGCTACAGAATGGGAGACCAAAAAGTAGTAGACAGTATGATTAAAGATGGCTTATGGTGTGCTTTTAATGATTATCATATGGGCATTACAGCAGAAAATCTTTGTGAAAAATACGAATTGACAAGAGAAGAATTGGATCAATTCTCTGCTAGAAGTCAACAAAGAGCGATTGCCGCAATTGAGGCTGGTCGTTTTGAAGATGAAATTGTTCCTGTTGTCATTCCGCAAAGAAAAGGAGACGCAATTGTTTTTGCGAAGGATGAGTTTCCTAAACAAGGAACAACTGTTGAAACACTAGCTAAATTACGCCCAGCCTTCAAAAAGGATGGTATCGTCACTGCTGCCAATTCTTCAGGGATTAATGATGGAGCTGCTGCCGTTGTTGTAATGAGCAAGCAGAAAGCGGATGAATTGGGAATTGAGCCACTTGCAACAATCCGTGCGAATGCTATTGCTGGTGTTGATCCAAGCATTATGGGAATTGGTCCGGTCCCAGCTACGAAAAAAGCATTGGAAAAAGCAGGTCTTTCCATTGAAGATATCAATCTTATTGAAGCAAACGAAGCTTTTGCTGCACAATCAGTAGCAGTTGGAAAAGAGTTAAACTTCAATGAAGAGATTTTAAACGTGAATGGTGGAGCTATTGCACTAGGACACCCAATTGGGGCAAGTGGAACACGTATCTTGGTTACGTTATTACATGAATTAAAACGAAGAAATGAACGCTATGGATTAGCTACTTTATGTATTGGTGGAGGACAAGGAGTTGCAACAATCGTTGAACGCCCTTAAATAAAAACTTATCACATGCAACCCGTTCCTTTAAATAGAAACGGGTTGCTTATTTTTATAAAATAAGAACAAATCCAAGTTTATTTAAAAACATTCACTTTGTTTAAATGAACAAACGAGTGATCCTGATTGACACGCTCTAAGTAGATATTCGTAGTCGAAATATCTGAATGGCCCGCCCAATCTTTTACAACAGCAAGTGGAACATCATTCTCAAGCAACATAGTCACAAAGGTATGTCTGAACCAGTGAGGTGAGACTTTAGAATTTTTCCCAGCTAAATGAACCGCTTCTTTTACAATCTTATAAAGGCTCGGATAAGATAATCGTTTTTTATGATCATACGGTTGTTTCATATTATAAAGAGCGTAAAAAAGTGGACTGGTATCTTCTAGATTTATCTCAACTGACTCCCCAAGACTTCTACGATAATCAAATAATAGTTGTTCCGTCTCTTCTTTGATCGGAATCGTTCGTGGCTTTCTACCTTTACCAATCACATCCGCATATAAATATCCCTGGCGATTATAGCGAAAACTTCCCCAATTTAAACTTAACAATTCACTGGCACGAAGCCCCGTCGTATAGAGAAGATAACCAATCAATAAATTTCGTTTTTCTAACTGTTCGCGATTTCTGGTCGCTTTCACAATCTTCGGAAAAAGGGAGATTAGATATTCCGCATCTTTTTGTGTTAATTCTCTGACTTGAACTCGAGTTTGTGCTTGTTCTTGACGAGTTTCTTCTATTATATAGTGTCCTTTTTTTGATACGGGTTTAGAGATCCAAGTGGAAAGATGTGCTTTGTAAAATTGTGTTTCATAGCCAAAGTCTAATAATCTCCTGAAAAACTCTAATTTCCTAATAGCTGATTTAGAAGCATACTTGTCTTTAATAAAGCTATTGTAAGCTTTTACTTCAGGAAAACCTATATCTCTGAAAGTCAGGGAATGCTCTATTAAAAACTGCAGCAATGTTTTGGCATCCGATCGATACGCTTTGACGGTATGAGGGGATAACTGCTTGTCTGGGTTATATATTTTTTCTAAAAAAAACAATTCCAAAAAATCTTGTTCCGAACTATCGGAGAGGGTAAGGTTTCTATGGTCATCAAGCAATTGTTTATTTGAAAGATGATTTTGTAGATAGGTTAAAAATTCATCATTCGTCATTTTATTCAGAAACGTCAAATCATTCATATTATGCCACCTAGTTAACTATAATTTAATTATGTATAGTAAAGATAACTTACACTTATCTTTACTTCTATTCTATCATAGAATATTTGTTCTATATAGGAGATTTTTGGGGTGGAAATGTGCAACTATCTTGATGCTTGAGATTCGCTCTCTGACGAAATTAGTTTTGTTTTCTCGTATAGTCGTCCATTTATTTTCACTGAGACGTTTTAAGCAGCACGAAGAAAATGAATGTCTGATAGTTAATATTTGTAAATATCTACTATTTTGCTCGATATATGAATATGTAAATGAAGTAAGTAATTATTATATAAATCATAGGAATGAAAGATCAATTTGCTCTATATAGGGGCTTTTTAGCAAATAGAGGTATGTTCCATCATAAAATGTTATGATAGTCATATCCTTCTTATTGGGTAAGTTAGATGTTATGGAGGTTATGAATGGAATGGTGAAAAAAATGAAAATGGAGCCAATGGATTATTTAAGTAAAGAAAAGAAGTTGGCTAGTTTTAATTCTTATAAAAAAGATAAAGTCAATTTATTTAATGAGCTACTTGAAGCGAGTAAAGGTGTAGAAGAAAAAATTGCAGCGGAAGATCTCCAAATGAAAGTAGATTATAAAACACTACTCATTAGCTGTTATGTGTTGGCGGAAAAATTTGAGAACATTTTAAAAAATGATGATCGCGTTGGCATACTCCTTCCTAATTCTGTCGGTCATGTATTAACCCTTTTTTCGTTGTTTAAAATGGGTAAAACAACGGCGATTTTAAACTTTTCAATGGGAATAAAAACGGTGATGGATTGTATCGAAACTGCACAAGTCAATCAGATTATTACGTCAAAATTATTTGTTGAAAAAGCAGGACTAGAACCATTAATCACTGAAATCGAGAAAAGAACGACCGTATTGTATATAGAGAATATAAAAGCTTCTATTACAGCAAAGGATAAAGCTAAAGGCTTTGTTCAATATCAAATGAAGACTCGTTCTAAAAGTATGGAAAATGAAATCATCTTATTTACTTCCGGCAGCGAAGCTAAACCAAAGGGTGTAGTGTTGACACATGAAAATGTGTATTCAAACATTTATCAAATGTATAGTACTTTAATTTTATACCCACACGATAAATTCTTTAATCCTTTACCGATGTTTCATAGTTTTGGTTTAACGGCAGGAACACTTGTCCCGCTGATCACGAGATTATCTGTATTCTTGTATCCAAGTCCATTGCATGTTAAGGAAATTCCTCAGCTTGTTTTTAAAAAACATGCGACTATTTTATTGGGGACATCAACTTTTTTAGAAAGATATGAAAATAACACAAAACCATACCATTTTTCCACATTGCGCTTAGCGGTTGCAGGTGGGGAACGTTTAAATCCAGAGGTAAGGGACCGCTATTTATTACATCATGCTGTTCGTGTGATTGAAGGATATGGAGCTACAGAGGCTTCTCCAGTCATTAGTCTAAACACGCCTACTCTGTTTAAAAATGAAACGGTAGGTACTCTACTACCTGGAATCGAATATAAAATTGAGCCTGTGGAAGGTATAGCGGAAGGTGGCAGTTTGTTCATTAAAGGTCCCAATATTATGAAGGGATATCTGTTACATGATAAAGGATTTGTGCCCGCTTCTGAATGGTATGATACAGGTGATATTGTCAAAGTAGATGAAGAGGGATTTATTACCATTGTATCAAGATTAAAACGCTTTGCGAAAATAGCTGGCGAAATGATCTCTTTACATGTGGTTGAACAACTAGCTTCTAAGTGCTTTAATCGGACAGATTTTTATGCAGTCAGTATTCGAGATGTATCTAGAGGCGAAAAAGTTGTGCTGTTTACAACTTTTTCAGATAGTAATGAGGCTGAATTAAGAAAGTTTGTGACAAACCAAAAATTATCATCTATTTATATACCATCTGTTATTCACCTAATAGAATCTGTGCCGTTATTAGGGAGTGGAAAAGTCGATTATGTGACTTTAACAGAACAGGCAAAACTTATTTGACAATAATTAAAATATAAAGCAAGTTATTTGTTCACTCCGCACTAATTCCAATTTCTTCATTTGATTAAATTCTCTATTTAACATAAGATAAATAATTGACGTCATATGAAGCAAGATTGGGAGAACTACATAGGAGTTGAATGACATTGAAAAGCATTTTTCAAAATAAATTGGCTGTCATTGGGATAGCCATTTTTTGTTCGGTTTTATGGGGGAGTGCTTTTCCCGTTCTGAAAGTCAGCTATGAAGAATTGCAAATGGATGCAAGTAATCCAATTGCTCAAATGGTATTTGCGGGAATACGGTTTCTCTTAGCAGGCTTGATTATTTTAGTTTTTTTATTGATTACAGATCGTAAACACTTATTTGTGAAACGCTCACAAATTCACGTTTTAATTTTAGTGGGATTGTTTCAGACTGCGATCGAGTACTATTTCTTCTATAATGGATTAGGGAAAATTTCTGGTATGCAGGGATCAATCTTGTCATCTAGCGGAACTTTTCTCACCGTCATTTTAGCTCATTTCTTCTACAAGAATGACCGAATTGATTCAAGAAAGGCAATTGGAATACTTGCTGGGTTAGCAGGAATTGTGGTGGTGAACTGGGGACAAGCATTCCATTTTAGTTTTCAATGGACTGGGGAAGGTTTTATGCTTTTGTCTGGCCTGACAAGTGCAATCGCCACCATTATGGCAAAAAGTTTAGCAGGTGATATTCATCCGTTTACATTAACAGGGTGGCAGTTAACCATCGGTTCCTTGATCTTGCTATTACTTGGTCTTCCTCAGTATAGTGACAATATGATTACTTTTACTCCCTTTGGTTGGGGATTATTACTATATGCAGCATTTCTTATCAGCCCTTGCTTTTGCTCTTTGGTATTCCATTTTGAAATATAACAAAGCAGGTGAAATCAGCATCTATAAATTTCTCGTACCTGTTTCCGGTGCACTTTTATCTGCTATGTTTATTCCAGGTGAAAAATTAAATGAATTTATTTTAGCAGCCCTTGCATTAGTTGCAGTAGGTATTGTTGCAATAAATTATAGAGGACGAGAGAGAAAAAGGATGATACATAATTAAGTTTGATATATAAATAATCTCAAATGAAAAATGGAAAACCAATGTTCATGCATCAGTTTTCCATTTTAATTTGTTCCTAGTCAGAACGTTTTGACTACTGTCCAGAACGAATTCAATTTTTTAATGTGTAATTGACTTATAATGTTCCTTTAGTTTGAAATCTAATATGTTCCACTATTTCGTATTCTTTTTCTTAGCTGCATTTTCAAGTTGGGTTGAGGGTTGTTTTGTCCGTTCAACGCCGGTTGAATACCCCTGAGGATTAACTCCGCTTAAAGCTTTTGCACCACGATTTTTTTTACCCATAAATACACCTCCTACCAATAGTATTTACAGAATTTCTAAATTGATTTAGATAAATTTTGTAAAAACATCCTTTACAGAACAGTTGAATGTAATTGCGCTAATGAAAAAAACCTCAAAAATAAAAAATCATTACGAGCTAAATTATAGTTTGAATAGATTAATGACTTTATATTTCTGTAATTAAGTCATCTATTCAAAAGTAATTAAATCAAAAAATAAGATATTTAAGTATCCGATATATTAAATTCACTAGTTATGTATTTAATATATCGCAAAAATGATTATAAAGAACTATTAATATAACTTAATGTGATAGTAATATAGGTCGATATGATAAAGTAGATATTGTTATATTGAAATAAATCTAAAGTTATATTTATTTATTACTATCAAGGTGGTTATATACATGGATATTGTTTGTACAGGTTATGGAGTGCTTGCTCCAAAAACATCGAACATTGAGCAATTCTTGTTCAACTTAAAAAACGGAGTATGTTGTCTGGAATCAGAACAAAAATTAAGTCCTAATAATAAATCTAATATAGTTGGCATTATTAAGGAAGGACTAGAAGTCCTCAAAAAGGATAAAAAATTAGACAGGCTTCCTAGGGTGACAAAATTAGGGTTAGTTGCTACTAGAGAAGCTATTAAGTCAGCTAACCTAAATGTAAAAGATAAGAAAATAGGTCTTTTCTTTGGCACTTCTATTGGTGGAATTGGAGATCCTATCTTTCAAGATGGTGTTATCAATGGGGAAAAAGACGATTTTAGAAAAGTACCTGTTACCGCTTGTCATGCAGGAAATTTTCATAGTATTACAGCTGCTATAGGTCACTATATTGGAACAAATGGTATTACTAAAACTATCACAACTGGTTGTACATCTAGTTTAGAAGCTATAGAAGAGGCCATGGTTTATTTAAAAAGTGGTCTGATTGATGTAGCTATTGTAGGTGGTGCAGATGCGCCAATTAGTAGAGCAACTATATACACATTTGCAAAGACAAAACTTCTTCCTCTCGGTCAAGACCTGGCAACAGGAGCGGTGCCATTTCAAGAAGGTAGTAAAGGTTTTGCCATGTCAGAAGCATCAGGAGTAGTTGTTTTAGAAAGAAAAGAAGAGGCTATAAAAAGAGGGGCGAATATTAAAGGGGAAATTGTAAAGGTTGTCTCGAATAATGACGGTATCAATATCTTTTCAACGGATGAAGAAGGAATACAAATAACCAATGCCCTTAAAGAAGTTACTGATGGACGAAACCCTGATTATGTAAATAGTCAAGCACTTGGGATTTCTGTAAATGATCGAATTGAAATGAAATGTTCAAAAGAATTATATAATCATCAAGTACCGTATACATCTATCAAAAGTATGTACGGTAATCCTTTAGGTGCAAGTGGAATTTTACAGGTCATTTCTTCGTTATTAAGTATTGAACATAATTTTATTCCACCTACTATACGGACAACAAAAAAAGGATACGAAGAGATGGATATCGTCACAGAAACAATATATCAAACAGTACATGAAGTGGCTGTAACCAACCATGGATACGGAGGAAATAATTCATGTGCTTATTTAAGACGAGTGTAATTATGTCACTGATTAATTCGGATTGGAGTTACATTGTATGATTGTTGGATTATTAATGTGTGCCATTGGCATAATCCCTATTGTTTTAGCCATTAGTGTTACTAAGTTATATAAAGATTCAAACTTATCATCAGGTTTACTATTATTTATGATATCAGTATCATTATGGCAAGTTAGTGTAGGTATTCTTTATTTCAAGGATTTTTTAAATGAACAGGAAGCTCTTTTACTTTTTCGTTTTTTAAAATTCGCTACAATTTATATAATTCCTGTCGTGTTTTATATTGCATATGTAAGTATAAAAGATTATTCAGCTACTTTTCAAAGTGAAAAATTGTTAGATAAAGTTGTAAATATTATTTTTACAAGAAAAATGTTAATCGGATTAGTTGTATGGAGTACGTTTATTTACATAATACATTGGACTAAGTTAGGAATTGTAGGTTTAAAGGTAAAGCATACATCTTTTTCAACAATCGATTTCTACTTTCCTGAATATGGAATTTTATCTTGGTTATATATTCTTCATTTAGGGAGTATGATTTTTTTCTTACTATTCTTATTTGTAATTGCTAAAAAGATTCATAATTCAAATATAAGACAATTTTTAAGAAGATTTTCCATTTATACTCTATTTTCATTTATTATAGGAGTGTTTAATTTCAATCCTGAAACAGGTATCATAGCAGGAACTATAGGCGTTATCACTTTTTCTGTTATGGTTATATTCGAATTTATCAAATTGAATACCGCAATGCAATTAAACTATTATCAATTAATAGAAAGACAAAAAAAGTTAGACTATACAGGAAATTTAGCAGGAAGTTTAATACATGAAGTTAAAAATACCAATATCATAATTAAAGGGTTTTCCAGAATGTTAAGCAAAGATATCTCAACTTTAAATGATCAACAAATTGGATCATTAGACATGATTATTCAAGCAACAGAGCAGGTAGAGGAACTTGCTAATAATTACAAAGAGTATATGAAAAACTCAAAAATGAATTTTAAAATGGAGGATCTTGACCTAATAATCCAACAGTCTATTGATTTTTCAAAGGAGATAACTAATGAAAATCATATTAATGTGGAGTTTATTAATGACTATAAATCACTTAAGGCATTTGCAAATAAAACGTATTTACAACAAGTTTTTATTAATTTAATAAAAAATAGCTCAGAAGCCATTCCTACTGATAAAAAAGATAGAAAAATTACAATCAATATCGATATTATAGATGACAATATTATTATTAACTTTTATGATACTGGAAAAGGGATTCCTCCTGCTAATTGGGAGAGTATTTTTGATCCTTTTATTTCTTTTAAAGATAAAGGGATGGGGTTGGGCCTTCCGTTTGTAAAAAAAATCATTTTTGAACATCGAGGAGATATTGTTGTTGTGGATAGTACACCAGCAGGAACCCATTTCCAAATTAAAATACCTCAATTTGGGATTCCTGATATTAGTTAGTTATAGATAACATTTAGAGTAAATTATTAAAAGCCATGATTTGAAGTCATGGCTTTTTGAGTTTCAATTTAGTTTAATCAAACTAAATTGAAACTCAAATGAGGGGATATGATCTAAACGTATTATTAACATAAGAAGAAAGTTTAACTTTCGAAATAGGATTTTATCGTTTTTTCTTTTTAGTATCTTTTGCAGGCAATTGATTTTTAACGACTGGCTCAAACAATACATATACATGAAATATGTCCTTTTCAAGTTGCTTAACATTTACTACTTTTCCTTTACGACCTTTGATTCTAATATTTTCATCCACAGAAGGAATGCTTCTTAGCAATTGGGTTAATACTACTGTACTATTTTCTAAAAAATGAACGTTAAACATTGATTGCCCCTCCTTGTTATATGAGTATATTAACAATGCAAAAATATGAGATTGTTTTTGTATAGAAATTCATCACTTTATAAAATATTGCGTTTACCTATTATTTAGACCGGAGTCATTGTAGGATTAAGTCAATTAAGAACACTACAGTATGGATATTCACTTGTTCAGTTACTTGAAACATCAGGTATTTCGATTGATCAGAGTACATTATATTCATTGCCTCGCCGTTTAGAAAAACAGGAGTTAGTCACCAGTAGCTGGGATATATCGGAGAGTAAACCCCGTAAGTATTATGTTTTAAGTGATTATGGTCTAGAAATCTTTTTGAAGTTAAACTGGTCCTTATTCTCGTTGCATTATTTGCTGGGAATACCTACCCATTTTAAAGAATATGGATAGAAATGCGGCATGTTATTTTTGCAAATTAGAATCGTAAGTAAAATACAAAATCGAAATATATGTTTAAAGATTTATGCTAAAGGATGTGAAAGTCATAGAAAAGAACTGGATTCCACTTACTCCACTAGAGCAAATGTCGAAAAATGAATATGATGTATTAATCATTGGCACTGGGGCGGGAGGAGGAGCTATCACTTGGAGACTATGCGAACAGTGGGGAAAAACCGGGAAAAGGATCGGTGTCATTGAATCAGGAGATTTTTTGCTTCCAACACATCCAGGTAACATCGCTACAATGAATGATACTCGTATGCGAGAATATCATGCAAATATATCGAAACCACTGGGAGAATACGTTCCCGAATTTAAAGGGGCCAAACAGGTTTTTGCCTTTGGTGGAAGAACTTTGTTTTGGAATGCGATTAGTCCCCGTATGAATATGTTTGAAATGGCTGAATGGCCCGTAACCATTCAAGAGATGCATTCGTACTATAACATCGCTGAACGAATCATGAACGTTTCCCAGAAGTATACGGAAGGTTCTTCGATTACAGAAACTTTGCTGAAACGGTTGCAGCAGAGGGGTTATTCTAATGCTACCGTTACTCCTCTAGCAGCCAATCTTTGTTCGAAAATATTTGAGCAGAAGGGTTCAGAGGTTTTTTTTAGCTCCATTTCTTTTTTTGCTGAAGCCTTAAATCATCGACCATTCGATTTAGCTGTAAATACTCGTGCCGTCCAAGTACTTGTCGATAAAGGGAAAGTGTATGGCGTAAAGGTCATGTCCCGAGATAAAAAATCATATATTTTAAAAGCAAAGACGGTTGTTTTGTCAGCAAGTACAATCGAAACCCCTCGCTTACTTCTTCACTCAGGAATCCAGGGGCAAGCTATTGGCCATTATTTGATGAATCATTCTTATGTAATCGCGACTGGAAAAGTTAATCGTCAGGAGTTTTCCGGTATTTTAGGTACTCTGGGCATTTTGATTCCGTCAACTATAGAAAGGCATTATCAAATTCAATTAAGAGGACCAAATGAGTATTTTTGGTATCAACCTTATCAGGAAAAACCGTTGTTAAAGGAATTGGAAATACATTTCTTTTGTTCTGGTGAGGTTGAACCTAGATATGAAAATAAGGTCACACTGAATCCATACAGAAAGGATGAATTTGGTGTACCAGAGGTACAAGTTCATTTTTCCTTCAGTGAAAAGGATCAAGCCATCATCCGTGACATTTTTACAGATGTTGCAAAGATTTCTTCCCATTGCGGCATTAGCCTGGTTTCCAATATGGGCCAATCTCCCATCTGTCTGATGCCACCTGGTGATCAAAATCATGACTCGGGAACCTGTCGTATGGGTGATGATCCATCCACTTCAGCCGTAAACAGGTATTGTCAGGTCCATGGTATTGAAGGACTTTATATAGCCGATAACAGCGTATTCCCTTCCATCGGAGCAGCGAACCTTACTCTGTCGACAGTTGCTTTAGCCATCCGCACAGCTGATTATATCATCCGGCAGGAGTGATTCTATATGATTACATTAGCAGGTTTTGGTGATGAAATTTCTCCCGATTTGGGAATGCAAATGGACGTTCTGGCCTTAGAAGGGATTTCTTATATCGATTTGCGCAGTGTAGGTGGAAAAAATGTTTTACAGCTCGACGATGAAGAGATTGCTGTAATAAAGAAACGAATAGATGAACGTGGCTTTTATATTTCTTCTATAGCTTCACCGATAGGAAAGATCAGTATAACCGATAGTTTTACTCCACACTTGAAAGATTTTATGCAGGCCATTCATTTAGCTAAATTTTTTGGTACTCCTTATATTCGTATTACCTCTTTCATTATTCCTAAGGGGGAAAATCCTTATAAGTACAAAAATGAAGTTCTAAGACGAATAAAGGAAATGACTCATATCGCTGAGCATGAAGGAATCATTTTACTTCTTGAGAACGACAGTACTATGTATGGGGATAATGGGGAACGCAATCGCGATATTCTTGAAAGTATCAATTCACATCATCTTCGCTTTGCTTTTGATCCTGCAAATTTCATACAATCTCATGTGTTTCCGATGAGTGAAGCATATCCTCTTGTAGAACCTTACATTTCTTACATACATATGAAGGATGCCAGGATGAATACAGGAGAAGTGGTACCGGCTGGCGAAGGAGATGGTGAAATAAGACAATTACTTGCTGCATTAAAAGAGAAAAAATACTCCGGCTTTATATCGATTGAACCTAGAGGTAGACCAGGTATTGCAGATCTTGATTTCTTCCTAGTATCCGCAAAAGCATTGAAGAGGCTGCTGAAGCAAGCCGGTTTGATGTGGAATGGGCATCCTAATCTGGATACCCCCAGTAAATTACCTGTTTCACCTGACATTATGGAGGACAAAAAAACGTTTCCCTCGCCTTGTCCTCAAATGATTTCATCGAAAACGGTTGATTCCTGGATTCCGCTTACTACGTTGGAAAAAATGGAACAAACGGATTATGATGTGATTATTGTTGGTAGCGGAGCAGGAGGAGGCGCTGCCCTTTGGCGGCTGTGTGACCAATGGAGGAACAGTGGAAAAAGAGTTGGTATGATTGAGGCAGGAGACCCTCTTTTGCCAACTAATGTACTGAACCTCGCATTATTCTCCGGCGGACGAGCAGAACAATATATTTCTGGTATAACAAAACGTATTGGAAAATATCTCCCGGAATTTTCAGGTGCGAAACAAATTATCGCCCTAGGAGGGAGGACTTTACAATGGACAGCCATTAGTCCCCGACTGCCTTTATACACTATTTCGAAGTGGCCTATCACGATCAAAGAGTTGAATTTTTACTATAACATTGCTGAACAAGTCATGAACGTGAATAAGCCCTTTGGTAAGTCAAGTTCACTCAATCGAATCCTTCTAAACCGGCTTTGGACAAATGGATTTTCTAAAGCTAAAGAATCCCCGATAGCAGTCGACACCAAACCGACTAATTATGGCCAGATCCATTCGAACGCATATTTTAGTTCCATCCTTTTCCTTGCAGAAGCCATGAATCACAAGTCCTTCGATCTGGCTATTCAGGCCCGAGCGGTTCAACTACTTATCGAAAAAGGGAAAGCTGTAGGGGTAAAGGTCATGTCCCCAGATATGAAATCGTACTGGATCAAAGCAAAGACGATTGTTTTATCAGCAAGTACTCTTGAAACACCGCGTCTACTACTACATTCCGGGATTTTTGGGAGTTCAATCGGGCACTATCTATTAGACCATTCTACATTAAGAGCCACTGGAACATTGAATCGCAATGTGTTACCAGAAGATTTAGGTCCGCTTAATATTTATATTCCAAATACAAAGCATAGACCTTTTCAAATCCAATTTGAAAGGTCGCCACAAAAAGAATTGGAGATTATTATTCATGGATATGGTCATATAGAATCCCGTTTTGAAAACAAAATCACTCTTAATCCTAATCGGACAGACGAGTATGGTGTACCTGAGATCCAGGTCAATTTCAATCTTAGCCAAAGGGATCAATCTGTGATTGAGCAAATGGTTGCAGAAATGAAATTAGTTATGTCATCCATAGAATTGATTTCAGAGGGAGGGCAACCTAAAATTTACTTAAGAGCTCCTGGAGATGATAACCATGAATCTGGAACCTGTCGTATGGGTGATGATCCTTCTACTTCTGCAGTTAATCGGTACGGTCAAATTCACGGCATATCAGGTCTTTATGTGGCAGATAACAGTATTCTGCCTTCACTGGGGGCGAACCCTACACTCACAACCGTTGCATTAGCCATTCGTACGGCAGATTATATTATTCACCAATTTAAATCGTTGCTATAGCCCAAAAAGATATGATGAGGATTGTTGAGTGGGAGAGGTCTTTCAATTTTATAAGTTGGCCTCTCCTTCACTCCATGCTCTTGATATAAAAATCTATGATATAAATAATATTGGTTAAATGACTCAATTAGCCTAGATAACGTAACTCGCTGTTAAAAGCTATCATCATGTGTTTCCAACTTCTTCCCTTTGAATAATGCGACAAGTGTGATGAAAATCAGCGGCAGCACGAGAACGATAGCTATAATTAGTGGCAAAATTACGAATACAGCTTTCGCAAATTCTATTTCATTCTTAAACATTGTGAGTGTAAGTAGCAGAGAAATAAAGGCAACAGGAAATATAATGAATCGTTTATCCTTCAATTTCAATACTGTCGATAATGTCTCTTTAAGAATGAATAGCATGATTGTTGTTTTCATATAGGAACCAACTATTAATGCTATTCCAATAAAAGACTCGATTCTATTAATAATCTGCCTTATATTAATCAAACGTGCCAATTCAAATAGTGAAAATTTAAAGGTACCTGCAAGGGGACCAAATACCATAATGGTGCAAAGGATAGAGAGAATTAACAAAAAACCGTGTATCAGAAGGGCTGAAAACATGTATTTTTTTAATAAGTTGTCCTTTTCTTTCCGGACGAATGGCAGTAATAAGGAAAAAAGAACTATTTCACCATATGGGAATCCCAAAACCCTATAAGTACCGTGAATGACTGGTCTTATTCCTTCTGGAAAGACAGGTAGAAGATTCCCCGCTTGATAATACGGAACAGCAAGTACTAATACTGTGACTGAAATAACAATCAAATACCATAAAAGTAAAATAAACATTCTGGCCATTACTTCAATTCCGGCTCTTGCCGTTATTGCGGCGACCATCAAAATCAAAAAATGAACTACATAGGAAGGTGTGTCTCTCATCAAGGCATTTGAAAAAAAGCCCCCTATATCAATGACAACATAAGAAAGATCTAAAAAAAGTAAAATTAATATGGGTATGGAA
Source organism: uncultured Bacillaceae bacterium (assembly GCA_963751845.1). Taxonomy (GTDB): domain Bacteria; phylum Bacillota; class Bacilli; order Bacillales; family DSM-1321; genus Peribacillus. The sequence goes on from CAVVWH010000037.1 coordinate 73,555, forward strand.
ATGAATAACGTGATCCATTTTCCAAAAAATTTGCTACTACAATCGATGATAGTAAAATTAGAATTCTTACGATATAAATAAAAGATACAGACTAACAGGAGCATCCCAAGTCCATTTGCGATAATGATCGATAGCCATGCGCCATTATCAGCAGCTTGTGTCAAAGGTTGTGGGATGTTGATAATGGAGGATCCTATTAAAAAAGAGAGAAATAAACACGCCATTTGACCAGAACTAATCGTTTCTATTTTTCTCATGATCATTCCCTCCTTCAGTAAAACAATATTGCTTACTTGATAATCTGAATTGATTTTACAAGTTGATGTGCTGGTTTGGAAAAAATGGAATGTACGAGTTCGTCAAGTGTTGGCCATGCTGAATCCATCAAATAAACAAGACTTAAGTAAATAATCGGAATCATCATTAGTCCATAAACGATACGTTCTCGACGATTCACCTGTTTAAATTTGGGAATGTCGTAAAAAAACATTCCCACTATGATGATCACTAGAAAGAGAATTTTTTCAAACAATTTTTATTCCTCCGATATCGTTTCACCAAGAATCATGCTAGTACCTTTTATATTGACTTCAACATCAATTACAAACTGGATGTTAGCAAAAATGTTGTCCCAATCCTTTTCCCGTTTTTTCCATAAAGCAGGGTCTTTCTTATAGACTGTATTTCCAATGTCAATCACATCCATTTTCTTTTCCTGTAAACGTGCGATTACTGCTGCCAATTCCTTTTTCATTGTTTTTTCAATATGAACTTCTAATTTTTTTACGTCTTTATTTGTGGTTATAGAAGAACAATGTAGTTCACTAATTAATCCATCTATTTTGGTTGAAATTCGAACTTTTGGTAGATGCTTTGTAAATTCGGGAAGTACTTTTGTTTTAAGAGATAAAGGCTCTAGCACTTCCATTTTTATGTTCTTTTTATTTCCCCCATCTAAACATGGAAATTCAATAATCCCATTTTTAGATTCATTGGTTAAGATAAGAATTTTCTCCGTATCATTTGATGATAGGTGATCAACCATTTTCCCTTTTCGAATAATAGCAACACCACTACCATATGGAACTATTGGCTTTTTTTTAGTACTTTTCAAGTATGGAATGATGGCTGTTTTTCCCTTACTATTTAATTGTAATGCTACATCTAATAGAGTAGATTGTTTTATTTTAGCTGAATATTTTGAAGAACTCTCAATAATGGTCCTCAATTGCTGACCCATCGTCCGCTCGATAACCGGCTTATTTTTCCAATAATCAGATGCTTTTCCCTTGGTAATAATAATGAGTGTAGAGAGCTGTATTTCATGATCACGATAGAAAAGATCAAGAATCTCTCCTAGATCGTTTTTCTTAGCAAACTGTTCTCCGATTAAAACGACCCGCATATGACTCCCTTGAGCCTTTCGACCTAAATAAAGAGGGATGGTACGGAATGTCTCCATTACGCTCTTATTTACCGTTTTAATAGTAGTGTATGCCTGTTTACCGCTACTAGCTGCTCCTCCAATTGTTTGGATAGGTGAATATACATGTGCGTTTAATTCAATACGCCCATCTTTTGTTTGATCTAAGCTCACACCCATTAAAAAACCATAATCCGTTAACTCATGACTGCCCCAACAACCTGTTAAACAAATGAATAGGCAAGTAATAGCCAATACCTTCATAAAGATAGAATTCATCCTCTATCATACTTTCTTTTGAGAATAGATTTTTGTATATCACGTTTTCGTGAAGAATTCCACAATGTTTTATGTGGGGCTCGAATAATAACATCGAGTAGTTGCTTTGGTCTGAATGGAGCCAAAGGACTAAAGTATGGTTGCCCCAATGACCTTAAATTCGTTAGATGTAACAATAAAAGAAGTAAACCAATCATGATCCCAAATCCCCCCAATACAGCTGCTAAAAGCATCAATGGGAATTGAATGAGTCGCAAGCTGATTGCGATATTGTAATGAGGCATAGCAAAAGAAGAAATGCCCTTTAATGCGACTAAAATGACGATGGCTGGAGAAGCAATATTGGCATTAATAGCTGCTTCACCAATCACCAATGCCCCAACAATACTTACCGCGGACCCAGCTGGTTTGGGTAACCGGATTCCGGCTTCACGAAGTATTTCAAAGAAAAATAACATAATTGATACTTCAACAAGAGCTGGGAAAGGAAGCCCTTCTCGAGTATCAAGTATGGTCATTAATAGATTTGTTGGTATCAGATCAGGATGAAAAGTTGTTAAAGCAATAAAAATACTCGGTAATGTAAAGCCTATGAAAAATGCTGAAAATCTTAGAAGGCGAAGAAAGGACGAAAACACTACTCGTTGATAATAATCTTCACTTGCTTGAAAGAATTCAGTGAATAGGCCAGGGCAAATTAATATGGTTCCAGTGCCTTGTACCATGACGATAATTTTCCCCTCTAATAAGCTGGAAACAGCTACATCAGGACGTTCTGTCGATCGATATTGGGGAAAAGGTGAGTAGGTTGAATCTTCAATCAATTCTTCAATATATCCTGTTTCCAAAACGTCACCTTCTTTAGCAGAATCCATTCTATTTTTAAATTCAGTTAGTGTTTCCGTATCAACTACTCCATCGAGATAACCAAAGGCTACCTCCGTTTTTGTTGCTCCTCCAGCTCTAAATTTTTCAATTTTAAAATGAGGATTCGGTAAACGAGAGCGCAATAATCCGATATTTTTTTGAAGCTGTTCGACTGTCCCTTCACGTGGACCTTTCACTACCGTTTCCGATACAGGTTCAGTAATTGCTCGCGTTTCAACTTGATGGGCTTGGGCATAGGACAACACGTTGTCCCAACCATCAAAAAAGATCACAACATGCCCTTGTAAAATGTTATCCACAGTCTGCTCAAAGCTATTAACAAGCGTGGCGTTTTGAGCAGATATACCGTGACTACTGAAAAAATTGATAACATCTTTCGGTGTAACCATCGTTGCTGGACCAACTTCATGAGGCACCAGGTCTTGCATAGATTCTTTCATAAAATTTACTGTTTGTTCTTGTACTAATGTCTCGAAATAAATAGAGAAAGCGGTATGTTTAAGATCTGGCCCATATTGCCAAGAAAAAATTTTGAGGTCTACACAGTTGGAAAAAACGTCTTCTAAACGCTGTTGATTTTCCGATAACTTTTTTGAGATTGTTGCAGATTGAATTTTTATCATAAGAGTTACCTCTTTTTTTCCGTAATGGAGTTATATTCCTTTAGTATGTAATAAAGATTTGGATTATATTCAATCTTGTAGATTGTCAAGATGGTTTCCGCAAGTCTAGAAATCGTTAAAGAATGTTACCTATTTTTTATGCAAAAGGTTCTTTTAAGGATAAATCTTGATAAGAATACACAATTAAACAAATTTTGATAAAACACTTACTTTTTTAATAAGATTATTTGAAATTGTTAAAAAAATTTTATCTTTATGTTGAAGTATATTTATTGATGGAAGTATAAAAAGAACAAATCATAGTCACTGGATGTAGTTTCATAGATTACTAAAGTCTTACAATAATTATTCCTTTAGTAATATCTCATCCTTATAGATGTAGTGTATATAAAAAAGGAATAAAAAATCATTGTATAGTAAAAAAGGTATATAAAAATACTTTACGTTACAATTTGTATTTTGCTGGGACTTATTCTGTATAAATGGTTCTATGTCTAAAATTAACTATAATTAACAGCTTATTTACAAAAAACAGTAAATGATTATGATATATTTTGGGAGTAGTTTCACATAGAGACTAAAAAATACTTTTTTCCATAATTTCATTTTTCGTTTTGGTAGGTGCTATTTTATGTTGCTCAATAGAGCTGCTCGTTACCTACTATTAATACATTGATAATTAAGGAGGAGCTTCATGATGAATTCCACACTTTTATTTCGACCTATAGGCGGTATTACAAGTGTTATATCTGGTCTATTCTTAGCAATCGCTCATCTGATTAATCTATTAGGAGGGTCAGAAAATGGAACAGTACTAGGACAAAGCTTAGTTTTAATAGCTCACTTAGGTCTTTGCTTTGCTTTTATCGGACTATTTGAGGCACAAGGTAAAAGTAATGGGTTATTGGGAACTCTAGGAATGGTTTTTGGCATGATTGGTACGATTTTTGTAACAGCCGTTGTATTTGTAGAAATAGCAGGGGCATCTGGGGTTAATGTAGATCAAATTTTTAATGAAGGTGTTTCAGGCATAATTTATATGGTTGGCCCATTACTTTTCGTTATAGGTTTGATTTTAGTGGGTATTTCAGTGATGAAAGAAGGCATTCTTCCTCGTATAGGCGGATTATGCTTAATAGTAGGAACTTTTGTTTTTGCTCTGGCTAGTTTGATACCAAGTTTTGAAGCATTTATTTCTTTCATCGGCGGAGCTATTACTGGAATAGGATTTGTATGGCTTGGGGGCTACTTACTTTCAGCTAATGGAAAAAGAAAATTAACTAATCAAACCAATCTGAAAGCTTTATAAGCTATATGAAATATCAAGTATGTACCTCCGACTGATGACAAATGGACAAATCATGTTGCAGCATCAAAGAACTCTGAAGAACATGTATTGCGTTCTTTCTATATCTTTAGGGCCGGATTGTTGAACACACATTTTTGGTAAATTGGTAAAGGTAAAATTGATTGTGAAGATACTCACTTAAGCGCAAGTGGTAGGTTATTATAAAAAATAAATATGATATTAATTAAAACTTTTGTATAATTGGTTATATATTCAAAGGTAATTATTGGGGAACATTTATGAAGACTGTTGGACTAATCGGTGGGATGAGTTGGAAATCTACAGTTGAATATGGGGTAGCGTCAGGAAAATGCGGATTTACAACGTTAAGGGAATTACAATATTAAAAAGCTCGATTTCTCAATTTTAATAATGAGAAATTGAGCTTTTTTCTTTACTCCAGAAACGCGCCCTTTTTGGAATAAAGAAATTCAACAATTCAGCTGTTTAACATCTTCAATAAAGATAAAAAAGAATTCATTGTGATGTGATTTCAGCAATGATCGGCCTCAATATAAAGCCTTGAAAGATCCAACCCGTTTAAGGTCGGGAGATACGATTGTGTTTGATTCGATCACGCGAATAGGATTTCTAGGTAAAAGGACAACCCTATAAAAGATAGGCTGAAGGTTATTAAATCATTCTCTTTGTTAGGTGAAGTTCTTTGTGAACGACAACCTGCCACCATAATAATTTGAAAAGATTTAGAGATAATATCAATGTAGTAAAAAATTTTGATATAAGGGTGGTTATTAATTTGAAAACAGTTCAGGACATTATGACGAAAAATGTGAAGGTATGTGAACCCCACGATTCTGTAACGGCTGCTGCCAAAATTATGCGTGACGTTAATTGTGGGACGGTACCAGTTTGCGAGGGTAAAAAAGTCGTTGGAATGATTACAGACCGTGATATCGTATTAAATGTTGTAGCAGACGGCAAGGATAGCAATACCGTCCACTGTCATGATTGTATGACTAGTGATGTCATTACATGTTCTCCAGAAACGGATGTACATGAGTGTGCTCGTCTGATGTCTGAAAATCGAATTCGACGTATCCCTGTTGTTCAAAATGGGGAACTCGTTGGAATTTGTGCGATTGGGGATCTTTCAAAAGTGGACATCTTTGTCAATGAAGCTGGTGAAGCATTAAGTAACATTTCTGAACAAATTCATTAAAAGAATTTTTACCAATAATAAATTCTCAATTACAAAAAAGAATCCATTTTTTAAAACTTCTTTCTAAATGGATTCTTTTTCATTTTTTAAATAGGATGTTTTCAATATCTGGAGCGCTTTTAATTCGAATTTGCTTTTTTGTTTTTTATTATTGTTTTAGCATTTCTACAACTAAGAAATGCGATGTTTCATTGGCTTTGATTTGGATATCTTCTTCGACAATTTCCATTGCATCTCTCATATCAAGAGTTACATCATTTATGGTTGATTTTCCTTCAATTTGTACTAAATAAGCTTGTCTTCCTTCTTTTACAGGGAAGCTAATTTCTTTATCTTTATCTAGTTCCAAAGAGTAAATATTAGCATCCTGATTAATTTTAATTGGAGCATCTCCTTCATTACTTGAAACCATATGAAGCCATTGATTATGTCGATCATCGTAATTAAATCTATAATCTCCATAATTCGGTGTATGTCCTGTTTGATCAGGAAGAATCCAAATCTGCAATAATCTTAGTGTTTCATCCCCATGATTCATCTCACTGTGATAAACACCAGTTCCTGCACTCATATATTGAACATGTCCACGAGTAATCGTGTTTTCATTTCCCATACTATCTGCATGAGTAAGATTTCCATCCACTGCATAAGAGACAATTTCCATATTTTGATGTGGATGTTTAGGAAATCCAGTATGAGGGTCAATTAAATCATCGTTAATAACCCGTAAAACTCCGAAGTGGATATTTTTTGGATTATAGTACTCTGCAAATGAGAAATGAAATACACTTCTAAGCCAACCAAGATTACTTTTCCCCATATTGTTATGATCAAGTTTTCTTAACATATCAAATCTCCTCTTTTCCATTTTTGTGGAATATGATTAGTGTGAACGGTTTTTAATAATATATTATCTTTTTACCTTCACTTCAAAAGTTTTTAATTTATTTATATTTAATTCGAAGTAATTATATATCTAATTCTATTGGGTTGTCAACAAAATAGGTGACTCCTTTAATGAAAAAGCCGCTTTGGTTTAATCGATTTATAATTGCATGAATAATATCGGGTAAACATACAAGGGTTTATCAGTTGAGTGTATCAACTTAGTTGTACGAAATGTTTTAGTACAAACAAAAAAGAAGAGGAGTGTGCGCACACAGCTCCTATAAAGAGAAATCCTCTTATTTAAATAAGGATTAGCGTGAATAAAACGTGGTAAACACACTTAGTACATGTATTGGAAAAGAAAAAGCCTGTTATTCATTGCTAAGATTAGTAATGAATAACAGGCTTTTGTTTGTTACACGATCGTTTTCTGTCAGAACAAAACAAAAATAAATACTTAGAGATTCATTAGATTATATTGGCATTTTGATCTTGATTTTGAATGGACTGCTTAGCTTGTGGTCGATGATGGAACAGATAGTATAGGATAACCGATAGCAAAGTAATGATCCCTGCTACAGCATACATCATGCTGTAATTAACGAAGGAAGCGATTAGTCCCATAAAATAAGAACCTAATCCATAGCCTGAGTCAAAAAACAATAAGAACGTCGCCGTTGCAATCCCTCTACGATGGATAGGGGAAAGCTTAACAGTAAGTGCCTGAAAACATGAAAATAGTGCCCCATAACCAATTCCCATTATTAAGCCGGAAAACAAAACCATCTTTCCAGAATGAGCTTGACTTAACATGAGTAGACCGACAGCAAACATCAAAATGGCTGGATAATACAAATAATGTTCTTTATATTTATCAAATATTTTCCCAACGATTGGTCGAAACAATACAATCATCATGGCAAACACAACAAAAAATAAACTTGCAACTTGAGTTTGATTGATTTCAGCAGTAAAAGAAGCTAAAAACCCAGATAACGAGCTATAAGAAAAGGCAAGTAAAAACGCGAGCAATGAAATTGGCAATGCTTTTAGTTCGATAAAATCACTCCAATGTATTCTCTTTTTCTTCGTTGGCTCTGTGTTCTGAACCAATTCTGTACTATTTTGTTTTTGCTGAGTTACTCGCATTGCAATCGCAAATAGGAGGGAAAGTGCTGAAATAATACCTCCAGCTAATAGCAATACTGTGATGTTCTTATCTTTCCATAGAAAAAGCCCGCAAGCTGGTCCAATAACCATCGCAAGGCTCGTAAACATACTGAAGTAGCCTACTCCTTCACCTTGTCGTGAAATAGGAATGAGTGAGGATGCAATCGTGTTTGTAGCTGTTGAGGCTACCGCATAGCTCATTCCGTGAAGGAAACGTATTACCAAGAAAAGGATAATTCCCATTGCGCCAAAATAACTGAAGGAGGCGATTAGAAAAATGACCAGACCTACCACAGCCATTTTCTTTTTCCCGAAACGATCTACCCATTGACCTGAGAAAGGTCTAATCAGTACAATCCCGATAGAATAGATGGTAATCGCTAATCCCATCTGTTGTGTGTTCCCATTTAATATATCTTTCACATATAAAGGAAATGCTGTCGCAAGTATATAAAAGTTAAGTGCCACAAAAAAATTACTTAAACAAACAAAAATAAAATCTTTTGTCCATATTCTCTCTCTCATACCATCTCTTCTTTCTTCCATAAGACCTTTTCGATTTTGTACCCTATTGATTATATAGTTAATTAATTTTAATGTATAATTATAATTTTTAATGATAATATAAGTGATACTAATGTAAATAGGAGAGTACGATGAATTTTGAACAATTGGAATATGTAAAAGAAGTTATTGAAACTCAATCAATGTCTATTGCTGCAAAAAATCTGCATGTTACACAATCTGCTATCAGCCAATCGATTTCTTTATTGGAAAAAGAATTTGGAGTTCAAATATTTAAACGTTCACGAAATGGAACCATCCCAACAGATGAAGGAAAAAGTATAATTAAGAAAGTGCTTGAAATTTTAAAAAAAGCTGATGAATTAAAAGAAGAAGTTCAATCTTTAACATCTTCCTATAATGGGGAATTAAAGATTGCAACAATTCCCAGCATATTTATGACTTTTTTACCTAAAACACTATCCAAATTTAAAAAGGATTTCCCACAAATAAAAGTGACGATTATCGAAATGGAAAACAAAGAGGTTATTGAAGAGGTTAATCAAAACAAAGTGGATTTGGGCTTAATTTCCTTATTTAATTCTGTTGAACACAGGTTTCCTGAACAGATTTCATTTCACTCATTTCACTCTCAAGGTACATTTAAT
>CAVVWH010000038.1:0-11723 GCA_963751845.1 uncultured Bacillaceae bacterium
GTTATAGTTCCTAAGGATTCTATATTAGCTTTTAGTAAAGAACTAAAGTTAATGGATATCAGAGACTATCCTTTTGTCATATATGGAGGAAATTTTTATAATAATCTAATTGAAGATTTTGAAAAACATTATGGACCATTAAATATTATTTTTAAATCAACAAACTCGGAGGTAATTAAGAAATCCGTATCAGAGGGGGTGGGTGTTAGTTTGTTATCTAGTTTGATGTTAAAAGATGACCCCTATTTGGAAAGTGGGCGAATCATTTCTATTCCCCTGATTGGTTATCCACTTAATTTTAACCTCCTATTCGGTGGGATTTACTCGAAAAATCGAAGTCAATACAGATTAATAAAAAAATTCCTAGAATATTTCGAGGTTTGACTAATCTAAATATTAACATATATTTAACTCTCTAGTGGAGTAATGAGTTTTTTACTATTTAGTAAAGCTTTTTTTATGAAGTTGTTCTCATCTCGATTGTGACAAATATTATATTTAGTTCAGATCTTTTTTTAAAAGTTTGATTTAATGTTGCAAAAAATTTATTTAAAGTGTTCTGTCCCTTATTCAACGAACAGGTGCTTTTCTTCAATAAAAGTAGATTAATGATCTTCCACAATCTGGCGCTTTTATGAAGTAACTAAAGCCTAATTTCTCACTTACAACACTGAGAAATTAGGTAGAACAAAAAACAATACAATTTCAAGAGAAGAGTTTGATAATATCCTATATGAAAAATGTGCATGGGAAATTCTACATGCTTACAATCATCTTTTAACCCACGTGGTACAATGAAAAATCGATCTGTTTCTTCACTACAAATAATATTTCTTAGAATGCCATAAGTTGATAACCGCTTTGCTAGTGCTTTAAAAAACTCTGGATTTTTAAAGTTGCTAACTGAATAAGTTTACATCAAGGATGAAGGAAGGCCTTCCTTTTCAATATATAGGCCATTCTTTTTAATCACTTTTAGCTTAGTTGGAATTTTAATTTGAACCTTATTATTAGTAAATGCTGATTTTTTTCTTTAATAAAAACAGATGGCTCATCACTTTGACGAAATGTTTTAAGAATAAATGGTTTTAAGCTATCGAAAACATTAAGATGTACAAAAGCGGGATGTATGGAATTAAGAGAATCCATGTACCAGTGAGCAAATGATACTCGCTCCTAATTGATCTGTTGGCTGAATTTTACAAATAGGTTGGAGTACTAGTACTACCTCTTTGTTTGGAGTTTTTACGCTTGTATTATGGTAAAATGGAATGAAATAGAGAGTTATCAGCAGAGTTTAGAGGACTTTTTATATACTTATGGAGAAACTTGCAGGCAAAATATCACCGTATTCAAGAAAGACAATGATAGCTACTTTAAGCAAGAAGTAGGTACGGTGCTCGGAGTAAACCTTACTAAAGAACAAATACAATCCATAAATGACAAAACAATTGTTTTTATTAACGAGCAAATAGCTATCATTCCATATCTCGATAAAGTATTTCCAGTAGTTATTTCTATTGAATCGGAAAAGGAACCTGTGTTGGATATAGATATAGACCATATAATTAATTTGTCTTTAATACATAGCTGGTTGGCAAAACCGCAAGAAAAATAATCTGATTGATACATATTATAGAAAAAAAAGTGTTAATTTGATAGAATAAAAGTATAGATAGGAAGGAGTGGATAAAATGGAAGTAACTACAAAAAAATGCAGAGTTAGGGTTAAGTCACCTTTTTTACAAGAGAAGGATACTCGAACAGCTCCACGAACTTCTCCATCTTTATACACAAGGGATTTATTTAAAAGAAGTAATGAAGCTGTGCTGTAGATCGTTTAAAAGATAGCCGTTTGGCAAAGTGAAATAATAAGACAGGCGATATCTCCTGTCTTTTTTTGTTGATTAAAACTCTCATATTTTGACCATACAGACAATATATTTGTACAAAGATTTGTATGGGGGATGATGCAATGGGAGAAAAAAAGAAGAAAAGCCCTTTTTTAACGGACAAGTCCTCCGGAACGTTACCAAAGCGAGATAAGGATGACAGTTTACTACTAAATTTGAATAGGAAAATGAAGGACCATATTGATAAATTAAAGAAAAGCAGGTAGGGTTTAGCCTAAGTAGTTCCGTTTTTGTGGAGAAATGCCGGTAATAGCACAATAATTAGCAGACCAATTCGCAATTGATTTGGTCTTGTTTTTGTTTCTATAAATTCTAGTTCATTATATTAAGTTTTATTTGTTCCTTTCTTAAGCTGTAAAGGACTTGAAGAGAATTAGATAAAGATACAGCATAAGAAAATGATAGTCTTTGACATTCTCGGTGCTCGCGGCTGCTTATTGGGATTCTTTATAGGGATTCTTCCAGGTGCAGGGGCGACACTTGCTTCCTTCTTCTCTTATATTTTGGAAAAAAATATTTCAAAAAATCCATCGAAATTCGGTAAAGGTACGATAGCAGGTGTTGCGGCACCTGAATCAGCTAATAATGCTGCATCTGGAGGAGCCATGATTCACTGCTGACTTTAGGTATTCCAGGCTCCGGGACCACTGCGATCCTGATGGGCGCACTGATGATGTACAATGTACAGCCCGACCCGTTATTATTCGAAGACCATCCTCAAGTTGCCTGGTGATTGATTGCCTCGATGTTTATCGGGAACATCATAGAGAAAGTATATACTTTTCTCTACAATCTTTTTTCATTTCGAACTTAATTTGAAGAAAACAGAATTCGAAAATGAGATGGGAGCATATTTACCTATCAAAACTCTTTCCTGTTTTTGAACATTATGGTCGTCCAGAAATTGTTGGAAAGATGTGAACTCGGGCATTTCGATTCTTTTCGGAAAAGGTCTTTGATAGGCCAATTTATATTTCTTTTCAAGTAGAGGCCAAAGTTTGTTGAATGCAGCCTTTTCTAGCTCTATTTGTTTTTTACTTTGTTCCATTTCCATTTGTTCATTATGTAATCTTTCTTTGGCCCGTTTTTCACCAAGTTTATAGACGAAAAGTAAATCCATTTCACTTATTTTTATACGTAAATTCTCAGCATGAAGAATGGAAAGATCTTCAAACTCTTCAACCGCATCCAGCAAATCATCGATTAACGAATTCATATCGAGCGTGTCGAAGTTGTCTTCACCAAATGTTTCCCTTGCTAATGTTAATAATATTTCAACATCCGTCATGTGTAATACAGAGTAATGGGCGTTGCGGTATTGTTCTTCCATCCATTCCTCGTAGTGCTCTCCATACGTTTCATGGTATAAGCCGCAGCCGGAAGTATACGTAGCCTTCGAATTACCAGTATAATTTACAAAAAAGTCTCCAACCTTTTTGTAAACGCCAATATCGAAAGAGGCGTCGGATGATTTTGAAAATAGAAATCCCGAACTATCCCAAGGCGGATCGAAATCATGCGAAATATAGCGTTGACATCCAGTCAATAGCTCGTAAGCAAGAAGGGGCGGAAAAAGGTTCATTATTTCTTTCTCTGTTCGTAATGCTGCTTCTTTCAATTTCCTTGCGATGTTACAAATTAGACCATCTGAATGCTCCATTCCATTTCCTCCAATTAGAGTAGTCTTTCTTATATTCTATCAAAAATAGAAGGTATGTAATTTACTTTTGAACAATCGAGTAAAAAGTTACGGTTTCTTCCTAAACGACATATGATATCCCATTCAACTAGATGGACCAGACCTAAAAGCCATTGTCAGGAGAAATATACGAAATTTAGGCAACAATCTTTGAGAAACAGCATTTTTGAAAGTAAAATAAAACTCCTTATCCAACGCTTGTCTAATCACTTAGAAAAGATAAACGCTGGGTTAAGAAGTTCTTGTAAACTCTTATATTATTTCATGTACAATTCCTAAACTCAATCCTTCCTCATTTGCGAACATGTACCATTCTTCATCTTCCTTCTCAATATACAACTCTTCTGAAATGTTAGTATTTTCTACAACAAACTTCTTAATTCGATCATCTATACGATCATAAAAATTCATTGTATTTTTAGCCTTTTTAGAAGTTGATTGAAGAGCCATACTCCCATCATGAATGAGAATTACAGTATTAGGGTATGCTTTTCTATGATGTCCACTAATTAATAGTAAAGCACCCATAGAAGAACAACAACCTACACCAATGGTTTCCACTTTCGTTTTACTTGACAAAATTGCATCAATAGCAGAAAAACCTGTCACTATATCTCCACCATTAGTTGTTATATAAATGTGTATGGTCTTTCTTTTATCGACTGGAATATTTAAATCTTCATCTTCTCGATTCCATTCTTGAATCCAATAAACGATTTTGTTGACAATGGTTGAATCTATATCACTATTAAAATAAATTCTCCGTTCTTGCAGTCCAAGATAAAACTGATACTCCTCAAGAGAATCAGGTAGATTGCCAACTAACTCCAAATATTCTTTATTGAATTCAACTTTTTTCATTAGACAACGCTCCTTAATAATATGTGTATATATAGGAAGGGAGAGGGGTGTCACACCATCATACCTATTTATTAATTTATTCAGCAATCATAATCTCTGCAACAGCATTCATCATCCATATCAACAAGTAGTTATTCTTTGTCCAATCTATACTCTTCATACTGCTTTGTAGCTGTTTCATAACTATCCATAAAACTTTCATCCCAAAAAAACCAAAGAATTGATCACAAAAAATCTATGTTTCGAAAAGTGATCTATATTAATCTGGATATTTTGTATATAACATGTTAAGTATCGTTAACAACAAATCGTTAATGATACTTAACATGTTTTTTATTCATTTTTATAAAAGATTAATGGCAGTTACGTTACTAAGTTGGCACGATGTTTGCATGTATCTTAAGTAGAGGTGATTTTATATGAAATTTAATGAATTTAGTATGGGACAAGCTTTTGAAACGCAGTCCTATAAAATCAGTAAAGAAGAGATTATTACATTTGCCTCAGAATATGACCCGCAGTACATGCACATTGATGAGGAAAAGGCTAAACAAAGCAGATTTAAAGGAATCATCGCTTCAGGATTACACACATTGAATATTTCTTTTAAGCTGTGGGTTGAATTGGGCATCTTAGGTGACGATGTGATTGCTGGTACTGGGATGAATAATCTTAAATTTACGAAGCCCGTATATCCTGACGATCTCTTGTATGTTAATGCGAAAGTCATGCACAAATGAGGAAAGAAGAAACGTGGGAGAAGTTACTTTATTACTTTCAACTTATAAGAATGAAGGTGAACAGGTGTTGGAGGCCGAAATATCTGCACTTATATCAAAGTAGCTCGCTAAAAATGAATAGGGGGTTTTAATAATGACTTATCAAACAATTGTCTATGAAAAAAAGAATCGAGCAGCTTGGATTTATTTGAATCGACCTGATGATATGAATTCTTTATCAAAAACTCTAGTAAACGAACTATTGGAGGTTATTAAAGAGGTTGAGGAGGATGATTCGATTCGAGTTGTTGTATTATCTGGAAAAGGAAAAGCATTTTGTGCAGGAGCTGATTTAAAGGAATTGTTAGCAGATTTAGAAAAGAAGCCCGATGGACTAAAAGGGTTACTAGATTATGCAGGGGAACTTTTTGACAGACTAAACCATTTATCCAAGCCTTTAATAGCAGCTTTAAATGGAATTACATTAGCTGGGGGATTAGAAATTGCGATGACAGCTGACATTGTTTTTGCTTCAGAAAAAGCCAAAATTGGAGATGCTCATTCAAATTTTGGTGTGCTTCCAGGTGGTGGTGGCGCAGTAAGGTTGCCTAGAAAAATAGGAATCAACCGAGCGAAGTATTTGTTATTTACCGGAGATTTTATCACAGCACAGGAAATGAAGGATTATGGATTCGTGAATGAGGTTGTACCTGTTGATGAGCTAGAGGAAGCCGTACAGCAAGTGGCAGATAAAATTTCAGCTAAGAGCCCTCTTGTTTTAAGGGAAATGAAAAGACTTGTAACGGATGGGCTAGAACAGCCGTTAGATATCGCATTAAGACAAGAATTATTGGCACTAAAGAATCATACACAATCTCATGATTTTAATGAAGGTTTATTAGCGTTTTCAGAAAAAAGAACACCGAATTTCAAAGGATATTAATCAAAAGGAGTCTGTCTTCTATGAGTATTGTAAAAATGTTAGAAGTGGGCTCATAAAGACATTTGGGGGGGAATTGAATGCCTAAATAAAATGTGCGTCTGGTCCAAATTCAGGTCAGACGCACATTTTTTACTCCAAATTATATTTTTTCATTTTTGTATAGAGCCAAGGCCTGCTGATACCGAGTAATTGACTTGCTTTTGTTTTATTTCCTTTAGCTTCCTTTAGGGCTGTGATGATTAGATCCTTTTCAGTCGAATGAATCATATCTTTATAGGTTGAGGTTGCCTGTGGAGAGATGATTTTTTCTTCAATGTCATGGTTAAAAGTAGGGATATCGTCGGCATCAATGTAATCACTCGTTTTTAGGTTTGCTGCTCTTTCTAGAATGTTTTGCAATTCCCTCACATTTCCCGGCCAAGTATGTTTCATTAGTTTGGTTAAAGCAAAATGGGTGACTCCTTTAATGTAAAAGCCGCTTTGGTTTAATCGATTAATAATTGCATGAATAATATCGGGTAAATCTTCTATTCTTTCTCTCAAAGATGGAATGTTTAATCGCATAATATTTAAGCGATAGTATAAATCTTCTCTAAATTTCCCCTCGATAATCAATTGTTCAATATTTTGATTCGTTGCCGCAATGATTTTCGTATTTAAATGAATTGTTTTTGAGCTACCAATCGGTTGAAATTCTTTTTCTTGCAGAACACGTAATATTTTGGTTTGAAGAGGCAGGGCCATATCCCCAATTTCATCTAAAAAAATGGTACCATTTTGTGCAAGTTCAAATTTTCCTTTTAGACCGCCTTTTTTGGCACCCGTGAAGGCCCCATCAGCATAACCGAAAAATTCAGATTCAAGCAATTCGGGCGGAATGGCTGCACAATTCACTTGGACAAAGGGACCTGGTTGTCCAGAAGCGGCATGTATGCCTTGAGCAAATAACTCTTTTCCTGTCCCGCTTTCGCCAATAATCAAAACGGTAGACATGCTTTTAGAAGCTAGAGACGCTTCATGCTTTACTTTTTGTATGGCGTTGGATTCCCCAGCAATATCAAATAACGAATATTTGGTTCCTTTCATTTCATTGATTTCATGTTGATAGGCAGATACTTGTTTTTCCAGCTTTTTTACTTTTGTTAATGCTTCGTGCAAATGAGGTAGGCCACGGTAAGTCACTTTACAAATGGCACTAATTGTTTCTCCTTTTTCTTTTATAGGCAGAATAGAAATGAGAGATTGTTGCCCTTTAATAATTTGTGGCGTATTGTGAATGCTAATACCACTTTTGATCACGTTTTCAATTTCTAGTTGAGGGAACAACTTAGTTGTAGACTGATGTAAGACATCTTTACTTTCCAATCCAAATAAATCGCTGAAGCCTTTATTCACCATCGTAATCTCTGCTTTCTCATTAACAAGAATAATAGCGTCATAGGCAAATTCAATCACCGACCTAAGTTTGTGTTCCCACTTTTTAGTTAGCTGTAATTCATTGATCGTTTGTTCGATTTGCGTAACATCTTCGATAATGACCATTGCACCTACTAACGCATCATCACTATATAATGGATAACAATGTACGTATAAGCTGAATCCATATATATTTAATTGTTTTTTACTCTCAATGGTACATCGGATTAGAATATCTTCTATTAATTCTTTAATTCTGCTTAATTCTGTTTTTTCCTCAATAGCGTTGAGTTGACTTTCATTTATTTTTAATAGTCTATGTGCCAGTGAATTTGAAGTGATTATTTGGAATTTCGTATCAATAGATAAGAGGCCAAAGTTTAAGTTATTAAAAAGTAATGCCAATTGAGACTCGACTTTATTTAAAACAGTATTGTATGAACTCAGTACTTGTTGAGTTGAGAGGACTCCAATCGGGATCATCTCTTCATTTACAACCGGTGCATGTCCAATATTATGCTTTAGAAATAACGCTCTTGTATATTCAATTGATTCTGTTGGATGTAGGAAGATCGGATTTGAATTATAGAAATCGTCAATAGTAGTATCCAAGGATGGCTTTGTTGTTAATACCTGGAAAATTTTATTTTTTGTAATGATCCCGATTAATTTTTGGGAGTCATCTACAACTGGAAGCATATTGGAGTTAGTTTGGGTAAACATGGGTAGCACATCATGTAATGTATGATCTTTAGAGCAGCAAATAAATTTCGTTGTCATTTCTTCGGAAACTAACAAATAAAACACCTCCCAATTATTTCCATTACATTATATCAATAAAAATTGTAAACGTTAACAATTTTTTGTTAATTCATTTTACAGTTAACAATTTTTTGTTAATAATTGTTAACACATTGGTAGAGAAAACGCTTCAATTCATGAGGTGAAATATGGCACGAGAATTGCATTAATATTCATATAGAAAGATAGAAAGTTCTTATATGGAGGGAAAATCATGAATCCAACAGTAGCAATTGAAGAAGAAATTACTCTATTCAAAAAATCTATTGAAGCATTTGCGAAAAAGGAAATTGAACATAACTATATGCAATGGGAAGAAGAGGGATCTCTCCCTAGAGAGCTTTGGAATAAATTAGGTAAATCTGGTTTTCTTTGCGTAGATATTCCCGAGCGATATGGTGGTTTAGGTGCGCCTTTGAATTTTGCTTCATGTATAGTCGAAGAGTTTAGTCGGCTCGGGTATAGTTCGATTGCTGTGAATTTATCGGTCCATTCTAACATCGTAGCGCATTACATTTTAAACGCTGGAACAGAAGAACAAAAAGCGCATTATTTACCGAGAATGGCTTCAGGCGAGTTAGTAGGCGCGATTGCTATGACAGAGCCTGGTGCCGGCAGTGATTTACAAGGCATTAAAACAATGGCGATTAAAGATCAATCAACGAATCAATATGTGATTAATGGTTCTAAAACCTTTATTTCAAATGGGCAATCCTTTGACTTTGTGATTGTTGTAGCTAAAACAAATCAAGCAGTACCCGCTTCAAAAGGTATTTCACTGTTTATTGTGGATGCTGATGATGAGGGGGTAACAAAAGGTAAAAAGTTAAAGAAAATTGGTCTTCAATCTGCTGATACATCGGAATTATTTTTAGAGGATGTTACAGTATCGTCTACACAATTACTAGGTGAACTTGACCATGGATTTATCACTTTGATGGAGGAATTGCCACGGGAAAGGACAACCTTAGCTGTCGCAGCTATCGGTGCAATCGAAGGGGCTTTAGCGTTAACGGTGAAATATATCAATGAGCGAGATGCATTCGGAAAATCACTTAGCAAGCTACAAGTGATTCGACATAAAGTTGCCGAAATGACCACTGAGGCAAGAGTAAATCGAGCATTTGTAAATGAATGTCTAGCGTTACTGGAGCAAAATCAACTGTCCGCTGCTGAAGCGAGTATGGCCAAGTTGTCTAGTACAGAAGCACAGGGCAGAATTATCGATGGTTGCTTACAGCTATTTGGAGGATACGGTTATATGGAGGAATATCCGATTTCAAGAGCTTATACAGACGCGAGGGTGCAACGGATTTACGGGGGAGCATCAGAAATTATGAAAGAAATTATCAGTAAGGATATTTTAGACAAGTAAGGAATGGAGGGTGGTTATGGGTATTTTAGAAGGCTTGAAAATATTAGATTTTTCTACCTTACTGCCAGGTCCTTTTGCCACGATGATGTTGGCGGATATGGGAGCTGATGTTGTTAAAGTAGAATCTCCTAATCGAGAGGACTTAGTCAAATATGTAGGGCCTATGGATGGAGAATTGTCCGCTGCATTCGGACATCTGAATCGTTCAAAACGATCCATCGCATTGGATCTAAAACAAGAGGATGCGAAAGAAGTCGTTTATCAATTAATTCAAGAGTATGACATTGTGGTTGAACAGTTTCGTCCTGGCGTGATGGACAAATTAGGCATTGGTTATGACAAATTGAAGACTATAAATCCAAAAGTTATTTTTTGTTCAGTTACGGGTTATGGGCAAACGGGTCCACTAAGTAATCGAGCAGGGCATGATATTAACTATTTAGCAATAGCGGGTGTTTCAAGCTATTCCTTTAGAAAAAATCAAGTCCCTGTGCCGGCTGGAGTACAAGTGGCTGATCTTGCAGGGGGTTCAATGCCCGCTGTAATTGGGATATTGGCTGCAGTCTATCATCGTGAAAAAACAGGTGAGGGTCAACATATTGATCTAAGTATTACGGATGTTGCTTTTTCTTTAAATGCCATGTATGGTTCCGGCTTTTTAGTAGGAGGGGTAGAACCAGAGGCTGAATCGACGTTGTTAAATGGTGGTACCTTCTACGATTATTATGAGACGAGGGATCATCGTTATCTTTCTGTCGGTAGTATAGAGCCGCAATTTCAGGCAAAACTTTGTGAATTAATTGGTGATAGAGAGCTAGTAAAACTCAGCGGTAGTCAGCGAATTGAAGATCAGCGCATCTTTAAAGAGAAGTTGCGTGAAGCCTTTAAAGAAAAATCATTTGAAGAGTGGCTAATGATCCTTGGCGATGATTTTGACGGCTGTGTCGAGCCTGTTTTGCATTTCTCAGAAGCTGTCAACCATCCACAAATAAAGGCTAGGAATATGGTTGTATCTGTACCTTCGCTGCAAGGAGGTACACAAAATCAAATTGCTTTTCCAATTAAATTTTCTACTCAGACAGCTGAGTACCGCTTTGCGGGTGTACAAACAGGTGAACACTCACTTGATATTATGCAAGAAATAGGCTATGAACAAGAGACAATTCATCAGCTCTCTAAAAAAGGAATTTTTGGTAAAAAATCAACTATAATTGGAGGAAATGAATATGAACGTAAAAGATAAAGTAGCGATTGTAACTGGAGGAGCTTCCGGCTTAGGGTTAGCGACAGTAACTAGATTAGTAGAAAAGGGAGCTAAAGTGGTCATCTTTGATTTAAATGAAGCAAAAGCCAAGGAAGCTGTTGCTCAATTAGGCGAAAATGTCCAATATGCGATGGTGAATGTAGCAGATGATGAATCCGTACAAAAAGGAATCAACCAAGCAATCGATGCTTTTGGTGCTATTCACATTTGTGTAAACTGTGCGGGTGTCGGAACACCTGGGAAAACAATTGGCAAAAAAGGCGTATTACCTTTAGAGGATTTTAATAAAGTGGTTAGCATTAACTTAATCGGGACATTTAACGTGTTGCGATTAGCAGCGAATACCATGAAAGAAAATGAACCTGTAACTAGCTCTGGTGAAAGAGGAGTCATCATTAACACGGCTTCTGTTGCAGCTTTTGATGGTCAAATGGGACAGGCTGCGTACGGGGCGAGTAAAGCAGGAGTTGCGGGGATGACATTGCCGGTGGCACGTGATTTATCACAGTTTGGTATTCGCGTAAACACGATCGCACCGGGATTGTTTATGACGCCAATGGCAGATACTTTGTCTGAAAAGGTTATTCAAAAACTATCAGAAAGCGTGGAGTTCCCAAAACGTTTAGGTCAACCATCTGAATACGCTGAGTTAGCAACGTTTATCATGGAGCACGAATATCTAAATGGAGAGACTATTCGTTTAGATGGTGGAATTCGGATGTCACCACGATA
>CAVVWH010000039.1:0-83330 GCA_963751845.1 uncultured Bacillaceae bacterium
AAAGAAGACAGCCAGATGAACTGTCTTCTTACCTTCTTACGCTTGTACCGATTTTCCTTCTTCTACGATATGAAACATTAAATGAGCAAGGTGGTGAATTGGACCATATTCTTCACTTTCCTCTGCCTCATCCTCCTCTTCATCTTCATGCCCTTGTTCTTCGTCTAATTCACTAACTCCTTGTAAGTAAAGAGCCATGAATTCATAAAAATCTTGTTGCGCAAATGAATAACAATCAGAAGGGTCCCCATCAATGTCCTCATATTGTAGCACTAAATATGATACATCACCTTCATCATCTTCCGCATCTAAAAAGACGAAATATCCGATATTTGTGTCTAATTCAAAAAGTTGTCGTATCCCTTGGCTTGTTGCTTTTTCAAATTCTGCTTCATTCAATTTTTGAATTTGCATACTATCTGTATTGTCTTCTTCGTGAAATCCGACGATAAATGAATTCATATAATCCCTCCAAAGTGTTCAAACTATAAATAGCATGCCCTTTTATTCCGTTTTCTAAAAGCTAGTTTCTAAGACAATCGGACAATGATCGCTGCCCATGATTTCACTATGAATTTCTGCACCTGTCAACGAATCCTGTAAGCGTTCTGAGACAATAAAGTAATCAATACGCCAACCAATATTTCGTTCACGTACCTTAGCCATATACGACCACCAAGTATAGGCATCTTCTGCATCTGGATAAATAAAACGAAAAGTATCTACAAAGCCATTAGAGAGTAAGCTTGTCATTTTTCCGCGCTCTTCATCCGTAAACCCTGAATTACCAATATTGGATTTCGCATTTTTCAAATCCATTTCTTGGTGGGCTACATTTAAATCACCACAATATATAACTGGCTTAGCTTGATCAAGTTCAACTAAAAACCTGCGAATTTCCTCTTCCCATTCTAAGCGATAGCTCAATCTAGTAAGATCTCGTTTTGAATTAGGCGTGTACACGTTGACTAAGTAAAACTGCTCGAATTCTAATGTAATAATTCGTCCTTCTGCTTCGCTATCATTCTCACCAACTCCATATTTGACGGAGATCGGCTGATGTTTTGAAAATATAGCCGTTCCGGAATACCCTTTTTTTATGGCGTAATTCCAATATTGGTGGTAACCATCTAATTCGAGTTCAATTTGACCCTCTTGAAGCTTCGTTTCTTGGATACAGAAAAAGTCTGCATTGACTTCTTTAAAATAATCTAAAAATCCTTTTTTCACACACGCACGTAAACCATTCACATTCCATGAAACCAATTTCATATTCGTTATCTCCTTGCTAGTTTATCCACTTATTTTACTATACTATCTATTGATCTGACCACTCCCACGGCTAAAGTCTCTCCTCCTAAAAAAAGGAACTTTTTAAAGTTAAGATTTTTTCTTTTTTTGTTTGGGTGTTTTTTTTTTTCCAACTTTACAAAATTTTTTTTTTTTTCTGTAATAGGAAATAAACTAGCCTTACCATGAAAAATATGGATAGAGATTGCACTCTATCCATAATAAATTACTTCTCACCAATAAGTGATTTATATAAGTTTATATATTCTTTTGATGACGCGTCCCAGCTATAATCAAGTTTCATCGCTCTTTCAGCAAGCTGTTTCCACTTTTTCGGTTGGTAGCGATACAGGCCAACAGCTTGTTCAATTGTGTGCAGCATGTCATGTGCGTTGTAGTTCATGAAACTAAAGCCATTTCCTTCGTCGGTAAATTGATTATACGGTTTAACGGTATCTTTAAGTCCACCTGTTTCTCTTACAAGAGGCAATGTGCCATAACGTAGAGCAATCAACTGTCCAATTCCACATGGTTCAAACTGAGATGGCATTAGAAAAATATCTGATCCTGCATACACTTTTCTTGAAAAGCCTTCATTAAAAAATGTATTAACAGATACTTTTCCTGGATATTGATTTGCTAAATCCCGAAATACCGATTCATAATACCATTCACCTGTACCTAATACAACGAATTGAACGTTTTGTTTCATGATTTCATGAAACACTCGTAATATTATATCAATACCTTTTTGTTCTACAAGACGTGTAACGATTGAGATAACAGGTATGGTGTTATCGATTTGAAGATTAAGCTGCTCCTGAAGCTTTCGTTTATTTTCCATTTTATCTTCATACGTTTGATATTTTTTATACAAGAATGCATCATTTTGGGGATTATACAGATCATAGTCCACACCATTGATGATGCCTCGAAGCTGGTTATTTCTTTTACGTAAGAAGCCATCTAAATGTTCACCAAAAAAATCTGTTTGAATCTCTTCAGCATAGCTAGGACTAACCGTCGTTAAATAGTCAGAATAGGCTAGTCCAGCTTTTAAGTAATTAACACTTCCGTAAAATTCTAGACCATCAGCATGGAAATATAATTCACTTAAATCTAGTAGTTCAGACAATACCGATTTTGAAAAAACCCCTTGATAACGAAGATTATGTATGGTGAACACTGTTTTCAAATCTTGATAAAATGGGTGGTTTCGATAATGTGCTTTTAATAGCACACTAATCGGCCCTGTTTGCCAGTCATGACAATGGATAATATCTGGTTTTTCCTCAAGATAAGGAAGAGCCTCTAAAACGGCTCTTGAGAAAAAGGCAAATCGTTCTCCATCATCATAAAATCCATAGCTCCCATGTCGTTTAAAATAATATTGATTGTCTAAAAAATAGTAGGTAATATCATTCTTCACCAGCTTCTCAATTCCACAAAATTGATTTCTCCAACCAACTGGAACTTCGATGCTTATTTGATGAGAAATTTCTTGCTGATATTCATCAGCAAGATCCTCATACTTAGGCAAAATGACACTAACTCCTACACCTTGTTTTTTTAATGCCTTTGGTAGCGCACCAATTACATCTCCGAGCCCGCCTGTTTTTATAAATGGGGCACATTCTGAAGCAGCGAAAAGTATATGCATGTGTGCACCTCCATTAAATGACTTCTGCTTTTTTAATGACTTTCGGTTTTTTCTCACCGATCACCACTTGCTCATCTGTTATTTTAACTTCTTTATCTGTTATCGTGTTTTCAACGTATGCACCTTCGCCTATTTCACTTCGTTGCATAATGATACTGTTTTTAACAACAGCTCCTTTTCTTACTTTTACTCCTCTGAACAGAATACTATTTTCAACAGTTCCCTCGATATCGCATCCATTTGCAACTAATGAATTAGACACATTTGAGGATAAAGCATATTTGGCTGGAGCTTCATGTTTAATCTTCGTAAAAATGCTCCAATCTTCATTAAAAAATGATTTAATGACCTCAGGATTCAACAGATTCATATTACTTTCATGGTAACTCTCAATTGAATGAATAAATGGTAATTCACCCGTAAAATGGTAACCTTTTATATTGAACTCACTAATATTCGCTTTTATAGCATCTTTTAAGAAATCGTATTCTTCGTTTCCAACACATTTTTCAATTATATCGATGAGAAGAGATTTACTAAGTACATATGTTTCTAAACAAATATGATCCCCTTGTTTAGGTACATCATACAAACTAATATCAACAATATTCTGTTCTTCATCTATTTGACACTGATGATAAACAGGTTTTTCTACTTTACTATTAGGAAAATCTTTATAAACAACCGTAATATCCGCTTCACTCTCTTTGTGAAAAGCAAGAACTTCATTGAAATCCATTTTACATACGTGATTTCCTGGAGTAATGATGACAGTATCAGCGTTTGCCCTTTTTAAGAAACTTAAATGATCATGAAACTGCTTCATATCTCCTGATATTAATTCATTTGGATGGATAGGAGGAAGAATAAATAACCCACTTCTCCGACGATCTAGGTTCCATTCTTTTCCAGAACCTAAGTGATCCATGACTGACAAATATTTTTCTTTTGGAAACACAGCTACTAATGAAATATCAGAATTAACAAAATTGGACATCGTAAAATCAATCAGACGGTATCGCCCTGCAAAAGGTACAGATGCTACATTTCGATGAGCGGTTAACTCTTTTAAATATTGTCTTTCATTAATTAAATTAATGATTCCTAATACATTCCCCATGACGTTCGTAAAATATTCTCCTATCAAATATTAGTTGCTTTTTTTTCACTAGCTGCTGTAATGACTGTATTTTCTCCAATTAAAGTGATATCTGATGCTGGATTTGAATTTCCAACGGTTGCATTGTCTTCAATTATACAATTGCTTGCAATGATTGCTCTTTCAATATGAACATTATCTCCAATTCGAACATTTGGCATAATAACGGAATCTTTAATAGTAGAGTTCTTACCAACATGAACATTATAAGATAGTACCGAACTTTCCACGGAACCAAAAATCACACAACCCTCATTTGCAAGAGTATTATGAATCTTCGCTTCTTTAGAAATATAATGAGGTGGATGATTTGCATTTCTAGCAAAAATTTTCCATTGTGGATCATCCAATTTGAAATTTGGATTTTCATGTAAAAGATCCATATGTGCTTCCCAAAGACTTTCTACTGTACCGACATCTTTCCAATATCCATTAAAATGATAAGCATATAGTTTTTTATGATTTTCTAACATTTTAGGAATAATATTTTTACCAAAGTCATTTGAAGAGGTAGGATCCTGCTCATCTTCTATTAAATATCTTCTTAAAACCTTCCAGTTAAATAAATAAATCCCCATTGAAGCTAAATTACTTTTTGGAAATTTAGGTTTTTCCTCAAACTCTATGACTTTTTCATCTTCATTCGTATTCATGATTCCAAAACGACTTGCTTCTTGCCATGGTACATCAATGACAGCAATTGTTGCCTGAGCTTGTTTTTGTATATGAAAATCCAACATTTTACGGTAATCCATTTTGTAAATATGATCACCCGATAAAATTAGAACATTTTCAGGATTAAACTTATCAATATATTGAATATTTTGATAAACAGAATTAGCAGTACCCTTATACCATTCTCCACCATCTTTTCCTTTATAAGGTGGAAGAACTGACACCCCACCAAAGTCAGAATCCAGATCCCATACCTTTCCGTTACCTACATAATCATTTAATAAATGCGGTTGATATTGTGTCAGTACGCCAACTGTATCAATTCCAGAATGTGTGCAATTGCTTAAAGGGAAATCAATAATTCTATATTTTCCACCAAATGGGACAGCAGGTTTTGCTAATCCACTCGTTAAATCACGCAGTCTGGAACCTTGACCTCCAGCTAGTAACATGGCAATCCATTTTTTTGAAACCATTATTCAGACACTCTCCCCCGCCTATTTTTCGTTTGCTTCATAAAAATTGAGATAGCTAATGGTGGTACCGTTATTTCCATACTGTACTTTTGGTTATGGTAAGGCACCTTCTGAACACTTATAGGTTGTGAGTTACATTGACCTGAACCTCCGAAATCAGTAGAATCACTATTAAACATTTCCACATAATTTCCATATGATGGAACACCAATTCGAAAATTATGATAAACATCAGCGGAAAAATTGCATACGACGATACAGTAATCGCCTTTGCGTTTACCTTTTCTAATAAATGATATGATGCTTTGTTGATTGTTATTCGGGTCAATCCATTCAAATCCTTCTTGCTCATGGTCTAGCCTCCACAAACAAGGGGAATCTTTGTAAAACTTCTGCAATCCATGAAAGTAGTCAGCTAACTTTGAATGTGATTCATAATCTAGTAAAAACCAATCTAATTGATCATTATCCTTCCATTCAATGAACTGACCGAATTCTCCACCCATAAACAGAGATTTTTTTCCAGGATGCGTCATGAAATATCCAAAAAGCAACCGAAGATTCGCAAATTTCTGCCAATAATCGCCTGACATTTTATTTAAAAGACTAGCTTTACCATGGACAACATCATCATGGGAGAAAGAAAGTATGAAATTTTCTGAAAAAGCATACACAAAAGAAAATGTTAATAGATTATGATGGTATGGTCGATGACTAATATCAAGCTTCATATATTTAAGAACATCATTTGCCCATCCCATATTCCACTTGAAATTAAAACCCAATCCACCTACATTAGTTGGTGCTGTTACAAGTGGCCAGGCAGTAGCTTCTTCGGCAATCATTAACACATTAGGATGCTTTTCAAATACAGCCGCATTTAGCTGCTTTAAAAAAGCGATGGCTTCTAAATTTTCTTCTCCACCATTTTGATTCTTTAGTTTTTCAGGCAATGGATTATCATGATTTAAGTAAACCATGGAGGAAACAGCATCAATCCGAAATCCATCCACATGATAAACATCCAACCAAAACATGGCATTTGAAATTAGAAAACTATTCACTTCAGGTTTACTAAAATCAAAATTATATGTACCCCATAATGGACGTTCTGATTTCAGATAATCGACAGGTTCATACAAAGGTGTACCGTCAAATCGCCCTAAACCATGAGCATCCTTACAAAAATGGGCAGGTACCCAATCTAAAATAACGCCAATATTTTTTTGATGACATGAATCTATGAAATACATAAAATCTTCTGGCGTACCATATCGACTTGTTACAGAATAGTAACCCGTTAATTGATAACCCCAAGAAAGATCAAATGGATGCTCCATAATTGGCAGCAACTCAATATGTGTGAAGCCTTCATTCACTACATAGTCTATTAATTCATCTGCCAGTTCACGATAAGTATAATAGGCTCCTTTATTGCTTTCATTGGAAATAGTACCCTGGATATCTTTTTGCTTCCAAGTTCCCAAATGTACTTCATAAATAGACATCGGTCTATGATAAACATCTTCCTTTTTTCGATTCGTCATCCATTTAGAATCATTCCATGAATAGGAATCTAATCGTTTAAGGACAGACGCTGTGTGTGGTCGTAGCTCTGAATAAAAAGCATATGGATCCGCTTTGAGAATTTTTTCATTGTTTGGAGTATGTATTTCAAACTTATATAAATCGCCTTCATTTAAGTTTGGTAAAAATAAAATCCAAATTTCAGAACCTTCAATCCGTTCCATTTGATGCTCTTTTCCGTCCCAGTTATTAAAATCACCTACTACTGAGACACTTCTAGCATGAGGAGCCCAAACAGCAAACCGAACACCTTCTACATCATCTAATGTGATAAAATGAGCGCCAAACAATTTATAACTTTCATATAGAGTTCCCTCATGATACAAATATCTATCAAAATTACTCGGATAAATCCCTTCTAGCGATTGAATCATATTACTCAAAAATACACCTCCAACGTCACTTTTTCCAATATATAGTATATATTCGTTACAGACATCATAAATCCTGCCGAATATATTATCTTTTATGTTAATTATAAAGTAGCTATTGTAATAAAAATGGATGAAATTTGTCGAATTAATTAACTTTATGACAATAACATTAAAATGACCAATAAAGTCCATTTTCATTAATAGATTATCTTAATTTTTGGAAGCGCTTACCTAAATCGGTCACTTCTTATATTTTCTATTTTAGAGAAAAAACAAGTAGGACATGGATACTGAGCATGCTAGCGATGTATTTCCATTTGGAGTACTTTTTCCACTTATATATAATTCAGGTACCACAAAAGTCTCTAGAGTCTCTCTTTTTACTTTTTCAATATAATTTTATTAAAAGTAAAAAACCCCCAAATTTGTTTGGAGGCATAATAGTTTAAAAATCTTATTTGCGTAAAGACATGAGGAACATATACAAGGCTATTTTTTGTTCATCCTTTAACTTTTCAATCATGTCTTGCAATTGATCATCAATTATTAATTTATTCGTTGGATACTGAGCAACAGGGTTTGTTACTTCTTCGATAAATTCATGTGGATGAATTTCTTCCAACACTTCATTACGATATTTAGCAAAATCGGAAGATATCGTTTGATTACTCTGATTGTTATCGACAATCGTATTTTTATTATATTTTAACACATAACTACAAACTGCTGGTACCGTTATTGTATCACCAATCATTGTGGTAATTGTCTGTATTCCAGCCTGTTCACCATTAACGAGTAGCTGCCATCCACCATTATATGGCAAGGTAACAGTTACTGCTTGTTGATTGGCATTATGAATAACAGCTAATTCATATTCCTTATTTTTTTCCTTTGGATCAGCAAGTATAAATGCAACTGTATTATTTGGAGCTTCCATGAATGTCAAATACTTGTGAACATCAGTTGATTGAGACATTCGAAAAGCGGGATATTGTTTTCTGAGTTCAATTAATCCTTTGACATAATTCACTTCGCTATCAAATTGGCTTCGACGTCTCCAATCCAGTTGGTTCACAGAGTCTGGTGCACGATAACTATTTGGGTGACCATTTTTTGTACGCATAAACTCTTGCCCTGCATGGATAAATGGAATCCCTTGTGAAGTTAAAATAATAGACGTAGCAAGTTTATGCATACGAATTAATTCCGAAACTGGTGCATAAAGATTCGTATTTTTCAGCTTATCCCAAATCGTATAGTTATCATGTACTTCTGTATAGGTGATGACTTGATTTGGTTCTATATAAGGAGTAACCGCTACTCCTCCAGCAACCCCCTGCTTAATCTTTTCTACTAGACCTTGCCCACCATTGATAAAGCCTTTATCTGGTGCGTCAAAAACATTACCCTTTATACTATCTCGAATTTCATCATTAAAAAAAGCAATTCCGGGCATTTGGTCAGCATTCTTTTTAGTTGCTTTTAATAAGGGATTAATTGGTGTATCTAACTCCCAACCTTCCCCTAATATAATGATGGTAGAATCAATCGAATCCACTGCATCGCGGACGGCATTCATCGTTTCAACGTCATGAATACCCATCAAGTCAAACCTAAAACCATCAATCTGATATTCCTTTGCCCAATAAGTTACAGAATCAATAATAAATTTACGCATCATTTTACGTTCAGAGGCTGTATCCATCCCCACTCCGGTACCATTAGATGGAGTGCCATCGTCTTTATAGCGGAAATAATAGCCTGGAACAAAAGCGTGGAAATTTGATTTTTCTAATTCATATACATGATTATAGACAACATCCATAATTACCCGTAAGCCTTGATCATGAATCGCTTGGATCATTTGCTTCATTTCCTTAATTCTCACCTTTGGATCATACGGGTTTGTCGAATACGAACCTTCTGGTACATTATAGTTTTTGGGATCATACCCCCAATTGTATTGCTTTTTATTTAATTGCGTTTCATCTACTGTTGCAAAATCAAACATCGGTAATATTTGAAGATGGGTAACCCCTAAATCCTTTATATGACTTAATCCCGTTTTTACTCCATTTGGACCCGTTGTATTCAGTTCCGTTACCCCTAAAAATTTCCCTTTATTTTCAATTCCACTATCTGAAGATGAAGATAGATCTCTTATATGCAGTTCATAGATAATCGCATCCGTAGTCTGAGATAGCTTAGGCTTATTATTATTCCAAATTTCCGGATTAGTCGAAGATAAATTGACAACCACACCTTTGTCACCGTTTACAGTTACCGCACGGACATAGGGATCTACCGCCTCATTCCATTTGTCACCGATTTTCACTTTATACGTATAAATAAGTCCATCCTGATCACCTATTACTTCAATGGTCCACGTACCCTTTTCATCTTGATTCATCGGCGTTTCCGTACCTATTTTATCATTCCACTTTTGATACGTAACTAGCATCACTTCACTTGCAGTGGGCGCCCATAATCGAAAAGTTGTTTTATCCTGTGTATACACATTTCCTAGGTCATTACCAGAATAATAAAAGAGATTATCGAAATCTTCCGTTCGAACAATAGTATTTAAATCCAAGTCTTCACTACCAAAGTGATTTTTTAATAGAGACACAAAACTAATTTTCTCATTTTCCTCATTTGTTAGCATTCGGTCATTTTTATTTTGATTAGGAATTGGTTCTATAATCACTATTCATCCTCTCCTACACAAAATCTTAAATGTTTTTCCATTATTTTCATGATCTATTATACTTTTTCGTCATTTGATTAATCTTTTCTGTTAAATCATCATTTAAGGCATTTTTGACTACTCTCCACTCCCAATTTCCTTTAGGTACACCAGGAATATTCATCCGATTTTCACTATCTAATCCTAAAAAATCTTGCATTGGAATAATGGATAATTTACTGTTGGCACTTATTACTTTTTCGATACATTTCCATGTCATATTATATTCTTCATCTGTTCCCAAATAACGTTGTACCACACGTCTTTCATCTTCACTTAGCTTTTTTAACCATCCTAATAGAGTGTCATTATCATGAGTTGACGTATAGATGACTGAATTCTCCTCACAGTTATGTGGTAAATAAGGATGATTCGCATCGTTAAATCCAGCAAATTGAAATACTTTCATTCCAGGATACCCTGTGTAGTTTTTTAAATCTATTACATCTTGGGTAATAAACCCTAAGTCTTCCAAAACTATATCTACATCACCAAAGCATTCTTTTATTTTATCAAAAAGTGCTTTTCCTTTTGCTTTCTCCCATACTCCATTTCTTGCGGTTTCTTCATCAGCCGGTATGGAGTAAAAACTTACAAGTCCACGGAAATGATCAATTCTGAATACATCATAGAGTTTAACATTTCTATCGATTCGTTTCATCCACCAATCATAATCTGTTTGCTCAATATAATCCCAGTTAAAAACGGGCATACCCCATCGTTGTCCATCAGGTGCAAAGTCATCAGGCGGACATCCAGCAACATGTCGAGGATTCAAATCTATATCCACGTCAAATATCTTTGGATTTGCCCAAACATCAGCACTATCATTACTCACATAAATGGGCATATCCCCTAATATTTGTATATTATTGTCATTTGCATACTTTTTCAGCTTCAACCATTGCTTGTTGCAAATGTATTGTAAGAAAATCCAAAAATCAAATTCCTCCTGGCCAATCAAGGAATGATACTTTTCTGTGGCTTGTGGATTTCTACCTTTAACCTCCACATCCCAATCTAAAAGTGGAGTATTAAAATAACTTCTCAAGCTCATGAATTCAGAATAATCAACTAACCACTCTTTATTATTTTCGACAAAATCTTTAAAATCTTCAAGAATTTTTTCTTTGCTATTTTCATAAGCCATTCTTAATATTTTCATTTTATTTTGAGATATTTTGCTATAGTCAACTCTTTCTGGATTACTACCGAAATCAACATGATCATAATCAATTTGCTGTAATAACCCATCTTCAGTTAATAAATCTAAATCAATAAAGTAAGGATTTAATGCAAAAGCTGAGTAAGTTGAGTAAGGAGAGTTACCTTCTGCGACAGGATTAAGCGGAAGTATTTGCCAAATTTTTTGCCCTGATTGTTTGAGGAAATCGACAAATTCGTATGCTTCCTTGCCAAATGTCCCAATCCCGTATTTATTTGGTAGGGATGAAACATGAAGTAGAATCCCAGATCTCTTTTCCATTGACAATTAGACCATCTCCCTGAGGTAAAATAATCAGATTTAGTTTTTTATTTTAAAGACTAAAAGAAAAATCTCAGTATCATTAACGATACTACTCCAACAAGCACAGTCCCTAACAAGCTTCTTGTAAAAATGGCAATGATAAATGTAGGTATGGCTGCAACCAATTCTAGTATATGATCACTGATGGAAAATTGGTTATTTGATATAAGTAGTTCCTGAGCAAGTAAGGCAGCCATGACAGCGATAGGTACATGTTTTAACCAGCTAATTCCCCATTCTGGAATTTCAATACGACTTAATAAGGCCAAAGGTAATACTCTTGGAATAAAAGTAACAATAGCTGAACCAAGTATGACGAGTAAAACATAAGAGCTTATTTCCACTTTTGAATCACCATCCCAATCGTGGCTGCAACAATCGTAGCTATAATCACACCTGCACTGCCTGGGAATATAAAGCTTGATAAAATGACAATCCCCATTGCACTTATTCCGACCATCACATTAACAAAGTATTTTTTTTGACTCGTCATTTGCAAAATAAGTAGACCGATAAACATAGCCGGAAGAGCAAAATCTAAACCATACTTTTCTGGGGATGAAATCCATTGTCCAAAAAATCCTCCAGCTATGTTCGCAAGCGCCCAATTTAGATAAGCCGTAAGATTTAAGCCTAGCATCCATTTAAAATCTAGTTGCTTTTTATTAAGTGCATTCGTAATGGCCACACCAAATGTTTCATCTGTTAGTAAAGCGCCCGTTATAATATTTTGTTTCGTTGTTTGATTTTGAAAATAAGGAGACAATGCCGCACTTAATAATAAATGTCGACTATTCACGAAAAAAATAGTAAATACAATCGCTGATATAGGGTGTGCAGCCGCAATCATCCCTGCAGCAATAAATTGTCCAGATCCCGCATATAAAAGTAATGATATAAGTGCAATTTCCGTAATACTTAAACCAGCTGTTTTTTCAACTACACCTGCTGCAAACCCGATGCTTAAATAACCTAACAATGTCGGTATACAATCTTTAACACCTTTTCGAAAACTCTCTTCTTCATAGTAAAGTACCGTTTCACTCATTATTTCTCCTCCGCTAATTCCCTTTGTTGTCTGATGTTCACTACATCTTTTCTTTTATCTCTTATTCCTATTGTACATATAGAATTACATTTTACCAAGTCCTTAACTAAACAGAGATAAAAAAACAGTCATCCTCAAAAAGAATGACTGATAAATACTATCTTTTAATTTTGATTTTGATGTTTGCGCCATTAAATTTTGATATTGCTGCATGATGTAGGCGGCATTATAAGCTGAGGATGCATTATAATTCTGCTGATTCTGAGCATTGTTATTATTTTGATTTGCTTGGTTTTGATTTTGCTGATTTGCATTAGCTTGGTTGTTTTGTGCTTGATTTTGATTTTGGTTATTTGCATTATTCTGCTGATCGCCTTGTGCTTGATTTTGGTTATTTTCTTGATTCTGTTGATTGTCTTGCTTTTGATTTTGGTTTTGATTCTGATTCTGTTGATCGCCTTGCTCTTGATTTTCAGTGCTTCAGCAGCTGTGCTCTTCTAGCTTGCGCCGCTCTATTTTGAGCTACTTTAGTCATAATTGTTTCTAATAAAGAAGTAATGGACATTAAACTCATAGCATTGATGACTTGTGGGTTTAAGTTTCCTACACCTCCTTGTAGTAAATTAGCAATATTTGCTTGAAAAGCCTGCTAAGATCTTGATTGTTTGCATTATTATTTGCTTCGGTTCTGGTCCTGTGCGTTTTGATCCTGGTTTTGGTTTTGATTCTGAGCGTTTTGTGCGTTCTGAGCGTTTTGATTGGCCTGATTAGTAGCCTGATTCCTCCCTTGCATGAAAAAATTTTGAAAAATTGTGCCTAATACTGAAGAAACATTGGAATACTATTTTGATTATCCGCCATAAATATGCCTCCTAAGTTAGATTCAAAGTTAGTATATTAGTAACTTGTCTAGATGGATTGGGTATAGGCACACTTTTTAGGAAATAGGCGGGAATCCTCCAGCACTAATTAGGGGGGAGGGACGAATAAACCCCAGTGAAGTATTTTAAAATCAAAATATGCAAGGTCATATTAAAAGGTCCCAACGATGATCGTCAGGACCTAAATAAAGCTAAGGTTATTTTACTGATTGGACTCTGCCAATAGCAACAACAAATTCGTTAATTTGATTATGAATACGTTCTAACAACTCAGCATCTTTGATTGGTGCAGCTTCATCTGATTTATCGATTTCACTATCAGTAAAATATAAACCTTGTAATGGCTGCCCTTTCAAAATGGCGATTAATGGATTTAATGAATAATCAATAGCTAATAAATGACGTGAGCTACCACCAACCATAATTGGTAGTACAGGCTTATTTTTCAAAGCTCCTTCAGGTAATAAATCAAGAAGCGATTTTAGTACACCTGTATAGGAAGCTTTATATACTGGAGAACCAATAATTAAACCGTCTGCTTGTTTAATCACATTGGCGAATTTTTTAATATCTTCACTATCCCATCGACCTTTTACTAAATCTTCTGGCGAAAATTCTGTTACTGAATAGGCAGTTGTCGATAGGCCTTTATCTTTAACTAATGCTTCTACATGCTTTAAAATGATATCTGTTCTTGATGGAACTGCTGGACTCCCTGAAATGAACACTATTTGACTCATTTACTTTCCCCCTACTTGAAAATGTATCTTGATTAAATTTAGCGTAATGGTCAAAAGAGGGATTGTCAAGCTTTTGACTTTAAAATTCATACTTATCCGATTTGAATATATTGTTTAAAATTTAATAAACGAAAAACTGCCCTTATTAGGACAGCTTTCCTTCCACTAAATCTATAAATAGTTGTAAAAAACGAGTATCATCTGTTAACTCAGGATGAAATGAGCTAACTAAAAGATGATTTTGCTTAGCAGCCACGATTGTTTCATCAACGGTTGCTAATACTTCAACTCCCTCTCCAACCTCTTCTATATAAGGAGCTCGAATAAATACTGCGGGAATAGGTTGTTCAATTCCTACAACAGGAAGATCAACCTCAAAACTATCCACTTGGCGTCCAAAGCCATTACGCTGAACAGTAATATTCATTAAATTCAAATGACTTTCTTCCTCACCAATACTTTTAGCCAATAATACCATTCCGGCACATGTTCCAAAAATAGGTTTTTCTGAAGCCGCGAACTCTTGAATAGGTTCAATAAAACCATAGCGTTTCATGAGCTTTCCAATCGCTGTACTTTCTCCGCCAGGAATGATTAAGCCGTCTATATCTTGTAATTGTTCAGGTTTTTTAATAAATACTGCCTCAACACCTAAACTTTCAAGTTGTTTTTTATGCTCAGCTGTAGCACCTTGTAAATCTAATACGCCTATTGTTGTCATCTTACCAACCACGCTCTTGCATACGATCTTGTGGAGCTAAACTAGAAATTTCGATTCCTTTCATCGGAGCACCTAATTCTTTAGATAATTTTCCGATTAATTCGTAATCAGTATAGTAAGTTGTAGCTTGAACAATTGCGCTTGCGAATTTTTCAGGATTTTCTGATTTGAAAATACCAGATCCAACGAATACACCATCTGCACCTAATTCCATCATAAGTGCTGCATCTGCAGGAGTCGCAACACCACCAGCTGCAAAGTTTACTACAGGTAATTTGCCTAATTCTTTAATTTGTCTTAACACTTCAAATGGAGCACCAAGATTTTTCGCTTCTGTCATTAACTCATCATCGCTCATAACAGATACTTTACGAACTTGAGCTTGTACTTTACGCATATGACGAACGGCTTCAACGATATTTCCTGTTCCTGGTTCCCCTTTTGTACGAAGCATAGAAGCACCTTCACCAATACGACGGGCAGCTTCTCCTAAATCACGGCATCCACATACAAACGGAACTGTAAATTGGCTTTTTAACAAATGGAACTCTTCATCTGCTGGTGTTAAAACTTCACTTTCATCAATATAATCAACGCCCATTGCTTCAAGCACACGTGCTTCCACAATATGACCGATACGTGCTTTTGCCATAACTGGAATAGAAACAGCATTCATAACTTCTTCAATAATACGCGGGTCAGCCATTCTAGCTACGCCGCCAGCTGCACGAATATCAGATGGAACTCTTTCTAATGCCATTACAGCTACAGCACCTGATGCTTCAGCGATTTTTGCTTGCTCTGCATTGACAACGTCCATAATTACGCCGCCTTTTTGCATTTGAGCCATACCTCTTTTTACTGTTTCAGTTCCTACTAATTTACTCATTTTATTCTTCCTCTCCTTAAAACAATTGCGTTTCTTTGATTTGTCTTTTAGTATAAAAGAAACTGATTGTATTAAAAGTGTCAGTTTTCAATAAAATAATGAGGTCAGGAGAAAAAGACGAACATTATGATTACACTTGCCTGTAATTTACAACGAAAAAGTACGATTCCTTTATATGAACAATTATATTTATATATTAAAACAGAGATTATTGAAGGACGTCTCAGTTATGGAACTAAGCTCCCATCTAAGCGGCAATTAATTGATGTTTTACAAATAAGCCAAAATACAGTTGAAGCAGCCTATGATCAGTTACGAGCAGAAGGTTATATAGAGGTAATCCCAAGAAAAGGATATTATGTACAAGCCTTTGAAGAATTAGAATATGTGGCATCAACACAAGTAGAGGATGACCAAAGGGAAGAAACGCAGTCTGACATTTTATATAATTTTCATCATAGTCACATTGATACAGAGCATTTCCCTTTTACACAGTGGAGAAAATATGTGAAGAATACAATTGATGAGTCTCATCAAGACTTATTATTAAATGGCAATTCACAAGGCGAGCTAATTCTCCGTCGTGAAATTGCCGGATATTTATACGATGCACGTGGTGTGAAATGTTCACCAGAACAAATTGTAGTAGGCGCTGGTGCTGAAATACTATTACAGCAACTCTTCCTTCTCTTTGATGAAAAAACCGTCTATGGAGTAGAAGACCCTGGGTACCACCTTATTCTGCAGATGTTACAAGTTCATCCGAACGAAGTGCATCCTCTAGAAATTGATCTTGAAGGTGTAAAAATTAAGTCTATTGAACAATCGAGCATTGACGTTGTCTATGTCACACCATCTCAACATTTTCCTTATGGGACTGTTTTACATGTGAATCGTCGACGAAAACTATTAAACTGGGCAAATAGTAAAGAAGGTCGATATATTATTGAAGATGATTACGATAGTGAATTTCGTTATAGCGGAAAAACAATTCCATCCTTACAAAGCATGGATACAAATGATAAAGTCATTTATTTGGGGTCATTTTCAAAATCGCTCATGCCCTCACTTAGAATAAGCTATATGGTATTACCAAAGTCATTACTAAAACGCTATCAAACTCAAATTACTTTCTATCATTCTACTGTTTCACGAATCGACCAATA
This sequence comes from uncultured Bacillaceae bacterium, assembly GCA_963751845.1. Lineage (GTDB taxonomy): Bacteria > Bacillota > Bacilli > Bacillales > DSM-1321 > Peribacillus. Next base: position 16,941 of record CAVVWH010000039.1, read on the forward strand.
TGCTCTATCACAATTTATGGCAGACGGGGAATTTGAAAAACATTTAAATCGTATGCGTAAAATCTATCGAAGAAAATTAGAAAAAGTCATTCAGCTATTAAAACCGTACGAAAAGGAATTTACCATTATCGGTGAACAATCCGGTCTTCACATCATTTTAGACGTTCACAATGGAATGAATGAAGATACGCTTGTAAAAAAAGCCGCTCAAGCTAAATTAAAAGTCTATCCACTATCCGCGTATTCTATTGAAAATCTCGATAAAAAAGCGCCAAAAATTATTCTAGGCTTCGCTGGAATACCAGAAAATAAATTGGAACATGCTATTTCGTTATTGTTAGATGCGTGGAATAAATAAAGTGAAACTTCCATCAGTGGGGGTTTTCTTCATCCCCCACTGATGGTTAGTTGAGGCCCACACAATGTGGGTCACACAGACGTTGCAACAGGATGTTGCGTTCTTAGTCTGTGATCCTTGATTCGAACCTTTACGGGCAAGTTGATCCCCCACCTATCTTCTTCGGATAGTCAGAATCTTGAGGTGGGGGTCTTACTGCCTTTTAATGCAGGATAAAAAGAGTCTATCTCCTTTAAGTATAGGCGATAGACTCTTTTTGCAGTTTGAAAGTAAAATGTTAAATTTCGAGAGTAAACCTTTACCTCCTATTCTTCAGCTTTGTTTATATATTGCTCCATAATCTCTTTTGGCACCATACTTCCACCTGTTGCCCAGATGATATGCGTTGCTTCAGGCATTTTAGCTACTAAATGATGTTTTTCTAAATATTTTTTTCCTTCTATCGTGTTAAATAGTTGGACAGGTCCATATGTACCAGCTAAAGCTGATGGTTCTAAATAATATTTTTCCGTTTCTGCCATTGCTTTCAGCAAACTAAATAAACGAGTATCTTGAATCGTATAACTACCGCTCAATATTGCATTCATCTTCTCGGAAACTAGCTTAGAGGGCCTTCCTACCGCAAGTCCATCTGCTTCCGTCTTATTATCAATTCCTACATCTTGAACAGAAATTTGATCATATTCTCCAGTCATCATGCCCAACAGAAAACAGGGGGAATGGGTAGGTTCGGCAAAAAAACTATGGACATGCTCACCAAAAGCAAGCTTAAGTCCGTATGTAATTCCACCTGGTCCTCCACCTACACCACATGGCAAATAAACAAATAAAGGATGATATTCATCTACTTTTGTACCGCTCTCTTCTAACTGTTTTTTTAAGCGAGCAGCTGCTGTTGCGTATCCGTAAAATAAATCTTCTGAATCTTCATCATCAATAAAATGACAATTTGGATCTTTAGCAGCTTCTTGTCTACCCATTTCAACAGCTTTACTGTAATCATCATTATATTCCTTTACTGTTACTCCAAGGCCTCTCAACTTATCCTTTTTCCATTGCTTGGCATCGGCAGACATATGTACTGTCACTTGAAAACCTATCATGCGACTTATTATTCCTATGCTTAACCCTAAATTACCAGTAGAGCCAACAGCGATGGAATATTTAGAGAATAAAGCTCGAAATGAATCACTATTTAAAATAGCATAATCATCTGTTACTTGAAGCATATTGTTTTGAATGGCAATCGCTTCTGCATGCTTTAAAACCTCGTAGATTCCACCTCTTGCCTTTATAGACCCAGAAATGGGTAAATGGCTATCACATTTTAGCAGGATCCGGCCTGGAAGATTCACTTTATAGGTTTTCTCTAAATATTTTTTCATATGATTAATTTCGACTAATGGTGACTCAATCATTCCATTTGCTGGTTTCGTCTCTGGAAACGCAGATGCGATGTATGGAGCAAATCGTTTTAAACGATCTTCCGCTTCTTGCACATCTTTGTTTGAAAGCTTGATCTTTTGGTAATTTGGATTCAACCAAAATACTTCTTGAGTTTCTATAAGCTCAGTTAGTAAAGGAAGCACATTTGTCCATTCAGTAATCGTTTTTTTCATCATAGGAAACTCCTTCCTTATGTGAATTTTTCTTTTACTCGAATAACTTAACTTTTAGCCATTTACGAACGCTATTAATGAACCAAACTTCCTCCGCCTTCATGAGTTCTGCTTTTGTGATAACTTTTTCTTCAATTTCCTGCTGATCTAACAATTCTTTTCGAAAGGTTCCTGCCAATAGACCGCATGTTACGGGAGGTGTATATAATTTTCCATTAAGTTTTACAACGATGTTTCCATTAGTAAACTCCGTAATTTCCCCTCGTTCATTCCACAACAAAACATCGAAGTAGTCCTTATATTGTTTTTGAAAAGCTTCGTACACAGTCCTGTTTGTTGTTTTAAAATAAACAAATGGTTGATTCGTTGCAATTGGTGATTGTGCTAGCTTAATTGATACTGGATCAGTCATTTCGTTAATCATCTGACCACTTACTTCAATCGCCTCTGAGTCTGAAACAACTAAACGGACTTTATATAAACCACTAGAATGATTCTTTGCAAACTGGAATAGTTTATTCTTGATGTCGGTCTCCAAAATAGAAAAACTAAAGTATTCAGTAGCCTGCAGCAATCTTTCCAGATGATTTTCAAATAAATAATATTCACCATCTTCTAAGCGAAAGGATTCTAGCAATTGAAAATCAGGTCGGACAACAGTTAATAGCTTAGCTTTCAAAAGTGTTTCTTCATATTCATCTGTTAATTCAGAATCCCATGTAATGCCGCCACCAGCACCATATTCCGCCTGCCCCGTTTCGGAATCAATCCAAACTGTGCGAATGGGTACATTGAATATTGCTTCACGGTTTGGCGTTATATAGCCCATGGCCCCGCAATAGACTTCTCGAGGAGCAGCTTCAACATCCGTAATAATTTTGGTTGTCTTAATTTTGGGTGCTCCGGTTATTGAACCACATGGAAAAAGCGCTTTGAAAATATCAATGACCGATGTTTTGCTACTTGTTTTAGCTTTTACGGTAGATGTCATTTGCCAAACTGTTGGATATTTTTCAATTTCAAATAATGCTGGTACATGAACCGATCCTTGTTCAGCAATCACACTAACATCATTTCTCAATAAATCAACAATCATCACATTCTCAGCTCGATTTTTCATCGAATTTGCTAACCACTTTGCTTGAGCTAAATCTTCATCCTTATGTAGACCACGCTTCACGGTTCCTTTCATTGGACGAGTACTAATTATATGGTCTTTCCAATGGAAAAATAACTCTGGTGATGCAGATAGAATTCGATACTTCCCGGTGTTTAAATACGCGCTATAATTAGAGTTTTGTGCCTTTGCAAGCTGTCGATAAAAAGCATAATCATCACCACAAAATTGAGATTGTAATCGTAACGTATAATTTACTTGGTACGTGTTTCCCTTTTTAATTTCCTCTTTAATTTTTGTGAAACCAGCTTCGTAGTTTCCTTTTGAAGTTTGGGTTTTCCACTCTGTTAATTGAAAGTCGCCTTTTTTAGGTTCTTCGAATACAATAGGTTTTTCAAAAATGCCAAACCATACTAAAGGCATTTTTGATTCGCTAGTCACTCTATAGGCTTCATCAAATGCTGGTGCTGCTTCATAAGAAACATACCCAGCAGCATAATAGCCATCATCAACCGCTTTTTGCACTTCTCTCATCTTTGATAAAACTTCGTCTTGATGATTGGCCACGATTATTTTATTTGGTTCAGTAAAAAATAATGGTTCCTTTATTCCTAGTTCATTTACGAATTCAAATAATAATGTAATGGATTTCATAAATACCTCTTATTTACATTTATAATGATTAATTACCTCAATACTTTCACATGCATGACTAACTATGAATTCTATATCATCCCAACTACTTCCGCCACAATTTCAAATGAACGTAAACGATCCTGATGATCATAAGCATTTGTGACAACAATAATTTCATCAGCTTTTGTCATCGTTAGAAAGGCATCTAATTGGCTTTTTACTTCTTCGTGAGTTCCTATAATGGTGTTGTTCAGTTGTTTCATAACTATTGCTTTTTCATATTCTGACCACAAGCCATCCATTGACTCAACTGGAGGAGCTAGTTTTCCCGGTGTATTACGAATCAAATTTAAAAATTGTTGTTGGTGTGAAGTGGCCATTTTTTTAGCTTCATCCATTGTGTCAGCTGCATATACATTTACGCTTACCATTAGATGAGGTTGCTCAAGAACTTCAGATGGTTTAAAGTACGAACGATATCTTTCTATTGCTGGCATTAAATTTTCTGGTGAAAAATGACTAGCAAATGAAAAGGGTAAACCTAGCTCGGCTGCAAGTGCTGCACTATAACCGCTTGAACCTAGCAACCAAATTGGAATATTTGACCCTTCACCTGGAATGGCTCTAACACGATTATTCGATGAAGCTGGGTCTAAATACATCCTTAACTCAGCTAATTGTTCTGGAAAGTCTTGACCTTGATTACGCGGATCTCGACGGAGAGCCATTGCAGTTTGTTGATCACTACCTGGCGCACGACCCAATCCTAAATCAATTCTACCTGGATACATCGCCTCTAGTGTGCCAAACTGCTCTGCGATAACGAGCGGAGAATGGTTAGGTAGCATAATTCCACCTGAACCAACCCGAATGGTTTCCGTACCATTTGCGACATAACCAATTACGACTGACGTTGCCGAACTAGCAATCCCCGCCATGTTATGATGCTCAGCTAACCAAAAACGATGATACCCCCACTTTTCTGCATGCTGAGCTAAATCTAGCGAACGCTTAAAAGATTCAGCTGGCGATCCACCAACAGTGATTTGTGCTAAATCTAATATGGAAATAGGTATATCTGATAATTTTTTATGTGTAGCGGTCATTTTATCAACCTCCTTCAATGTAAAATAATTAATCTTATTGTCATCATATATAAGATTTTAGAAAAATGCATCTGAATTGCCTTTGTATAAGATTTCTCAAATATTGTTTCTTACTAACTGCAAATAAGATATTATATCTATTGTTGATTGTGGGTTAACTAATGTATTCTGGCGAGGCTTATATTAAAATATTAGAATGAAAATTTTGCTGAAAAATTAATTGTTATTTTTCATTATTTAGTGGCACTTCCGAATTTGAATATTCTAGCGAGGTTTTTATTGAAATATAAATATACCTAACTTTTATGAATTGGCATGATTATTTCGGAATTTGGCAGGATTTCTATGCCAATTGGCACGAATATCGGATGAATTAGCATGATTCCTGCTCCAGCCCTTCATTTTGGTAAGCATGAGCTCAATGGACGCTGCTTATTATGCTATGTTTTTTGAATTTGCAAGATTTTACGAGGACAAAAACGAATTAAGAAGGCTGTAGGAAAGTCCTTATACCGCGGGTGAAGCACAATATCTCTCACTTTTTTCTTGCTTACTTCCTCTTTTTGGTCTGTGAGAGTCCTTCCTCTCTCACTTTTTTCTTGCCTACTTCCTCTTTTTGGTCTGTGAGATCCTTCCTCTCTCACTTTTCTCTTGCCTACTTCCTCTTTTTGGTCTGTGAGATCCTTCCTCTCTGAATCTGAAAACCACCGGAATGTCCTTAAAACTCGGATGAAGGACAATATCGAATCAGTAAGCCGCAGGAACGTCCTTATACCTCGGATGAAGGTCAAACTGAATTATAAAAAAATACATTCGCAAGATTATGACGCAAACCTGCAAGATTCTTCCTGAAGCGATACACCTGAAAAGACAGAACTCCAGTTGAATCGAAGTAAAGCCGTATAACAGACCAGCTCATAAACTGGTCCTCATTCATATTATTTAGCTACAATCACTTGATCTAGCAAATGCTCTGCAAAAATACCCGACTCCAATCTTGCTGCAACATACGGTGGCTGAACTTGGTTGCTTGCTTCGATCGGAACCCCTAACCAAACGTATTTTCTATCTATTGTGATAAAAGGATACGTTATAGCTTCGGAAACCATCTGATCCACCGGCAGATTATGATTTATTTCTATTGAAATAATCGCTAATTTTAAAGTTGATGGACAATTTTTTAACATGGTGATCCACTCTTCAGATAGGGTAAGAGAATTTGGAAGAGCTAAAATGACTTCCTGTTTTGCTGCCGAAATATCTTCAAACACTTTTTCAATTTTTCGGGCATGCATCCATTGTAGCCGTGGATGTTGATGTTTTATCCAATTACCGATTGCATTCATTGATACTGTCTGCTGCTTCTCGATTTGATAATCAGCCAGCTGCCTAAGTGTTTTACTACGATATACTTTCTGCTTTACAAATTCCGTATCACAAACATGAATAAACTTACCCTTTGTTCTAGTAATGGCAACATTGAGTAGACGCTCGCTATCTTTACCCGTTAGCAACATGCCTGCACGACTTTGCGGGTAGCTGTCGACTGTATCAAAAATCATCACATCTCTTTCACTGCCTTGAAAGCGATGAACAGTGGCTGAGATAATATCCGCTGTTTGCCGTTCTTGTTGATATACATCCTCTAATAATAACTCCATGAATTGAGCCTGGGCACGGTATGGGGCAACATACCCAATCGAACGGGCACCACCAATAAAGGCTTCATGAATCAATTGAAACGAAAGCAGTAATTGCCATGGATTGATACGGGAATGTGACCCCCGTTCTAAGCCACAATTTTCTCCAGAAAAGCTAGTATCAATCAAAATGGATGCTTGTCCAGCAAACGGTGCTGAATCAACGATATGGTTTCGACTTTCTTTTACAATAGGATGATCACCGACTAAATCATGATAAATATAATGGTTGGTAAAAGCTGAAATATCAGGATGCATTCGTCGTTGCTCTTTTAACAGAAATAAGTGGGGGTGTAGTTGACCATCTTTTATGAACGAAGCAACTCCAGACCGATGAAAAATATCTTCCTTTAACCATTGGGTTACAATCGCATCACGAGAAGAAGCGATTGGTGGTAATTGTTTAAAATCACCGCAAACGACGATATGTTTAGCTAGTGATGCCGCAAATGCAACCTGTGGTACATAGGCCATACTTGCTTCATCTAAAATCACAAAATCATATTCTTGTTCAAAAATACTCGCATCATTTGCGGCTTTCGCCAAAGTCGTCCCAATAATCTTTGCCTCTTTGACTAAACTCGTTTCTTTAAGGCGAATTTTTTCAAGAATTTTAGCTAGCTTTTTTTCTACATCCATTAATTGTTCCGAATCCCTCACACTAAAGGAATCAGCTAAATCCCGCTTTAACAGACGTTTTTCTTCCACTAGCTCCACTTTTTCCTTCATCAAACTTGGCTCATGTTCTTCAATTAACTGATTAGATACTATATCTGTGTGACTGGTCAAGCTTTCTCCAATTTGGCTGCCGTAGCGAAGCACTTCACCTTCAATGAACCGTTTTTTCTTTTTGGTAAATGCGGCGATTTCCGCCATTAATACATCTACCGCTTGATTACTATGCGCTAAAATGAGCACTTTTTTATCTTTCAGATAATGATTAGCCGCAGTACGGGCAAGTGTATAGGTCTTTCCCGTACCCGGTGGCCCCCACACAAAAGTAACAGGATTATACTTTGACCTTACAAAAAGTTCTTTAATAGCAGACTGATTATGCTCAATTGGATGCTTTGCAGGCATAGAGGGATTCATTAGCCTTTTCACTCGCACTCTCTTTTTCTTACTTTTCTTTGCTTCCTCCAACCGTAATATTAATTGTTCAAGCAGCTCCCACGGATCATAATAAAGAAAGGCTTCACTGATAAAGTCCCCTAAAGACCGCTCAAATGATAAAATAACACTCTTTTCTTCCGTTGAAAGAATCCGTCCATTTTCTTTGATACCACCCCATTCAATCCTAACCATGCTGCCTATGGGTACTTTTACAGATAAACTTGATTCAAAATAATAAGTAAACGATTCATTGGTGGACAGCGATCTTCCATTAATTATTGGATATTTTGTACTACCAAACTTTTTCAAATAAAGGATTTCTGATTGTAAAGCTGTCTGCCATTCATTTATATAACTAACTGTTGAATTCATTTTTCGCTTCCTTTGATAAGGTTTCATATATAAACAGGCTCAATCATGAGTAGATTGAGCCTGTTTATAACGATTCACTATACCATTTTTCCATTAAAGATACCAAGCAATACTATTTTTTCATCAATTCCTCAAACTCATCGACAAGATTGCTAAAAATATTTAATGCATTGGCAATCGGTTCTGGCTTTGTTAAATCTACCCCAGCGATTTTTAATAATTCAAGTGGCTTTTCAGAGCTTCCACTTTTTAAGAAGGTTAAATAATTTTCAAGCGCTTCTTTGTCACCAGATAAAATTTTATCAGCAATAATAATGGCAGACGTATAGCCGGTTGCGTATTTATAGACATAAAACGGACGATAGAAATGTGGAATTCGCGACCAGCCATATTTTACTTCGTCATCAAATACTAATGTTTCACCGTTGTAGGTACGATAGATCGTTTCATATACCTTATTAAATACATCCGCATTTAACGGTTCATCTTTTTCTGCTTTTTCATGAACAATTTTTTCAAATTCAGCAAACATGACTTGTGTAAAAAACGTTCCTTTAAAGCTGTCAATAAAATGATTTAGTAAGTATTTTTTCTTTTCTATTTCTTCTGTCGTGCTTAATAAATAGCGGATGAGTAAAATTTCATTTACCGTTGAAGCAACTTCAGCAACAAAAATAGAATAGCCAGCTGAAATTCTAGGTTGGTGCTTAGAGCTAAAATATGAATGCATGCCATGTCCACATTCATGTGCTAACGTAAAAACACTATTCAAGTCATCACGATGGTTAAGTAATATAAATGGATGAACTCCGTACAAACCAATATTATAGGCACCTGACCTTTTCCCTGGTGTTTCACGAACATCTATATAACGATGCTCCTTAAAACCTGCCAATGTTTCAATATATTCTTCTCCCAATGGCTTTAGTGCCTCAAGCATCAAAGCAAAGCCCTGCTCATATTCGATATCTTCTTTTGCGTCTCCTACAAGCGGAACACTTAAATCATAGGCATGTAATTCTTCCACTCCTAGTAATTGCTTACGTAGCTCGATATACTTATACATTGGGGTTAAATTCTGTTTAGTTGACATAATTAAATTATCGTATACTTCTTTTGGAACTTCATCACCGAATAGTGATTTTTCCAAAGCAGAAGGATAATTTCGAAGCTTCGACATATTTACATTATTACGGATTGCTGCTGATAAAGTGGATCCAATTGTACCTTTTAACTGAACATATGGTTTGTAGTATGCCTTGTAAGCTTCTTCTCTCTTTTTGCGGTCCTTACCCTCAATTAGTTTAGAATACATTCCGCGTGTTAATTCAATCTTTTCTCCTGAATCAGAGGTGACCTCACCAAACTTGATATCAGCATTATTAATCATCCCATACGTTTTTTGTGGCGTAGAAAATGCTTCTCCTACTTTTGAAAGCACCTCTTCCTGTTCTTTCGTTAGCACATGAGTCTTATAACGGTAGGAATCTAATAAATCCTCTTCGAAATAAGCTAATCCCTTTACTTCTGCTATGTACCCTTTTAATGTCTTTTCCTCTAAACTTAACAGAAATGGCATAAAAAAGGACGTCGCTTGACTTATTTTTCTACCTAGTTGGCTCGCACGATCAAGCAATGCTTGGGAATCACTACTTCTTGTATCTAAATCCGTTTGCAGCATCGCAAACACATACAGTTTGTTATAAATTGTTCCCAATTCTTCATTGAGATGTAGATATTCATATAAATCATCAGCCTTGTGAATCGCTCCATCATATTGTTTAAGCTGATCTATCTGGCTTGAAATTTGTTGATAATCTTGTTCCCATTTTTCCATGGATTCATATATATCTTTTAAGTTCCACTTTTCCACTTCTTTCACTTCTTCGCGATTTTTAAAAGTTTGCATAAGCCCACTTCCTTTCTGCTTCTTTTATTTATTGGTTATGTTAAACGCTACTGTTGATAGTTTAAGAAAAAGATCCAATAGTATAAAAAAACCAGTATAACGGAATACTGGTTTTTTTATATATCAATTAATATGTACCTACTATAAAAATTGTACACATTTTTTAAAGATTTCGTCTTATTTATCTACTTTTGTAACCCATCCAAATGGATCGTCTAATTTTCCGCTTTGAATGCCTGTTAATGTATCATATAGTTTATGAGATAATTCACCGGTCTTACCATTATTGATAATCATCTTTTCACCATTCCAGAAAAACTCACCAATTGGAGAGATAACTGCTGCTGTACCTGTTCCAAATGCTTCTTCCAATTTTCCTGCTTTATAAGCATCGTAAACTTCTTGAAACGCAATACGACGTTCTGACACAGGAACATCCCAATGCTTCAGTAATTCGATAATTGAACCACGTGTAACCCCTTGAAGGATGCTACCATTAAGAGCAGGTGTTACCACTTCACCATCAATTTTGAAGAACACGTTCATGCTTCCTACTTCTTCAACATATTTCTTATCCACACCATCTAACCAAAGGACTTGTGAATAACCTAATTCTTCTGATACTTCTTGAGCTTTTAAACTTGAAGCATAGTTTCCAGCTGTTTTGGCTTCACCAGTACCACCTTTAACAGCACGTGTAAATTCTGTTTCAACAGCAATTTTAACCGGGTGAATTCCCTCTTTATAGTAGGAACCAACTGGTGACATGATAATGATAAATTGATAGCGATCTGCTACATGTACTCCAAGATAAGGTTCAGTGGCAATAATAAACGGACGAATATATAGAGAAGTACCTTCTGCGTTCGGAATCCATTCGCGATCGACACTAATTAATTTTTTTAATGCAGTTAGCGCAAAGTCTTCATCGATTTCTGGTATACATAAACGCGCATTAGATCTATTTAATCGTTCAAAATTCTTCTCTGGACGGAATAAAATAACTTCGTCCTTTTCAGTGACATAAGCCTTTAATCCTTCAAAAACTGTTTGCCCATAATGAAAGATCATTGCTGAGGGCTCTAATGATATCGGTTGATAAGGAACGATTCTTGGATTATACCATCCTTTTCCTTGCATATAATCCATGATAAACATATGATCGGTAAAAACTTTCCCGAACTCAAGCTGATCTGCTTGTGGTTTTTCTTTCTTTGTTTTGCTAAGTGTAATTTCCAAATCATGTTCGTTCATTACCAAAACTCCTTGTTGATTAGAATTTTCTTTATACTAGTTATCTTTCACATTTTACTCCTTTCATGAATCAAAGTTCAACCCCTAATAACATAATTTTCGGAATTTTTATAAATCTTTTAGAACATTTTAAATTGTTTGAATTTATACCCGCTATTTAACCGCTTTCATTTTATTTATGCGTTTACTATAACAATTTTCTAGATAAATTTTTGCAATTTTCAAACGGCAGGAATGGAGTTTTCACAGAATAGTAATAAATAAAAGCTATTTGGTCATAGCGAATTCAACGTAGGGGTGGGATAATAATTTATGTACTTTATTATGACTTACATTTTATCGCAGCCCCTCACAAGCAATAGTACAAGTGAAAATTAGGTAATGATTACTCTTTGCGAAAGCGTATGCACTATTACTCATTATTCTACATTCATAGCATTATATTTTTGTTTGATTATTTGCAAGTGAAAGAATGCTTTAAAAGGCAATTGAATTTTTTCTTATTGTTTAGGCTTTGTTAATCATCTATGTTGATTAACTAATTGGTGTTTCATTTAAGCCAAGTATCAACAAAGCTATGACAGAGTCATTTAGAAATACATAAAAACTTCTGAGGTGATCTTATGAGTTATAACAATTCAAATGAAATGGCACATATTGCTGTAAAAACAGGCGTAAAAAAAGCAACATTGCCGCTAGTCAACGTATTATTCTTAGGCTTTTTAGGAGGCGCATTTATAGCTCTAGGCTATTTATTTTATATCCGTGTCGTTGCTGGCCTTCCACATGAGTGGGGCACACTAAGTTCCTTAATTGGAGCTTCCGTTTTCCCGTTAGGATTAATTCTAGTCGTGGTCGCTGGTGGAGAGCTTTTAACAAGTACCATGATGGCAACATCTATTGCTGCTTTTGCTAAACAAATTACCTTTAAACAATTAGCAGTAAACTGGATTTTAGTTACAATTTCTAATTTTATGGGTGCACTGTTTGTAGCTTACTTTTTTGGACATTTACTTGGTTTTACCGAAACAGACATATTCCTAGAAAAAACGATTGCAATAGCAACAGCTAAAATTAATGATACATTTTGGATGGCTTTTATATCAGGAATAGGCTGTAACTGGCTCGTCTCTTTAGGTGTATGGGTTTCCTATAGCGCCGAAGATACAGCCGGGAAAATCATTGGGTTGCTATTCCCTACTACTGCATTCGTCGCTATTGGATTTCAGCACGTGGTTGCGAATATGTTTGTCATTCCAGCAGCCATATTTGCAGGTGCTTTTACTTGGGCAGATTATTTTGGCAATTTCGTTCCCGTTTTCTTAGGTAATGGATTTGGAGGCGTCGTTCTTGTAGCTGGCATCTACTATATGGCCTATCTTCGTAAAGGTTCTAAAACAACCAAATTGGAAAATAAAAAAGTTGCTTAATAATTTAGCATTACAAGTTGAAAGGGAAGATTATGAGTCTGTTAAACAGACTCATAATCTTCCCTTTTTCATAAATCCAAACAATGATCCCAAAAAACCTTTTTTCTCATTATTATCAACTTCTTTTACATTATATTTCTTTTCAATATAAATATTTTCTTGATTAATTGCTTCCTCTTCTGCAAGAACTAATCCTAAATCGGTATTATAGTCCTTATTGAATACAATTTTATAACGTATATTGTGAAGTACAGCAAGATCTATATATTTTGATAAATGAATATCGGTCATATTACCATTCAAAAATAAGCATGCTTTTGGATGCTTCTGAATGAACTGAGCAATTTCTGGATAAACTTCCTTTTCTGATACTTGAGATTGATATAATACCGCAATCACACGTTCCCTTAATGTTCCCAGATATTTTTTTCGTTCCTCAGGTTTAATTTCTTTTATACCATAAATCCCCTGCTGTAAATACTCATCCACTTCATTTTTCACCATATAGCCCACCTCCAGAAGTATAATTCCATTATATGATTTAGGGGCCTATAAGTGAAATTTCAAACTTTATTATTGCTAGTTGTTATGTGCAGTAATGATTTAATATCAAACTTGATTTTACATAAATTTCTTTACAAAAAAAAAGCATGTATGATATCATGCTTTTTTTACCACTCACTTGTTCGTTCTAATAATTGATCAATATCTAAAAAGTGGATACTATATGTAACAGGTTCAACCTCTAAATCTTCAGTTATCGAGAGCAATTGATCAATATCAACTTTTTCCACATCAAGTCCCTCCCTTTTTTATAACATACGTTTCGAAAAAAAAGTTTATGGGGATATTAGAGGAATTCAATACACTTTTTATTTATTGCTCAATTGTAATTCTTCTTTAACTTCAATTTGTTCAACAAACAGCGATCGAATGGCTTTTTCTAGCTTATAGAATGTTCCGCTACAAATATTGACACTTGGTAAGTTATAAAATATTGATTTTTTCCCAATATGATAATGATCTTTATATGGTGAGTACACTAATATTTTCTTTTGTAAGGCTAGTGCATACCCAATATTATAAAGACTTCCTTTCCCTGCTGTAAGAAAAACTAGAATGAAATCTGCATCCTCAATTGCAGCCGCTTTAGAACTTTCCATATGTAATTCAATCGGATTTTCTAATGATTCACTCATCACTTTATGTTCATTCACGCAATGAATCCCTTTAGTTCTTAGCTTTTTTACAAGCGAACGAACTTGTTTTTTATTTATATCATCCGCTGCCATATAGTATTTCACAAGCCACCCTCCAAAAGTCTTATTACTCGTTATTTATACTATACATATTCTCGATAAAGAACACAAGAGACTTTATAAAATTTTACATTTTTTTCTTATTTTAATTTATTATTCCATATAATTACTTCTTTGTAAAAACATTTTAATTAAAAAATGGAAAAATAAACCATAATCATTCTGAAACATAGATATTTTAAATTCTGTAATTAAAAAAACAGCATTACGCTGTTTTTATCCCGCCTTAACGGGCAGTAAGATCACCACCTCAAGATTCTGAGTATCCAAAGAAGATAGGTGGGGGATCAACTGCCCGTAAAGGTCCGATTAATGAACACAGACTAAGAACGCCACGTCCTGTGGCAACGTCTGTGTGACCCACATCCTGTGGGCCTCAACTAACCATCAGTGGGGGATGAAGAACCCCCCACTGATAGAAGTTTCACTTTATTTTAAAGCATCCTCAAAAGGAGCATAATATCTATTTTTTGGTCCCAACATGTCCGTTTCTGATTCACGCTTTTCCCCATCTACCTCGTATATACCAGCAGGAAAGTAATCAAAATATCCACTGTTAATGTGGAGCTTTAAAAAATACTCCTGCAAATCGTCCATTAATTGATAATATTTTTCTCTGTCGATTACTTCACCACATTCATCTATCTTAAAATTGCTGTTAATAGCATCTTGGAGCTGCTCATGATTTGATGCTGCAATATATAAATCTACATCTCCACATTCCATGCAAAGTAACAAGTTCTCCTCACTTACTTCGTTATAGGAATTTTGTACAAGTTCCATTAAAATTGCATCTATTTTTTCAGCATTTTGTAGTATAATACTTGTTTTAAACACTCCTGTCCCTCCTCATTAAAAGACATAATTATATCTTAATACTAAAACATAAAAAAGTCCTTTTTGGTGATTCAATAAGTCTAATTAGACTATGATTTATGAAACATACATTACTTTTTTTAAATCTGTTATGTTAAAAAATACATATTTATCATACAATGATTATCTCCCATTATATTCCATACATCATGCTAAAACTGTAATCAAAAATTCAACTCTGAAGGAGTGATTCACATGGAAATAAAGTTTATGGAATTGGCTATTCAACTAGCTAATGATAATGTACATTCAAAAGGCGGAGGACCATTTGGTGCAGTTATTGTAAAGGATGGAAAAATTATTGGTAAAGGATGGAATAATGTTACCACCACAAATGACCCCACTGCACATGCGGAGGTTCAAGCAATTCGTGATGCTTGCAAAAATTTAGGTACCTTTCAATTAGATGGCTGTGAAGTGTACACAAGCTGTGAACCTTGCCCGATGTGCATTGGTGCCTTATATTGGGCTAGACCAAAAGCGATTTATTATGCTGCCACAAAAGAAGACGCTTCTGAAATTGGATTTGATGACCAATTTATTTATCAAGAGTTAGAAAAGGTCATTGATGAACGAACGATTAAAATGGTCAAGGTTACTACAAAGAATAATAACCAGCCATTTGAATCATGGAAAAACCTTATTGATAAAGTAGATTATTAATATTTCCTCACCCTCTGTCCTATATAATGCCTTGAAACGCCCCTTACTTAAGATGTATCATGAATAGTACAATAAATTTTGGGAGGAAACAAAATGAATCATCACATATTTATTGGCTATATTGGTACATACACAAAAGGAAATAGTAAGGGGATTTATTCATTTCAGCTTAATACACAAACAAAAACTATTAGTGAACCAACACTAGTGGCAGAGCTCACTGATCCTACCTACTTAGCTATTAGTAATGATCAAAAATATTTGTATTCGATATATAAAGCTGATGGAAATGGGGCGATTGCAGGTTTTTCAATCAATCCTCAAAGTGGAGCACTTACCCTAACAGGGAAATCGATTTCACCAAACGGTTCTTATTGCCATCTTAGTATCAATAACGATTCTACAGATATAGTTGCAGCTAGTTATGGGGATGGCTTAGTTGAATCATTTCCTATTTTAGTAGATCATTCAGTTGGCCCGGTCGCATCTACTGTTAAGCACGAAGGAAAAGGGCCAAATCCAGACCGTCAAGAAAAACCACATACACATTTTGCACAATTTTCTCCAGATCAAAGGTATATCGCCGTCGTTGATTTAGGGATCGATCAAATCATAACCTATCATTTGGAGCAACATCAGCTGCAACCTGTTCATTCACTTGCCGTTAAACCAGGTAGTGGTCCTAGACATCTTGTTTTCCATCCTAACCAAAAGTTTGCCTTTTGTTTAGCGGAACTGCAGCCTGAGGTTATTGTCCTTCAATATCAAAAGGAAGAAGGAAGCTTTAAAGCGATACAAACGCTTCGAACGGTTCCGGACGATTTTATAGAGAATAATCAAGGAAGCGCTATTCATATTTCAAAAGATGGACGTTTTGTTTATGCCGCAAATCGTGGGCATGACAGCATTGCTGTTTTCGCTGTTACACAAGACACCGGAAAACTTAGCTTAGTTCAGATCATTGGAACGGAAGGACATTGGCCACGAGATTTCTCAATTGATCCTACTGAAGAGTTTTTAATCGCTTCTAATGAAGAAAGTGGTAGCTTATTCTTATACGAACGTAATAAAGAATCAGGAAGACTAACACTCCTACCATCACATATTTCTGTCCCTTATCCAGTTTGTGTGAAATTTCTTGAAGTATAAGGTTATTTAAACGGATTGAAAAATCAATAGCTTCCCCTAACTAAGTCGATAAAAAACGAGGATGAGATTGTACTCATCCTCGTTTTTAACGACAAAATGTATCTATAAAATGTGTTAACACCTTTGCTGTAAGTCCCCAGATTACCCGATTTTCATAGTGATAGAAATATTCATCTATTTTTCGCGTTTGCCACTGATAATCTTTTCCACCAACTATGGAGTCAATAGGAAATTGTTCCTCTGGCTCAGCCAAATAATTTACATAATGTATTTCCGGTGAATTTTTAATAAAAAAGGACAAGGGAACTGTAAAATAAGACTCTACTTCAGATTTATTGATTTCAATTTCATGTGTATTTTGAATAAATCCCGCAAACGGATAAATAATCGTTCCGAATGCTGTTACAATATAATCTAAGGAATAAAGATCTCCAATATCTTCTCGTTTTAAACCTAATTCTTCTATTGTCTCACGAATAGCTGTATATTCTTCATTTGCATCATCAACATCGACTTTTCCTCCCGGAAAACAAATATCACCTGGCTGCCGTTTTAATGTCAATGCACGTTCTTCAAATAGAATATGAATCCCATCTTCTTTTTTTACGAGTGGTAATAAGACGGCATATCTAGTATATTGCTCACTTCCCATAATCTTAGGAGTATGTAATAATAATTTTTTTCTCACTTCTTCAACATTCATTTAGTTCACCTCTTTTTACCTTTACTACATTTTATACAGGTTTCCTTCAAATGTCTAAATATAACAATAAAAAGCATAATTATTCCTAACAATTAAAGGTAAATCTTAAGGCT
This sequence comes from uncultured Bacillaceae bacterium, assembly GCA_963751845.1. Classification (GTDB taxonomy): domain Bacteria; phylum Bacillota; class Bacilli; order Bacillales; family DSM-1321; genus Peribacillus. The sequence goes on from CAVVWH010000039.1 coordinate 34,378, forward strand.
AACTATATCTTATACACTCAGGCAATCAGCATATAATTGTAGTTAGTAAATAAAAACCGTGGAGAATTTTCCACGGTTTTTATACTTACCTTAATTAATATTTATTCTTAAACGCGCGCAACATTTTTTGCTTGTTCAGCAGCTTTGAATTTATAAAAGTTACCTAAATTAACAACATCTACTTCATTATTTTTTTCTGGTGAAATAATATTACGTGTATCGAAAATCATTTTTTGAGCCATGTTTTGAGATAAGGCATTAAAATCAGTTTCTTTGAATTCATTATGATCTGTTAAAATAAGGACAAGATGCGCATCACGTACTGCTTCCTCAGCTGACACAACTGAGAATTTTCCTGATTTAACATGTGGATCATGACAAGCAACTTCAATATTTTTCTCATTCTTTAATAATTCAGCGATTTCAATTGCAGGACTTTCACGTAAATCATCAACATTTCCTTTATAGGCAAGACCAAAGACTGCCACTTTTGGTGATTGGATATTCTTAGTTAATGTTTTTACACATTCAACAATATACTCAGGCATAGATACATTTGTTTCACGGCTTAAATTAATGATTTTCGCTAAATCTGGTGATTTGGCAACGATGAAATATGGATCAACTGCTAAACAGTGTCCTCCTACACCTGGGCCAGGTTGGTGAATATTAACGCGTGGATGTTTATTAGCCATTGTAATAACATCAAGCACATTAATATCTAATGAATTACATACTTTTGCTAACTCATTTGCAAGCGCAATGTTCACGTCTCTAAAAGTGTTTTCCATTAGTTTGGACATTTCTGCAGTACTTGCATTCGTACGAATAATTTCACCTTTTACAAAAGTTTCATATACTTTTGCACCAGCATTTGTACATGCTTCTGTTATTCCACCAACGACTCGGTTATTATGCTCTAATTCATAGAAAATTTGTCCAGGTAATACACGTTCAGGACAGTGAACTAAATATACGTCTTCTCCAACTTTAAATCCTTCTTTTTCAACTAATGGTGCAACAAAATCTTCCATACTGCGTGGTGCAATAGTTGATTCAACGATAATAGTTGTCCCTTTTTTCACAAAAGGAAGCACTTGTTTTGTAGCATTTAATACATATGTCAAATCACAAGATTTATAAGCATCATCATTGTTAGGAGTTGGAACAGCAATTAAAAATACATCAGCTTCTTCTGGTGTTAAGGAAGCGCGGAATTTACCCTTAGCAACAACCTCTGAAAGCATTTCTGCTAAACCTGGCTCTTCAATATGAATGTGTCCAGAGTTTAATGTATCAACAATTTCTGGAACCATGTCTACGCCAACTACATCCACACCATGTTTAGCAAACATAAGAGATGTTGGAAGACCAATATATCCTAAACCCATAGTACATAATTTCATTTAACGTCCACTCCTCGTAATGTATATAATGTAATCAGCAAATTATGCTGTTTCACAAATTTCCACAAAGATATCAATTTCATTATTGAAACCTAAGTACGCATTTCTTATATAATACAGTAAATCATTATATCATATTTTGCACGTGTATGGTTTTCCTCAATCATTTCATCACCAATAAAAATCTATCAATCATCCCATAAATTGGATTAATACAGTGCACTCAAAAACAACCCTTATATCATTTGTTAAACGATACCAAATAAGGGCATAATCTTTCAAAATTCTCCTAAAAGGCTTGTATTACTTAGCTTCTAATATATGTCGTATGCCCTCAAAATTATCATTCCAATTAAAATGTTTTTGGGCATATTCATGTCCATTTGCTCCGAATGTTTCCCTTAAATCGCCATTATTGGCCAAGGTAATAATATGTGAAGCAATCTCCTCCACACTTCGACTTTCTGCGATTAGGCCACAATCCGCACTACGAATCATATCAGATGCAAAGCCTGACACGTCAGCTACAATTGGCTTGCCCACACACATATAATCAATCACTTTACCTGGTAGCACTTTATCAAATACTGACTCCTCAACTAAACTGACGTAAGCAATGTCAGCAGATGAAATTTCTTTAAGTGTTCGTTTTCTGCTTCTTGCTCCAATGAGTTTTATATTGGTCAGGCCTTTCTTTTCGAGCATTGATTCCACTTCATTTTTTCGAAAACCGTATCCAATAATGACAAACTCAATATGACGATCTTCCTGCAAGTATTCCGCAACATCTAACAATTTCAGTATATCTTGTGCAAGTCCAATATTTCCAGTATAAATTACCTTTATTTTGCCTTCAGATAACTTAGGAGGATTCATAGCTATAGTTTAATTCTTCCATTGTAAGTGAATTAGGAATAAATCTAATAGTATGCTCGTCTACCCCTTTATTTATTATGTATTCTCGAAATACGGGACTATTTACAATAATTTGGTCAGAAATATTATATAACTTCTTCTCATACCAGTAAGCTGCATTCAATATTGCTTTATTGGTAAATACACCGACTCCTAGTAAAGATTCTGGCCACAAATCTCTCACATCAGTAATAAGTCTAGCCCTCATTTTCCTTTTTGCAATTATACCGGCCAAGGTAGGAAAAACGGGTGGAGTAGAAGTGAATACATAATCATACTTTTTCTTTAACCGAAAAATCGCTAGAATAAATAAAAACATTGTTTCCAAGTAATGAAACAATCGAAACCAAATACTGCTAGTATACCCTTTAATTTTGCCTGATGAAATCCTTATAATGTCCTGTTCTATATCCTCTTCATCCCAAAACTGTTCATCTTTATACAAATTTTTATTTGGGTAACTAGGATCCATTGTTAACACTGTCACTTCATAACCATTTTGTTTTAAAAGAACATATATATTTTTAAACCTGTTCGCTGCACTTCCGATCTCAGGATAAAAATTTTGGACAATCATTAGGATGCTTTTCATAGAGAAGTCATCACCTCTGTTCCATAAGCCACTTTTATTATTGTAGTCAGCAAATAGTGTTATTTTGATAAAGTAACTAAGGGGAATTATAACATATAAATTAAGTTTTTTTAAAAAATATTATGTATATTATATAGCAATTTGAGTAATTACATTTTTACTTTGGTTAATTTTGAAGGATTGTTAATTTTATAACGGATGTCTTTATTAAATTTTTTCTCAATAATCTTGCCATCAAATTCAAGCTCATCCCCTACTTCTAATTCTGTTTTCTTTAACGTTTTACTAAAACTACACCAGGCATCCCCGACTTCTATTTCTTGTTCTCCTTCCACTTTCACAAGTTCCAATAAAATAACTTCATCCTCTTCGCCTGTGAAATGATTAGCTTTTGTCGTAAACTCTTTAACAGTTGCCGTAAAATGCACTTTCTCTTCTGGAAGTGCTAACTTTGGTTGTACGGGCTCTTTTTTCACTCTAGTTTTGTTCGATTTCTTTACGATTACTGTTTCTGCCGCAGATTGTTCTTTTTCATTCAATGTTGCTGGTGAAATGACTACAGGTTCACCGGTAAAAGATTCCTTCCCGAAACTTGCACTTTGCATTTCTTTTAAATAAGCTGGATGAATACAACTAAGCTGTCCATCTTCGAATTCAATGACAATAGTCTGCATATCATTCCCATATTCTTGATAGCCTACTGGTTTCACCTTTACCTGTACACCGTTTGTTTTATACATCAGCTCTTTTTTTACAGTTCGTTCCGTGAAAAGTTTCCACTCTACTCCTTTTGCAATATAAGCTTCTTCATTTTCAAACGTAGTAAATGCTCCTGTTGGAGGAACAAAGTGTATATGATCTAATGAACTTGTTTCCACAAATAACACTCCTAAATGAATATAGATACCCCCTATTTTAACAGAGGATGGACTTATTAGAAAAGCAGCCAGAATCAAGCTAACTGCTCCGATTTAATTATAAAATTGGTGCTAGTAATCGTGATAAAGATTCCTTGATTTTAATTTTTTTTGAGCGCTTTGAATAAATATCAAGCGTTAATTCTCGAGATACTTCTAAATCTTTATAAAAAATCTCTGTTAACAATTTGGCAATTTCTTCATTATAAATAAATGCGTTCACTTCAAAATTCAATTTAAAGCTTCTTACATCGATATTCGCTGTTCCGATTGAAGTTACTTCTTCATCCACAACGATCATTTTTGCATGTATAAATCCATTGTCGTAAATATAGACTTGAGCACCTGCTTTTAATAATTCTCCAGCATAAAAGGTAGTCGCCCAGTAAACAAAAATATGATCGGGTTTATTAGGAATCATGAGCTTAACGCTAATACCAGATAGACTTGCAATCCTTAGGGCATCAAATAAACTAGCATCTGGAATAAAATACGGAGTCTGAATATGGATTGACTTTTTTGCTGATGAAATTAATTTAATGTAGCCGTTTTTGATTTGCTCCCATTCTGAATCTGGTCCACTAGTAACAATTTGCATACCGATTGACCCATTTGCTTGAAGCTCCGGAAAGTAAATAGGCTGATAGACAATGTCATGATGTTTAGATGCTTGATTCCAGTCCAGAATAAAGCGAGTTTGAGTCGCATGAACAGCTGACCCCTCGATTCTTAGATGAGTGTCACGCCAATAACCAAACTTCGGATCTAGTCCTAAATATTCATCTCCTACATTAAAGCCACCAACATATCCGATTTTTCCATCGATTATGACCAGTTTTCTATGGTTTCGAAAATTGAGTCGTGGATTAAAAAATTTTAATTTTGATGGAAAAAATACCTCTACCCGCCCACCGGCTTCTTTGAACTTTTTAAAAAATTTTTTATGTAATGTTCTTGACCCCAAATCATCATATAAAACACGAACTTTGACGCCTTCTTTTGCTTTTTTGGTCAACAGTTCAATAAAATACTTACCTAAATTACCATCCTTAATAATATAATACTGAATATGTATATGATTTTTTGCTTGATCAATATCTTTGAACAACTGCTCAAACTTTTTTTTGCCATCTGTGAAAATAGAAATTTTATTATCTTCTGTTAAGAGCGCATCATTCATTCGCAGATGCATATAAATTAAATCTCGATTGTCTCTAGTCGAATTATTTCGGAAATGAAAATTATCACTTATTAATTCGTCTAATTGTTTTTGAAGAGCTGGTTCTATCCCAATTTTATTCTGATCCTCCCATTGAAATAAATGCTTACTACGCAAGTTTCTTCCTAGGAAAAGATACAAAATAAATCCTGCTACAGGCAGAAAAAACAGGACTAAGAGCCAAGCCCATGTTGTACTTGGTTCCCGCCTTTCAATAAATATGACAATTATTGCTAATAACATATTTACAATTAAAATAATGGCAAGTAAAATAGCTGTTATTTGCATAGTAGAATCCTCACTAATAAATTTTTTCTATAATAAGGATAACATTCATTTCATTTTAAAGAAAATGATTAAATCAAAAAGACTCCTTCTGATATTTGGAGTCCTTTTGATTCATTCAGTTTTATTCAATTTCGCCATCCCATGCTAACATGCCACCAGTCATATTAATGACATTATACCTCCTAATATTCACTTTATCTACTTTTCACTAATAAATTCACTGCTTGTTTAACGAGTTCTTCTGGATTTTTGTCTCCCATTTCATTCCCTATTCGCACGCATTCTATCAGATTAGAGCTGACAATGACACCTATGGTGCGGTCAATAGCAGAGCGTGTTGCAGAAAGTTGAGTTACAACATCTTTACAATCCTTATTTTCTTCCATCATTTTGAGAATTCCACGAAGTTGACCCTCAATTCGCTTAACCCTGTTTTTCACTTGAGTATCATAATCCATATGAAATTTACCTCCTTTTCCGCTGTCAATGACTAAACTCATGCCATCTATTTACAAGTAATATATACCCAAGTGGGTATTTTGTCAAAAAAATATATGTTATCAATAATAGTAGCAGGAGATCGCAAAAAACAATCCACTGCATAAGGGAACTACAACAAAATACTTATTAAGGACGCTTTAAATCGAATGTTTCACCGAGGAGGCTATAAGTATTTCCTGCCAATCGAGCAATAGGTTGTAGGGCTTGGGCATTGATTCTTCCTTTATGATACAGTGATGATTCTATATGATAGCAAACAATTTTTCCAATTAACAGATCACAGCCAACTTCGGTTTCTGTACCTCCAAGCTGCACTGCTTGTTCTAAGATACATTCAAAACGAATTTTTGCTTCTTTAACAGCAGGTACAGAAATTTTGTCACTTGCAACTAAAGTAAATTTTGTTTTTGTTAGTTCACTTTGGTCTCTGTCAAGTTCAGCTGCCGTTTCATTCACATCACTTAAAATCCCTTCATCAACTATATGAACGACAAACTCTTTTGCATTTATTGCATTTCGTGCTGTATCTTTCATCTTCCCATTTCTACGTTGTACAGATACGGAAATCATAGGTGGGTTTGCACAGACAATATTAAAATAGCTAAACGGTGCTGCATTCACCACATCTCCCTCTGATTTTGTCGTAATAAACGCAATCGGCCTTGGAATGATACTACCTATTAGAAATTTATAATTCTCCTTTTCACTCATGTTCTCTGGATTTAATGAAATCATAATACCCCCCATTTATGGCTTAACCAAATTTTTTTCATCGTAAAGCGAAAGAACTTCAGCTATTGCATGATTTAGTTTAAGTTTAGACCATACAATTCCCTATACTCAAGTAATTTCTTTACTCATTTATTATTCAGAATCTCTTAATTGCTTCTACTCCTTGTAGTATAATGATAAACAATCTAAAGGAGGTCTATAAATGACGACCCATCACTTTCATTTACAAGCGAATTGGCCAGGAGGTAGAAATGATACAGGTACGATAAAAACAGAACACTTACAAACCGACATAAGTATACCACCTGAAATGGATGGTCCAGGCATTGGTACAAATCCTGATGAAATGTTATTAGGGGCTGCAGCTACTTGTTATATCATTACTCTAGCAGCCATGCTAGAGCGAAGTGGCATCGAAAAAAAAGAGTTACATATGCATTCGGAGGCAATTGTAGATGTGACAAAGGGTGTTTTTACCTATCAGAAAATCATTCATCATCCGCATCTTGTATTAGCATCAACTACTTCTGAGAGGAACTTCGACAAAGCAAAAAAACTAGTGGAAAAAGCGGAATCATCCTGCATGATTTCTCGAGCGCTAAAAGGAAACGTTGAAATAGAATTAGATGCCACTATTTTAATAGCACCTTAAGAGAAGAACCGAGACCTTCATGTTTGTGGTCACATAAACGATTGATTAAGGCCATATCGGCTTTACTATATATTCGTTGGAGTAGAAAAAAGACCAGATTACCCAATCTGGTCTTTTTATCATTTCAGGCGAGAAGCCCCCTTCCTCAAGGAGTGTGAAGGGCGTTAGCCCAAAGAGTAGAAAGGGAGTGAATCGCCTTTTCGTAGGAAAAGTTTTAATTGAACCAGAAACATATGTTCTGGTATAATGGAAGTATTAATAGCACGAAAGGAGCATGAGTGATGGGAACGAAAGCCTATTTTTCTGTAAGAGTCTATAAAAATACACTCTCAAAAGAATATCGTGTAGCCATCGCCCATGCCATTCTGATTTTCAATCGTGCCAAACAATTTGCATTCAGTACATCTATAAAAGAAAAGCGTTCTGGCAAAAGCAAACGTTCTAAGTCCATGCATCTTACGGTAAAGAATCTTTTTAGTCTGGATGATTATTATGCTAATAGCGCTGTTCAAGAAGCGAATGCTATTCAAAAGAGCTTAATTGAGTTAAACAAACTATACAAAAAAAATAAAGAAGAACAGGTTAAATCTGTTAAGAGTAAAATTAAAAAAGTAAAGTCTCGACTAACCATATTGACAAAGATAAAAAAGTCTTTTGTAAGCGGTAATCCCTCTTTCCCTAAGAACTCGAATATTAAGAAATTAGAGAACTTTTTTGTTGTGCGATTTAAAAAGAAAACAGACTTGTATTACCATACTTATCATTTTGAACATGGCTTTTTGGATACAGAAATTAAGAAACTAGAAAATAGAATTGGTTTTTTAAATTTTAAACAAAATCGATTCGAAAAAGAATTAAACAGTTTAAAAATGAAGATTTCAAGTGTTGTTTTTGGCTCAAAAAAATTGTTCAAATCTCAATATACGAAAGATGAATATGTAAATGACCATTCAGCTTGGGCTCGAAAATGGGATCGCTCTCGCTACAATCAAATGATGATTTCTGGTCGCAAAGATTCTGGTTCAGGCAACTTTGTATTTAAATACAGCTCAGATGAAAAAATATTGAGATTCAACACGCCATCAGGCGTAAATATACAAATAGAGAATCTACTATTCCCTTATGGTCAAGAAAAAGTTGAAGCTGCCATTCAAAAACAAATGAACTGTAAGGATAAGAAAAAATTCGGAAGACCTATCGGTTGGTCAATGGAAGACCATGGAGAATACTATATTTTTAAATGTATCGTGAATGAAGAAGAAAAGGAGTATATCAATTTTTCAAAAACAGATGGAATCATTGGGATTGATTGCAATGTAGACCATTTTGCTATTTCAGATATGAATGCTAAAGGACAACTCGTCTCTTCTTTTTCTTTAGACTTTGATATTTACAATAAAACATCAGGTCAAATTACGAAAATTATCGAGACTGAAGCCATTGAATTAGTCAACATTGCTTTGAATAGAAATAAACCCATTGCGATAGAAAAATTAGACACTACAACTTCTAAGGCTTCTAATCGATATGGGAACAAAAAGGCAAACTTCAAAATGAGCATGTTTGCTTATAAAAAAATGATTTCGGCAATTCAATCGAGGGCTGAAAAAATGGGCATTGCCGTTTTTGAAGTGAATCCTGCCTACACAAGTCAAATTGGAAAAATGAAATATATGAAACGTTTTGGAATCTCCATTCACGAGGCAGCGAGTTTTGTGATCGCTCGTAGGGCGATGGGATTCAAAGAAAAACTTCCACCAGTGTTGAGTTCACTACTACCAGAGAAGATAGTTGGTACTCATCATTGGGTGCAGTGGAAGTATGTTACGAAAATGCTGAAAGAGATACGTACGCACTCGTTCTACCTTTCAGAGCTTTTTGATATAGACAAGTTTCGCCTAACAGGTGAACTCTTCTTACCAGGGTCGCTTTCAGACTTGGAAGTAAAAAGTTTGTCGAAGTTGAAAAGTGGAAAAACCGTATCCTAGTTGAACGGGATACGGTCATATGCCTATAGCATGTGTCTTTTTTCGAAAGAATCCCCTTCTTCAAGCGTACCTAGGGGTAGTTCAATGTAATCCATTCACTTTTTCATCCACTTGCTGACAGATTTCATCAGCTGATAAACCATGCGCATCTATAACCGAACCTTTTATGGATGCATTCGACATTCCTAAAACATTCTTGTCTAACCCTGTTATGACAACGCAGTCTACCCCTTTAGCATCAGACTCTTGTTTAAGCTGTACGATGTCATATCCTTTTGCACGCAATGCTTCCTGTACATTCGTTAGCGACTGTTCAACACCAATTTTTGACATACTTCCACCTCCTCGATGGTAAGATGTCCAAATTTCCCTTCATTTATGTATTCTTTTTTATACAACAAAACCAACTCATAATTAAATGAGTTGGTTTTGTTCATCAAAAATATTTCCTTTTCCAAAAAATAAAGGCAACTAAACTAGATAACCCTAATGCAATTAACATTGTAAAAATAAAACCATAAGGATTATTTGCCCATGGAACGGGGACATTCATACCAAAAAAGCTGGCAACCATCGTTGGCAATGTTAAAATAATCGTTACCGACGTTAAAAATTTCATGGCTATGTTTACATTATTTGAAATAATAGAAGCAAATGCATCCATCATCCCACTTAAAATCGACGTATACACATCTGCCATCTCTATTGCCTGTGCATTTTCAATAATTACATCTTCCAATAAATCTCTATCTTCTTCATACATTCTTAAGTAATTGAAACGAAGAATTTTATCTAAAACTACTTTATTCGATTTTAAAGAAGTCGTAAAATATACTAAACTTTTTTCCAATGATAAAAACGTGTACAGTTCCTTATTTCTCATTGACTGGTGAAGCTCTCGTTCTGCTTCATTGGTCATTTTATTAATTTGCTTTAAATAACGTAAATAATAAGAGGATATCTCGAATAAAATTTGCAATGCAAATCTTGTTTTTTTAAATGTATAAAATTCTTTGATTTTATTATTTTTAAAGCTTGTAAGTATAGGGGTTTCTTTAAGCGAGATGGTAATAAAGCAATCCGGAGTATTAATCAATCCAATAGGAATCGTTTCATATATTGGAAAACCAGCATCATCATGCGCAATATAAGGATAATCGACAATAATCAGTAAATGATCTTCTTCTCGTTCAATCCGTGGACGTTCTTCATCATCCAATGGATCCTGCAAAAAATTTATGGGAATATTTAATTTCATACAAATATCGGAAATTTCAGATTCAGTTGGAGCTACTATATTAACCCAAGATCCCTTTTCTATTCCCTCAACAGATTTCAATTCCCGCTTTAAATTCGTTTTAAACATTTCAATCATGATTTAGCCTCCTCATCTGTTAAGAGAAAGCCTATTTACCCGTGTTCGAGCAGATACCCTGTTGAATTACACGAAATCTATGAACTAGGATTAGATAAGCTCTCTCGAATCTACTGGGTTCAGGATCAAAACTTCCACTCATCTTATCATCTCCTTTTCATTAGCTAATTTATATCTTAATCCTTATAAATTCAAAGCACAACAGCATTTTGAAAATCCACATGAAAAATAAACATCAATTAAATATTGTCTAATTATTATTCAATAATAAACTTGACTTTATTACAGAAATAACTTACTTTTAGTAAGTAACGAATTATTTTCTGATTTCATGTCTAAATAACCATATGTCATTAGGTTAAGTTGTTACAAACTGAGTAAAAACTTGTAATAGAATATATTGGGGGTGATTTTTTGAATAAAACAACTGTATGTCCCCGCTTTGAAAAAGGAATGCAAATTCTGAGCAAGAGGTGGTCAGGATTGATTGTCCATCAATTACTTTCTGGCCCTCACCGTTTTTGCACGATTGAATCCGCTTTCCCGATTAGTGGACGAATTCTCTCCGAACGACTTAAAGATTTAGAGCATGAAGGCATCGTAAAAAGAGACGTTTATCCTGAAACACCAGTTCGTATCGAATATTCTTTAACTGAAAAGGGTCATGCATTAGCACCCATTATTCATGAAATTGAAAAATGGTCTACAGAATGGATTCAAGTAGAGGACGATATCGAAGAATTGCAGTAACAATGAAAATAAAACTCTGTTAGGATTGCTAACAGAGTTTTTGCTTTAAATAAGTCGTATATTCTTGTTACTTTTTTACCTTAATGTTGAATTTGACTTTGACCGTGATCTTCTGAAATGGAGCTTAAGGCAATTCCCGCTCTTGAATCTGATTCTCTTCGAGTAGCTAAATCTCCTAAAGATACAACGCCCACTAGCTTATTGTTTTCTACAATTGGAATTCTTCTTATTTGTTCACTCGACATGAGACTTTCAATATCGTCGATTGACATATCTGTAGTCCCAGTAACAAGATGAGTTGAAATCACATCAGTTATCTTAGTAGAACCAGGTTTTTTTTCTGCTACACAACGAATGACAATGTCACGATCTGTTATTACTCCGATTAAGGATTTGTCTGAATCCAATACTGGAATCATCCCCACATCATCCTTTTTCATCTTTAGAGCTGCTTCATAAATATTATCCTCCGCTGAACAAAAATCTACGTCACGCGTCATAATTTCTTGAACTGTTGTCATGTAAATTCCTCCTCTTTTATAGGTGCACATATATTATTTTCACTATTACATTTTTCTATTCGGTACAGTCACTCGCATCTTGGATAAAAATACCACGATAAAAAAGACAGAATGATCAAACTTCTGTCTTAAATCGTTTTTATTTTTGTATTCGAATGGTTATGTTTTCTTTGATAAAGGATTATTTACCCCACTCTTATGCTGATTCAGCAGCTGGAAGTAAAATATTAAAGGTTGTTCCTTTATTCAATTCACTCTCAACGATAATACGTCCCTTATGACCTTCGATAATTTTAAAGCTTACCATTAAGCCTAAACCATTCCCAGTTTTCTTTGTTGTATAAAAAGGTTCACCCAACTTCTTTAATCGTTCTGGTGAGATTCCTACACCCGTATCCTCAATTGAAATTTGCACTTCGCCATCTTTAAGCTCCGTAACCACTTTAATGTTGCCACCATCTGGCATGGCTTCCATACCGTTTTTCACAAAATTTAAAAAGACTTGTTTTAACCGGTTTTCATCACATCGAACGAGAATATGATCCAGTTGACTGTCAAAATAAAAAGTAACATTCCTTTTTCGGGCATCAAATTCCATAAGAGATAAAACATTTTGAATAATTGGAATGATATTTTTCGTTTCTAACTGTACAGTCTGCGGTTTTGCCAATACCAAGAAATCTTCTACAATCTGATTAACTCGATCGATTTCTTCAAGAATAATGTCAAAGTATTCTATCCGATTTGAATCTTTCTCATCTAATTGCAAATATTCCGTATACCCTTTCATCGATGTGAGTGGATTACGAATTTCATGTGCAACACCGGCTGCTAACTGGCCAACTGCAGCTAATTTATCTTGTTGGTGAAGCAATTCTTTTGAACGCTTGCGCTCAGTTATATCATGACTTAGCGATAAGAAATGGGTAGTCCTTCCTTCGAGAGACTGAAAAGGAACAATTGTCGCATCAACCCAATATTCTTGACCATCCTTTGCAATATGACAAATTTCACCTTTCCACACTTCCCCTACATCTACTGTATTCTTAATTTCTTTCAATAATTTAGTAAGATGATGATTTGAATAAAGAAAAGTTTGCTGTTGACCTATTAATTCTTCACGATTATAGCCTGAAATCTCAATCAATTGATCATTTACCTCTACAATTTCAGCTTTCTCATTTGTAATCATCATAATGGATGAATGATTAAGTGCATGATAGATACTTTTCAATTCTCTAATTGATGATTTCAAATCGTTTTCTGCTTGCTTACGACTAGTGATATCTGTACGAATAGAAATATACTGATAAGGAACCCCATTTTCCATAAACGGTACAATGGTAGTAGCTACCCAATATAATTCTCCCGATTTTTTCTTATTACAAATTTCCCCACTCCAAGTTTTCCCTTGTTTAATTGTCTTCCAAAGATCAGCAAAAAATGCTTTAGAATGATACCCTGAATTGATAACGGAGTGGTTTCGTCCTAACAATTCCTCTTCACTATACTCTGAAATTTCAACAAATTTATCATTAACATAAGTAATCATTCCATGAGGGTCCGTAATCGCTACAATTGAGGACTGATCTAAGGCAAATCGAATATCTTTTAGGTAATTATCACTCTTTGATAAGCGCTGACTAATAATCGTACTTGGGATAAGTAGCCCGCATAGAACGAGAATAGATACAAAAAATAGCATATAGGTAAGAAAAGAGGTAGGCATGACAAGCTCATTAGTGTTGGTAACAGAGGAATTGACAGTAAAGACTCCTTGTAATAAAAAATGTCCCTCAGCTATTGCTCCAGTTATCATGAAAGTACTAATACTTTTTAAAAAATGAGTACTTCCACGATGAAAACGACTAGGATAAAACAAAACGATAAAAGCCAAAATAAACATACAATAAATAATAATAAATGAACCACTTAATTGAACTGGATTAAAGATGAATTCGTGATGTAGGGCATACATACCAATCATATAATTAGAAAACACTGCTATTGTCAGCATGAGACCAGCATATAATAAATGATAAAGATACAGCACCTTTTTTGTTAAACTTATATAACCCAATGCAATCATGATTATGCCAATGAACAATGTCAAAATGACGGCAGGTATGTTCATCGAAACTAAACTCTCCTTAACAGTAAAAATGCTATTTATAAAGTTCAGAATCCAAATCCCCATACCCAAAGCACAACTACTTCCAACATATAATAGTCGTCGTTTTGATTGGTGGCTTGATATCCGTATCATCATTAATAGGTCAATTGCTGTATAAGTGGCAATAAACGTTAAGATTACTGAAATTAATAATACAATTGTATTAGACGAAAACATACTTACCCTCCACTATTATCCTCTTTATTTCCATTTTACCTTACTTATTGTACTGAAAAAGGCTCATACATCAAAAACATAAATTCCCTTTTATGTTCAATTTTATCGTTAATTGCATTATTTAATCATTTCTTTACAATGAAAAAATGATTAAAAACTCCTCATAATGAAAAAAAGAAGAGTAATTTCTTTATTTATCAATAGGTCTTTGTTTATAATAAAAGAAAAATATTCATTAGAAAAGGAGTGAGGTCAATTAAATGACAGACATTATAAGTCAAAATGCTGTGGAAATGATCCAACGAAAAACGCAGCATAAACGTCTAACATGGCGTCAAATTTTACAACGGGGTCTGTTAATCACAATAGGCGCCGTATTAATGAGCATTGGGCTGGAAATCTTTTTAGTTCCAAATAATGTAATTGATGGTGGCATTACGGGGATTTCGATTATGTTATCTTATCTCACAGGCTGGAAACTTGGGATTTTTATCTTTCTTTTAAATCTTCCCTTCTTCTTTATAGGCTATAAACAAATCGGTAAAACCTTCGCTATTTCCACCCTTTATGGAATTGTGATCCTTTCTATTTCTACCACATTACTTCATCCAGTACCCGCTTTTACAGATGATATTCTACTCGCTTCTCTCTTTGGAGGAATGTTTCTTGGAATTGGTGTTGGAACAGTGATTCGATATGGCGGTTCACTAGATGGTACAGAAATCCTTGCAATTTTAGCAAGCAAGAAATTACCCTTTTCAGTAGGAGAAATCGTAATGTTCTTCAATATCTTTATTTTGGGGAGCGCAGGATTTGTATTTTCTTGGGACCGCGCTATGTATTCCATACTAGCCTATTTTATAGCTTATAAAACGATGGATATTGTGATTGCCGGTTTAGACGAATCTAAATTTGTATGGATTATAAGTGATGAATCACAAGAAATTGGTGATGCGATCATGAATCGACTTGGCCGTGGTGTGACTTACCTTTCAGGCGAAGGTGCCTATTCTGGTGAAGATAAAAAAGTCATCTTTTGCGTCATTAACCGTCTTGAAGAAGCAAAATTAAAAGATATCGTTAAAGATTACGATCCTTCTGCATTTTTAGCTGTTGGTGATATTGCAGAAGTACGAGGTGGTCGCTTTAAGAAAAGAGATATACACTAGAAAAGCGGAAGGCACTGTTCTTTAATCGCTCGGTGCCTTGTATTTGCCGGTTTTGTTCGCTACATCTTATTGTAATACATGCACTGGCACGACTCATACATAACAAACAGACATTCGTACTACTTGTTGTGACGTATAAAAATTCTAATAATATTAAGAAAAGCACAAGTGCCATAAATTAGCACCTGTGCTTTATTAACTTAATAGTGTCTTGGATTATTAATAGCTTGAAGCATTTTGGTTCCTTCAACCATCCCACTTCCGCATAACGGACATTTATGTTCATCATTGCTCGTAAAATTATCACGAATCCATCCATTACATGAATCAGAGGCACATTCCCATACCTTTGTTTCCTCAAGGACAACTTCTTCTGTATTATTTCTTCTATACATTCATCTCACTCCTTAAATTCATTAGAAAAACAGGAATCACCAGCTATACTGGTGAATATCATGTATCTAAAGGACTTATATCCCTATACTTTAATCCTTTTCAATAGGACAATTTAAAGTATAAAAATCCTTTTCAATCGAGCGGAACGAGATACATCAACCACGAACCGTAAATTGTGAAAAAGAAATATATATCCATTATACCATATATAACAATGGATATTTTTTACCAACAACGATAGTCATCCATTACAACGCCAAGACTATATAAGAGTAATTTTTCACCTCTACCTAAAACAATGAAAGCCCTTCCTCTCTCTCATCCATACGGTTCCTAGACCGTGCCTGTGAGAATCAGGTTAAAAAAAGGAAGCACATATTTATTAATACAACTTTATAACTTTATAGAAATTAAAATTAATGAAAAGGGAACGAAGAAATTTATGAAGATTATTAAAGGAGAAATAAAGATCTTTCTTACGCTCAAACCGGATTGAGCCGCGCTCTTAATAAAAATGTTACTTATCTTACAAAAATTACTCATCAATGAAACCTTCATTCATTGAATATTAATAATATCATATATTTATCAATATGTAAAATATCTTTTAAAATAATTATTTAACAACTTGTTGATATAACGATTTTTGGCTCATATCATGTGAGACCTTGTCCTCACATGATATGAGCCAAAAAATCAAAACAAAAAATAAAGGGGTGAGTAGCTCACCTCTTATTTGAATGAATTAAACTCATTTTGTATTTTAGGAAGTTCACGCATCTCTTCAATTAATTGTCCACCACAAATAGGGCATACATAATTTACAGAAGCAAAGTCTTTCCTCATCCATCCGTTACAAGTATCTGACTCACAGGCGAAGACAATCGTGTTTTCCATAATTATTTCTGGTTCCTCTGAATTTCTTTTCGCAAAGTACATGGGTAACCTCCTTAAAGTAGAAATTTGACGGTACAATCAAATACATTTCCATACATGGGTTAGCAGAGATTAGCTCATGTTGGTTACTATAGTATACGCATCAAATCAATAACTTATTTATAAAAATGGAAAATAATTAACCTTGTATTCGAGCTTTCGCTAGTGCTGCTTTAATCTTAAAATACGAAATCTCTTCAGGTAAAGCCTCCTTTATCGGCTTTAATTTATCCGCTCCTAATTGATTAGCTGTATTGATAATTAGTAGCTTTTCATCTTCAGAAAGAATGTCATCCCAGTTAATATCCAACCTTTCTTCCATACATTTAATTAAATGATTTTCAATGGTTGTAATCGATAGTCCGCGTAAGACTGCAATTTCTTTTATAGACTTTCCTTTCCGATAATGCTCATATGTTTCTAGATGAGTAGGTTCCCCACTATTCCTCTTTTTTTCTTTCATTTGTTGGGGGGCAGATTGTGTGACCTCCGGATGTTCTTCAAGATAAGCATTTATGACATTCACAAAAGCCTGTCCATATCGTTCAAACTTTTGATTTCCTACCCCTTTTATTTCTAAAAATTGTTCAGCGGTGATCGGTAATTTACTAACCATTTCTTTTAAGGTTGCATCTGAAAAAATAATAAATGGGGCAACATTTTCCGATATAGCTAACTCTTTCCTACACTGACGTAACTTCTCAAATAAGTCTTGGTCAATGGGTTGAGCAACGATTACTTTTCTTTCTTTCCGATATACCTTTGTCTTACTCATCAGTACCTCTCTCCCACTATTTGTCACTTTCAGAATAGGATACTGCCCACCTGTCATTTCAATATATTGCTTAGAGGTAAGAAAATCGATAAAGTCAGCCACTTCCTTAGCAGAATGATCTTTCATTATGCCATATGTAGATAAATCTCGAAAACCGAATTCATCCATTTTCTTATTATGAGATCCAGTTAACACCTGACTAATCAATGTTTTACCAAATCGTTCCCCCATTCGAATCATGCAAGAAAGAACCATTTGCGCTTCCACTGTTACATTCATGGTTTCTCGCTTATCTGTACAGTTTTCACAATGTCCACAGTCATCGGGATGCACTTCACCAAAGTACTGTAAAATAAACGATTGTAGACAGCCTTCCGTAAAGCTATAGTCCTTCATTTTATTTAACTTCTTTATTTCCTCATCTCTTCGCTCTTGGCTTGAATGAGATTGATCGATTAAAAAACGTTGCACTTGTAAGTCCTGAGGAGAGTAGAGAAGAATACACTCACTTTCAAGTCCATCACGTCCTGCACGTCCTGCCTCTTGATAATAGCTCTCCATATTTTTCGGAGTTTGGTAATGAATCACATAACGGACATTTGATTTATCGATTCCCATACCAAATGCACTTGTTGCAACCATTACTAGAAGATCATCTTGGATAAATTGTTCCTGCATAAAGGTTCGTTCCTGGTCACTCATTCCTGCGTGATACCTGCCTACTTGAATTCCAGCTTTCATTAACCTTTTATATAATGAATCTACATCTTTTCTTGTTGCTGCATATATGATACCTGATTCATGTTTGTTTTTTTCCACATACCTTTTAAGAAATTGATCTCGGTTCTCTTCTTTTACCACTGAGAAAAATAGATTTTCTCTCGCGAATCCTGTTGAAATAGCTGTATTCTGATCAATTCCAAGAGTTGCACATATATCTGTCGTCACTTGAGGTGTAGCGGTTGCTGTTAAGGCTAAAACGACAGGTTTTGAAGGCAAATCATTCAACAGAGTGTTAATTTTTAAATAACTAGGGCGAAAATCATGTCCCCATTGCGAAATACAGTGCGCTTCATCAATGGCTACTAAAGAAAGATTGATATACTGCCATTCTTGCTGAAAAGCTGGATGATCTAAACGTTCAGGTGCGACATAGACCAATTTATATCTTCCTTGTTTAATCTCATCCATGCGAAACCTTGCTTCATTTGCTGAAAGAGTACTATTCAAAAATGTCGCATCGATTCCATTTTGCACAAGCGCATCTACCTGATCTTTCATTAGTGAAATAAGTGGTGAAATTACAAGTGTCACCCCAGGAAATAAAAGTGCAGGAATTTGATAACATATTGACTTTCCTCCACCTGTAGGCATAATTCCGGCAGTATTTTTCCCAGCAAGTACACGCTCAATGATTGCCTCTTGCCCGTTTCTAAAAGATTCATATCCAAAGTATTGTTTTAAATACTCACGTGCTTTGTTTATCAAGGAAAAAAGCCTCCCCTTTTATATTATCTTTATACTTATATTTTACCCTTGTTTTTTTATCCCGTGAACTCTAAGTGTATCGTTTTTGTTACGACTTAGTCATAATCAACATTCATCCGCATATTTTTGTAAAGGCATATTTTTTATACCACTCTTAACAGGCTGCGAATAGTCGTGTGTATCTAAAAAGGAGGACGAGGTCAAAAAATGAAACAGACTGAACAGAGCTTTACTCAAGTAAAAGCCTGGCCCCCATTTCATGGTCCATTTGATCCCTGCCCACCCATTGGTCAAAAATTTTACCGTACGCCGGTGAATATATATATGACCTTTCAACCACCAAATCTTGAACAATTCACCCCGCAAGAAGCATTAAAATACGGAACTCTTTGGAAAGTTTTTTATGATCATTATGAAAATCCTTTTCGGGAAAGGAAGTCTTAAATGACGAAAAAACTAGATGCAGAGTACTATCAACTTTTAGAGCAAATACAAGCAGCAGACTTTGTACTTGTTGAGTTAACCCTTTATTTAGATACACATCCTACTGACGCCCAAGCTATACAGCAGTTTAATCAATACTCTGAATACTGTAAACAACTGAGGGCGCTGTTCGAACCAAGATATGGTCCTTTACTTCAATTCGGAAATAGCCCTGTAGGCAGCACCTGGGACTGGGGAAGCGGTCCCTGGCCATGGCAGGTTTAAGGAGGTATAACGATGTGGGTTTATGAAAAAAAGCTTCAATATCCTGTAAAAGTAAGTACTTGTAATCCTAGATTAGCTAAATTCTTAATTGAGCAATATGGTGGAGCAGATGGAGAGTTAGCTGCAGCACTCCGATATTTAAATCAAAGGTATACGATACCCGATAAAGTAATTGGTCTTCTTACAGATATTGGAACCGAAGAATTTGCCCATTTAGAAATGATTGCGACAATGGTCTATAAACTAACAAAAGATGCGACACCGCAGCAATTGAGAGAAGCTGGACTTGGGGAACATTACGCTAATCACGATGGTGCACTTTTTTACAACAATGCAGCAGGCAATCCTTGGACGGCTACCTATATTCAAGCAAAAGGCGATCCAATCGCTGATTTATATGAAGATATTGCTGCTGAAGAAAAGGCCAGAGCTACCTATCAATGGCTAATTGACATATCAGATGATCCGGATATCAATGATTCATTGCGTTTTTTACGCGAGAGAGAAATTATTCACTCCATGCGTTTCCGTGAAGCGGTTGAAATTTTAAAAGAAGAACAAAATAAACAAATATTTTTTTAATGGAGTTTAAATACAAAAAGACCAAAAGATTGGAAACCTTAACTATTCCAATCTTTTGGTCTTTTTAATGATAAGATTGCCGTTTATTCGTACTCCCGGGTTTCTATATCCAGTCCAGATGTCTTTGTATTGACATCTTACACTATTCTATTTTCGGTCTGAAGAATAAGTCCAGCCATCTTCTTGATATATCTTTCCATCCTTCATTAGCTTACCTAGAGCACGTTTGAACGCACCTTTACTTAAACCAAAATGAAACTGTATATCCTCTGGTAGAGTTTTATCTCCATAAGGCATGGCACCGCCACGATTCATTAAATAGTTGTAGATAATATCCGCATCGTCCACCATTTTATCTTGCTTAAAAGGCATTAACGAAACATTTAACGATCCATCTTCTTTCCGATCAATGACTCTTCCCTCTACAAATTCACCAAGTCGTGGTTCCTGTGTGCGTTCGCTTTCGTGAATAAAACAACGATAGCCCTCTTCTGAAACAAAGAAGGAACCAACCATTAATAATCGGTATACGTTTCCTTTTGCTGTCGTATTTCGAACACCCTTTATAGGTGCGGGCACTGCTATTTCTTGAATGACATCTTCTGTTGCCAATTTAGCAAATAAACGCTCCTGACGATCTGTTTTTAATGAAACATACAAACGATCACCCACAATTGGCCATAAATGTTGCAAGTTTGGTAGGTCATCTAATGATACTAAAATATCTTTAGACAAACCAATATTAACAAAAACGCCCAATTCCCTTTTAACATTGACCACTTCTGCCCAACCATATATACCTATTTGGATGGCAGGAATTTTCATAGTTGAAGTCAAGCGTCCCTGTTTATCTAAATAAATAAACACCATTACGCTCTGTCCAACTTCTAACTCCGTACCTTCAGTTATTTCACTATTATGAAGTAGTACATCATCTGTTCCGTCTGTTAAAAAAAAACCAAAATCTATTTCGCGATCTACTTCTAATTCTACGGCCATCCCGACCTGTATCTTTTGCATCAATTAATATCCTCCTGTACTTGCGTAACTCACTCAGACTAACGTTTATTATTTGAATCTAACACTTTTTAATTAGTATGTATATAAGGAAACTTTCGTTTACTTTTCTATTTTTAAATATTGGATACCATGTTTTTCAAAATAGTGGTGATACTTTTCTTGGATTTCAATTAACCGTTGAAAAGCAGTTTCCTCATCTAATGGTTTTGCAGTCATTTCATTTGTGAAATCTCGTCTAGCCAAATAATATACAAGTTTATCCCAAAATACCAGATCCTCATACTCATTGATTACTCGTTGAATTTCTTGTTCACGTTCAGCCGTTAAGCCATATAATTGATTTTGTGAGTCATACAGAACATCTTCAACCTCAAAATCCTTTGCAAAAGACATCAAATACTGTTCCATCTCGATAAACTTACTTTCATTACCCGTTTGGTCATTAGATAAAGTTACAAGATATCCTAGTTCCATCATTTCTAATAGTGTATCGAATTGTTGTTTAGAAAAATTTATTTTCATATGATTCTTTTTTTACCTTCCTATTCACAATGGTAGAATAAGTGTATCATTAATCTGTAATGAAGGACAAATATTGTTTAAAATCCATTAGTAAATAAAGGGTGGTGATTTTCTTGCAAATTAGACGGGCCACTGAAGAAGATTTAATAGGCATTGCCCATGTTCATGTTGAAACATGGCAATCCACTTATGCTGGAATTATTCCCGATGAATATCTTCAGTCTTTGACGATTGAAAATCGGGCAAAAAATTGGAAAAGGAATTTAAAAACAATACATACGACTACTTTTATTGCCGAAAATGATGCTGGTGATATTATTGGCTTTGCTGCTGGAGGTCCTGAACAAACTAGAGACCCTTATTATCAAGCCGAAATTTATGCTATTTATATTTTAGATGCTTATCAGCGCAAAGGAATTGGCAAACAATTGATTAAACCAATAGCAGAATTATTGTTAACAAATAACTATGAAAATATCATCATTTGGGCCTTAGAGGAGAATTCAAATCGATCATTTTATCAATCATTGGGTGGTCATGTAGTGGCTTCTAAACCAATTTCTATATATGGAAAGATGTTAATGGAAGTCGGCTATGGCTGGGAAAATATTAATGATTTACTACAGCAACTTTAAACTGAATCAGGGAGTTTCGCCTTACTCATTATTAGGGCAGATTTCCTTGCATCCCTCCTCCACCTTTTTCAATCCTACTTTCAACTTGGCTATGTTATCATATTACGTTGTTTAACGTAGCCATCAACTCAGGTATCTCCATTTCTCCTTTCAGTGGTCCAGAGTGCAGGTTTTCTTACTGACATAACTGAACAAACCTTTCACTTTTCATCAAAATAAGGTACAATTTACCGGGATACAGTTTTAAAATACTTAATTGTAAACTGCCGTCTGCAAGAATCAACGACATAATTTCTTAAATTATATGTTATAAACATATTTGGAGGTAAATACATGATTACTGTAAATAATGTAGGTTTACGCTATGGTGACCGTAAACTATTTGATGAGGTTAATATAAAATTCATACCTGGTAACTGTTATGGATTAATTGGTGCAAACGGTGCAGGAAAATCGACATTTTTAAAAATACTATCTGGCGAAATTGAACCACAAACAGGAGACGTAAGCATGGGTCCTGGCGAACGACTTGCTGTTTTAAAACAAGATCATTTCGCATACGAAGAAGAAGAAGTTTTAAAAGTTGTCATCATGGGACATGAAAGATTGTATCAAGTGATGCAAGAAAAAGATGCCATTTATATGAAAGAAAATTTTACGGACGAAGATGGGATGAAAGCAGCCGAACTAGAAGGTGAATTTGCTGATATGAATGGTTGGGAAGCTGAATCTGAAGCAGCAATCCTCTTAAATGGTTTAGGAATAGGCGAAGAGCTTCATTCAAAAAAAATGGCTGAATTAACCGGTGGCGACAAAGTGAAGGTCTTACTTGCTCAAGCCTTATTCGGCAAACCAGATGTTCTTTTACTCGATGAACCTACGAACCATCTTGACTTACAAGCGATTCAATGGTTAGAGGAGTTCTTAATTAATTTTGACAATACTGTTATTGTTGTATCGCATGACCGTCACTTTTTAAATAAAGTGTGTACGCATATTGCTGATTTAGATTTCAGTAAAATTAAAATTTATGTTGGAAACTATGATTTCTGGTATGAATCAAGTCAACTTGCTCTTAAAATGGCCCAGGATGCGAATAAGAAAAAAGAAGAAAAAATTAAAGAATTACAAGCGTTCGTTGCTCGATTTAGTGCAAATGCATCTAAATCAAGTCAAGCCACTTCACGTAAAAAATTATTAGATAAGATTACATTAGATGATATCCAACCTTCTTCTCGCCGTTATCCATATGTAGCATTTACTCCTGACCGTGAAATTGGAAATGACTTATTGCGTGTAGAAGGTCTTTCAAAAACGATTGATGGCGAAAAGATTTTAGATAATGTAAGCTTTATTATGAATAAAGATGATAAAATTGCCCTCGTTGGTATGAATGAATTGGCTAAAACAACATTGTTTAAAATTTTAGCTAATGAAATGGAAGCGGACTCTGGTACATTTAAATGGGGTGTAACGACATCTCAGGCTTACTTTCCAAAAGATAATGCAGAGTATTTTGAAGGAGTTGACTTAACCTTAGTAGATTGGTTGCGTCAGTATTCACCAAATGACCAAACAGAAAACTTCTTACGTGGTTTCCTTGGTAGAATGTTGTTTTCCGGAGAAGAGGTTCATAAGAAAGCAAGTGTCCTTTCTGGAGGAGAAAAAGTTCGTTGTATGCTATCCAAAATGATGCTAAGTGGTTCCAATGTGTTATTACTAGATGAACCTACCAACCATTTAGATTTAGAATCCATTACCGCTCTTAATAATGGATTAACGACCTTTAAAGGGTCACTAATATTCTCATCACATGACCATCAGTTCATTCAAACAATCGCAAACAGAATCATCGAAATTACGCCAAAAGGTGTAATAGATAAACAAGTATCATACGATGAATATTTAGACGACAAAGAATTACAAAAACAAATTGCTGAAATGTATAAATAATAGATGTAAAGAAGCACAGCCTACAATAAATGTGGCTGTGCTTTTTTATTTATTCATTCTTGACTATCCAAATTTAATCAATAATAATATTTGAACATTGATTGATTTAATTAATAGCTATATGGGTATCCATATGGATATCCATATGAGTAATAAGGATCATAATAAGGATATCCATATCCACCATATCCATATCCACCATAAGCTCCTCCTAGTAAAGCACCTGCTGCCAAACCACCTAAAAACGGTAAACCAAAACCAAAGCCAAACGGTCTTCCAAATCCAAAGCCTGGGCGTCCGAAACCGAAGCCTGGGCGTCCGAAGCCAAATCCATGACCGAAACCACCGAATCCACCGAAACCTGGTCGAATTCTTTCATCCTGTGCATCAATTTCATATTCATAAGGGATTTGTTGATATTCAATATTCATTGTTTTTCCTCCTCTTTTTATTTGAGTAAAGATTGAAAATAACTTACTCTTTATGCCTATGCATGGTTTATCTACATTGTTTAGGTTAATACCCAATATAAAAATAAAAAACAGATTTTGTAAAAAACCTGTTTTTAAAGAGGAATAACATAAAATAACACTAAGAAAAAATGAGCAACGGAACCTGCTAATACAAAAATATGCCAAACTGCATGATGAAATGGAAAAGCCCTCCATACGTAGAACACAGCTCCAAAAGTATACAGTAACCCTCCAGCTATAAGCAATTGTACGCCTCCTGCAGGTAACGTAGCTGTTAAAGGACCCCAAGCAATAACTATTAACCAGCCCATCGCTATATACAAAATGGTTGAAATGTAAAGAAACCTTTTTACAAAGAATGCTTTAAAGACAACACCAGCAACGGCTACACCCCATACGATTCCTAGTAATGTCCATCCGAGCATCCCTTTCACAACTAACAACATAATTGGAGTATATGTACCAGCTATAAAAATATAAATGGCGGAATGATCAAAGATTTCAAAAAGATCCTTCACTTTTCCTTCTGGGAAACTATGTACCAAAGTCGAAGATGCATACAAAAGTAGCATGGACACACCATAAATGGTAGCTGATACAACATACCACGCAGAAGCTTGTTTTGCAGAATAAATAATTAGGAATACTAAAGCTGCTATACTTAATAAAACGCCAACCCCATGAGTGATAGCATTCACAATCTCTTCTTTTCGAGTATAAACATGCGTACTGGCCACGTATGTAGCCTCCCTTATTTGATTATAGGAACGATATTTCCTTTAGTATACCATACATGTTAGAAAGTAACCCCAAAGGCGTAGCATGAATATAAAGAAGCCTCCGTCATTTGACAGAGGCTTCTCTATTATTACTAATCAACCTTGAAGAAGTAATTGTTCTGGATCTTCAAGCATATCTTTAATTGCTACTAAGAATCTAACTGCTTCTGATCCGTCAACGATACGGTGATCGTATGATAATGCAAGGTACATCATTGGTCTATTTTCAATTTTGTCGCCAACCGCGATTGGACGAGTTTTAATAGTGTGCATTCCAAGAATACCAACTTGTGGAGCATTTAAAATTGGTGTTGATAATAAAGAACCAAATGTTCCACCATTTGTAATGGTGAATGTACCACCAGACAAATCTGAAAGGCTTAATTTATTATTACGTGCTTTAACAGCTAAATCAGCAATATCTTTTTCGATTTCTGCAAAGCTTTTACGATCGGCATCACGAACAACCGGTACAACAAGACCTTCATCTGTTGATACGGCTACACCAATATCGTAGAAATTCTTTTTCAAAATATGGTCTTCTTTAATTTCTGCATTTAATAATGGAAATTGTTTTAATGCGCCAACAACAGCTTTTGTGAAGAATGACATAAAGCCAAGTTTTACATCATTTTGTTTAACAAATGCATCTTTATGACGTGTACGTAACTCCATCACTTTGCTTAAATCTACTTCATTAAAAGTTGTAAGCATTGCTGCTTCTGCTTGAACTTGAACTAAGCGTTTTGCAATCGTTTGACGACGGCGAGTCATCTTGATTACTTCAATACGATCGTCATTTACTTCAACTGGAGCTGCTTTCTTAGGTGTAGCAGCTTGAGCTGGAGCCGCTTGTACTGGTGCTTTACCTGCAGCTTCAACATCTTGAACACGTACACGTCCAAGAGGGTCAACTACTGGTACAGCAGTTAAATCAATACCTTTTTCACGTGCTAATTTTCTAGCAGCAGGTGAAGCAATGACATTTTGTCCTGATGGAGCTACCTCAGTCTTAGGTGCTTCTTGTACTGGTGCAGGAGCTGCTTTTGGTGGTTCAACTTCTGCTATAGCAGGTGCCGCTTCTGCTTGAGAAGCTGCTACGGCAGCAGAACCACTTTCGTCAACAACAGCAATGGCTTGACCAACTAAAACGGTATCACCTTCACCAGCTAATTGTTCTGTAAGTGTTCCAGCATAATCAGATACAATTTCAACATTTACTTTATCTGTTTCTAGTTCGAGTAAATAGTCCCCTTTTTCTACTCGATCTCCAGGTTGTTTTAACCATTGTGCAATGGAACCTTCTGTAATTGATTCTGCTAATTCAGGTACTAAAACTTCTGCCATCTTATTTATCCCCCTCTTGATTGCGCGTAATCGCTTGTGTCATAATACGGTTTTGTTCAAGTTTATGTGCGAGTGGATCTCCCTCAGAAGGACTTGATCTTCTCTTTCTTCCAACATAAGCTACGGAAAGTCCATTAGGTAGAAGTGCATTTAATCTTGGCTCAATATAACTCCATGCGCCCATGTTTTTAGGTTCTTCTTGCGCCCAAATAAATTCTTCAACATTTGAATATTTTTCTAATGCTTCTTGAATTCGTTTGAATGGCAATGGATAAAGCTGTTCGATACTTATAATCTGAATCCATTCATTATCTGTATCAGAAGAAACTTTATCACGTAACTCAACCGCTAATTTACCGGAAGCAAAAACAATACGCTTAACTGCTTTTGGTTTTTGTCCTAAAGATTTCGTTTCAATAAATGTTTGGAATCTCTCATTGTTAAACTCTTCTGGCTCAGATGCCATCACTTGATTCCGCAACATACTTTTTGGACTCATAATAACTAGTGGACGAATTTCATCTTTTTCCAACATTTTAGCTTGTCTTCTAAGAATATGGAAATATTGAGCTGCCGAACTTAAATTGGCAACTGTCCAGTTATTTTCAGCGGCTAATTGAAGGAAACGTTCTAGACGAGCACTTGAATGCTCTGGTCCTTGACCTTCCATTCCATGCGGTAACAACATGACTAGTCCTGATTTTTGACCCCATTTTGCTCGACCAGCTGCAATGAATTGGTCAAACATTACTTGAGCTGTATTCGCAAAGTCACCGAATTGACCTTCCCATAATACTAAAGTTTCAGGTGCAAATACATTATAGCCATACTCAAATCCAAGAACCGCAGTTTCAGTTAATGGGCTATTATGAACGGCAAATGAAGCATTAGCTGACTCAATTGTGTGTAATGGTGAATAGGTTTTACCATTTACACTATCATGTAACACAATGTTTCTTTGGGCAAATGTTCCACGTTCAGAATCTTGACCTGTAAGACGAATTGGTGTTCCGTCTTTTAATATCGTAGCAAATGCTAATGTTTCAGCATGCGCCCAATCAATTTTACCATTTTCTCCAAATGAATCTAAACGACGTTCTAGAATCTTGCCTAATTTTTTATTAGGTGTAAATCCTTCTGGCCATTTAACGAGTTGTTCGTTAATTTCTTTAAGGTCTTCTACTTCAACACCAGTTAGAACTTTTGGGTACCCGTAAATAATATTTTCAGGTGGATCCATTTCGAAATGATCTTCTGGTTTATTACCAGAAACATGATTATATGCTTCTTTAAGTTTTGCAGTTACTTGTTCATTTAAAGCATTTACTTCTTCTTCAGTAGTAATTCCTGCTTCTAAAAGTTGTTTTGAATAAATTTCTTTTGTAGTTGGATGCTTTTGAACAATTGCATATGTTTGTGGTTGAGTCACTAGTGGCTCATCCATTTCATTATGTCCAAATCGACGATAACCAATTAAATCGATTAAGAAATCTTTTTTGTATTTTTGACGATATTGAACTGCAAGAAAGACAGCAGCTAAACAAGCTTCTGGATCATCGGCATTAACATGTACGATTGGAACTTCAAACCCTTTAGCCAAGTCACTTGAATATCTAGTTGAACGTGAGTCTTCACTTTCGGTTGTAAAACCAATTTTGTTATTTGCAATAATATGAATAGCACCACCAACTTGGTATCCTTTAAGCCTACTTAAGTTGAATGTTTCTGGAACGATTCCTTCACCAGGAAATGCTGCGTCTCCATGAATTAAAATAGCAAGAGATTTAGAAATATCTTGTTTTGGAAAACCTTTTTGTGAGCGATCTTCTTGAGCTGCACGTGAATATCCTTCGACAACAGGTCCAACCACT
The DNA here is from genome assembly GCA_963751845.1 of uncultured Bacillaceae bacterium. Lineage (GTDB taxonomy): Bacteria > Bacillota > Bacilli > Bacillales > DSM-1321 > Peribacillus. The sequence continues at coordinate 63,238 of CAVVWH010000039.1, forward strand.
TCTAAGTGACTTGGATTGTTAGCAAGGGTAATTCTTACTTTTTTTGTATTTTCTCTAGTAATTTGTCGATTTAAACCTAAATGATATTTTACGTCACCTGTCCACCCAAAGGTTACACCAATCGATCCCTCTGAAGGAACTAAATCTTTGTTTGGTGAATGTTGGAATTCAGAGAAAATCATTTCATATGGTTTATCTAATACATGTGCTAGTACATTTAAACGACCACGGTGAGCCATGGCAATATTTACATTCGTAGTTCCATCTTGTACTGATTCAGCAATAATTTTATCTAAGATTGGAACTAACGTGTCTACTCCTTCAATAGAGAAACGTTTTTGACCTACAAATGTGCGGTGAAGGAATTTTTCAAAGCCTTCAACTTCCATTAAACGTTTTAATATTGCTGTTCTTTTCTCTTTTGTTAAATTTGTAAAGATTTCCCGTGATTCAACCATATTTCTTAGCCATTGTCTTTCTTCAACTTCACTTACGTGTTGAAATTCAAATGCTAAAGTAGTTGTATACAATTTTTTCAAATATTCAATAGCTTCATATCCGTCTTTTGCTGTTCCAGTTGATTCTGGACAAATATAATCAGCTGGAATTTTTCTTAAATCTCCTTCTGTTAGCCCGTAAGTTTCTATTTGGATTAATTTTGTATCTAAAGGAGTATCTTTTAATGGATAAATATCCGCTGCAAGATGCCCATATGCACGAATATTTTCCGCTAATTTTACCGCCGACATGATTTTGTCCATTGGAAGAACTTCTGATGTCGACTTTATTGTAACATTTGTAAGTACGGCCCCACTTGTCGCGTCGAATGACGGAGGACCTGAAATTTCAAAAAAGCTTTTTAAATCTGGATCTACTTCTTCTGGATTTGTTTGATATAAATCATACTGTCCGATGACATACCCAAGGTTTGGACCAGAAAAAGCTTTCCATGGGTCGTATGCCTTAGCATCCTTGATGGTCATGTTTTAAACCCCCAAATTTCTCCATTTATTCCGTTTTATCCATCCCCAAATTTCTTTATAATTATGACTTTTTTAAAGTACAAAATCGCTTGCCATTCTAGTAAATTTTAAAGGATAAAACGTTTTCAGTAGTTATATTAACACGTTTTTTGTAAAAATTCCAAATGTTAAACTGAGGAAAAAAATCATATATATTATATAAATCTGCTTAATTCGTCATATTTCGCCTTAAACAATCCTTTTTACTTATTTATGCAATTTTTCTAGAATAAAAGTTTTTTATTTTTTTATTAAAAATTACTATTTTTCCTCTATTTATGTTGTATTTAATTAAACTCTAAAGCGGATAAACTAACATTTCCAAATTGAAAACTCCTATGCAATAAGATGGGAGTTTTTGTTATATCTCCTGCTCCCATGGCAATAATTAACGGAATGATTTCCTCAATATGAGGCACAGCATCATAAGCATAGGGTGCATTTTCCTGAAATTGAAAAAGACTCTCTAAGTCCCAATTCATTATTTTCTCTTCCATCCACTCAATAAAACGAAAGGCCCAGCCTTCGACAATATTCATATGATATTGAATATGTTCTAAATTATGAACAAGACCACCGCTTCCAATTATTAGTACATTATCTTTTTTTAATGAAATGAGTGATTTTCCAATTTCATATTGTCTTCTAAAAGATAAGTTTGGATTGATAGATAATGAAACGATAGGTATATCTGCATTTGGATACATTAAATGTAAAGGTACCCAGCTAACGTAATCTAATGCTCTCTTTTCTTCTAATTCAGCAAAAATACCGATTTTAGATAATAAAGTTAAGATTCGATCAGATAGATCAAAATCACCGATTGCTGGATATGTAATTGAATAAGCTTCTTGCGAAGAGCAAGAAAAATTATAACTGACTTCATGCTTCTTGATAGCTGATACTGCTTGTTCACTACTGCTCCAATGACTTGAAATCATAACAATCGCACTTGGTTTTTCGTGATTAGAAATATATTCCCTTAAAAATTCAGTATATCGATTCTCTTGTATAGTTAGCCATGGAGTCCCATGAGATACAAATAATGAAGGTTGCATACTAGCAAAATGTCCTTTCTGTAAGATCGTAAATTAATTTCCCCATCTTTTATCCCTTTTAATTAAAACGTTTCCATTTTACTCAAATTGTATCTTTTGTGTCGATTCGTGAATGATGATCTTCGTTATCCCCTAATAACAATTCTAATCTTTTTAAAACCTTAAAGAAATCATTTTTTGAACCATAGCCAAAAAATAAAGCAGCGGTATCATGCCGCTGCTTTATAAAGTGAAACTTCCATCAGTGGGGGTTTTCTTCATCCCCTACTGATGGTTAGTTGAACCAATCGGACACAATACGTGCTGTTGATCCCCACCTATCTTCTTTGATTGCTCAGATTCTTGAGGTGGGGGTCTTACTGCCCGTTAAGGCGGGATAAAGTTTCACTCTATCTTTCAACATTAAAATAACGTGCTTCAGGATGAGCAAATACAATAGCTGAAACTGATGCTTCAGGTTCCATCATGCATCCCTCAGTTAGATGTACCCCAATATCTTCTGGTTTTAATAATCTGAACAGTTTTTCTTGATCCTCTAGATTTGGACAAGCAGGATATCCGAATGAGAATCTCTGACCCGTATATTTAGCTGCAAATCGATCTTTCATGGTCATATCTATCGGATCACTAATGCCCACCGAATCCCTCATCAATTGATGAATTCTTTCTGCAAAGCCTTCTGCTGTTTCAAGAGCAAGTGCTTGAATGGCATGGCTTTTCAAGAAATCTCCTTCTTTTTTCCACTTATCAGCCCATTTTCGAATCCCTCTCCCAGCTGTTACAACAAAGAAACCAGCGTAATCCATTTCACCTGATGATACAGGTTTTACAAAATCAGCTAAACATAAATACGGACTAACAGCTTGTCTTGGAAAGTCAAACTCCTCCAATACTTCATTATAGTTATCGGGATTATAAATATACACTTTATTCCCCTCACTTTGTGCAGGGAAAAATTGATAAGCAGCGTTAATTCCATATTCTTCATCTTTTTTAACAAAATCAACAAGATCGTTTACTAAATTATTTAAAGATATGGCTTTTTCATTGCCTTCTTTAATCATTTCAGCAACTTTTCCTTTTAAACCCAGATGATGTCCAATTAGCATTTGACGATTGATATAAGGTTGAACGGTATCATAGTCATAATTCTTGAGCACATGTCTACTTAAATCTCTTGGAATTTTTACTGGAGCGTCAGCAATAGCCGGAACTACGGCTTGTTTGCGCTCTGGCTTTTCCATCGTTGCAACAATAGCAGCATTGGCAATAGCCTTTTCTCGTCTTTGTTGATTTTCCGCAAGAAAATCATCTTTTTTATTTGAATGTAAAGCATTAGCAACAGCCAGTCCATCCATAGCATCTTTGGAATATAAAACAGGTCCGTCATATTCAGGAGAAATTTTAAAATCTGTAAACTTACGTGACAAAGCAGCACCACCCACTAAAATCGGTGTATCGATTCCAGCTTGCTTTAAATCTTGTGCTGTAAGAACCATTTGTTGCGCGGATTTAACAAGTAAACCTGATAACCCAATCACCGTTGGTTTATGTTTACGTACTTCCTCAATGATTTGTTGTGGTCCCACCTTAATCCCTAAATCGATGACCTCATATCCATTGTTAGACAGAATAATATCTACCAGATTTTTACCAATATCATGAACATCACCTTTTACTGTAGCCAGGATCATTTTTCCTCTTTTCGCTCTGTCCTCTGAATTTTCCATTAGTGGCTCAAGATGTGCCACGGCTGCTTTCATTGCTTCAGCACTCTGTAAAACTTCAGCTACGATTAACTGATTATCATTAAAAAGACGTCCCACTTCTCCCATTCCATTCATAAGTGGACCATTAATAATATCCAGAGGTGCATCGCCACGTGAAATGGCTTGATTAAGATCTTCTATTAAGCCTTCTTTCGTACCCTCTAAAATATAATTAGCTAATCGCTCATCCAATGGAAGCTGAGCTGCATTTTCCTTTTTCTCTGCCTTTTTCCCTCTATAAAATTCAGTGAATTTCGCTAATGTATCCTGCGAAGTTTCAAAAAGAAGGGCTTCTGCCATCTTCACTTCTTCTTCTGGAATAGAAGCAAATCGCTCTAACTTTTCTGTGTTGACAATCGCATAGTCTAGGCCAGCTTTTGTACAATGATACAAATACACTGCATTTAAAATTTCACGTCCGCGAGGAGGTAATCCAAATGAAACGTTTGATACGCCCAGAATCGTTAAACATTCTGGGAACGTTTCTTTAATAGCTTGAATTCCTTTTACCGTTTCCAAAGCTGATCCTATATATTGCTCATCTCCCGTTCCAACTGGGAATACAAGTGGATCAAAAATTAAATCTCTAGGGTTTAGACCATATTTATTAACTAATAAATCAACAGAACGAGTAGCAATTTCTAGCTTACGTTCGGCATCAACGGCCATCCCCTCTTCATCTATCGTCCCAACTACCACAGCCGCCCCATATTTATGGATTAACGGTACAATTTTTTCAAAACGTTCTTCGCCGTCCTCTAAATTGATGGAATTAATAATCGCTTTTCCTTGTGAGATCTTTAATGCTTGCTCAAGGACAAGTTCATCTGTTGTATCGATGACAAGTGGTACTTTTACTTTTTTCACTACTTCTTCCACAAATTCCTTCATATTTCCAAGTTCATCATCATCGGGATCCGCAAGACAAATATCAATAACATGCGCACCTTTTTTCACTTGTGCACGAGCTATTTCAGAAGCTTGTTCGAATTTTTTATCGCGAATTAATTCTTTAAATTTACGTGATCCAATAACATTTGTTCGTTCTCCAACAAACAATGGTCGCATTGAATCATCATATATCAAAGGCTCAATACCAGAAACTGCATGGCTATGCGGTTTTTCTGGTATATGTCTTGGTTCAATTTCCTGAAGGACTTTAGATAATTCTGCAATATGTGCAGGAGTCGTCCCACAACAACCACCTATAATATTTACCCAACCTTTTTCGGCAAATTGTTTCATTTTTTGTGCTAAAGAAGTTGGTGATTCATGATAATGACCTTCTTCATCAGGAAGACCAGCATTTGGATAACAGCTAACTGCACTATTAGACAAATCAGCTAAAGTACGGATATGATCAATCATAAATTCAGGTCCTGTTGCACAGTTTAAACCTACAGCAAGTGGCTTCATATGTTCACAAGAAAGATAAAATGCTTCTATAGATTGACCAGCTAAAGTTGTCCCCATCGGCTCAATCGTACCGGAAATAATGATTGGTAGCTCTTTACCGCTTTTTTGAAATGCACCTTTAATTCCGAGAAATGCAGATTTCACATTTAACATATCTTGACAGGTTTCCACCAAAAGCAAATCTACTCCGCCATCTATTAAGCCAAGTGCCTGCTCTTCATAAGAATCTCTTAACGCATCAAATGTTGTTCCACCGGTAACCGATAATGTTTTCGTCGTTGGTCCCATGGAACCTGCAACATAACGAGGCCACTCAGCTGTTGAATATTGCTCACATACCTTTACGGCTATCTGTGCTGCTTCTTTATTCAATTTGTAAGCTAGTGTGCTAAGTTGATATTCATCTAAAACAATACTAGTTGCTCCAAATGTATTCGTTTCAATGATATCTGCACCTGCTTCTAAATATTTTTCATGAACCTTTTGAATGACATCTGGTCTTGTAATGGTTAAATATTCATTACATCCTTCATATTCTTCCCCACCAAAATCTGCTGCTGATAGGTTTTCTGCTTGAAGCATCGTTCCCATAGCACCGTCTAGTAGTAGAATTTTTGATTGTATTTGTTCTTTAATTAATTTCTTATTCATATGTTACCACCTCAGCTGTTTTTGATTGATCGATTGTTCTAATATAACGGGTTAATTCAGCCGTCATTTCGTAACGAAGAAATGGCGTAATTAAATAAATCCCTTTGAATTTATCCATTGCGGCATCGACGAGTTCCCGAGCAATCGCTATCCCTTCTTTTTGTGCTTGAACAGGATCACTTCCCGCTGCTGCCATCACTCGTCTAACATGTTCAGGAAGTTTAATACCTGGGACCTCATTGTGGATAAACTCTGCATTTTTAGTGCTGGTCAACGGCATAATTCCTATAAAAACAGGCGCATCCAAATGCTTCGTTGCTTCATACACCTCTTCAATTTGGGAAGTTGAATAAACAGGCTGTGTTAAGAACGAATGTGCACCACATTCAATTTTCTTTTCCAATCGGTTTACAGCTTTATCTAAATATTTCACATTTGGATTAAATGCAGCTGCAATTTTGAAATTCGTTTTTTGCCCCAGGCTTTGCCCAGTATATGAAATTCCTTCATTAAATTGTTGTATAAGACTTATTAAATCAAAGGAAGACAAATCATATACAGAAGTAGCGCCTGGGAAATCTCCAATTTTTGACGGATCTCCGGTTACCACTAATACTTCATCTAAACCAATTGTTTGTAGGCCCATTAAGTGAGACTGAAGTCCAATTAAATTTCGGTCTCGACAAGTAATATGAATGAGCGGGTTCAATTCGAGCTGTGATTTCAACAGCATTCCCATAGCTTCATTAGAAATTCTTGGAGAGGCAAGTGAATTATCAGCTAACGTAATCGTATCTACACCCGCCTGTTTTAAAGCAGATGCTCCATGCATGAAAGCTTCAATCCCCAACTTTTTTGGTGGATCGAGCTCAACTAATATCGTTCTTTCTTCCTGAGCCTTTTTATAGAAAGCATTCTGACTATCATGTTGTTCATGTATTTCTATTCTTTCTACTTGTGCTTGCTGCATTCTCTTCTCTACAATTGGTTTCATATGACCAACAGCATCTTTCATCGCTTTAATATGCAGTGGAGTTGTCCCACAGCAACCGCCGATAACTGAAATACCTTGTTCACGTAATTTAATGGCACTGGAACCAAAGTATTCAGGATTTGTTTCATATACAAGTCTACCATCAACATAATCAGGTAAACTAGCATTAGGATATGCGGACAATGCTGCATGTTCTGGAATAGGAATCGATTCAAATGCGCGAATCATATGGTGTGGGCCTAAACGACAATTTAAACCAACCACATCAGCACCCAATTGTTCTAATCGCTGAAATGCTTCATTTAACTGCACACCATTTTGTAAGTTACCTAATTCATGTAGCGTCACGTTTGTGATAATTGGAATATTTGTCTCATGCCGGGCAATCTGTAGTACCGTTTCAAGTTCTTCTAAATCATAATAAGTCTCGAATAATAGTCCATCAGGATTCTCAATTAGCAGACTATATAATTGTTCTCGAAAACTACGTTTAATGTCTTCAAGGCTTATATCTGATTTTCGAATATTCCTTGTTGAACCAATCGTTCCAAATACAAACGCTTTGTCCTTTGCCACTTTTTTAGCAATCGCTATCCCTTGACGATTAATTTGACTTACTTCATCTTCTAAACCATAACGCTTTAATTTATGAAAATTAGCTCCATACGTATTAGATTGTAATATATCAGCGCCCGCCTCCAAATAAGCACGATGAATGGCCTCTATTTGGTCGGGTTCAGTACAGTTTAATTCTTCATAACAATTATCAATGCCACGGGAATACAAAAGCGTCCCCATTGCTCCATCACCAATTAATATTCTTTCTTTCAGTTCTCTGCGAAAATCCATTTGTGCACCCTCTCTCAAAAACCATTCCGTTTTCGACTCATTATTAGAAAACCACAACTTACCAACATAATGGTGTAAGTTAAAGTTCCCCTTATATGTTCAACCACTTGATATTAGTATAAAAAGAAAAAACCTTCAAAGAAGAAGGTTTAACAACTTTCTTCTCATCTATCAAGCAGTCGCTTGCTGGAATTAGCACCTTAGCTTACAGCTGGTTGCTGAGGATTCATAGGGCCAGTCCCTCCACCTCTCACGATAAGATTGATTTATATTAAGTTTTTTAACTTTTCAAATATAATTATTCTTAATTTACATTATATAGTCATGAAATTCAATACTTTCGTATCAATTTTTGCTTATTCCATCTATAATTACTACTTATTCACTATCGTAATATTGATTTCACTATCTAAATCATGCTCAAATTGATTCCGCTCTGATGAGCTCCATAAAAAAGTATCTTGCATATAATTCATAATAGGGATCCTCCATTTTTGGGCTTCCTCTATATCAAATAACACCATGCCTGTACGACGTACTAAAAAGTCTACAGGTGAAACAATTTGTTCATCTTCAATTGCATATTGTAGCATAGCCGCCAAGTGAACAGGTAAACTATACTCTACTTTTTGCTGTTGTTTTTCTAAGATTATTGAAAAAAGCTTCACGGTATTTGTGCCATATGTACTAGCAATCTTTCTAGCTATACTTTCATGAAGACCCATCTCGATTCCTTGTTTTATAAACGCCTGCAATTTGGATTCATACTCTGTGGTATCTTTAAATTCTCCACCTGAAATAGGTAATTTTTCTGTTTGACACGGGCGATATAATATACTAAATTCACGTTTATAAAAGTCACAAATTTCATCAACCACACGTTCTGCCATTTTACGATATCCCGTTAATTTTCCACCGGCAATCGATAGCATTCCCGATGCCGAATGCCAAATCTCATCCTTCCGTGAAATTTCAGAAGGATTTCTTCCTTCACTAGTGATAAGCGGACGAATTCCCGCCCAACATGATTCGATATCTTTTTCTTCTACATGTATTTGGAACTGTTGATTAACTTCCTGTAGTAAATACATGTAGTCTTCTTTGCTTATTTTGGGAGATTGTAGATCCCCTTGATAAAATGTATCAGTCGTTCCAATGTATGATTTTTCTCCACGAGGGATGGCAAATAACATTCTTCCATCCGATGCATCAAAGTATATTGCTTGCTGAATGGGAAATCGTTTACGATCGATTACTATGTGAACACCTTTTGTTTGTTTTAACGTCGGTCCAGTTTTAGAGTGATCAAGTTCTCGCAGTTCATCCACCCAAGGACCTGTTGCATTTACCGTTTTCTTAGCTTGTATGGGGAATGATTTTCCAGTTAATTGATCTTCCACTATTACACCATTCAATTGATTTTCATGGTACGTAAATTTTGTGACCTTCAAGTAATTCATTAATTCTGCGCCATGCTCTATCGCTTTTTTAGCAACCTCAATCGTGAGTCTTGCATCATCCGTACGATATTCTACATAATAACCGCTGCCTAATAATCCTTCTTTTCTTAATAACGGTTCCTTTTCTAATGTTTCTTGTACAGAAAGCATTCTTCTACTTTCTTTGTTAGGAACACCCGCTAATACATCATATAATCGTAACCCGAAGGATGTAGACACTCTCCCAAGCTGTCCTCCTTTATAAATGGGTAATAACATCCTTTCAGGTGTTGTAACATGCATCCCATTTTCATATACTATTGCTCGTTCGCGACCTACTTCTCTGACCATTCGTACTTCAAATTGCTTTAAATACCGTAACCCACCATGAATCAGCTTAGTCGATCGACTGGACGTGCCTGCTGAAAAATCCTGCATATCAACGAGTACAGTTTTTAGTCCTCTAGTTGCAGCATCCAGCGCGATTCCAACACCCGTAATTCCGCCACCAATTATAAGTAAATCAAAAAGTGAATGTTGCAAACGAGTTATTCTTGATAGACGATCTAAGTTTGAAAAAAAATGCATGAGGCATTCACCCATTTCTATCTATTATGATACATATATACGCCTATCTTTCACATTTTAGCCATAATCCACAAAAATGATTTTGTGAGGAATTGACAAACCATTCATTCACTTATGAAAAAAGGGATGAGCAAAAATCGCTCATCCCCGCTATGATTCCTTCTCTTTTATGCTTGTAGAGAAGTTATCTCTACAAGCTGATTCGTTTCAAAATACAGGAGGCTATTTATTTTGAGTTTCGCGCCCCTTAGCAATTGTTTTATAAAACCGTTTTTAAATAGTTTTGTACTTCAGCTTGTAACTTGCTATATTGTTCGATTTCTTGATCATAAATTTCTTTTGAAAGTAATCTAAACTGCTCAGGTTGCTGAAGGTCTACTTCGATCTGAGCTTTGTATTCATTCGTTGCATTACCAATTAAATCAATAGAATATTGATTTGTTTCTTGATTATGGTGCACGACACACTTTACTTTTCCACCGTTATTATAAACAGAAATTTCTGTTTCTAGATCATTTAAACCATTTAAATAAGTAACCAAGCTTGAGGCTGACATCGCTGTTCCACAAGCATTAGTAAAGCCTACACCGCGTTCGAATGTACGTACATAGATACTTCCCGGTTCTAACTGTTTCACGAAACTTACATTCACACCATCAGGAAAGAGTTCATTAGGTCCATTTACTCTTGTCGCTAATTCTTCTTGTAAATTAGACTGAATCACTTCTGTTTCTGTCATTGTAATTAAATGCGGGTTCGGTACAGCTAACGCTGAAAAAAGAAGTGTATCATCTAATTCTGGTAATCGTTCATTATGCAATTCCTCTTGATCAATCACAAGAGGTAAGTCTTTTACTTTAAAGCTTACGGGTGAAATTTCTACTTTAAAGGTAGGAATTTCATTGTAAATATCTTCCGTTTTTTCGACTTGTAGATCGACTTTCATTGTTTCTACAACCATGTTCTCTTTGCCAAGTGCGTCAATTGCATAACGAGCAACACAACGTAGCCCATTTCCACACATTGACGCTTCAGAACCATCAGCGTTAATAACACGCATTCTGGCATCCGCATCTTCATGGTTACTTTTTAGGACAAATAGAATTCCATCCGCACCTAGCCCACTATTACGATTACATAAAGCGATAGCTAGATCACGACGTTCATCCTCTGTAAATGTAAGGTCAGTTGTTAATTCGTCAATGATAAAAAAATCATTTCCTGATCCATGAGTTTTTAATAAGTCAATGATCATCTTTGTCTCATCCTATCTAAACAAATTTTACTTCGTCTCTGCTAATTGTTGGTATCCATCAATGACGACTTCTAATTTACCAGTGTCAGGTGCAATGATTAGCCCATGAACTGGAACAGTTTTAGGAATCAGGGGATGGTTTTTAATCGTGTTTACACTATGTTTTAAACTATCATAAACATCATCAAAGCCATGTAACCATTTTTGAAAATCAATCCCTGAATTTTCAATGATAGAAATCGTTTCTTTTGGAATATCCCGTTCAATCATTTGAGCAATGACTTCATCTGGATTTACGGCTGACATTCCACAATCATGATGAGGAATAACAAAAATCTCATCAGCCTTTAATTGATAAACAGCCACGACAATACTACGCATCACACTTCCGAATGGGTGAGAAACAATCGCCCCTGCTGTTTTTAGATTTTTCGTATCACCATTACGTATATTCATTGATTTTGGAAGTAGTTCTACAAGACGTGTATCCATACAACTTATAATAATCATTTTCTTTTGAGGAAATTTATCCGTTCTATATTTTTCATACTCTTTATTTTTTACAAATTGTTCGTTAAAATCGAGAATGTCTGTTAATAAACTCATTATCTTCACCTGATTCCTATGTATTTCTGTATCATTATAGCAAAAATTATCTTTTTATACCAAACTTCTATTTAAAACAGTTACTCAATGATCACGGTGATGTAAAACAGATGAAAAAAAGCCAAGTATAATTATTCTTTCACTTTCCTCGACACTTGAGGAAAATGTGATAATTGGTGTATTTAATTCAAAACGTTTTCCCCATTCTACAGGCATCCACCCTTCCTGAAAAGACGCCACCTTTTTCTCGTCCACAGTCTGAAGATGCAAAGAATAGAGGTTAACAGTGGATGAAACTGATATCCATTCAAACCAATCAGATTTATAAATCATTCCTTTCACCCTAAACAAAGAATCTTTCCAATTTTCTTTATAGTAGCCAATGATTTGATTATTAGCATTATAAATAGTCATTGAATTGGTTAGTCCTCCCTTAAGATGATAGATCGCTACAATATCTTCCTTATTATTCATTAAAACATACTTTTTAGGTAACAGAAGCGATAAAAAGTTAGGAATCATCCACATAAACCAACGCATATTTTGATCACGAATCTCTCCAAGAAGTAATCCTTTATGATCAAATAAAAGTAGTCTTAATGTTGGGGCTGGCATGAAGGCAAATAAAATATGATCCGTCTGTAAGAACTCATTACTTATGACAAACGGCTCATTTCCTAATCGATCGACCCGGCTTTGATAAACCCGAAAGGAAATGAAATGAGCGACACTTAATATAATGAGAGGGATCACCAGAGTCAATAAATCTTTGGGAAATAATTTTAGGATGTGACAAATAAAGAAAACAATAGCCATTCCTAGTGTAATCCAGGCTACATAGTAGCATGATTTAGCAGTCTTTATGTAATATTCACGGATATTCATCATATACTCCTTGAATGAAATTGATGTTACTAAATCTATTTCGCTATCAGTTTGTATAATTCCTTTTCCATACAAAGACTTTGTTAAACAGCTATGTTGCTGATGAGCCCAAAATCAATAGCGTCGAATTATACAGCCTAAAAAAAGGAACCCAAAGTTAACCGGATTCCCCACAATACTCTATAAAATTCTAAAAATAAATGGGATTCGATATTCTATTCCTTCATATGCTCGTACAGCAGCAATAATGGTAAAAACTACAGCAGCCACCCCTAAAACAGGAAGTATTAGCAAGCCAACTCCAACAATCACAAGAAGACCTGCAATGAGTCCATAAATGGTGTAGGAAATTAAAAAATTAAAATATTCTCGTCCATGATAATCAATAAACTGTGAATCCTTTTTTAGAAGCCAAATAACGAGTGGACCTAAAAGAGGCGTAGGAAAACTAAGAACATAAAGAAGAACAGCAAATAATTTCTCATCTTTTGTTGGCATAAATGGATGCTCCTTTCTTGTGTATATATTACTTTACGAAATAATCCTAAATTAGTTTCAGATAAAGTGAAACTTCCATCAGTGGGGGTCTTACTGCTTGTTAAAGCGGGATAAAGTGATTTAATCCTGAACAATTCATATTTTTACAATTTTTCCCCGAAAACTTTACATCATATTTACTTACAAAATGATATAGTAATTGGGTAATATTACTTTTAGATGGCATAAAAATTGCATTCAGTTTTTCTTGTTAAGAAATGGACATAAAAATGGGCAAATTTCCTATTTCCAAAAAAGCAAGTTTTTTGTATGATAACATTGTAAGGATTCTTTTCATATTATATCGACGACAATAAAAATAGGGAAGGCAAATGGTGCGCCACCGGTTTCCGGTCCTAGTGGGTTCGATTCCCACCCCGAAATTTTTTGATGAACGACTTAAAAAATTTCGAGGGTGGGCAGCTTAAGCTATAGAACTGCCCTCAGAACGGAGGGACCGAATTGTTAAAGAAAAGAGATTTTGTTGATTGTTCTGCTCTTTACGAATTAATGACACACCCAGATGTCTTCCCATACGTACGCCATAAAGTAGACTCGTATGAAGAGTATGTTTTTATTACGAAGCAGATGATTGAAGCTGAAGAAACTGGTGAATTAATTTCTAGAACCATTTATGATGAATGGGATAATCCTGTTGGCTGCATTTCTTTATACGATATTGAAAATGGAGCAGGATTTCTTGGTACCTGGTTAGGTAAACCCTATCACGGCAAAGGTTATAATGTATTAGCTAAAGAAACTTTCTTTAAAGAAATCTTTTTTGAACTTGGAATTGAAACTATATTTATGAGAATTCGTAAAAAAAACATTCGATCCCTTAAAGCAGCAGAAAAACTACCATACGCAGTAATGGCGAACGATACGCGCAGAAACCTATATGAACAATTAAACCAAGGTGAAGAAATATTTGACCTTTTTGAAATACCCAAAGACTTGTACACTCTGCATATTCTTAGACAGAATGATGAGGATGATCAGCATCTAATGGAAGCTTAACCATATATTTTCCTTTTACATTAGTAAAAGGATTATTTAAATAGTAAAAGCGAAAAAAGGTTCGAATCCGCTGATTCGAACCTTTTAACTATGCTTTCATTAAATCTGTTAATAATTGATACATTTCTGATGCTGTTTTAAATGGTCTCTCCTGCTTCATCTTCGATTTATACTGTTCAGCATGAGACAGTAAATGCTGAACAGTGACGTTAAAATGTTCGTAAGTCAAATGTTCGTCTTCAATCACTTTACAATATCCTTTTTTTTCAAAACTTGATGCATTAAGAATTTGATCACCTCGGGAGGCTTTTGCACTTAATGGGATGAGTAACATTGGTTTTTGTAGACCTAGAAACTCAAATATGGAATTAGAACCAGCTCGTGAAACGACAACATCGGCCGCTGCTAACAAATCAAAAAGCTCCCCATATACATATTCAAAAGGCGCATATCCTTTTTGCTTTAACGATTCATCCACATTACCTTTTCCACATATATGAATAATTTGATATGACTTAAGCAGTAATTTAAGATTTTCGGTAATTACTCGATTGATGTGCACAGCTCCAAGACTTCCACCCATTACAAGTAAAACAGGCTTGCTATTGTCAAAGCCGCAAAAGGCCTTTCCCTTAGAGGCATCACCGCTAAAAATTCCTTCTCTTAAAACAGCTCCAATATACAGCGCTTTTTCTTTTGGCAGACCGGCATTTGATTCTTCAAATGTTGTAAAGATTTTGGATGCAAATGGCATCGCAATTTTATTTGCAAGACCTGGGGTATAGTCTGATTCATGAATAAAAATCGGAATCTTTAACATTTTGCCTGCTAGCACAACTGGTACTGATACAAATCCACCTTTAGAAAAGATAAAATCTGGTCGTGTTTGTTTTAAAATTCTACGGGCATCAAAAATTCCTTTTATTACACGAAAAGGATCTTTTATATTTTCCATTGATATGTATCTACGTAATTTCCCAACGGAAACAGTTTTATAGGAAATATTCGGGAATTCTTTTTCGATTATTGTTTTCTCGATTCCTTTTTCAGAACCAATATAGGTAACATCCCAATTATTTTTAATAAATTCGGGGATAATAGCCGTATTAACGGAAACGTGACCAGCAGAGCCTCCGCCAGTAAATACAATTTTTTTTTTCATTTTTTCACCTTCCAGCAATCAATTAATTTCCATAATACCATATCTAAACCCTTCGCAACCTTTTTATATAAGAATTTCTTTCTATTTGTTCTCAAACGTGTGATATACTTTTTCCATTGTTGCAAAATAATAATTAGAGGGTCAAATATGATTCATACAAATACTAAATCAACAAAGTTTACACAATTGATTTCTATCTTAATTCCCATTTTAATTACGCAAATAAGCGTATATGCCATGTCGTTTTTTGACATTATGATGTCAGGCCAATATGATACAGTCAGTGTTGCGGGTGTATCGATCGGAAGCTCTTTATGGGTACCTGTATATACTGGCTTAAGTGGTATTTTTATTTCCTTAACTCCAATCGTTTCACAATTGATAGGTTCTAAACAAACAAAAACAGTTCCCTTCTCAGTCATTCAAGCATTGTATTTAGCGGTTGCGATAGCATGCTTGGTATTATTGATTGGAGCGTTTGCACTTCAACCTATTTTACAATTCATGAATTTAGAACCTGCTGTAAGGCAAATTGCACATGATTATCTGGTTGCCCTCTCAATAGGAGTCTTCCCTATTTTTATCTACAATGCCTTACGCGCGTTCATTGATGCTTTAGGTAAAACAAGAGTAACAATGGTCATTACCCTTGTTGCATTACCTATTAATATCTGTTTGAATTATTTGTTGATCTATGGAAAGTTTGGTTTTCCTGAGTTAGGTGGTGTTGGTTCAGGATATGCAACCGCCATAACATACTGGTTTATGGCGCTTATTTCCATTCTTGTTGTACTAAACCTTCATCCTTTTTCAGTATTTGGTATTTTCCGAAAGTTTTATCGAATATCTTGGAATGAATGGGGCTCTCTTTTAAAGATAGGCCTTCCAATCGGTCTATCTTTATTCTTTGAAACGAGTATTTTTTCTGCTGTTACCTTATTAATGAGTGTGTATGATACGATTACGATTGCTTCCCATCAAATTGCAATGAATTTCGCTACACTTTTATATATGATACCACTCAGTATTTCAATGGCATTAACCATAGTTGTAGGCTTTGAGATTGGCGCAAAACGGTATAAAGATGCTCGTGATTATAGTTTCATGGGAATTACTTTATCCTTAACAATGGCTTTTATTTCCGCCACTGTGATATTCCTTTTTCGGGAGCCGGTAGCATCTATTTATTCTCAGGATCAACAAGTTATTTCACTGACCATGCATTTCTTATTATATGCTATTTTTTTCCAAATATCTGACGCGATTCAGGCACCCATTCAAGGGATTCTTAGAGGGTATAAGGACGTAACTATTGCTTTTTATATGTCACTAGTGTCCTATTGGGTACTTGGGTTACCGATTGGCTATATCCTGGCAAACTTTGCTCATATGGGACCTGAGGGTTATTGGATCGGTTTAATTTCTGGCTTAGCACTCGGAGCAATAGGACTCGCCATGAGGCTTAGAAATATACAAAAGAAGTATTCATTAAGAAAAGAGCAAGACCATATGAACGAACGGCCCAAAGAAAGCATAGATTAATTAATATAAAGTATATATTCAAAGTGAGGGATTCATCATGTTTCCTTGGAATACTCTTTTCTCAGCCAATAAAAATCAAAATAACTTCTTAAAAAACTTTCAAAATAACGATGTTCAGTCCTTTATCGATCAAGTTTTTTCAGAAGTTATGCCGGAAAAAACACAGGAATCTACAATGAATCAAGGAACATCCAATCAAAAGTATCAAAATTCAGTGCAATATCCACTAAATGCAAACGTATTTGAAACACATTCGTTTATTTATATCCGCATTCCAATTGATGACGAAGACTGGCTAAAAAATATGAAAATCTTTCATACTTCCAATCAATCGATGATTCATGGTGTACCAAACGACGATGATCAGCATATCATATCTCTGCCCGCACTAGTCAGAAAAAAAGGAACTACCGTCCAATATAAAGACGATATTTTAGAAATTCGTCTTCAAAAACAAGTCGACATTCCTTATTCAGAAATAGATATATCAGAATTATAAAAAACCCCTAATTAATTGATTAGGGGTTCCTTCTATCTTATTCTAGATATCTAGTAAATTAGCAATCTTATTTTCCAATAAACTGTTGAGTCCAGTAATTTCCTGAAGCAACATAACCTACACCAATATGAGTAAAGCTTGCATTCATAATATTTTCACGATGTCCTGGGCTATCCATCCATGCTTGTACTACTTCTTCAGGTGTTTTTTGTCCCATAGCAATGTTTTCACCTGCAGATGTATAGCTAATACCAAATGACTTCATCATATCAAATGGTGAACCATAAGTTGGGCTGTTATGATCAAAATAATTGTTATCTTTCATATCTTGTGATTTAGCACGAGCTACTTTACTTAATGCTGTATCTAAAGTTAATGGAGCTAAACCTTGTTTTGCACGTTCAGCATTTGTCAACTCTACTACTTTCTTTTCATAAGCACTTACTGATGAGCTAGTTTGGGTTGGTTGTGATGCTGCAGGTTTGTTTGTAGTCGTAGTGTTTGATTGAGTAGGCTTTTGTGTTGATACATTTGTCTCTGCTGGTGGTTGAACTGGTTTTTGTGTTTGCACTTTTTGTTGTTTTGGTGCATTCACAACATTCCATTTATATACTTGTTGTTTACTAGAAATTTGCTTATTTTGAGTTTGTAATTGAACATTGTATTTAGCAAGATATTGTTGCATTAATTTTTGTGCATCTGCTTGAGTTGCTACTTTATAAGTTACTTGATTAGTAGGAGCACATTGTACACTTGCTGCATCAGCTTTATTGAAAGCTGCTCCTGAAAACATAATAGCCGCAGCCGTTACTGTAGAAAATAAAAATTTCTTATTCATAATGTTATTCCTCCTAAAAATTCTGTTGTTGTCTTTCTGGAATCATCATAACACGGCTTTTTTGTAACAATTGGTCCATTAATTCCCAAAAATAAAAACTGAATGAATAGGGGAAATTAAAAACAATCGATTCTTCAGAGAGTACAAGTATAAGTTAGAATTTCAACGTTTTCGGAAAAATCGAAATTCAATGTGTCAATGGAAACTCCCAACATCCATATCCATAAAATACCTGGAATTAATAATTGACAAAACTCCAATACCTCTAAATCTTGTAACATACATTACTTTTATATTACAAAATTGCTTATTCAGAAATAGATATTTTAGAATTAAAAGACCCCTAATCATCAAAGCGATTAGGGGTCCTTCCATCTTATTCAAGAAATCTAGTAAGCTTCGTAATCTTATTTTCCAATAAACTGTTGAGTCCAGTAATTTCCTGAAGCAACATAACCTACACCAATATGAGTAAAGCTTGCATTCATAATATTTTCACGATGTCCTGGGCTATCCATCCATGCTTGTACTACTTCTTCAGGTGTTTTTTGTCCCATAGCGATGTTTTCACCTGCAGATGTATAGCTAATACCAAATGACTTCATCATATCAAATGGTGAACCATAAGTTGGGCTGTTATGATCAAAATAATTGTTATCTTTCATATCTTGTGATTTAGCACGAGCTACTTTACTTAATGCTGTATCTAAAGTTAATGGTGCTAAACCTTGTTTTGCACGCTCAGCATTTGTCAACTCTACTACTTTCTTTTCATAAGCACTTACTGATGAGCTAGTTTGGGTTGGTTGTGATGTTGCCGGCTTGTTTGTAGTCGTATTATTTGATTGAGTTGGTTGAGTAGTAGGCTTTTGTGTCGTTACTTTTTCCTTAGCTGGTTGTTGAACTGGTTTCTGTACTGGTTGTTGAACTGGCTTTTGTGTTTGAACTTTTTGTTGTACTGGTGCATACATAACATTCCATTGATATACTTGTTGTTTTGTTAATAATTGATTCAATTGAGCTGGTAATTGAATATTATAATTTGCAAGATATTGTTGTACAAATTTTTGAGCATCTGCTTGAGTAGCAACCTGATAAGTTACTTGATTAGTAGGTAGTTGTGCTGCTTCAGCTTTATTAAATGCTGCTCCAGAAAAGATAATCGCTGCAGCTGTTACTGTTGAAAGGATAAATTTCTTATTCATGATGTTATTCCTCCTAAGAATTATGTTGTTTTCTTTCTGGATTAATCATATCATGGCATTTTTGTAAAAATTGAGCCAGCAATTACCAAAAAGAAAAAACAGAATTCAAAAGGAAAAATAAAAAGAAAAAAATATTTATTAAAGTACCCATACCGGTTGCTATTTCTACCTTTTCGCTTCGGTTATAAATCTATGAAAATCGATGACATTCAGGATGTCAATGGAAACTCCCCTCATCGATTCCCAGTAATTTCTTAAAATTGTTTGTTGACATTACTCAATTGCCTCTATTTCTTGTAACATTCTTTACTTTTATATTACAAAATTACAAAAAAGTTTACTATTTATCAATAGAAGTCGGAGTACTAATCTCAAATTTTTCTTTTGGCATTGTATGCATACTTCTCGCTGTTACATGAGCATAAACATAGTAGGTTCCTTCGTCAGCGAATTTTTTTTCATATTGATAGATACCGTCTTTACTATGTGCTACTTCAAATGTTTCTGTTACCTGCTGACCTTCACGCCATATTTCAAAGCTTACATCATCAGCATCAGTTACTACTTCATCTCCATAAGTAATTTTAGCCTGAAAGGTAACGAATTGATTTACTTCCGCTGCTTTAGGCTCTATTTGCAGCTCAACATTTAACATTTTGGGAAGCTGATCCTCTGTTTCTTCCTTACTACATCCTACTAAAATCAAAGCTAATGCAAAAAGTAATACGACAGATTTTCTCATATACAGCGACTGCTACTAA